>JABGUL010000016.1 GCA_018646605.1 Flavobacteriaceae bacterium
AAGACTGGTACGCATTTACGGTAGAATTAGCTTCCAAAAGCTGTTTTTCAAGTGATGAGACTGAAAAGAAAATGGCTCGTGAATTTGTCCAGTTGACGATTGGAACTGAAAAAATGGAGGAAGCCATGAACAGTGAAGAGTCATGCAGGAATCTTTTGCATGGCTTGGAGCCCAGTCCGGAGCACTTCTTTTGGTTTGAATATAATTTCCTTTATGTGTTAGCCGCTGAAGGTTCGCCGGAAAAGGAAGCACTCGGTGACCATTCCCCAAAAGGGTATCAACAAAGACAGAGGTTTTATTCAATTAGTGATGAAGGTCGATTGCTCTATTCTAAAAGGGTAGTGGAGTACATTCTCTTTTTGGCAGAAAACACTGGTTTGACCTCCAAGGATAATTGTTCGAAAGCGGCCGAGGAACTTGCTCGAATCGAGAATTTCGAGGAGTTTATTGGGAGTATTTCTAAGTCGTAAACAAAGACGAAAATTTCTTGTTGAAATTTAGGATCGTCAAGAACGATCGAGGTGCCCGAGTTCTTTGCCAGGACTGATGAGATCCCTGACTCTTTTTTTGAGATCCTTGATATCTGGAAATCCACCCTCAACTTTTCGGCACCAAACCAAATTCTGATTACAAGTAATTTTGAATGTTCCACTTACTTCCTTATTTGGTTTTAGGGTAACCTCGTCAATTTCCTGACCGAATGTGGAGAGTAGTTCCTGTGCCATCCATCCCGAGCGGAGTAGCCATTGGCAACCTGGGCAATACTCAATGATTATTTTGAATTTCATAAGTTTTAATATTTTGGATTTAATATTATTTATTTTGTAAAAAGTTTTCAGGTGATACTCCGTAAACAGATTTAAATGTTCTTGAAAAATGAAAAGGGTTTTCAAATCCAAGCTCAAATGCAATGTCCTTCACCAATCTACTTGATGAAAGCAATAAAGAGGCCGCATGTCCCATTTTTAATCGAACAAGAAAACGGTAGGGTGAATCGTTATGAAAGCGTCGAAAAACACGGGCTAAGTAAGCAGGGTCGATATGCAGTTCACTAGCGAGTTCATCCATGGTCTTGATTCGAAAATAGTTTTTTCGCATATGCTGATGAATGCGGTTGTATGTATCCCACGCACGTACCTGTTTGTTTGAACTTACTTGAGCGAGTTCAGAAATTTTAAGGACAACAGTATGAGCCAATAAGTTGCAAATTGTACTGCCGTAAACCACCGGGGAATTCGTATTACCCAATATCAATTCAAATAGTTCAACAATTTCATTATGATCTCGAATGTTTTCATAGTTAAACTTTTTTTTGATGGTTTTAGATTCAATTTTGATACTGGGAGAATGTGCTAACACCATAAAATATTTGATCATTGGAGAGCTTGGAGAGCTTGTTATTCTGTGATAATTACCCACTTTATAGCTAAATAGCGAACCAGGACTTAACTCATAATTGGAGCTGCTCAGATGCAGTTTTCCTTCGCCTGCCATTATGAATTCTATCGTAGTGCATTCTATGTCAACATTTGATCTTTCTATTTCCGGATAAGAATCTCGTTCCACCACGAAATCAGGCAGGCACTTTTCAAAGCCCACGCTTACCAGCGAAAAAAAATCAGGCTTATCTTTTGGAAAGCCTATAAAAACCTGCCTTGCATCTGTTACCTGCTTAGAAAAGTGTTCCATGATATAATTTATAGCTAAAAGTCAAAAAAAGATATGCTTTTGTCAAGGATATGTATTCCTAATTTAGCGACTTGATTCTATTATAATTATTGAATACCTTTTGCAAATTAAGATTCCAGTCTAGTTGATTTGCCCTATTCTTATTTTAGATTAAAATATCATTTATTGTTATGCATATCCTACTTTCAAAACTTGTGAAGATTCGCACGGTACGATTTGACACTTTCATTTATTTTCCGACTATTAATCAACACAGGCTGCAATTTTAATGAATCTGCGATTTTTATTTTTTTCTATTCTCCCTACCATCAACTTGGTTGCGAACGATAACCAATTTTTTGAAACAAATATTCGACCTGTTCTTTCAGAAAAATGCTATGAATGCCATAGTTCAAAAGCAGCTAAAATTAAGGGTGGTTTGCGCTTGGATCACATTGAAT
>JABGUL010000017.1 GCA_018646605.1 Flavobacteriaceae bacterium
AAATTTTGTACATGTTCATACAAAAACCAGACTAGTCCAATAAAAAGAAAAATGATCGCTGCTTTTTTCGACCTTAATAATCCACTAATATTTCCCAATGCAATTTTTGGTTTACTGCAAATTAATAAACCCATAACACCCATTAAAAAAGCTGTAGTTAAAGTGTAATAATATAAATTCATGGTTTATGTGTTCCGATTAGAGTAGTCACACTCACATCCTTAATTTCGATATCTAATAACTCACCTGCCAATGCCTGATTCCCTTCAAATACAACTCTTCGGTTACACCTTGTTCTACCAATCAGCATACCTTTTCCTCTTTTAGCTTTTCCCTCTACAAGAACTTCATATCGTTTTCCTACACTACTAGAATTGGAAGTATACGACTGTTTTTCAAGCTGGGAAAGTAAATCTTGGTTGCGCATTTCTTTTACTTCCTTGGGGACAGAATCGGATAATTCTACTGCAGGAGTTCCTGATCTTTCGCTGTATTTGAAGATATAGGCCATTTCAAAAGTTGCTTCGATAAAAGCCGACTTGGTTAAAGCATAATCATCGTCACTTTCACCCGGAAAACCCAAAATCACATCTGTACTAATTCTCATTTTAGAATGTGCATTTCGTAATTTTTTTGTAATAGCTAAAAATTTTTTCCGGGTATAGGGACGATTCATCAGTTTCAAAATTCTATCTGAACCACTTTGCATAGGTAAATGTGCATGCTCACACAGTTTTGGTAAACGAGCAAAACATTCGATTAAATCATCCCCAAAACTGGTTGGATGCGGTGAAGTGAAACGAATACGATACAAGCCTTCAATTTCATTTAACTTTTCAAGCAATTGAACAAAGGGGGTTTTATTATCGATACGAGGTAATGAACCTCGCCCATATGCATTCACAATCTGACCAAGTAATGTAACTTCCCGAACACCTCGGTCAACTAGTTCCTGTACCTCTTTCGTAATACTTGCGATGCTCCTGTATCTCTCTTTACCCCTTGTTTTTGGAACAATGCAAAAAGTACAGTTCATATTGCAACCTTGCATGATTGATACAAATGCGGTCACTTTATTTTGAGAAGTATCTAAATGATCTCGAATTTCTTCCTGCGAAAACTCCTCGTCTTCTAAATCAATAATATTTGTAGTCTTTGGTTCAGTACTTCCAGTAATTTTGTCTAAATATTCCGGGATACGATGAAATTTTTGCGTACCGACAACCAAATCGAGATCAGGAAGTATATCAAACAACTCCTCTCCCCTATTTTGTGCCATACATCCCATAACTCCAAAAATAAATTTTTGATTTTTTTTCTTACGATGAGCAAGATGGCCTGCTTTTCCGATTGCTTTTTGTTCTGCCTGATCCCTAACACTGCAGGTATTAAGCAAAACAACATCTGCAATTGCCTCGTCTAAAACAATTTCATATCCTCTGGCCTTCAACTTGAACGCCACAGCTTCTGAATCCCTTTCGTTCATCTGGCAGCCGTATGTCTTGATAAATACACGATTCATGAATGTAGAATTGATATACTATGTAAAATTGGGGTCAATCTTGAACCCAATTACTTAATTCCTCCAAAGATTCAATTACAGGATATGATGGTTTCAAAAGTAATTCTTTTGAATTATGCCCTCCACTAAATAAGATACAATTCAGACCTAATTCAGTTGCCACCTCAGCATCATGTAAAGTATCCCCAACGAGTAAAACTTCAGATGCCGCTAAACCAATTTTGTTAAAATGATGTTTAGCAAGTTCCGCTTTCCCTCGAGCAAATACATCATTCACACCGCTTGCGAAATCAAAGAATGGAGAAAGATTATGAAAAGATATAAAGTTATTCAGATCTTTTTGATTTCCAGCTGAAAGAACACTTTGTTTTATTGAATTTTTTTGGAAGTATTGAAGGCATTTCTTTGCACCCTTCTGTAACTTACAATTTGGAAAACTTTTCCGATAATTAATTATGAACTTTTCCGACAAAGCCTTGTAGTTTTTTGAATCAATAGGTAAACCGAGTCTTGCGTAATAAGATTTAACAGGAAAACTGAAGTTATTTAAGTAATATGCTATTGTAACTCGCTCTAAATTAAATTCATCTAATATTTCATTTACTAAATCTACGCAAAGACGAGCATCGTTGATTATTGTCCCATTCCAATCCCAAATTATGTGCGAATATTTCATTTACATGTTTTGGTTTGTGTAGAGTAAGACCATATTTTGGAACAACCGTGCCCTACCCTCTTTTCCATTCTTAAAGGAGAAGCAAAATGTAGGAAC
>JABGUL010000018.1 GCA_018646605.1 Flavobacteriaceae bacterium
CTCATATTTTAGCATTTTTTGAGCCATCCACTTAAACCCAGTCGGTGTGTTTATACAGCGTACACCAAAGCCTGTTGCAATTTTGGTTATCAAGGGAGAGGGAACAAATGTTTTAATGAGTGCAAAACCTCCTCCATTATCATCGCGTAAAATTTGCTGATGCTTAAGAGCCAGTAGACGATACTCAGCTAGTATACAAGCGACTTGATTTCCTGTAAGGAAAGTAAAACTTCCTTTACTTTCTTCGACAGCAACTCCGATACGGTCACAGTCTGGGTCACTCGCAAAGACATAAGATGATTTTGTCTTTTTAGCTACTTTTATTCCAAGTAAAAGAGCTTCTGAGTTTTCAGGGTTAGGTGATTTAACAGTTGAGAAATTTGCATCCTCTTTACTTTGTTCATCCACTAATGCAACTTGCACACCATGATCCCATAAGGCGGGTACAGATGATATGGCACCAGTACCATGAATTGGAGTAAAGACAATTTTAGGCGCGTTGGTTTTGAGTAAGTCGGGATTTAAGACAGCATCTTCCAGTGCTCCCTTGTAAGCCATATCGTCTTGTGTTGGCAAAACTGCTACTTCTACACCAGTAAGTCCATCTTCTTGTAACCAATGCGAAACCTCAGATAAATTTATCCGGTTGTATTCCTCGACAACTCCATGGTCGTGAGGAGGAACCAATTGAGCACCATCACCAAAGTATGCCTTAAAGCCATTATCGTGAAACGGGTTGTGGCTTGCAGTAATTACCACTCCGGCATGAGCATAGCGATGACGAACAGTAAAACTTAATTGAGGGGTAGACCTTGGACCGTCAAACACCATAGCATAGCCACCCATTTTGACCCATGCTTTAGAAACAATTTCTGAAAATTTCGGAGAAAAATGACGGACATCATAAGCAACTACTAAGCGTGGTTGTTCGAGAATTCCTCGTTGTTGCATCCATTTGTTTAAATAGTTGTAGAGCGCTTTCGTTGCCCGGAGTAAGGTAAATTCATTTAAAGTATTGCTTCCCACGCAAGCAAAAGCAGGTGTTTCTCCGTCTTTACTGGAACCCCTTTCAGTGGAGGTTATAATTTTTCCGATCGTACGTCCTCTCATTCCTCCTGTACCAAAAGCTAAATTTCGATGAAAACGATCATTAAGCTCTTCCCAGTTATTGCTATTAATTAGCTCTTCCAATCCAAGGGATACCCATTCAGGGCAAGGATCTAAACTCAAAAAATCGTTTATATTTTGTTCAGTTGTTGCCAATAGATTTCCGTCTTTTACCGCGGTCTCTAATTTTTCTTTTATCATTGTTAGGTAATTATGTGTTAAATTATTAAGTATTTTGTAATTCGATTAGGGCTGATTCTTTTGAAAGTTTTTTTAGGTCTATGGGAAATTTGGATGTTTGTTCTAAAAAATAAGGTAGGGTTGGTGCAAAAAGTGGTGAAATTTCAATCTTGTTTAATTTCACAACCCCTCCAACTACTTTTATCCATCGCTGATTTCGAGAAATTTGTAATTTTTCAGATGAAGCACGAGAATCTGATCCTGAAAGATTTTTAATAGGGCCAAACTCCTCCTTTCGATTTATCTCCATAAGTAAAGGATCATGTGCCAACGGTAGAGCATCAAAGACAAAAGTTTCTGCTTTTATAGCATTTGGTTTTTGGGGGTGAACCCGTGAGCCATTATTATCTAAACAGCAAACTTTTTTGTGGGCTCCATGATATTTGAGTCCCTGTCTTTTCGTTTTTTTGGAACCCGCAACTCTTTTGACAAAATTACGCTCAAGCAAATGTATCGCAATGCTTCCAAGACCAAACCGCAAACAACCGTCCTTTAGTTTTTCGCTAGATATTTGGGGGGGAATATCACTGTACTCCATTACTTGAAGGGTTTCTCCTATTTGTACAAAAGTACCTACCCTCTCTTTCGGACTTAATTTCTTCACAGCCTTTGAAGACATATCTGATCCACTAGCCTTATGAAGGCCAATAAAAGTTGGATCCATACAATATACCATCGGGTTATCTACTTGAAAATAACTGATACAATCTATCTCTTCTTCCTCCATTAGACCAATAGAGCCGGATTCGACAAGAGCCTTCAAACTACCACCGTGCCCGTTTGGGCTCATCACCAATTGGTTTTTTTCCTGAAGCAACATTTTTCCATCCATACTAAATACGGGCATCATGCCTTGTTGAAAAAAAGTTACTTTGTTTTTATCTAATCCAAAAAATTGGTTTCTTTCAAAATACTGTTTTGTTTGAGCATGGTTTTCATGACTGGTCATGATAAACCACCTAGGACATTTACCAAAACGTTTAGTAAAAAAAGATAAGTTCTCTGCAAAATGTTGAAACAGTGAATGCTTTTTTATGGGAGTACACGAAAAAGTACCTTTAGGTCCATCATATCCAAGGCGTGTGCCCTGACCGCCTGCGACTGTAAATGCGGCTACCTTTCCTTTAGCTAACATTTCTTCTCCGCTTTCATGCATTGAAACCAACGTTGAATTCAAGGGATCAGTAGAATTTATTGCACTGGGGGGTTGAGGATTTAGAATAGGAGTGGAAGATAAATTGATTTCCTTCCAAGCACCTTGGCATTCCAATGGGTCAATTTTTATCAGTTGATCTAATAAAATACTTCTTTCAGTTTTATTTAAATCATCCCAAAACCTAAAGATTTGTTCTTGTCCGATTAAAGCGAACGAATCTTTTATTTTCTTTTCGTCTTTTAAATTTAAACTCAATTTATTAAATTAATTTTTGGTTTCAGGAGGAAAACGATAAAGCCATTCGTCGGGTTTTCCATAACCTAATTCTTTTTTCGCGACCTCATCCTGAAAATCGGGATTTCTCCGCAATCGATCCAAAAACTCTTGGTGTTCACATGCCTCATCTTTTAGAACATTTAATTCTTTCTCTAAAACAGACTCACGGGTCTTCCAGTGTTTATACTCTTGAAATGTACGATTTAATTGAAATGCAAGATACACCAAGCATATTAGCAAAAGAAAAAACAAAGTAAGAGGAAAAAGCTTTTTCTTGATCATCAGAATTTAATTGCCAAGGATATCATGTAGACGAATTAGACCCAACAGTTTTAGGTCAATTGGGTCAACTACAGGAAGTATTGATATTGGTGAAGGGTTTCTTTTTTCCATAGCACTTAGTGCATACCCAAGAGTTTCATCTGGAGAGATTGCTTGAGGTTGCTCCGTCATAATTTTTCCGACCTTCTTATTAACCAAATCTTCAGTATTCTGAAGTGCCCTTCTTAAATCTCCATCTGTTACAATACCGATTAATTTTTCGTTTTCTAAAACACAGGCAGCCCCTAGCGGGTGTTTGGACATTTCAATAACTACTTCTTTAATTCGAGCTTCTTTAGTAATCAAAGCCACTTTGTCTAATTTGTGAAAAACATCTTTAACGCGGAGAATTAAATTCCTACCTAATTGTCCAGCCGGATGAGTTTTTGCATATTCATTTTTATCAAAATTTCTTCTTTTCATGAGAGCAGCCCCCAAAGCATCTCCAAGTGCTGATGCAGCAATAAAGCTTGATGTTGGTACAATACCCAGGGGATCTGCTTCCTCACAAACAGATGCATCAAGTAAAACATCCACCTTGTCTGCGAGAGGGCTATTTATTTGACCTAGAATACCAATTATTTTTGCTCCTCGTGCCCTAAAGACAGGCTCTAAATATATCAATTCAGGGGTTGTACCACTATTTGACAAATAAATGACTGGGTCGCCTTCTTGATGAATTCCCAGATCTCCGTGCACTGCTTCAGATGGGTGGAGGTAGGCGGTTGGTGAGCCTGTACTACAAAGCATTGCAGCCATTTTTTTACCAACGTGTCCCGATTTCCCAATACCCGTTATGACGATTTTCCCGTGGGTTTCAAAAAGTATATCAATTGATTTGCAAAGTGCATCCGAATGAAGACGGTTGGCTATTTCTTGTATGGCGATGGCTTCTTTTCGTAGAACAGTCTTAGCCTCTTCAAGTTCTTGTTCGGAATTTTGCATAATTTTATTAACCTGTATATCATGACACTGAGTTTCGAGAAGGATTAAATCGATTTAATCTAATCCGCTTTTACAGTTAAAATTGCTTAGCCTCTTCCGAAAGATTAAAACAATATCATGAGACAAGTTACTTTTTCCACACAAAGCTTAGATGCTATGTCCGGGTTATCACAAAACGAACAACTTGTTTTAGTTGAAAAATTAAGTTCTCTTTCAACAGACATACTAACCAATAAAAATGATAATGTAAGCAGGTTTAGCCGCAAGGGTATGACTTACCACAGAGTTAGAATAGATGATTTAAGGATTTACTTTGAACAAAATGGACCAGCTCTTCATTGCCAATTTATTTTGGAAAAAAATTCTTTTCAAGATTTTATGGTCCGATGTAATCTGCCATCATCTGATGAATCAGTTGTAGAAAATCATCAAAGTTTTTGGGATTACTTAGAATCATTAAGAAAAAAATAATACCACATAACATGTTTTTCAGTTGTTAATTAATCTATTTTTGTCCACACAAACGATTTTTTCCTTTCTTGTTGGTCAATCTATGCACAAAAAAACATTACATAAATAATTGATGGATAGATCTTTGTGTAATTATTAAACTTATTCAGGTACTATAATATAAATAGGTTTTTATCTTTTAAATCTATCTTTAATAATTAAAGATTGTTAAAAACCTCATTAATCTTCAAAACAAATCCAATGAAGTTCAAAATAAATCGAGATCACTTCAGTGCAGGTCTTC
>JABGUL010000019.1 GCA_018646605.1 Flavobacteriaceae bacterium
TCTACTATCCAACTTCTAACCCACTAACTAACAATTGTCCCTCGTGGGTGGTAAGGCTAACATTAACTCCTGACGTTAATACCTTGTTACTATTATATAATAATTAAACACAATGGTTGTTGTATTTTCATATAACTATTACAAAGTTAAGTGCTTGTAGAGTTTTAAGTATGGTAGTTATTAATAAGTTATTGACTTTATGAGAATAATATTAGGTAATAATTAGAAAGTGCCAAATGAGTGCCAAGAAATTGACTAACTTTATACTTAACTTAATTGTAAAGAAAAACCCCTCGATTACTCGAAGGGCTTGTCTTGATTGAGCTCGCGCTTTTTCTTTGTTGGTGGTCCCACCTGAACTCTAACCAAGTTAAATTTTGGTATTTAAACAATTGTTTTTCAACTACTTATACTAATGTATAATTTTATAATGGAACACCAAGTGTTCCATCTATTTAAATTTAGAACATTTAGTGTTCCACTACTTCTATGGGTGTTCCAAACAATTGGATTAAAAACGAATAGGTGTTCCAAAGGTTCAAGTTCCAAAAGGACCACACTCTTCTAATCATTTTCTTGAGACAGAGTTAATCTAAACTAAACAAGTCATCTACTTTACACTCAAATATTTTTGAGAGTTTCAACCCCAACTCTAAAGAAGGAAAGTATTTATTATTCTCAATTGAGTTAATAGTTTGTCTTGACACTCCCAACCTAATTGACAGGTCTTCTTGTGTCATTTTATATTTCCCTCTATACATTCTAATGTTATTATTCATAACTATGATTTGTAATGTTGGTAGAGTCTATATCTAAAAATAAGATTAAATAGAAGTAGTGTAATAAACAGATTAAAAACCAAAACATACATGTAAGAAAGATTGTAAATTAAAAATGTTGATATTATTACTAAACTATAACTGATAAATAAAGACATTGTTAAACTTTCTAACCTTATTTTGGAAATTAACTCATCTTCTATTTTTTCTTTAGAAAAGGAATTTATTAGACCTGAAATGATAATAATTGTGGTGAATATTTCATCCCCTAAACCGTTTTCTATCCAACCACCACCATAAGTCAAATCAGAAATTGACTCAGAAAACAATGAATATACATTAAGGGTAAAAAGGTCAACTATTTTATCCGTAATTAAGAGATAAAGACCAATAATTGAAGTTAAGTAAAAAACTAAACCACTGATTTTTTTGTATTTGTTGTCAAATAAGTAATTCATTTTGTCAAATGTTTTTTACAAATGTAAGTTGTTTTTTACATAATGACAAATATATTTTACATTTAAGACTGTTTTTGGTTCGACAATTAAGTCTTAAAAAACAAAAACCATCATAGTCAATGACTTAGAGGGTGTTTTGGTGGTCCTACTTGGAACTGAACCTTTGGAACACCATTTGGAACACCCACCCCTTTTTGAAGAAAAAAAGAACCCTAACGCCTTGATTTATAAGGGATTAGGGTTCTTGGGTGTGGTCCCACCTGAACTTGAACCCTCGTATTAAATAATTGATTTACAGGTGTTTATAAAACAGTGTGTCACTCCAGGAGTGACAAGTTATCACTCTTAGAGTGAAGAAAAATATTTCTATAAAACAGTCAAAATACCTGGTTCAGGTTCCAAAAAAACCCAAAATTAAAGTCTTAATAATGAGTGGGGAATTACTCTTAGTAAATTTGAAATTAATCTCCATCTTGAATCATTATAAATTATTCTTTTTCCCTTATTTATCCCTTTATATATTTTTTCACAAGTGTCATTAACAGAAGAAACCCAGAAAAACCCCTCTCCCTTTAACATGTTTGTTTTTACTGGTCCTAATCTCACATCCGTTATTTGAATATTCTTATTTAATTTACTTAATGAAATTGATAAACTTTCTAAAAAAGTAATTTGATATGATTTAGATGAGTTATATGACCCTACAAATTTTCCTCCTCTAATACCTCCAATAGAACTTAAATTGACTAACACTCCATTTTTTTTGTTTAGAAAATAGTTTGTAAAGAAATTCATGGTTTGTGTAAATCCTATAACATTTGTTTGAATAGTTTTCAAATCAATCTCTTTATCAAATTCTTTATTTATATCACCCCAACCCGAACAATTTATTAAAATATCAATACCATTCATTTTTGATATTAAAGAGTTATAGACATCGTTTGATTTTGATGTATTACTTACATCTAGTCTTTCGATGAAAACATTTTGATTTGTTGATTTAATTTGGTTCAAATATTCAGTTCTTCTTCCTACTACTCCAACTTTATGTCCATTTTTAAGATATAGATCTACTAAACCTTTTCCAATACCACTAGTCCCTCCAATTATTAAAACTTTTTTCATAGACTAAAAAAGAATAAATATACCCAATTTATCACTCTATTTGTCACTCTATGGTGTGTTGTAAAAACAAAAACCCTCTAAATCAATGACTTAAAGGGTTTAAGGGTGGTCCCACCTGGGCTCGAACCAGGGACCAACTGATTATGAGTCAGCTACTCTAACCAACTGAGCTATAGGACCGTTTCTAACTAGAATCTATACTAGCTAGTGGACAAAAATACCATTATTCCTCAAAAAAGAATACTACTAAATCAAAAATTTAAATCATCAACTTAAATCTTGTAGATAGTGCTCGTGAAAGGATATTAACTACCTTTGTACCGTAGGGCTTCACACCCTATTTTTGTAAAAGGGTAGTAAGGCTATGGTTGGCTGGACCTGCCCTTTTATTTTTTCTGCTTTTCAAATCAGGGACAAATAGTTTACCTTTATAAAAATATAAATTATGAGCAGCAAGTTTTTTGGTAACAGTAAAGTTAAAGCAACCCAAGGGGAAAAAAACAAAAAAGTAGCAAGCCCACGCGCGACTAAAAGAACCACTGCCGTAAGAAAAACAGGGCGAGGAAAATAGCATTTACTTGTTTTGGAACGCCTTGTTTGTAAGTACTTCAAGACAATTTTCGTTATCTTTGAGGAAAAATTTATCATTTGAAGGAAAAAAAACCAGATGCAGTTGTTTGGGACGAAACTCAAGAAAGCTATATCGCAAAACTTCTGCCTTACGCTAGTAGTTTAAGCGGTCCCATTATAGAGGTTCCCAATGTAGATGCCTTCAAAAAGAAAGGCGTAGATAAGGTTTCTAAACAATTTCAAGCAGAATTAGACGATCTACAGAAAAAGATAAAATCCTTTGTCTCCCTTGCTGCTGACACTCAGAAAGTCTATTCTGCTCACTTCAAGTTTGAACCCATTGTAGGTGAAACCTACTATCTTTATCAAGGTAAAAAAGAGACTTTTCTATCTTTAATTCCGCCAGAACAATGGAGTAAAGAACATTTAGGCACCTTCCGCCTAAACGGGGATTATAAGTGGGAACGTCTATAAGCTCATTTTTATCCGTATTTTTGTACCATGGATAAACAAGAAACACCACGGCAAAAAAAAATTAATAAGGTTTTACAACAAGAAGTTGCAACGCTTTTGCAAGGTGCAATCCGTCAAGAAAACGTCAGTAACCTAATGATCTCCGTTACTAAAGTCCATGTTACATCCGATTTAACCTCAGCCAAAATTTACCTAAGTATTTTTCCAACCCAAGATGCACAGCGACACTTTGAAGTCCTTAAAGAAAATAAATTTCAACTACGCCATGATTTGTCGCAACGGATGAAAAATCAATTGAGAAGAGTGCCGGATCTTCAATTCTTTTTAGATGATTCCCTAGATTATATAGAATCCATAGACAACGAGTTAAAAAAAGGAAAAAACCCAATAAAAAATCCTGAAGCATTAGAGCCTCGGCAAAAAAAATAAAGTGCTTTTAAAAACTAAAAATTGAGCATGACGTATTCTCTAAAAATCGCATTGCGTTATTTTTTTTCTAAAAGTCAGCAAACGGTAATCAACCGTATTAATGGCTTTGCCCTTTTTATGGTGGTGGTCGCAACTGCAGCACTGTTTATCGTTTTAAGTGCTTTTGCGGGGCTAAAAGATTTTGGCCTTTCCTTTACGAACTCCTTTGACCCGGATTTTGAAATCCAAGCCATACAAGGAAAATATCTTACCCTTGAAAACAATACACTCAGTCAAATTGAAGCCCTTGAACAAATTGATGCAGCAGCCCCTGAAATTGAAGAAAAAGTATTTCTTTCTTTCAAAGAAAAAAATCAAGTGGCCTATCTCAAGGCGGTAGGACCAAGATATATTAATGTGGTGGAGGTTGATCAACTTATTGCCCTGGGCGATTGGCTTTCTTTTTCAGGTTCAGAGGCTGTTTTGGGATTTGGTATTGCAGGTAGTTTAAGCGTAGGTGTTTTTGACTATAATACCTTTTTGAATGTTACCGTTCCAAAAAAAAATCAGAAATCCCTATTAGGACAAGACCCTTTTGTCACTATGCCCAGCGTTGTAGTAGGATTATATCAAATCAGTGAGGATTTAGATAAAAAATATGTGTTTTCTAATCTTGAGTTTGGTCAAAAGCTCCTAGAGTTGGAAGCAAATCAATATTCTTCCTTAGTCATAAAAACAAAAGGAGCTGTAAATAAGGAAGTGTTACTTCCCTTGCTGTCTCCTTTTTTTAAAGAACCTATTCGTTTGGTTTCGCGCTCAGAACAAAATGCTGCACTTTATAAAATGCTAAATGTAGAACATCTTGCAATCTATTTTATTTTTACTTTGGTTATGATTATCGCTTTGTTTAATGTCGTTGGTGCGCTAATCATGATGATTTTAGACAAAAAGGGGCAACTTAAAATATTATTGGCAATGGGAGCGCAGCCAAGAGGAATTCATCAAATTTTCTTTACAATTGGTTTGCTGATTTGTGGTGTTGGAGGAATTATTGGATTAGTCATAGGAGTATTAATTGTTATTCTTCAGGACCATTTCCCTATTATTTATGTGCCTGGAACTTCCCTAGCTTATCCTGTGTTATTTGAGTTAAAAAATATTGCGATCGTTCTAGGAACACTGCTTATTTTAGGGACCATCAGTACAGCTTGGGCAACGAGAGGATTGGTAAAAAAAGTAAAGGCTTATGCCATTTCTTGAGCAGAAAAATGCTCAATAATTTCATCGAAAACTTCGAAAACACCCGCCGAATCATTGGATGTGACCATGCGTGTTCGCAACGGTTTAAAATTGGGTATTCCTTTAAAATAATTAGTATAATGGCGTCGTGTCTCCAAAACTCCTTGAATTTCTCCTTTCCAATCAATAGCCATTTCTAAATGCCTTCTTGCTACAGCAACACGATCTTCAATGGAGGGTGCAGCAGCATATGTGCCGGTTTCAAAAAAATGTTTTACTTCATTAAAAAACCAAGGATTTCCGATACTTGCTCGTCCAATCATCGCGCCATCTAAACCAAACTCATCGCGCATCAATTTTGCCTTTTCTGGAGAGTCAACATCGCCATTTCCAAAAATGGGGATCTGCATGCGTTGGTTGTTTTTTACCTCAGCAATCGGATGCCAATTGGCATCCCCCTTATACATTTGCGCACGGGTTCTTCCATGAATAGAAATTGCTTTAGCACCTGCATCTTGAAGGCGTTCGGCTACTTCCACAATTTTTATGGAGGCATCGTCCCATCCCAATCTTGTTTTCACCGTTATAGGCAAATGGGTATGCTTGGCCATCGCTTCTGTAAGTTTAACCATCAACGGAATGTCTTTTAAAATGCCTGCTCCGGCTCCTTTACTCACCACTTTTTTTACCGGACACCCAAAATTAATATCAATGATGTCGGGATTTGACGCTTCGACAATCTCAACTGATCGAAGCATAGAGTCTAGGTTTGCCCCAAAAATTTGGATGCCTACAGGACGTTCCTTTTCATAAATGTCAAGTTTTTGAACACTCTTTGCGGCATCTCTTATCAGCCCTTCTGAGGAAATGAATTCAGTATAAACAACATCTGCTCCCAGCTCTTTACATAGAGCTCTAAAAGGAGGGTCACTAACATCCTCCATGGGTGCAAGCAAAAGCGGAAAGTCGCTTAATTCTATGTCGCCAATTTTAACCAAAATTATTTTTTTGTCAAAAATAAAGAAAAGGAGTGGTTTTTAAACCAATTACTTTCTTTCAAGGTTGCTTATCCTGTCTTTATTAGGTCCTGATCTCCAGATGAGACAAGCATAGTAAAGACTGAAAAAAGAAAGCTAATGTTAAAAAACACACCTTCCAAAGCCGTATATTTGCGCCCAGCAAAGAAATTGCCGAAATGAAAAATATTCGAAACTTCTGTATTATTGCCCATATTGATCATGGGAAAAGCACACTGGCCGATCGCCTTTTGGACTTTACCGGAGCAGTAACAGAGCGTGAAAAGCAAAATCAGCTTTTGGATAATATGGACTTAGAACGTGAACGTGGGATTACCATAAAGTCTCACGCGATTCAAATGGAATATACCCAAGAGGGTGAAACCTATGTGCTCAACCTAATTGATACTCCTGGTCATGTCGATTTTTCCTATGAAGTTTCCCGATCTATAGCCGCTTGTGAAGGAGCCCTTTTAGTGGTTGATGCCGCACAAAGTATCCAAGCACAAACCATTTCAAATTTATATCTGGCTCTAGAAAATGATTTAGAAATTATTCCTGTGCTCAATAAGGTAGACCTCCCCTCAGCAAATGTTGAAGAGGTAACAGATGATATTGTAGATTTATTAGGGTGCAGTCCCGATGAAATTATACCTGCCTCTGCAAAAACAGGCCTCGGTATACAAGAAATTATTACCGCTATTATTAGCCGAGTCCCTTCACCAAAAGGAAGTGTAGATGCTCCCTTACAGGCATTAATTTTTGATTCCGTTTACAATCCTTTCCGCGGCGTTGAAACCTATTTTAGAATTTTGAATGGCTCAATTAGAAAGGGACAAAAAATTCAATTTATGGCAACTGGGAAAACCTACAATGCCGACGAAATTGGAACCTTAAAATTAACACAACAAGCCAAACAAAAAATCAATGCTGGTGACGTAGGTTACCTCATCACTGGGATTAAAGAGGCTAAAGAAATAAAAGTTGGAGATACGATCACAGATCCTGAATTCCCTACGACCAAAGCTATTTCGGGTTTTGAAGAAGTTAAGCCTATGGTCTTTGCAGGGATTTATCCTGTTGATACAGAAGAATATGAAGAGCTACGTACTTCCATGGAAAAATTACAACTTAACGATGCTTCTTTAGTTTTTACCCCAGAAAGTTCTGCCGCTTTAGGCTTTGGGTTCCGTTGTGGCTTTTTGGGAATGCTACATTTAGAAATTATTCAAGAGCGTTTGGAGCGAGAATTTGACATGACAGTAATTACGACCGTTCCCAATGTTTCGTATCACGCCTTCACCAAAAAAAATCCCGATGAGATTTTATTGGTAAATAACCCTTCTGACCTTCCTGACCCTTCTTTTATGGACCGCGTAGAAGAACCTTACATTAAGGCTACAATTATTACAAAATCTGAGTTTGTCGGAAATGTAATGTCACTTTGTATTGAAAAAAGAGGACAAATAACAAACCAAACTTACTTGACTCCAGAAAGGGTTGAGTTAAGTTTTGATATGCCTTTGGCTGAAATTGTCTTTGATTTTTATGATCGCTTAAAAACTGTATCCAAAGGATATGCCTCTTTTGATTATGCTCCCATTGGGCTGCGTCCATCAAAATTAGTAAAGGTTGATATACTATTAAATGCCAGTCCTGTCGATGCTTTGTCTGCATTAATTCACACTGATAACGCTTACAGTATTGGTAAAAAAATGTGTGAAAAATTACGTCAACTCATCCCTAGGCAGCAGTTTGATATTCCCATTCAAGCGGCGATAGGTGCGAAAATTATTTCTAGAGAAACAATCAAAGCCCTACGAAAAGATGTAACCGCTAAATGTTATGGAGGAGATATTTCACGTAAAAGAAAACTCCTTGAAAAACAGAAAAAAGGGAAAAAGAAAATGCGCCAAATTGGTAATGTTGAAATTCCACAACAAGCATTTATGGCAGTTTTAAAACTGAACGATTAAGTTTCTATTGCTTACTTTTAAACTTAATAGGGTTTTTCGAAAAGAAAAATAAGCTTATCTCTTGTTTTTATGTCAGAAATTAAAGATTTAGTTATTCGTGAAGCAGTACTCGGTGATCTCTCCGTTTTAAAAGGATTTGAACAGGCTCTTATTGACTATGAACGCCCTTATGCACCGAATTTAAAAGAGGGGGCAATCTCTTATTATGATATCCAAAGTTTCATAGAAAGTCACGATGTCCTTCTTTATGTGGCGGAATTTAAGGGGAAAGTTGTAGCTTCTGGCTATGCGCAAATTCAAAAATCAATAGCATATAAAAAACCGGAAAAGTTTGCCTATTTAGGCTTTATGTATGTAAGGCCTGAATTCCGTGGTAAAGGAATTAATAACATAGTAATACAAAAGCTAGTCAATTGGGCTCATCAAAAAAACATCTATGAAATACAGCTGGATGTCTATGAAAAAAATGAAAGTGCTCTCAAAGCCTATAAAAAGTTTGGGTTTAAACCAGATCTGTTAAAAATGAGGTTGTGACTAATCTCCTTCCTGACAACATGAATTTATCCTTTCTTAACCTCCCTAATTTAAAAAACATGAAAAAATTAATCTTTCTATTTATAACCCTCTTAGGATTTTACAACTGTTCGACCCCTTCTAAATTTGATCAAAAGAAAGTGCGTAATCAAATTAGTTTAGGGGAGACTGAGTCCATTTTAGTTACCCTAGCAAGTGATGAAATGAAAGGCCGTGATTCCAATTCAGGAGGATACTTCAAGGCTGCTGAATTCGTAACAAGCTATTTTAAGCAACATGGGGTTGAGCCATTCTACCCTTCCTTTAGAGATTCATTAATAACCAAAGATGTTGATTCCTATAATGTCGTAGGGCGTATTGGAGCGTATAATCCAAAACTTAAAACCGTATTAATTGGGGCCCACCTGGATCATGTGGGTGTCAAAGAGACCGAAGGAGATAGTATTTACAATGGTGCAAATGATAATGCAGCAGGGGCTACAGCAGTAATACAAATTGCACGCTTTTTAGCAAATCACCAATGGAAAAAAAATATAATTGTTGCTCTTTTTGCTGATGAGGAAAAGGGATTAAAGGGTGCCTATCACTTGGCAGAACGCTTAAAAAAAGAAGGAGTAAGCTTAGAATATATGATCAATTTTGAAATGATAGGTACCGTCTTAACTTCCGGTGAAAATCAAGTATACCTAACTGGATATAAGCGCTCTACTATGGCAGATGAAATGAATGAAATATCTCCTCAATTTGTCCAATTCCTACCTCAGGCAAAAGAATTAAATCTTTTTAAGCGTTCGGATAATTATGCTTTCTATGAAATTTTTGGAATCCCCGCACAAACCCTTTCGTCTTTTGACTTCAAAAACTTTGATTTCTATCATAAAGCTGGAGATGAAGTAGATAAATTAAACATAGAAAATATGAATCAAATTATAGGAACTTCAGCATTTACACTTGCAAAATTATTTCAAAGTAACGCTACATTGGTTCAATTTCAAAACGAGTAATAGTCATCATTTAAGGTGCCATAAGAAAAAGAAAACCCGGGAACGGTTCTTCCTCTATCATCTTTGTTCCTTCGCTTTATTCAATGTATATTTGAGAAAATGTAAGGTATGAATGTAACCGACATCAACGGAAATGCCCTTGTGGATGGAGATTCAGTAAAACTAACCAAAGATCTAAAAGTCAAGGGTGCTGGAATCACATTAAAAAGAGGGACCGTTGTAAAAAACATTCGGGTAACAGAAAGTAGCGAAGAAATTGATTGTAAAATCAAAAAAACAAGCATTATTTTACGAACAGAGTTCGTTCAAAAAATGTAATCGACTATCAAATTATGGCGTTTAAACCCTTTAAAACACTTTTGTTTGGATTTGCATTTTCCCCTTCTCTCAAGGCAAATGTCTATGAGGCTACGCGACTGGCTAATTATTTTGAAGCCGCTTTAATTTTATTACATGTTGGAGAAAAAACAAAAGAAAAAGAAAATCAATTTCAACAACTTTTAAAAGAATGCCCCATAAAACCCAATGAAATTCAAACGTATTGGGAAGAAGGAAACCCCATTACTACGTTGGCAAACGCATGTGTAAAATACAACATAGACCTATTGCTTTTAGGGGCGCTTAAAAGAGAAAATGTCGTTAAATATTATTTAGGATCTATCGCTCGAAAATTAACACGACAAGCGCCATGCTCTGTGCTGCTAATGCTCAACCCCTCCGTTGAGCGAAGTCCTTGTAAGCATATTGTTGTCAATGGCTTTGATAGTCCCCAAACTCATGAAACTGTAGAGGCCGCCTTTTATGTAGGCACATCATTGAATACAGAAAAAATTACCCTCGTTGAAGAAATTAGCGAATCTCGCGTAGCCATTGCTGTAAATGACGATCGTAGTTTGCGAAAAGCAACCCTACGAAAAGAGAAAATTGATCGTGAGGAAAAATTGCGTGTTACCGATATTGTTGAAAAAATTCCAGCCACAAAAAGAGATGGATTAAAATGGGAAACACAAAGTATTTTTGGGAGAAGAGGGTACTCAATTGGTCATTATGCTCGAGTTGTAAGGGCTGATTTATTGGTGATGAACGCACAGGAAGAAAGGCGGTTTTATCATCGTTTTTTTCCAAGAGATCTAGAGCATATTCTGGCAGAGCTACCTACTGATGTATTAATAATTCATTCTAAATCCCATGGCTAAAAAAAGTCCTGTTTTAGCGTTTGCAAAAGAGTTGCCTCAAAATATTTTTGCTGGTTTTGTGGTTTCGCTAATTGCTTTACCCTTAGGTTTAGGACTTGCCATAGCCTCTGATGCTCCCCCACTCTCTGGGATTATTGCTGCGGTAGCCGGAGGGATTGTTGTAGCTTTATTTGGTGGCTCACACGTAACCATTGCAGGACCAGGAAATGGATTGGTCATTGTTCTTTTGGCTGCAATAACAACATTGGGTGAAGGAAATCTTTATGAAGGATATTTGTTTACACTTGCCGCCATTATATTGTCTGGTGGACTGCTTATTATTTTTGGTGTTTTGCGTTTAGGCGCCATGAGTGAATTTTTTCCTGCATCTGCCTTACAAGGAATGCTTGCTGCTATTGGAATAGGAATTTTGGCAAAACAATTTCATGTAATGTTAGGCCTCACATCAATTCCTGGGGGAACCATTGAACAATTAATGCGTATCCCGGATTCTTTCTTGCTCTTTTTAGGGCTTCATCCATTTGCTGGAGTTCTGGGGGCGGGTAGCTTACTTTTTCTTTTTCTTTATAGCAGAATACGCAATCCCTATTTTCATTTGATTCCTGCGCCCATGTGGGTTGTGGTGGGTTCCATTGGAATTGGCTACTATTATGCCTTAGTTTTAAATAAAGAGGTGCCTATAGACCCTGAATTATTAATTAAAATTCCGGATCAATTATTCTCAAATCTCCCACGCCCAAACTTTGATAAGCTTTTTGATTTAAATTTTATTGGCGTTGTATTTTCCATCACTTTAATTGCGGTTATCGAATCCTTATTAAGCATTAAGGCGGTAGATAAATTAGACCCCAGGAAAAGACGTTCTAATGTAAATAAAGACCTTCGGGCCCTTGGATTGGCGAGTATTGTAAGTGGTTTTTTAGGCGGGTTAAATGTTGTTACCGTAATCGCTAGAAGCTCAGTAAATGCAAATAATGGCGGCACTAATCGTTCTGCTAATTTTTTTCACGCTGCCTTTCTGGTCCTTTTTGTAGTGCTACTAGGGGATCAAATACAGCGTATTCCTCTCACTGCTTTAGCTGCAATTTTAGTGTTTACAGGCTATAAGCTGGCATCCCCTGAAAATTTAATCCGAATCTATAAAATTGGCCCCGAGCAAGCGTTAATTTTCCTAATTACTCTAGTCACAACATTATTCACAAGCCTCATTGTAGGGATTGCTGTAGGTATCCTATTTACCTTTATCGTGCATCTTTTCCTTCGCAAAAGTTTTTTTCTTTTTTCACTCAATATTTTCAAACCCAATGTGTTGATGTATCGAGAAGACCAAAGCGGAAACTACTATGTGAGTGTTAAAAATTTCTGTAGTTTTTTAAATTTCTATCGCTTAAAAATAAAGCTAGATCAAATCCCTGAGAGCGAACATGCCATTGTTGACTTTTCCTTGTGTGATTTTGTCGACCACACAGTTATGGAAGGGCTTCATGACTATCAACGTTCTTTTGCCCGAAAAAATGGAATTTTTGAAACGATTGGTCTTGATATTCATGCTTCTGAAACACAACATCCTTTTGCAGTAAGAAAAAGCCTCCCTATTAATGTATTGATGGGGCTTCAAAACGCACTATCCAATAGACAAAAAAATATTGAGCAATTGGCACAACAGTTGGCATGGAATTATGATCCCAAAATTGAAAGTGACCCAAAAGGAATAAATCGCTTTCTCTTTTTCGAATCCAAAGTTGTGAATTATAGTGTGAACTCTCTTTACGATGATACATTTACTCTTTTTGATCTTTCTTTTTCTGAAGGCGCTTTTATTACAAAAGAAGACCTGAAGGGCACTTTTTTACTCTTTAAAAGCCCAATTCCCCTCCCAAATTTTGTTTTAGATAAAGAGGATTTTAAAACTGCATTGTATCATTGGGCGGGCTTTGACGATATCAATTTTACCAAGCATCCTGACTTTTCAAAGCGCTTTCATTTGAGCGGAAACAACAAGAAAGCAATCAGGACTCTTTTTAATTCTGAATTGATCTACTTTTTTGAAAGCCATCCTATTTTTCATATCGAATCAAATGGTACGCATATCTTGATTAAAGGAAAAGAGCGCCTCTCAAGCCTTCAAGAGATTAAAATCATGCTCGCGTTTTCCAAAGACCTACTTGAGTTACTTGAAAAGCAGCAATAAAAATTTTGTTGTTTGCTGTCTCTTTGGGATTTTGTACTTTGGGTGAAAAAACATGTCGAAAAGTATTCTGCACTTTTGTGTTTTCTTTATTTCATTGACCCTACAGGGACAAGAAACAATAGGTATGATCGAGCGACTGGATCCTGATATTGATAAATTTATCTCTGATAATGCTCAAATTGAGGTTTTAGCCTCAGGCTTTTCATGGGCAGAAGGACCGGTTTGGGTTTCTCATTTGAATGGTATTCTTTTTACGGACGTACCTAAAAACACCGCTTATTTATGGACAGAGAATAAGGGAGTTACAGAGTTTCTCAAACCAAGCGGAATGACAAATCATGCGCCGCATAGTACAAATGAAGGAGCTAATGGGTTGCTTCTTGACGCTGCCGGAAATTTAGTGCTTTGTCAACATGGTGACCGTCGTGTTGCCCGCTTAAAAAATTGGTCTTTTAATGAGCCTGAATACGAAACATTAATCGATCATTATGACGGTAAACGGTTCAATAGTCCTAACGATTTAGTCTTCAACACAAAAGATGAATTGTTCTTTACAGACCCTCCTTATGGCTTAAAAGATCAAGACCGTGACCCCCTCAAAGAGCTTTCTTTTAATGGGATTTACAAGTGGTCTAAGGAGAAGGGAATAACGCTTTTAAATAAAGCCCTTTCTAGACCAAACGGAATTGCAATTTCATTGGATGAAAAAACCATATACGTTGGGAATTCTGATGCTAATAATCCAATTATTGCAGCCTTTGATCTGGTAGATGGAAGATTAATAAACCAGCGTGTCTTTTTTGATGCCAAATCAATGGAAAAAAAAGGAATGGGTCTTTTTGATGGTTTGAAAGTTCATTCTTCTGGAGTTCTTTTTGCAACCGGCCCTGGCGGTGTATTATTAATTACTCCTGAAGGAAAACACATAGGCACTGTCCGCCCGGGAAAAGCAACGGCCAATTGTGCCTTTGATAAAGATGAAAACTATTTGTACCTCACATCTACTAATGTGTTAGCACGTATAAAATTAAAATAAATGCAACTTTACGTAATTGAAGCTGGAAATTTTAAATTAGATGGTGGCGCCATGTTTGGTGTAGTTCCAAAGCCCCTTTGGGAAAAAACAAATCCTGCAGATGAAAAAAACAGGATTGAAATGGCCACCAGATCATTACTCGTGGAAGATGGGAATCGATTAATTTTGATTGATACGGGAATGGGAAATAAGCAAGAAGATAAATTCTTTAGCCACTATGGTTTGTGGGGTGACTATTCGTTGGATAGCTCACTTGAAAAAGCGGGATTTCATAAAAATGATATTACTGATGTGTTTTTTACTCATTTACATTTTGACCATTGTGGAGGTGCTATAAATAGGTCCAAGAATGGAATTCTTGAGCCAGCATTTAAAAATGCGAAATTCTGGGTGCATAAATCCCACTGGAAATGGGCATTAAATCCTAATCCAAGGGAAAAAGCTTCGTTTTTAACCGAAAACATCCTGCCTATCCAAGAAAGCGGCCAACTTAATTTTATTACTGGGAATGGTCCGTTACTTGAAGAAACTGGTTTGCCCTTTTCAATCCTTTTAATTGATGGTCATACCGAAAAGCAAATGCTTCCTTTGTTAAATTATAAGGGTAAAAAACTATTTTACGCTGCAGACCTAATTCCTACTGTAGGACATATTCCCATTCCTTATATCATGGGATATGACACACGCCCCTTATTGACGCTTGAAGAAAAAAAGGGGTTCTTGGAGCGCGCGCTTTTTGAAGATGCTTTGCTTTTTTTGGAGCATGACCCTAAGCATCAGTTGGTTTCTTTAAAGCAGACTGAAAAAGGGGTTCGTATGAATACGCATTTTAACTTTGATTCTTATTTTACTAATTAAGTAACCGTATATTTAACCCTCAAAACACATTATAATTATGAGACATTTTTCCCTTTTTTTACTTAGCTTATTGTTTTTTCAAATTGGCAATGCTCAATACTGGCAGCAAGCTGTTGATTATACCATGGAAGTTTCTCTAGACACTGAGACCGCTCTTTATTCAGGTTCACAAAAACTAGTATATACCAATAATTCGCCTGAAACTTTACACAAGGTTTTTTACCACTTATATTTTAATGCCTTTAAACCGGGTAGTGAAATGGCCATAAGATTAAAAAGCGCTGCTGATAAAAACAGGCGTTTTAAAATAGATGTAAATGCTTTAACCCCTGATCAGCAGGGATATTTAAAGGTTAGTGAACTAAAACAAGATGGTGTTTTGTTGTCCCCTGTTGACTCTGAAACTATTTTAGAAGTCCCATTAAATAAGCCAATCCCCCCGGGCGGAAGTACAACATTTGAATTAAATTTTGAAGGTCATGTGCCCGATGTTATTCGACGAGCCGGAAAAAACTCAAACGAAGGGGTCGCTTTTTCCATGGCACAATGGTATCCCAAAATGGCTGAATATGACCGAGAGGGGTGGAATGCAGACCCATACACCGGCCGAGAATATCATGGTGTTTGGGGAGATTTTGATGTTAAAATCACCTTGAACAAAAAGTTTGTGGTCGCCGCAAGTGGGTACTTACAAAATGCTGAAGATATTGGAATGGGATATTCAGATCGAAAAAAACCAAAAGCCAAAAAAGGAAACGTTACTTGGCATTATATTGCACCTCAAGTTCATGATTTCACTTGGGCAGCTGATCCGGATTATATTCATGATACCTATCCCGGACCTAACGATGTTACCTTACATTTTTTCTATAAAAACAATCCTGATATAATAGACAATTGGAAAAAACTTCAACCAGACACGGCTAAGATGATGGCGTTTTACAATGAAAAGGTCGGTCTTTATCCATATAAACAATACTCTGTTGTTCAGGGGGGTGATGGAGGTATGGAATACGCAATGCTAACTCTTGTTACCGGAGGCCGAAAATACGGATCCCTATTTGGAGTAACGGCCCATGAATTGGCCCATTCCTGGTTTCAACATGTGCTGGCAACAAACGAAACAAAACATGAGTGGATGGACGAGGGGTTTACTTCGTTTATTTCTACGCTAGCAGAAGATGAAATTTTAGAAGAAAACAAAGATTTCCCCTTAGAAGGTTCTTATAGAGGGTATTTCAATTTAGCTGGCTCAGGCCAAGAAATGCCTCAAAGCACCAATGCCAATCGCTACAAACATAACTATGCTTATGAAAGTACCGCTTACAATAAAGGAGCTGTTTTCTTGGGTCAGTTGGGATACATCGTCGGTAAGGAAAAGCTTTATGAGATTTTACAGACGTATTATGATGAGTGGAAATTCAAGCATCCTCTTCCCAATGATTTAAGGAGAATCGCTGAACGTGTTTCTGGAATTCAACTCCAGTGGTTTTTAACCGACTGGACACAAACTACAAACAAAATTGATTATGCTATTGCAAAAGTAAGTACGGTTAAAACCGGTACCGAAATCCTTCTAAAAAGAAAAGAGTTAATGCCCATGCCCCTAGAAGTTTTAATTCAATTTAAAAATGGAGAAAGTGAGTTACATTATATTCCAATTTCACTAATGCGGGGTGAAAAACAAAATCCCTATGCAATAGATTGGACGTTACACAAAGATTGGAGCTGGGCTAATACTGAATATACCTTCACTATAGATAGACAAAAAGAAGACATTGAAGTTATAGTAATAGACCCAAGTAACTTGATGGCAGATGTAGACAAAAACGACAATTATTATGTCGCACCCGAAAATTAAAATCTCTTTAAGACGATTAAAAAGTAAAAGGGTTCTTGATCAGTTGTTTGATTCTGGGCAAATAATCCGCTCCCGCAACCTCTTGTTAAGGTATCAATTAATAGAAACAGTCCCCGCATTTTATGTGGGGGTATCTGTTTCAAAGAGAAATTTTAAAAAAGCTGTAGATAGAAACCGCATAAAAAGACAATTAAGAGAGGGGCTACGAGAGGCGGATTCTCAAAACTTCTTTTATGGAAATTGTATGTTGATTTTTACAGGAAAAAAAGCTTCAGAAACTATGGTTCTTAAAGAAGAAATATCGGCTTTATTTAACAAAATGAAACCGGATTCTTTTTAAAGAATCATCCCAATGTGAGGTATCCCATCCTCAAGGTATTCTTCGCCGGTGGCTTTAAAACCGTGTTTATTGTAAAAGTTTTCAAGATGGGCCTGTGCTGATATTTTGATGGTTACCGCAGGAAAGTGTGCTTTGGTTTGTTTCAAACAATAATTCATAAGTTCGTGACCTTGATTTTTCCCGCGTTGTGTTTGAGAGACCGCTACTCTACCTATTGAAACTTTTTCTGGATAGGAAACGCCAGGAGCTAAAATTCGTGCACAAGCAACTATTTTTTCTTTACTTTTCCCTATTATATGAAGTGCTAAAAGGTCTTTTCCGTCAATATCTTGGTAAACACAATTTTGCTCTACAACAAAAACTTCCGATCGTAAAGCGAGAAGATCATGAAGCTCTTGAGGAGAAAAGGAATCGAACTTTTTACATTCAAATGAAAGCATTATTTACAGGGTATTTTATCTATTCTTTTCTGGTGTCTCCCGCCTTCAAATTTTGTGGATATAAAAACCTTAACCATTTCAATTGCTTGAGGAATAGAAATAAAACGTGCCGGTAAACTTAAAATATTAGCATCATTGTGTTCTCGTGCTAGAGCAACTATTTCTTTGTTCCAACAAAGGGCAGAACGAATTTTTTGATATTTATTTGCCGTCATATTGGCCCCATTTCCGCTTCCACAAATAATAATTCCAAAGTCAGACTTCCCCTCTGAAACATCTTTTGCTACAGGGTGGATAAAATCTGGATAATCTACACTGTCTGTTGTGTTGGTTCCATAGTTTATTGTTTCGTAATTTTCTGATTTTAAAAAAGCTATTATTTTCTCTTTATACTCCGGTCCCGCATGATCATTACCAATACTTATTTGCATAATTTTTTTTATAAAAGTAAAAAAAGTGTCTTCTTATGTTTAAAAACTGTTGGTTAGTTTATTCATTATTTGTTGACAATTAATATAAGTATGTTATCGTTAATTCAATATTGTCTAGTATGTAAAAAAAAGGTGTTTCTCCAAATTTATTTTTCTTTTTTTATCGTTATTAAAAACACAAAAAAAGAACGTTTGTGAACTATTAAAATGAAAAAAGAGACTACTATTTATTAATATATATAGTTGTTAACACCCATTTTATATCTTTTTAAGTAATTAATTTTAAGGGGTTTATATTGTTAATAGGGTGAGATAAAATGTTTGCTTTTATATCTTTTTAAAAGAGAGTAAGATATAGATAAAAAATTATTACTACTATGAACAGTCTATATACATCATCATTAATTTAAATTTTAAAAAGAAAAAATATATAATAATGTTAATAGTGTTAATAAAGTGACGAAAACGAATATCGTACCTTTGTTCTAATTTAAAAATCTAGATGTCTAAAAAGAAAAAAGAACGTTATCAACTTGAGGGGAAAATTATATCTCTTTTTAAAAGCCGTCCTAAGGCTGTTCTTAATTATAAGCAAATAGCTGCAGCCCTAGACATTAAAGATACTAAAGGGAGAAATAACATTATAAAAGTACTAAACACACTTCACAGTCAAGATCAATTAGATGCTTTGAAGCCCGGCCAATATCAATTTAATAACTCTTCTGTAGAGTTGGTTTCTACTCAATTAACTATTATTCCTTCAGGGAAAGGTGTTGTAAAAGTTGATGGATATGATGAAGAACTTATTGTACCAAAAAAATTTTTAAATAAAGGTTTACATGGTGATCAAATTGAAATAAGTATTCACAAAAAAAATAAACAAGTAGAAGCTCATGTTGAAAATATTTTAGAAAGAAGTAAACGAGAATATGTAGGTGTTTTTGAGCGTCAAAAAGATTTTGGTTTTGTTCTTTGTAGGAGTGGAAGAATGTATACTGATCTTTTTATAGAAAGGGAAGAATTAAAAAACTATAAAGACGGTGAAAAAGTAGTTGCTGTTTTAAAAGACTGGCAGGAAAAAAGAGAGTCACCATCTGGAAGAATTATTAAAAGTTTAGGCCAACCCGGAGAGAAAGAAACAGAAATACATGCAATTCTTCATGAGTATGGTCTTCCTTACGAATTTCCAAAAGAAATAGAGGAAGCGGCAGAGAAAATAAAAAAAGACTTAGATCAAAAAGAAATAAAAAAAAGGAGAGATTTTAGAGATGTTTTAACATTTACAATTGACCCAATAACAGCCAAAGATTTTGATGATGCGCTTTCATTTAAAACGTTGTCAAACGGATTATTTGAAGTTGGAATCCATATTGCTGATGTTTCCTATTATGTTCAACCAAATACAATATTAGATCAAGAAGCATATGATAGGGCAACATCTGTTTATCTTGTAGATAGAGTCGTTCCGATGCTACCAGAAGTTTTATCAAATGGTTTATGTTCTCTTCGCCCTAAAGAAGAAAAATTCACTTTTTCTGCCGTATTTATTCTAAATATAGAAGGAACAGTTCAAGAAGAATGGTATGGAAGAACAGTTATCAATTCGGACTATCGTTTTTCTTATGAAGAGGTTCAAGACGTTTTGGAAAATCAAAAAGCTCAGGTTGACTCAAGCGTTTCTCTTACAGGAAAAACGTATATCCTTCCAGATAATGTGTTTAAAGCAATAAATATTTTAGATTTTCAAGCAAAAAAATTAAGAAGCCAACGAATGAAGAATGGCGCTATTTCATTCGACCGCGTTGAAGTTAATTTTCACTTAGATGATGAAAATAACCCAGAGTCTGTTTACTTTAAAACATCAAAAGATGCCCATAAATTAATAGAAGAATTTATGCTTCTTGCAAACAAAAAAGTTGCTGGTTTTATAAATAAAATTCAACCACTCCCTCCTTTTGTTTATAGAACACATGATGATCCCGATGAACAAAAATTATTCAACTTAAAACAAACAATCTCTCCTTTTGGTTATTCATTTAACCCGAATAAAAAAAATGTTAGTAGTGAAATTAATGGATTGTTACTTGCTTGTAATGGAAAAAAAGAACAAAATTTAATAGATACGCTAACGCTTAGATGTATGTCAAAAGCGGAATATTCAACAGATAATATTGGTCATTATGGGCTTGCTTTTTCTCACTATACCCACTTTACATCACCCATCAGAAGATATCCCGATGTAATGGTTCATCGCCTTTTACAAACCTACCTAGACAAAAAACCGTATCCATCAAAACAAACTATAGAGGAAGCTTGTCAGCATTCTTCTCAAAGGGAACAATTAGCAACAAGAGCCGAGCGAGATTCAATAAAATACATGCAAATGGTGTTTATGGAAGACAAGGTAGGCCAGATATTCAATGGAGTGATTTCTGGAGTAACAGACCGAGGCCTGTATGTAGAATTAATTGATAATAAGTGTGAAGGAATGATTCGTGTGATGGATATTAAGGGTGATTTTTTCCATTATGATGATCGACAACACGCATTTATTGGAGAACGAACAAAAAAAACATATCAGTTGGGAGATACAATAGCAATAAAAGTTAAAAAAGTAAATATACTTCGTCGTTTTCTTGATTTTGTACCCGCATAAAAAAGCCACATATGAAAAAACAAACATCTTTTTTTCTATTATTTATTTTTATTTTTTTAAACGCTTTTTCTCAAGACATAGAAAGAAGAACACTTACAATGGGTCCTTTTTATGGAGTTAAGGTTTTCTCAAAACTAGATATTAAATTAATTCCTTCAGAAGTCAATAAAGCTATTATTTATGGGGACCATAAGGATGAGGTTATTCTATCTCTTAAAAATAAAATGATAAAAATAAAATTAGCCTCGAAGAGCGTTTTGAACCTAGGCTATACTTATATAGAACTTTACCATAGCGAACCTTTAGACAGAATAGTTGCCCATCAAGGGGTTACTTTAACAACCGAAGCAATTGAACAAACAAGCCTGAAGGTTGAGGCAAAAAGTGGTGCAATTATTACACTAGAAGCGAACGTAGATCGTTTAGATGCGGTTAGTAATTCTGCAGGTAGAATTCACCTTAAAGGGCAAGCCACAAATTTCAACCTATCTCTTTCTACCAGTGGTAGTTGCGAAGCAGAAGAGCTTTTAACAGAACAATCACAGGTAAAAAGCTATGCGGGAGGCTATGCCCATATTAATGCTTCTGAACTTGTTGATGCCAAAATTATAGGTGGTGGTGTCTTGCGCGTTTATGGAAGTCCAAAGAAGCAGGTAACCCAAACAAACTTGGGAGGGAAAATAATCATTGAAGAATAATAAGAGGCATCGAGCGGATTCGAACCGCTGTACAAGCTTTTGCAGAGCTCTGCCTAGCCACTCGGCCACGATGCCATGCGGCAAAAGTACTAATATTTAATCGAATTTTAATGCAGATCTAGAGAGTTCTCTTTTTATAGCAACTTCTTCAACATTTCCGCCGATTGGTGGATTTCTTTTTGCCACTTTTACTTTCGCTTTTTCAACACCAGGATGCTCTTCTAAAATTATTTTAAGAATACGATCCGCAACATGTTCCAAAAGTTTTGCGCGCACCTTCATTTCTTTTTTAACAATAGAATGCAAGGCAACATAATCAACAGTATCATGAAGATTGTCGGTTTTTGACGAAACGTCTAAATTTGTTTTTACGACAACATTTACAATATAGTCACTACCTATTTTTTCTTCTTCATCCATACACCCATGAAAAGCATATAAATGAATATTTTTTAAATATATTTTTCCCATAATAATGAAGCAAATATAAAGACAGTTTTCTTGATACCTTGCAAAGCATCCATTCATTATCTTTGCACAAACAAAAAAAGGAATGGAACGTCCCTTACATTTTATAGAACACATCATTGAAGAAGATATAGCAGCTGGTTTTTCCAAAAAAAACCTTCGTTTTCGTTTTCCACCAGAACCCAATGGATATTTGCATATTGGTCATGTGAAAGCAATTTGTTTAAATTTCAATTTAGGGGAGCGCTATAGTGCTCCCGTCAACCTTCGCTTTGACGATACCAATCCAGCAAAAGAAGAACAGCAATTTGTAGATGCTATCAAGGAGAATATTACTTGGTTGGGATATGAATGGGATAGAGAATGTTACGCTTCCGATTATTTTGATCAGTTATATGATTGGGCACAATTATTAATTTCAAAAGGTCTTGCTTATGTTGATTCGCAAAACTCAGAGACGATAGCCTCACAGAAAGGAACACCAAGAACTTCAGGAACCCATAGCCCCTTTAGAGATCGTTCAATCCATGAAAACCAAGAATTATTTGCTGAAATGAAATTGGGCAAACATCCAGAGGGCGCCCACGTATTGCGTGCAAAAATAGACATGTCATCACCTAACATGCTTTTGCGAGATCCTGTGATGTATAGAATTCTCTATAAAACGCACCATAGAACAGCAGATCGCTGGTGTATTTATCCGCTGTATGATTGGACACATGGGGAGTCAGATTATATCGAACAAGTATCTCATTCCTTATGCTCTTTAGAATTTAAGCCCCATAGAGACCTTTATGACTGGTTTTTAGAGGCGCTTAGCCCTTTGGAGAAACTTCCCCCCAAACAAAGAGAGTTTGCCCGTATGAATCTCTCTTATACTGTCACAAGCAAGCGCAAGCTTTTGAAATTGATAGAGGAAAGAATTGTTAATGATTGGGATGATCCAAGACTACCCACAATTGCTGGACTAAGACGTAGAGGTTACACCCCTACATCTTTACGCAATTTTGTTGATACTGCCGGGGTTGCTAAAAGGGATAACATAATAGACATGTCTTTATTGGAATTTTCTGTCAGAGAAGATCTAAACATAACAGCTCCAAGGGTTATGGCGGTTTTAGACCCTATAAAGCTAACTATCTCAAACTATCCTGAAGGAAAAGAAGAGCTTTTAGAAGGAGAAATAAACCCGGAACAATTCGAGTTAGGCTCCAGAACAATACCCTTTTCAAAACACCTTTTAATTGAACGAGAGGATTTTAAAGAGGAGGCCAATCGTAAGTTTTTTAGATTAACGCTTGATAAAGAGGTGCGCCTTAAAAATGGATATATAATTAAGGGTGAATCTGTAGTAAAAAATGACTTAGGTATGATAACAGAGATAATTTGTTCTTATGATCCTGACAGCAAAAGTGGAAGTGGTACTGAGGCAAGTATGCGAAAAGTCAAAGGAACACTTCATTGGGTTTCTGAAGCTCATGCACTACCCGCAGAGGTTAGGCTTTATGATCGTTTATTTCAGGTTGAAGCTCCAGATCAAGATAAAGAGGTGGATTTTAAGACGCATGTAAATCCCAATTCCCTCTCAATCATTAATGCCTTTGTTGAGCCTAGCTTAAAGACAGCAAAAGCGTTTGAAAACTTTCAATTTCAACGATTAGGATATTTTGTTGTTGATCCAGATACTACGGAACACAAACTAATCTTTAACAAAACAGTTGGTTTAAGAGATACTTGGTCAAAACAAAACCAGTAGTTTATTTTTTATCTTTATTTTGCTCTAATTGTTGTTTTTTCATTGCTTCGCCAATTTGATTACTGGCAGTAAATGAAGCGACCATGTTGTTCAACATTTCACTTCCTGCTTGAGGTGAGTTAGGTAACAATATAAGGTTTGTATTTGTTTCACCACCGATAGCTTGAAGTGTATCATAATGCTGGGTAACAACAATTAGCGCAGAAGCTTCTTGAGAGTTTATCCCCACTTTATTTAAAACATCCACAGACTCTTCCAATCCTCTTGCAATTTCTCTTCTTTGATCCGCAATACCCTGTCCTTGCAATCGTTTGCTTTCAGCTTCAGCTTTTGCTTTTTCAACAATTAAAATACGTTCAGCATCTCCATCATATTGAGCCGCTACTTTTTTGCGCTCTGCTGCATTGATACGGTTCATAGCCGCTTTAACCTCAGCGTCTGGGTCTATGTCAGTCACCAATGCTTTTATAATATCATAACCATAGTTAATCATCGCATCATTAAGCTCACCCTTTACCGCATTAGCAATTTCATCTTTTTTTTCAAAGACATCATCTAATTTCATTTTTGGGACTACAGCCCTAACAACATCAAAGACATAAGATGTAATTTGATCTTGAGGATAATCCAGCTTATAGAATGCGTCATAAACTTTTTCTTGCACAACTTTATACTGGACAGAAACCTTTAATTTAACAAATACATCGTCTTTTGTTTTTGTTTCTACGATAACATCAAGCTGCAGAATACGGAGACTAATACGTCCAGAGATTCGGTCTATAAAAGGGATTTTAAAGTGTAAGCCAGATTGCCTAATAGATAAAAAACGACCAAATCGTTCTACAATGGCAGCGGTCTGTTGTTTTACAACAAAAAGACCAGAAAACAAGAAAAGTAGTACTACTGCTATAATGATGATAGTTGCTGTGCCCATCTTAAGTAAGTTTTAGGTTAATATATTTAATTAAATCGTCGATTCTTTTTAAAGATAACTCTTTCCCGAGAAGATTACAAATTTCAAACAAATCCGGCCCAGTCAGTTTTCCAACTAACGCTAAACGAAAGCATTGCATTAAGGTCCCAATAGGAACAGAATTTTCTTTAGCCCAGGCCATCAAACTTTCTTTTAATTGCTCGTTATCTTTTTCTACCTCTTCTTTTATCTTATTCAATACGCTTATAGGTCCTTTGTCTTTTAATTTTTCAAGAACTTTTTCATCATACGCATAAGGACTTTGAATAAAAGATAATTCACCTCTTAAATCATTTAGAGAAAACAATCTTTCTTTCACCAGATTAAAGAGAGCCAAATGATTTTTTTTTGGAAAATCTGAAAGCATTTTTTTAACAGTATCCATTTGAATTAAATCATCCGTATTTGCTTGTGTGATTTTTTGATGGTTTACCCATCTTGCTTTTTCATAATCAAAACGAGCCCCTCCTTTTTGAATTCCTGATACGGAAAATTTTGATTCTAATTCTTCTAAAGTAAACAACTCATTTTCGGTTCCATCATTCCAACCCAATAGGGCTAAATAATTAATCATCGCTTCGGGCATAAAGCCCATTTCTCTGAACCCTGGGGTATCTTCTCCCCAACTTAATGGAAAGACAGGAAACCCATCTTTGTCACCATCCCGCTTAGATAACTTTCCTTTACCGCTCGGTTTTAATATTAAAGGGAGGTGCATAAATTTTGGAGTTTCCCAACCAAATGCAGTATAAATTAATTTGTGTAATGGCAATGAGGGTAACCATTCCTCACCTCTTATAACACAACTTATTTTCATTAAATAATCATCAACAACATTTGCAAAATGATAGGTCGGCATACCATCACTTTTCATTAATATTTTATCATCAAGTTCATCTGTATTTACCCGAACGGTACCTCGAATTTCGTCATGCACACTCACCATATTTCCGGATTCAACTTTTAGCCGAATAACATAATCCCCTTTGAGTGCCAGCTTGGTTTCTTCTTCTGTTAAAGACAAACTGTTTTTAAATGACATTCTGTTTTTAGCGCTATACTTAAATGTTTGTTTATCCTTTTCGATTGTAGCCCTTGACTCAGCCAGTTCTTCATTTGAATCAAACGCATAGTAGGCCCCCCCTCTTTCTATTAATTTCTCTATGTATTCCTTGTATATTGCCTTTCTTTCACTTTGTCTATATGGACCATAATTACCTCCACTTTTTGGCCCTTCATCAGGTATCATCCCACACCATTCTAATGTTTCTTGAATATAATTTTCGCTACCTGTAACATAGCGACTTTGATCAGTATCTTCAACACGAAGAATAAATATACCTTCTTCCTTTCGTGCAAACAGGTAGTTAAAAAGAGCAGTTCGAAGCCCACCTATATGTAAAGGACCTGTTGGGCTAGGGGCAAATCGGACGCGTGTTTTCATTCTTTTTTTTGCAAAGATAATCGCTTCTCCCCGATATGCATTAATGACCCAGTCAAAACCTGTATATTTGCAAAAAAATAAACATCATAAAGTTTAACAACATACCTGTATTTTTAAATTCATCGTTTGTTTCAAACGTGATCAGAGAGTATATCTCGCAGTTTGGTTTTATAATTGATCAACTGGTTTATAATTTTGTTTCACAAGAAGAATTACTTGAAATGAATCAGAAATATTTAAACCATACTACACATACAGATATTATAAGCTTTAATTACAGTTCAAAAGAATCGCTCAGAGCAGAATTTTTTATATCCCTTTGGGCTGTAGAGCGCTCAGCAGAAGAGGAGTCGCAAAGTGTTGAAAATGAATGCCTTAGAGTCATTGTTCACGGTATTTTACATTGTTTAGGATTTAATGACGCTTCTTTACAAGAAAAAGCAAAAATGCGTACTCTTGAAAATAATTTTATTGATATGTTCCACGTGAAACAAAAAGCACATGTTTGATAGATCGTTTGATGTAATTGTAGTAGGTGCCGGACATGCTGGTTGCGAAGCAGCAGCAGCAGCAGCAAATTTAGGATCCAAAACGCTTTTGATTACTATGAACCTTCAAACAACAGGACAAATGTCCTGTAATCCAGCTATGGGAGGAATTGCAAAAGGTCAAATTGTAAGAGAAATAGATGCTCTTGGCGGTTACAGTGGTATAGTCACCGACCGTACTGCAATTCAATATAAAATGCTAAACCAATCCAAAGGTCCCGCAATGTGGAGTCCCCGCGCACAATCTGATAGAAGTATGTTTAGCTTGGAGTGGCGTAGTATGTTAGAGAAAACCCCTAATCTCGATTTTTATCAAGAAATGGTAGTTGACTTAATAGTTGAGCAAGATCTAGTTAAAGGAGTGGTTACCTCTTTGGGGCTCAAAATTTTTGGTAAATCAGTAATATTAACAAATGGCACTTTTTTAAATGGTTTAATTCATATTGGAGAGAAGAACTTTGGTGGTGGACGAGCAGGAGAAAAAGCAGCTGTCGGTCTAACGACATCTCTTGAAAATTTAGGATTTGAGTCAGGTAGAATGAAAACGGGTACACCACCACGTGTAGATGGTCGGTCTTTGGATTATACAAAAATGCAGGAACAGCCAGGCGATGTAACTCCATCAAAATTTTCTTTTTCTGATTTAACTAAACCCCTTACCCGCCAATTAAGTTGTCACATTACGCATACTAATCTTGATGTTCATGATATATTACGATCAGGTTTCGACAGGTCACCCATGTTCAACGGAGCAATACAGAGCACAGGCCCTAGGTATTGTCCCTCTATTGAAGATAAGATAAATCGTTTTAGCGATAAGTCTCAACATCAGATTTTTGTTGAACCAGAAGGCTGGAATACGGTTGAGGTTTATGTAAATGGATTTTCGACTTCACTCCCCGATGATATTCAATACAAGGCACTAAAGTCTGTTGTTGGTTTTGAGAACGTAAAGTTTTTCAGACCTGGATATGCAATTGAATACGATTATTTTCCACCAACACAGTTATTTCATAGTTTAGAAACAAAGAATGTCCAAAACCTTTTTTTTGCTGGTCAAATTAATGGTACTACAGGCTATGAAGAAGCCGCTGCCCAAGGCCTAATGGCAGGTATCAATGCTCACTTGAAAGCATCTGATAAAAGCCCTTTTGTTTTAGGACGTGAAGAGGCATATATAGGTGTTTTAATTGACGATCTTATATTAAAGGGAACGGAAGAGCCCTATAGAATGTTTACATCCAGAGCAGAATACAGGACATTATTACGACAAGACAATGCAGACGAACGTTTAACTCCAAAAGCCCACTCAATCGGATTGCTGGGTGATGATCGCTTAAAAAAAGTTGAACAAAAACAACAACAAAGAGCTGACCTGGTTCGCTTCCTTAGGAAAACCAGCTATGAGCTAAACACCGCAAATACAGTTTTGCTTAACAATAAATCAGATACTGTCACCCAAACAGATAAGTTTGCTAAGCTTCTCTCAAGACCATCAATTACTAGGAAAGATTTACATCAATTCAAATCAATCAATTCTTACCTTAATGACTTTGAAATAGATGACACTGTATTTGAGCAAGCCGAAATTGAGATTAAATATGCAGGGTATATTGAAAAGGAAAAGCGTAATGCCGATAAATTAAAACGTTTAGAAAACATTGTTATACCTCGCGGTTTCAATTTTGATGTATTAGCATCATTATCACATGAGGCCAAAGAAAAGCTCAATAAAATCAGACCCGATACAATTGCACAAGCATCACGAATCAGTGGCATTAATCCAAGTGATATTAGTGTACTTCTCGTATCAATGGGTCGCTAAATGTTTCACGTGGAACAAGTAAAACTTCTATACAGACCCAAAGATCATTTGGTTTCCCAAGAAGAGTTTAACGTTTTTTGGATTGAAGAGGCTCAATATGCCTTTACTGAATTACCCAATAAAATTGATTTAGATCATTATTACCAGGCTCAAGATTACAGTTCACATAAAACAGAACGTAAATCCTTTTTAGACTATGTATATGTTTTTATACAAAGATTAATGCTGTCTTACAAATCTAGTTTTATAAAGAAATATTCAAATCAACGAGTCCTGGATGTAGGTGCAGGCGTTGGTGTTTTTGCAACGTATTTAAAAAAGAAAGGGTTTATCATAAGTACAGTAGAGCCAAGTGAAAAGGCAAGAAAAGAATGTCTTAAAAAGGGCTTAACATGCTATAAAACAGTTAATTACATACCCAATACAGAGAGTTTTTCAGCCATCACACTTTGGCATGTCTTAGAACATTTACCAGAACTAAATGATGTGCTATCACAACTGTATTCAAAACTCAAAACGACAGGGAAGCTGGTAATTGCGGTTCCTAATCTTAAAAGTTACGATGCGATATATTATAAAGCATTCTGGGCAGCCCTGGATGTGCCCCGACACTTGTGGCACTTTACAGACTCTGGATTAATTAGACTACTTGAGGTAAATGGGTTTTTATTTGAATCGCAACACCCTCTATGGTTCGACGCCTTTTATATATCATACATGTCTGAAGTTCAAAAAGGGGCAACATTTCCTTTTTTAAGAGGAATTTTCATAGGTCTTATTTCTAATATTAAAGCTCTCTTTAATAATCAATACTCTTCAAAGATTTATGTTTTCAGGAAGCCGAGTTAAGCAAATCGGTTTTAAAAAAAACAACGAGATAATTGAATCCCCAAGTTATCAAAAACCATCTTGGCATTGGCATTTCTCAAAATTTGATAATGACTTATTTCAAATAATGATATCAAATCTTGAATGTTATTACTCGTAATAAAGGGAGCAATTTTTTCAATGTCAAAGTCATTTTCAGTTTGATAGTGAACGAGTTTGTGTAAAGAATAGTTTATAAGAAAAGCATCTCTAAAAAACTGTACCCCATAATTCAAAAATGCCTTTTGTTCTTCCTTACCAATCTGACTTAGTTTTCCTGTCCACTCCATCAATTTGACAATAGAATTTACGTCTTTCTTGACTTTAAAAGCAACCCTCAATCCTGCAATAAGTAGCGCTTCAAACTCTTTATTGTTCGTGTTTTGTACGATTCTCTGTAAACGCCTGTAGTCTCCTTCTGCTTGAGTAACAAGGCTTTTTTTATCTTTAATTTCACTGGACAAAGAAGCTTCCAAAACTTTATTTGTAATGGGAGGAATGTTTACCAGTTGGCATCTTGAAACAAGTGTTGGTAAAAGCATTTCAATATCCTCGGCGATTAAAATAAAATAGGTGTTTTGAGGAGGCTCTTCAAGAATTTTCAAAAACTTGTTCGAAGCTACTTTATTCATTCTTTCAGTTCCCCAAATAACACAAACCTTATTTCCTCCAGAATAGGATTTCAAATGCATCTTTTGATGTAATTTTTCAATTTCTTTCACACCTATTAATCCCTGTTTATTTCCTTCAACGATAGCTTCAAACCAGTCATTATAATTTCCATAAAGGCTCTCGCTTAAAAAAGCAGTCCATTCAGAGCTATAATCACTACAATAAGCCACTTTCTCAGTGCCACGTTTAACAACCGGATAAACAAAATGAAAGTCCGGATGATGAATTTTTTCTCCTAAAGGTTTACCTGAAGAGCATTCTGATGAAATACCCAATAATGCTAATGAAAAAGCTAAACTTATAGGCAATCCTCCATATCCAGATAATCCTGTAAATAGTTGAGCATGAGGAACTTGATTGGAATCTATTAGGTGTTCTAGTTGCTTTTTAATATCTTCCTGACCGATGATGTTTTTCCAAATCATGGGTTAAAGATACACTTACTATAGTTTTTTTAAAATACTCTTTTCAGATCTTTATAAAATAAGGTTGGCAACACTTGACATTATTGTATTTTTGAAAAAAATTTAATAAAAATGCGCACTTTAAATCAGCAAAACTTCAAAAATCAACGAGTAATTATTCGGGTAGACTTTAATGTACCCTTAAACGAAGCCTTGGAGGTTACAGATCGAACACGAATTGAGGCCGCTAAACCTACCATTGATTATATTTTGGAACAAGGTGGAAGTTGTGTTTTACTCTCACACCTTGGTCGTCCCAAAGGAAATGATCCCAAATTATCTTTGTCACATATCGTAGAAACAGTTGCCGATGTTTTAGGAAGACCTGTCAAATTTTGCTCTACAACTGTGGGTGATGCTGCAGAAGCCGCAGCAAAAAATCTAGAACAAGGAACGGTATTGTTGATGGAAAACTTGAGGTTTCATAAAGAAGAAACAGCAGGAGATATTTTATTTTCAGAAAAGCTAGCCCGTTTGGGAACGTTTTATGTTAACGATGCTTTCGGAACAGCACACAGAGCCCATGCCTCCACGACCATAATAGCCAATCTTTTTAAGGACAACAAATGCTTTGGTATCCTTTTAGAAAAAGAGGTGATTGCAATAGAAAAAGTAATGGAAAAAGGAGAGAAACCCATACTAGCCATATTGGGTGGCGCGAAAGTTTCATCAAAAATCACCATTATCGAAAGTCTTTTAGAAAAAGTAGATCATTTGATTATTGGAGGAGGAATGGTTTATACGTTTACAAAAGCCCTTGGAGGACAGGTTGGAAATTCAATATGTGAACCCGATTATTGTGATTATGCTCTAGAGTTATTAGAAAAAGCTAAAACAAAAGGAGTTGAAATTCATTTACCTGTTGATGTTTTGGCAGGAGATGATTTTAGTAATGATGCAACCCAAAAAACATTTGATGTAATGAACATACCGGACGGATGGGAAGCAATGGATGCTGGTCCAGAGAGTCAAGTGTTATTTCATAATCTTATTTTAAAGTGTAAAACAATTCTTTGGAATGGACCTATGGGTGTTTTTGAATTCTCAAATTTTTCAAAAGGCACAATAGCGGCTGGAGACTCAATTGCTGAGGCGACTCAAGCAGGTGCTTTTTCGTTAGTAGGAGGTGGAGACTCGGTAGCAGCGGTAAAGCAATTCGGCTTTGAAAACAAAATGAGCTATATTAGCACAGGAGGTGGAGCAATGCTGGAAAGTTTAGAAGGAAAAATACTTCCGGGAATTGCTGCTCTAAATGAATAAAATGAAAAAAGGCTTCGTTTATTGTATTGCATTACTCTTCTTTTATTGTAAAAGCGATACAGATAAAAAGGTGAATTATGTTCCTCAATCGAGTGGAAACATAAATCATGTTACTGTGGTGATGAATGAGAAAGACTGGAACACCAAACTGGGCGAAGAAGTAAGAGCTGGATTACAAAAAATTTATGAAGGACTCCCTTTAGACGAACCCGAATTTTCATTGGTTTATATGAACCCAAAGGCATTTACTGGTTTTGCTAGACAAAACAGAAATATTGTTTGGTTTAGAAAAGACTCTCTTGATGGTTTTCGTTTGACCCAAAACCAGTTTGCAAAACCTCAAATATTGGCGACAATAACGGGAATTGATTCAGAAAGTCAAGCCTTTTACTTTAATGAAAACGCTGCTTTACTTAGGCAAACCATGTTTGAAAATGAACGTAAGGAGAAGCTTAGAAGGATCATGAAATCCCCTACAAACGAGAACACATTAGCTAAGCGGTTTGGAATTAAATTGACTTATCCATCCGCATATAAAACCTTTAAAGACACGACAAACTTTGTTTGGATTCAAAAGGAAGTTCAAAAAGGCCACTTAAACATAATAGCTTATACTTTAAATGAAAATATACTGGAGGGGACTTTTAACGAACGAATTTTAAACATAAGAGATTCTATTGGAAAAGTTTATGTTGCAGGAAGATTAGACGGGAGCTATCTGATTACAGAGCGAGCTTTTCGCCCTTATTTTTACCGAACAGAAATAGATGGAAAATTAAGTTACTTAACCAAGGGAACGTGGGAAGTTGCCAATGATTTTATGGCAGGACCTTTTGTGAATTATATGATTCAGGATACTTTGAATAAAAGAATGTTAGTTGTTGAAGGATTTGTGTTTGCACCAACAGCAAATAAAAGAGATTATATGTTTGAGCTAAACACTATAATCAACACACTAAAAAAAGCAGATTAATCTTTTTTATCTTCACCCTTAGGAGTTTCCTCCTCTTTGGTGGCGTTTTTAAACTCTTTTATACCGCTTCCTAATCCTTTCATTAGTTCAGGAATTTTGCGTCCTCCGAAAAGCAATAATACTACTGCGATTATTAAAATGATTTGTGGTCCCCCTATCATGCCTAAAAATGTTAAAGCCATTAGCATTTGTGTTATTTTAAAACAAATGTACAGAAATATTTAGTTTCATTTACATCAAAATGTATTGAGGATATTTTCTCAGATGTAGGATTCCGTATCTTTGTAATCTATTATGGCAAAACAAGAAACAAAAACGAAACATTTTCTCAGAAAACTATTCAGCTCATATAGGATGGTTATTATCAATGAGGAGACATTTGAAGAGAAATCACAGCTGCGTATTTCTCGTTTTAGTGTTTTTTTTGGAGGCTTTTTGTTTTTGGTCCTTTTCTGCACAGGCTTTTTTATGATGATATCATACACTTCCCTAAAAGAGTACATTCCGGGATATGATTCTTCCGAATTGAGACAAAAAGCAATTCAGAATTTGTTTACAACAGATTCACTAATTACACTTTATAATCAAAACATTCAATATCTGAATTCTGTTCGTGCTGTAATTTCAGAAGATATTTCTTTTCAAGATGAAGAACTATCAAACGATCAACTTCTAAATTCATTAGAACAGAACACAAATTTTGTGTCTCCTATTCTGGAAGATTCACTATTGAGGGCATTTGTAGCTAATGAGGATAAATACAACCCCAATAATAACTCAGGTTCTTTAGAACTAAATGCCTTGTTGTTACCACCGGCTAAAGGGCCAATTTCACAAGCCTTCAATAAAGAGGAGGCGCACTATGCGGTTGATATTGTTTTAGGAGAAAACACACCAATCAAGGCAATAGCTGACGGGACAGTAATTTTTGCCGAATGGACAGTGCAAACAGGATTTGTAATTATTTTAGAACACCCATCAGGCTTTCTATCCGTTTATAAACACAACTCGGCACTTAGCAAGTCTCAAGGGGATTCCGTTATAGGTGGAGAAGTTATTGCTAGTGCAGGAAATACAGGAGAATACAGTACAGGATTTCATTTACATTTTGAATTATGGATGGATGGCTATCCTTTAAACCCTTCCAATTTTTTTAATTTTTCGGACTAATGATTAAAACCTTAGGAGCTAAAATTTATGCTGCTATTGCGCATCGAAAGAATCAAAAGTGGATTACAAGACCTATTGATGCTCAAAAAAAGGTGTTTAATTTACTCATCAAAAGAGGTTTAAAAACACGTTTTGGAAAAGAACATGATTTTGAAAAGATTAAATCAATAAAAGAATTTCAAAGTGCCATTCCAATCAGGGACTATGAAGGCTTAAAAAAATATATCGATGCTATTTTAAATGGAGAAAGCGATGTGCTTTGGCCAGGAAGACCCCTTTATTATGCAAAATCTAGTGGGACAACTTCTGGCGCAAAGTATATTCCAATTACAAAAGAATCCATGCCTCAACATATTCGAGCGGCTAAAGAAGCGATTTTGAACTATATTTTTAAAACAGGAAAGGCAGCTTCTGTAAATGGGAAACATATATTTCTTCAAGGAAGTCCTGTCTTGGAAGATAAAAAAGGAATTGCCTTAGGGCGACTGTCTGGAATTGTTGCGCATTATGTTCCTAGTTATTTACAAAAAAACCGAATGCCAAGTTGGGAAACGAACTGTATTGAGGACTGGGAAAAAAAGGTAGATGCTGTTGTAGCTGAAACGAAATCAGAAAACATGACGATTATAGGGGGGATACCTTCTTGGGTTCAAATGTATTTTGAGCGTTTGATTGATAAAACAGGAAAGAATGTAGGCGATTTATTTCCCAACTTTTCACTTTTTGTTTATGGAGGGGTTAATTTTGAACCATATCGGGCCATCTTTAAAAAATTAATTGGCCGTACTCCAGATAGTATTGAACTATATCCCGCTTCGGAAGGGTTTTTTGCTTATCAAGATGAACAACAGGACAAGGGATTATTGCTTCTAGTAAACCATGGTATTTTTTATGAGTTTGTCGAATCTTCTAGTTTTTTTGATAAAAACCCCGTTTTCCTATCTTTAGAAGAAGTAAAATTAGGAGTAAATTATGTCATGATTATTTCTACAACAGCAGGATTATGGAGATATAATCTAGGAGACACCATTCAGTTTACCAATTTATCACCTTATAAGATAATTGTAAGTGGACGAATTAAACATTTTATTTCGGCATTTGGAGAACATGTTATTGTCAGTGAAGTTGAACAAGCCATTCAATTTGCCATAGAAAAAGAAACGGAAGAAATTCAGATTAGAGAATTTACTGTTGCACCTCAAATTAATCCAAGTCAAGGATTGCCTTATCACGAATGGTATATTGAATTTGATACGCTACCAAAAGACTTAGATGGCTTTGCGCTAGAAATAGATCAAGCCATGCAAGAAAAAAACATTTACTATAAAGATCTTATTATTGGCAAAGTCTTAAGACCATTGGTTATTAGACCTGTGGACTCAGGGGGATTTAAAAAATACATGAAAAGCATAGGAAAACTAGGAGGTCAAAACAAGATTCCTAGGGTTGCAGACAACAGGAAAATAGCAGATCAATTAGACGCGTTTTTTAATTTAAAAATAGAAGACAAATGAAAACCAAGAAAGTAACCTTGGTGTGTACAATCAAAAACACTTTTGTTCTCAAAGACGTAGCGCTTTTAGAATCTCTAGGGTACTCTGTTTTATTAATTCACTCTCCGCCATATAAAGATCCATTACGTTTTATTTTCAATAGAATACGGGAGTTTTTTTTTGGCTTTCTTTATGTTTTACAATCCCATGCAACGATAAGTTGGTTTAATGATTATCATTCTTTCTTCCCTTTATTTTTTTCCACACTTTTTGGTAAAAAAAGTATCATAATCGTTGGAGGATATGATGCGGTTTCAAGCCCAAAATTGCAATATGGAATTTTTTTAAAGAAAAATTTTAGACAAAAACTAGCACGAATTAATTACACCCTTTGTAGTCAAATTTGGGTAGTGCATAAAAGTTTAGCAGAAGGATGTAAACAGGCCAAGGATGATTCAGAAACTGAATCAGGGATTTTTAAATTTATTCCAAACATTAAAACACCCATAGCAGAAGTGCCTACCTCCTATGACAGCAGTTTCTGGAAAGCAGATGAGACAAAAAAGGAAAAGACGGTGCTAACAGTAGCCAATATTTCAGATCAACGCACCTATGAGCGAAAGGGAATTCCTTTATTTATTTCTTTGGCAACAGCACTCCCTGATTATCAGTTTACGATTGCAGGAATTAAGTCATTAAAGCTAAGATCTGACAAGCTACCTCAAAACATCCAACTTTTGGAAACCCAAACAAGAGCCGAATTGAAAACACTTTACAGTAAAAGTCAATTTTATTTTCAGGGTTCTAAAATAGAGGGTTTACCCAACGTATTATGTGAAGCAATGCTCTGTGAATGCGTCCCTATTGGGAAAGCGGTTTTTGGTATTCCAGACGCCATTGGCACTACCGGATTACTTTTTATTGAGGGTACAGCCCCAGGAGTTTTAATAGATTTTTTAAAAAAAAACCCAAAAGGATTGGGGCTGAAAGCACGAAAGCGAATTCAAAATGCTTATCCTTTAGAAAGAAGAAAGAAAGCCTTTATGATGCTTTTAGAAAATACAGGATCTGATGAATAGAAAACCAGCAGTTTTAGCGTACCCAAATTCAAATAATTTAGGGGATTACATTCAAAGTATTGCTGCAAAGCAATTAATTGGAGATGATAAAATAGCTGAACTAGATAGAGACCATTTAGATCAATACGCTGGAGACAAAGTAAGTTTGGTGATGAACGGGTGGTTTATGGAAAAACCATCAAACTGGCCGCCCTCACCTCAAATTACCCCATTATTTCTTTCGTTTCATCTCAATCCCACCGCTGAGAAAGTGATGTTAAGCGAAAAGGGAATAACTTATTTTAAAACCCATCAGCCCATTGGCTGTCGTGATTTACACACCCAAAGAGTGCTTGAGAGTAAAGGAATAAAAACTTTTTTTTCTGCATGTATGACCTTAAGTTTAAAAAGATCAGCGTTTACAACTCCTAAAAAAGGAAGAAAAGGGATTGTGGTAATTAGCCCTTTAGAGCGATTGTTACCCGAATCGCAAACTTTTCGATTAACCAAAACAAACGGCTTTTTAAACATCTTTGTACAAACCCTTAAATTTCCATTAAAATATATCAAGTATAGAAAAGCTATGTCACGGTTGATGATATATTTGGAGTCTCAAGAAGAAAGGATAGTGTGGACTTCTCAATTAATAGACACAAAAAATTTTTCAGAAAAAGAACGAATATTAGAAGCAAGAAAGCAACTAGTCAATCTTGCAAATGCTCGTTTAGTAATTACTTCTCGAATTCATTCTGCTCTTCCAGCGGTAGCCTTTGAAACCCCGGTGCTTTTTCTTTCAGACGGGCTGGAACATCCCAATCAAAAAAGCCGCTTAGAGGGACTTGACTCTTTTTTTCCAATCATTAATTCAAGTGAATTAATAGAGTGGCAAGGAAAACAACCGGAGGCCAAAAAGGCACATTTACCTTTTGTGAAAAAAATTCAAAAAGAAATAGACACTTTTTTTAAAGATTAAAAAGAGAACACTTTAGATATATCTTAAGTGGTTATCTTTGTATAAATTATTTTTAATGAATGTATTGGTTATTGGTGGAGGTGGACGTGAACACACTCTTTGTTGGAAAATTAAACAGAGTAAAGATTGCAATCAGCTTTTTGCAGCTCCAGGAAATGCAGGGACAGCATTATGTGCTACCAACCTTCCCATAGAAGTAAATGATTTCGAAGGAATAAAAAATGCGGTTTTAACAAATAGCATTCAGATGGTAGTTGTTGGCCCTGAAGACCCATTGGTAAATGGGATCCATGATTTCTTTTTAAATGATCCACAGCTTTCTTCTGTAGGAGTTATTGGACCACAAAAAGAGGCAGCTACCTTAGAGGGGAGTAAGGCATATGCTAAAGAGTTTATGATGCGACATAATATTCCTACTGCTGCTTATGCTGAATTTACATCGGAAACGATCACAGAAGGTGAAGTTTTTTTAGAACAAAGCAACTCTCCCTACGTGCTTAAAGCAGATGGGCTTGCTGCAGGGAAGGGAGTTCTTATAATTGAGGATTTAGCAACTGCAAAAAAGGAATTGCGTGAAATGCTTTTGGAAAGCAAATTTGGCGCTGCATCCAGTAAAGTAGTTATTGAGGAGTTTTTAGCAGGAATAGAATTATCGTGTTTTGTTTTGACCGACGGAACCTCCTATTTAACCCTGCCTATGGCCAAAGACTATAAAAGAATTGGAGAAGGGGATACAGGATTAAACACAGGAGGAATGGGCGCTATTTCTCCCGTTCCTTTTGTTACAAAAGAATTTAAAGATAAAATAGAAACTCAAATCATAAAACCTACAATTGAAGGACTAAAGAAAGATCGTTTACCTTACAAGGGGTTTGTTTTTATTGGGTTGATTAAAGTAGGAAATGAACCCAAAGTAATTGAATACAATGTTCGATTGGGAGATCCTGAAACGGAGGTTGTCATTCCGAGGATTAAAAATGATTTCTTAGCTGTCTTGCAAGCCATAAATGATGAGCGGTTAAATGAGGTGGAATTAGAGATTGATTCAGCAGTTGCCGCTACTGTTGTTGCAGTTTCTGGAGGCTATCCAGAGGGGTATGAAAAAGGAAAAATAATCACAGGGCTAGAGCTGCATAAAGAGAAAATGGTTTTTCATGCTGGCACAAAACAAAAAGGAACATCAATTGAAACTTCAGGCGGGCGTGTATTGGCAGTAACTTCCTTTGGCAAAGATCACAGGCATGCGGTTAAAGAAAGCTATGAGACTTTGTCAAAAATTGATTTTCAAGGAATTAATTATCGAAAAGATATTGGATTTGATTTATAAAAACGAATGGGCAGAAGGGTCTTTGTCTTCTTCTCCGTTTTTGTCAAAAGAATTAAGTTGTAAAATCCAATAAATTAAAGCAGAAAAGCCAACAAGCACAAAAATCCAATTAACAGTATTGGAAAGCGTCCAACTGCTTGCTTCGATTTGACGCAAAAGATCATAAGGAAGAAAAAGAATTTCTTCAAACAGCCAGGCAATTCCTTCAAAAAAAGCTTTCATACAAGATTATAATTTATAAATTGATTTAAAATTTGAACCAATATGTTTGCAAAGATATTTAAAAGGCTAACTATTCAAGCGTTCATCACCTCTTTTTTTTTATGTTTTCTAGCAATTTTTTTTGTAACGTATTGTGTTACTGCTGGAAATATTGATGCACAAGCCTTAATTAAAACAATGTTTTTATGGGTTGCTTATGCCATCATTATTGTTACAATTTCTTTTTTAGAGTCAAGACGACTTAACCAATCATTTGCTGCTATTCATCTTCTTTCAATACCCTTATGTATCCTTTTGTTCAATCAGCAAGGAGGATTTTCAATTGAGATGGCAATAGTTTTAGTTATACTTTTAATTACAACAAGTCTTTTTTCAAATGATTTTAAAAAAGCATCTTCAACAAAAGCCCTTTTTCTTCTTGGTGTTTTGGTAGCAATTCTTGCCTTCATCAATATTTATTATTCTGTATTTATAATTACCTCTCTTTTAATTCTGTTTGAAATTAGGCACAGGCAAATTAAAAATGTAATTGCCCTTTTTGTTGGTGTAATTCTTACCCTGCAGCTATTATGGATTTTATTTTATGTTGCCACAGGGTCATTTTTTTACGATTCAAACATCCTTAAATCTGAATTATCAGTAATTGGAGAGTATTCCAAGGAAGATATAGCATGGAGTGCAACTGTTTTTATTGCTCTATTAACAGCAACTATTTTTAGACTTTCCAATTATAAAACAATGGCCCAAAGAAATAATACTTTTAGGGTTTTTCAATTCATGAGAATATGGTTAATAATAAGCATTTTTTTCCGCTTTTTAAATATAAATGAAGGGAACGCTGTATGGTTAGAAAGTTTTATTCCAACTGCATTTTTTTTGGGAATCGCCATTGACGCAATAAAAAATGGTTTCTTAAAAAATCTTATAATAATGGCCATACTTTTTTCTGCAATTAGCCTTAAACTATTTAATTACGATTTAATTTCTTTTTGATTAAAGGGGAGTTAATTTAAATTTAAACATCATCATAATCAAGGCTAATTTGTTCTGTTTGGGCAATAGCCTGACAACTTAATACAAGCCCTTCTTTAACTTCTTCATCCGTTAATATTTGATTGCTTTGCATGGATGCTTTACCATCCGTAACACGCGCAATACAACTACTACAAACTCCTCCTTGACAAGAATAAGGCACGTCCAGCTTTGCTTGGAGGGCAATATCCAATAAAGTTTTTCCCGCGACCAACTCAATAGAATGGGTGACTTCATCACAAGTCAAAGTTAAGATTCCTTTTTCTGCTGAGGTTTCTACTGACGCAGTATCTTTATTAGCCGTGAAAAGCTCAAAAAATATTTGCTCTTTTGAAATCCCTTTCTTTACTAACTGATCGGTAGCTATATGAATCATACTTTCTGGGCCACAGAGATAAAACGCTTCTGGAAGCTTGTCTTCAGTTTGTTTTAAAAGGTAATTGACAAGAGAGGTATCTATTCGTCCAAAATGCGTATCAGCCACATTGGCTTGGGTAAATGCCCAATGAATTTTTAATCTTTGAGGATTTTCTTTTTCGAGCATTATTAGGTCTTCATAGAACATGGCTTCTTCTGGGGACTTATTCCCATATAATAAGACAAATTGAGAGTTGGAATCACTCTGAAGGACAGACTTTATTATGGACATGATGGGAGTAATCCCACTTCCTGCAGCAATACCTACTATTGTACTTTCGTTTAATTCTGGAGCTAAAGTAAATCGCCCCTCAGGAACACTTACCTCTAAAAAATCACCGACTGCAAGTTGCTGAGTAGCGTAAGTAGAAAAAACACCCTCAGGAACCTGCTTAATTCCCACTTGTAATACTCCTGATTGAGGAACTGAACAAATGGAATAGGAGCGCCGGACTTGGCTACCAGCAATTTGGGTTTGTAAGCTTATGTATTGTCCAGCCATAAAATTAAAATCACCCATTAATGTAGGGGGAATTTCAAAAGAGACAATAACTGCTTTGGAGGTTAATTTGTCAATATTAGAAACGCGAAGGGAATGAAATGAAGACATAGCTTTTTTTTGACAAATTTAAAAAAATGATTATCATTGTACCTCTTCAAGAAGTTTAAAAGCCCAGATTTATGTCCATTTCACTAAAACAATCAATTTCCCTTTCTAAGAAGAAATTTTTTCGAGCACCGCAGTGGGAATTGAAGTTGGCAGCGCGGATTTTTATTGGCTTTATAGTACTGTATTTTTTAGTTGTTTTTCTGGCTCTAGGAATAGGACTTTTTTTTATTATCAGAGAAGCTTCTCCTGATCAAGACCCAGTATCTGTTGTGAATTTATGGATAATTTACTTTTTCGGAATTGATTTTTTAATGCGGTATTTTATCCAAAACCCCCCTATTACAGATGTAAAATCACTTTTGCTGCAACCGATTACTAAAGCTCAGATTATACAAAGGGTAATGCTTCGCTCATTGACCTCCTTTTTTAATTTTATTCCGCTTATAATTTTAATCCCTTTTTGTGTTGTTGTAAGTGTTGAAAATGGCTCTACCCTTTCTTTATGGATTTGGTTTTTTGCGATATTGACCCTCTCCGTCACTAGTAATTATTTGATTTTTTTAATTAATAAAAACAAAAGTATTGCCATTGGCACACTTATTTTCTTGATTTTGGGGTATCTCTTGGAAACCTATTTTAAAATCCCTGTCATTTCTTTTTTTAGTTCAGGATTTGAAGCTATATATACTCAGCCACTTTGGATTTTGGTTCCTCTAGCTTTATTTGCTTTTATTTGGCAACTTACACAGCGCTTTTTAAAATCTCAACTTTATCTGGATAAGGGATTAGGCAAAAAGAAAGAGAGAATTATTGGATCAAAGCTTAAATTCTTTGATGCTTGGGGAACAATAGGCGTTCTTCTTAAAAACGACATTCGGTTAATTATTAGAAACATTAGGGCTCGACAAGTAGTTTTGATGGGTTTTATGTTTTTATTTTATGGATTGTTTTTTTTTACACAACAAATTTACATTGAGCGACCGGTCGTATTAATTTTTGCTGGGGTATTTATAACTGGCGGATTTATGACAGCTTATGGGCAATATGTTCCCGCTTGGGACAGCGAGTATTATTCTTTTTTAATGGGGCAGAACTTACCTTATAAAGAGTATCTAAAATCAAAACTTTATCTGCTTATGTTTTCTATTGTGTTGTGTACTTTTTTATCCTTTCCCTATTTGTATTTTGGTAAAAAGGTAATGCTCATCATATTAGCAGCTGGATTATTTAACTTGGGTCTTGGGAGCCTCATCAACTTGTTCTCAGGAGCTTATAACGCTACTCCCATTAAGCTCAATGTCAAGGCAAAAGCATTTGAAAACACCCAAGCATTTAATTTAACACAGCTATTGTTTTCGTTGCCTAAACTGGTTTTACCGATAATTATTTTTTACCTCCCTTATGCATTTCTAGGATTTAATGCAGGAATTCTAGGGCTTGTTTTTTCAGGAATTCTAGGGCTTGTTTTTCAAAATAAAATCCTCAACTGGATTGAAAGAATTTATCAAACCAAGAAATACGAAACTCTCGCCTCATTTAATAAAAGCAAAATATGATTTCAGTTCACTCACTATCAAAAAAATATGGCGGGGCCACCGTTTTAGATCTCCAAGAGCTCAATATACCTAAGGGGGAACTTTTTGGGTTAGTAGGAAATAACGGCGCAGGAAAAACTACTTTTTTTAGTTTGCTATTGGATTTAATTGAATCCAGCAGTGGCACAGTTTCTATTAACGAGATAGATGTTCAAAAAAGTGAAGCATGGAAACCATTCACTTCTGCATTTATTGACGAAAGCTATTTAATAGGCTATCTAACTGTAGAAGAATACTATCATTTTATTGGAAGTTTACGGGGGGAAACAATTGAAGAAGTCGATCTTTTTGTCAAAGCTTTTGAGCCATTTTTTAACTCAGAAATATTAAACCAAAAAAAATATTTGAGAGATTTTTCAAAAGGGAATCAAAAAAAAGCGGGAATAATTGGTGCTTTAATTGGACATCCTGAAGTGGTAATCTTGGACGAACCTTTTGCAAATCTCGATCCAACAACACAAATTCGCCTTAAAACTCTTTTAAAGGAAGAAGCTCAGAAGCATGGAACAACTTTTTTGATTTCTAGTCATGATTTAACCCATGTGACGGACGTCTGCGAACGTATTGTCTTACTTGAGAAAGGAGTGATTTTAAAAGACATCAAAACGACCCCATCAACATTAAAAGAACTGGAACACTATTTTTCAAATTAATATAACTACCTGACATACTAAAACGCTTGTTTTCATGTTATTATCATACAAGTATCATAGATGTTAAAAGCCCACCCTCTTTTTTGGATTATCCCTTTATTCTTAATGCTATTCTTTTCTTGTAGTACTACAAAGAGTGGAGTCCTAAATAAAGAGTACCACACCCTCACAACCAAATACAATGTCCTTTTTAATGGAAAAGAGGCCTTTGCAATTGGTGAGCAAATTTTGGAGGAAGCATATGAAGATAATTTTTATGAACTGATTCCAATAGAGCCTATTAATTTAAGGGGCGAAAATATTGATGAATCCTCTATCGTTCCTGGTTTTGATCGCGCTGAAGAAAAAGCAGTAAAAGCAATTCAAAAACACTCGATGAATATTAAAGGGAACCAATACAATCGCCAGATAGATGAGGCTTATTTGTTACTTGGTAAAGCACGATATTTTGATCGTCGTTTTTTCCCTGCATTGGAAGCCTTTAATTTTTTATTAAAAAGTGGAGCAAACCAAAGCATCTTTGTACAAGGTAAGATCTGGCGTGAGAAAACAAATATTCGATTACAAAACCACGAATTGGCGATTCAGAATCTTAGACCTATTGCTAAATCTTTGAAGCCAAGAAATAAATTTTACCCTTTAGCCAACGCAACAGTTGCCAACGCTTTCATTAATCTGAAAGAAATAGATTCAGCTGCCTATTATATAAAACGCGCAGCCCTTGCAGCTCCAAAGAGAAAGTCAAAAGCCAGATATTTATTTATTACAGGTCAAGTTTTTGAATTACTAGGAAAAAAAGATTCTGCTCAATGGGCCTACAAAGGAATAACGAATCTAAAGCGAAAGGCCTCACGTAAATTTTATATCAATGCAAATGTTAAGCAGATGTTGTTAGATAATTCTACTGAATTTGAAGACAGAATTGAACACGTAGAGCGGCTTCTTAAAAACTATGAAAATGACCCTTTTGAGCATGTGCTGAACCGTACTCTGGGAAGTTTATATTTATCCGAAAACTTAGACAGTCTAGCATTGGTTTATTTCACCCGCTCACTAGAATCGCCTTCTATAGATTCTTATACTCAAATTGAGAATTATCAAAATCTAGCGGATTACTATTTTAGTGTAGGCGATTATTTAAAAACAGGAGATTATCTGGACAAGCTGCTTCCTCTTTTTGATGAAAAATCAATAGCATATAAAAAACTTAAAAGAAAAAGAGACAACTTATCTGAAGTTGTGATTTATGAAAAAACAATTCAGAAAACCGACAGTTTACTTTCATTGATTTCACTAACTAAGAAGGATCAATTAAAATTTTACCAAAATTATATCGATGAAAAACAGTCAAAAGCGGAAGAAGTATTAGCAGCACAGTCAAAAAAGAATCAATCTCTAATTCAGAAAAACACACAAAACGCATTTTATTTTTACAATCCTAAAGTAGTTTTAAAAGGGCGCCAAACATATAAAGCAAATTGGGGAAATCGACCTAACGTGGACAGTTGGAGAAACGCTGCATCTCTACAGAATATTTCAATAAATGCAACGGTCGATTCAGAACGAAGCAAAAAAAAGGTAGTTTTTTTACAGGAAACACCTGAAAGTTACGTCATGGCTTTGCCAAAAAAAGAAAGTTCTAAAGACAGCATCACCAACCTCAATCGAAAAGCATATTTGCAACTTGGGATGATCTATAAAGAAAAATTCAGTGATTTTCCTTTGGCACGAAAACGTTTAGAAACGCTACTTTCTTTTAATCCGCCCTCAGAGATTGCCGTTCAGGCATTATATCATTTATATAGGATGAATGAAAGGGAGCTTCCTGAAGTTGCAGCTAAAAATAAATCTACTTTAATCGAAAAGTATCCAGACACGCCTTTTGCCCGATTAGTTTCTGACCCAGAAAATTATGATGCCTCCGGAGTGATTACTCCAGAAAAGCTTTACGCGAATGTGTTAGATTTATTTGAAAAACAAGATTTTAAAAAAGTTTTAAAAGAAATTGAATCCCTTGAGGTTGTTACCAGTGGTAGCAAGATGGAGCCTAAAATAGCGCTTTTAAAAGCCCATACTAAGGGGCGACTTCAAGGAGTAGAATCATGGAAAGTAGCCCTTAAAGATGTCGCAACAAACTTCAGTGCTGTGGAGGAGGGCGTAAATGCAAAAGCATTAATCGAACAAATAGAAGCTAACAATGATTTAGTAGAAAGAGGAGTGGTTTATAAGAACTATAAATGGATTTTCCCATTTTTAAGCGATGACAAAGAAGGTTTCTCAGAGCTATATCTGCATTTAAAAAGTATCTTGTCTACAACAAAAAAAAATTGGAAAGTAAGTCAGGATGTGTATGACGAGAATTATTCATTTATTGTAATTCATGGGATAAGAGATCTACAAGAAATAGAAAGCCTAAAAGCAAACCAGAGTATCAAAGATCAATTATCATTTGAAATATTAGATAATTTTGTAACTTTGGCGTCCCAATATCGTACTTACTTAAAAAATAAATCCTGGAAAAGCGAAGCAAGATGAAATCAATAGACTCAAATGTTCAGTACAGTAAAATTGATAAGAGCACTGTATTTAAAGGATCAATAAAAGCAAAAACAGACATCCGAATCGACGGTATTTTAGAAGGAGATGTAGAAACAGTTGGAAGGGTAATTATAGGAAAAGAGGCTTCAGTAAAAGGAAAAATTTTGTGTGCAAATGCAGATATTGAAGGTGTTTTTAAAGGAAATCTAACCGTGTCAGGAACCCTCTCCCTCAAAACAGGGAGTAATGTGGAAGGCGAGGTTTTTATACAAAAATTAATTGTGGACTCTGGCGCAATTTTTAATGCAAATTGCTCAATGCATTCTGAGGAAGACGGCGTAAAAAAATTAACCACCACACGTGAAAAAACAGCCTAATCGATGGCTAATTTTTTCTAGCCTAGCGTTTCAAATTGGAATCATAATGTATGGTTCAATCAAATTAGGCAATTTCTTAGATGAAAAGTATCATACAACTAGTTTTGCACTTTCGTTAAGCGTTTTCGGTTTAATTATGGTTTTGTGGCTAATATACAGACAAAGCAAAAGTTTTTGGAATAACCCATGAAAAAGAACGCACTTTACATCATTCTGCTTTTAATTCTGATGCCCTTAGGGTTATTTATTCAATTAGAAATACTTCCAGCAAGCACTCACTTTTTATTTGTGAGTTATGGTATCAATTCACTTTTGGCAATTATAGCACTTTTCCTTTTAAGCTGGGGAATACATAATAAAAAAGAAAATTTAGCGACACTATACCTAATAACGGTTTCTTTAAAGCTGGTGATTTACTTTTTTTATTTTCATCCTAGGTTTGAATTGGATGGCGTTTTAACACGCTCAGAATTTTTTATCTTTTTTATTCCTTATGCGATAGGGCTTTTACTAGAAATAGTGGTTTTAGCGAGACGTTATAAGTAACAAAGACCCGCTAAAAAACAAATTTTTTCTTGTTGTTTGTCCGCCTTTTTTTTATCCCAAAAAAAAGAAGGCTAAAAAAGCTTTTATTTATTTCTTTATTTATTCGAAAGCCTTACATTTGCAGCGCTAAAAACACTATTTATAAACAAGTTTTATGCCGACAACGCTAAACAAATTTTACTCCGTTTTTTTATTTACAATCGCGTTGTTTTCAGCACCCTACACTCTGGAGGCGAAAGAAAGTGAAGCTTCAGGAGACCTTAAAACCGAAATCAAAGAGTATATTTCTCACCACCTTCAGGATGCTTACGATTTTAGTTTATTCTCATATACGAATGATTCAGGGGAACATGTTTACATTGGGATACCCCTTCCAGTAATATTATGGGACAATGGGTTGCATGTTTTTTCTTCTTCTAAGTTACATCATGGTGAAGATGTTGTTCAATCCGGAGATTATTTTTACAAATTAGACCATTCAAAAATTTACCGTACAGATGCTGCGGGGACTATTAATTATGATGAAAGTCATCATGCTACAAATGTGGCGCCTTTAGATTTTTCTATCACCAAGGGTGTGACAAGTATGTTACTTATTGCCATCTTGATGTTTTTCTTGTTCAAAGGACTGGCAAAAACCTATGCTGCCAATGGTGGAGTTCCTGCAGGAATTGGCCGCTTTTTTGAGCCGATTGTGTTGTACATTAGAGACGATATTGCTCGACCTAATATTGGAGAGAAAAAATACGGGAAGTACATGAGCTTTCTTTTGACAGTATTTTTCTTCATTTGGTTTTTAAATATGTTAGGGCTTACACCTCTAGGGGTAAATGTAACTGGAAATATTGCCGTTACCTTTGGTTTAGCATTACTCACCTTTGTGATAACAAATTTTACAGGCACAAAAGATTATTGGCTGCATATATTTGATCCTTTAGGATCTTCAATGAAATGGTATGCTAAAATACCTTTATATATTATTTTGATACCTATAGAAGTTTTGGGCATCTTTATCAAACCGTTTTCCTTATTAATACGTCTTTATGCGAATATGCAAGCAGGACATATTGTATTAATGAGTTTAATAGGGTTGATGTTTATTTTTAGAAGTTGGTTGGGAAGTCCTTTATCCTTTGGATTGGCTTTTGCAATCTCGATTATAGAATTGTTAGTGGCTTTGTTACAAGCCTATATTTTCACGATGCTTTCTGCTCTTTATTTCGGTTTTGCCGCTGAAGAACATGAGCATCATTAACCCAAACACAGCAATGTGTCAATAAAAGAGTGTTTAATTTAAAATTATAATTATGGAAATTCCAGTAATGGTAGGAGCCGGATTAGTAGTAATCGGTGTAGGTATGGGTATCGGTAGAATCGGTGGTTCTGCGATGGAGGCGATAGGTCGTCAACCAGATGCTTATGGTAAAATTCAAACAGCAATGTTGATTGCTGCTGCCCTTGTAGAGGGAATTGGTTTTGCTGCTTTATTTGCAGTATAAAAATAGACCCTTTTAGGGCCTTTTAACTTAACGTTTTAAACGATGGAAAAATTAATCGGTGAATTTTCATTAGGCTTATTCTTTTGGCAATCTCTAATTTTTATAGGCTTGTTTTTCTTGCTTAAAAAATTTGCATGGAAGCCCATTTTGGATGCAGTCAATGAGCGTGAAACTTCAATCAAAGATGCACTTGCTTCTGCTGAAGCTGCTCGCAACGAGATGGAGAGTTTACAATCAGACAACCAACGCATTTTGAAAGAAGCGCGTGCAGAAAAAGAAACCTTACTCAAAGAAGCGCGTATTACACGTTCTGAATTGATTAATGGTGCTAAAGAAGAGGCACAAATGGAAGCTCAAAAAATCTTGGCACAAGCTCAAGAAGCCATCCAAAACGAAAAGCGTGCAGCAGTCATTGAGTTAAGAGAACAAGTAGGTTCAATTGCTATGGAGATTGCAGAAAAAGTGCTTCAAAAAGAATTGGAAAGTAACGACAAGCAATTGCAGTTGGTTGAACAATTATTAAAAGACACCAATTTAAAGTAAAATGATAGGAACGCGCGCAGCACTTCGTTATGCCAAAGCTACTTTAGCATATGCCCAAGAGGCTAAAGCTTCAGAGGCGGTTGCTAAAGACATGATTGCTTTAGGAACTTTAATGCAACAAAACAACGAATTGCAAATAGTATTGGAAAATCCCATCCTTCCTGTGACTCAAAAAGAGGCTGCTTTGAAGGCTTTGTTTTCAGATGCTTGCCCGCAAACATTACAATTGTTTTCGCTTTTGGCTGAGAATAACCGACTAGCAATAGTTGCAGCAACTGGAGAACAATATGTTCGACTTTACGCCGAAACTCAGGGAGAAATAAAAGCGATAGTCACTACCGCAGTTCCCTTATCTCCTGCACTAGAAAGTCTTGTTTTAGAAAAAGCGAAAAATTTAACGAAGGACAAAGTGCAATTAGAAAATAAGATAAACCCAGATATTATAGGTGGTTTTATTTTACAAATTGGCGACATGCAATACGATGCTAGTGTTGTGCATCAGTTGAAAGCAATAAAAACAACATTAACAAAAACGAATACGATCTAAATATAAACGATCATGGCAGATGTAAATCCCGCTGAAGTTTCAGCAATTCTAAAAAAACAATTATCAGGCTATAGCTCTGCATCCGCTCTGGATGAGGTTGGTACTGTACTCGAAGTAGGTGACGGTATTGCCCGTGTGTTCGGACTTTCTAACGCACAGTATGGAGAATTAGTTGCCTTTGATAACAACCTTGAAGGAATGGTACTAAACCTAGAAGAAGACCACGTAGGGGTTGTATTATTAGGTCCATCCAAAGATGTAAAAGAAGGAGATACGGTAAAAAGAACACAGCGAATTGCCTCGATCAATGTGGGTGAAGGTGTTGTAGGTCGTGTTGTAAATACATTAGGTAACCCTATTGACGGTAAAGGCGCCTTAGAAGGAGAGCTTTTTGAAATGCCACTAGAACGTAAAGCACCTGGGGTTATTTTCCGTCAACCCGTAAATGAACCTTTACAAACTGGGATTAAATCGATTGATGCTATGATTCCTGTAGGAAGAGGTCAGCGTGAATTGGTAATTGGTGACCGTCAAACAGGAAAAACAACTGTTTGTATCGATACCATCCTAAACCAGAAAGAATTTTATGATGCTGGAGAGCCCGTTTATTGTGTCTATGTTGCTATAGGACAAAAAGCGTCTACTGTAGCAGGAATTGCAAAAACATTAGAAGATAAAGGTGCAATGGCTTACACAACCATTGTTGCTGCCAATGCCTCAGATCCTGCTCCCATGCAGGTATATGCACCTTTTGCTGGAGCTGCCATTGGAGAATACTTTAGAGACACAGGGAGACCTGCTCTAATCATCTACGATGATCTATCAAAACAAGCTGTCGCGTATCGTGAAGTATCCTTATTATTACGTCGTCCTCCAGGACGAGAAGCGTATCCTGGGGATGTATTCTACTTACACTCTCGTTTGTTAGAGCGCGCTGCAAAAGTAATTGCAGATGATAACATTGCAAAAGAAATGAATGATCTACCGGCATCATTAAAAAGCAAAGTAAAAGGAGGAGGTTCTTTAACAGCACTTCCAATTATTGAAACACAGGCGGGAGACGTTTCTGCCTATATTCCTACCAACGTAATTTCGATTACTGATGGACAGATATTCTTAGAGTCTGATTTATTTAACTCTGGAGTTCGTCCTGCAATTAACGTGGGTATTTCTGTATCTCGTGTAGGAGGTTCAGCTCAGATAAAATCCATGAAAAAAGTCTCAGGAACTTTAAAATTAGATCAAGCTCAGTTCCGTGAATTGGAAGCCTTTGCAAAATTTGGTTCGGATTTAGATGCAGCCACTTTAAATGTGATTGAAAAAGGAAGACGTAATGTTGAAATTTTAAAGCAAGCACAAAACGATCCATTTACTGTAGAAAATCAAACGGCGATTATTTACGCAGGGTCTAAAAACTTACTTCGTAACGTTCCCGTAAACCAAGTAAAAGCTTTTGAAAGAGCCTATTTGGATGAATTAAATGCAAAACACCGTCCGGTATTAGATTCTATTAAAGCTGGAAAATTAACAGATGAAGTATTGGATACTTTAAATGCAGTAGCTAAAAGTACTTCAGCACAATTCGAATAATCGACTATGGCTAACTTAAAAGAAATACGGAATAGAATTGCATCGGTCTCCTCGACCATGCAAATCACCTCTGCAATGAAAATGGTTTCTGCAGCTAAGCTTAAAAAAGCGCAAGATGCCATTACCGCGATGCGTCCGTATTCTGATAAGCTAACTGAACTAATTCAAAACTTGAGTGGTTCTTTAGATGGGGACACTCCCAATCCTTACACACAAGTAAGACCTGTAAAAAAAGTATTGCTTGTTGCAATTACTTCCAACAGAGGTCTTTGTGGTGGGTTTAATTCTAACATTATTAAGGCCACAAATCAGTATGTCGCTGATAATAGCAATTATGATGTTCAATTATTGACCTTGGGAAAAAAAGGAGATGATATTTTGGCAAAAAAGCACAACATTGCTGAGAATAACAATGGAATTTATGATGATTTAACTTTTGCAAATTCAAGTGAAATTGCACTAGGTTTCATGGATGCTTTTGCCAACAAAGAATATGATAAAGTTGTAGTAATTTACAATAGTTTTAAAAATGCCGCAACGCAATTGGTCCTGACGGAAACTATTTTACCCATTGAGCCTGAAGTGACAGAAACTTCATCTGGAGCAGGGGATTATGTTTTTGAACCGACACAAGAGGAAATTATAAGTGAATTGCTGCCCAAGAGCATCAAGATGCAGCTTTATAAAGCCTTACGTGATTCATTTGCAAGTGAGCATGGAGCACGAATGACTGCCATGCATAAGGCAACTGATAACGCTACAGAATTGAGAGATCAATTGAAATTGACATACAATAAAGCACGTCAAGCAGCGATTACAAATGAAATTTTAGAAATTGTAGGGGGCGCAGAAGCTTTAAACGGCTAATATTTTCCCTCTCCTTTTTTTCTACTATCTTGCATCGAGTGATTGAATAATTCAGTTCAACTCTATTTCTACAATTATGGAAAAGAAAATTTTTTTTTGGTTGGTATGCATTAGTGTATTACTTGCAACATTTTCTTCATGTAAAAAAGAAGTAATTGACAATGAACCAATTGCTGAAGAAGAGGAAACAGTAGAAATTTCAGACCCTTTTTATGCTGAGCTAACAGAAACAAGCACGCTTGATGATTATTGGGCGATTTTTGTAGCGGACGCCATTCGTTCTGGAAAACCAGATCCAGGAACTGGTCGAGTTATTTCCGTCTTTTTTGGTACAGAACCTGATTTTGCTTCTGGGGTTACTGCAGATCATGCCGGTAGAGCCTATAACATCTGTGATGAGAATACTGTAAGCTTTGAAATCATTAAATCCTTTTGGGAAGATTTTTCAATTGTTCAGCGCCTTTATACCTTCTATCATGAGGCTGGACATGCGCGATACAAATACAGACACCCATGTGAATCTTATGAATGCACAGTTGCCCCTGAAGATTATCCCGTCATGTGGCTTTCTGTACTTCCAGCAAACACACCCTTAGAGGAATTCATTAAGGATAAGGATAATTTCTTCAAGAGAAATTGGGATGGGGTTCGCTATTTTAATTGCGACATACAATAGGTTAATACTTTCCAAAGCATAAATAGTAAAGACTTATATTAAAAAAAGCATTAAAAGTGGAAACAATAAACCCTCTTACATTAATACTTATTCTAACGGGTTTAATTTTTTATGTGGCGGGTTTAATCCAAGCTAAATATCCACCAAAAAAGATCAATCACTTTTATGGTTATCGTACTTCAACATCAATGCGAAGCCAAGAAATCTGGGATTTTTCACAGCAATATTCTGCAGATAAAATACAAAGGTTAGGAGGTTTAATAATACTTCTAGGAGCCATCGCTTTTTTTATAAACGTTCAACAGCTATGGGCTGTTTGGATAGGGATTGCTTTAGTCACCCTTTTACCAGTACTACTAATTATTCAAATCGAAAAAGAGCTTAAAAGACGTTTTCCAAAAGACTAACTTTGGTTGACAAAAAGGGGAAAGAAATTTAGGATTATCAAAAAGTATAGCATACATTTTCTTATTTTTAAATTACTTAAAAGATGAATAATGATCAACGTTTCAGTTCAAAATGACAGCCCTTATGAACTTCCTTTTTATGCCACAAAAGCAGCAGCAGGAGCAGATTTAAAAGCCGTTTTAGACGAACCCCTAACATTAAAACCTTTGGAACGTAAAGTGATAGGTACTGGCTTAAAAATTGCTCTTCCAGAGGGTTTTGAAGCTCAGGTAAGACCCCGAAGTGGGTTAGCAGCAAAACATGGAATTTCTGTCCTTAATTCCCCGGGAACAATTGACGCAGATTATCGTGGGGAAATAGGGGTTATAATAGTTAATTTATCTAATGAAGATTTTACCATTCATCCCGGAGAACGTATTGCACAATTAGTCTTAGCCCGTTTTGAACAAATCAATTGGCAAATAACAGAAAGCTTATCTCAAACAGAACGTGGTGATGGAGGTTTTGGAAGTACAGGAAAGCAATAATTATTTATGAAAATCATAGTCCCCATGGCGGGTAGAGGTTCTCGATTAAGGCCTCATAGCTTAACAACACCAAAACCTCTTATAGCTGTTGCGGGTTCACCTATTGTTCATCAATTAGTTCATGAAATTGCGAAAGTGGTTGCATCCCCAATTACAGACATCGCTTTTATTTTGGGAGATCCTGCTTTTTTTGGAGAAGCAGTTGAAAATTCACTAAAGATCCTTGCAACGGAATTGGGCGCCACTCCACACATATTTAGACAATTAGAGCCGTTGGGCACGGGACACGCAATAATGTGTGCAGCAACAATTTTGGAGGGTCCAGCAGTCGTGGCATATGCGGACACTTTAATTCGCGCAGACCTTTCTTTAGATCCAACAGCTGATGCAGTTATATGGGTAAAACAGGTTGAGAAACCCGAAGCATTTGGGGTTGTTGAATTAAACGCCAAAAATACCATTGTTAATTTGGTAGAAAAACCAAAAGAATTTGTTTCAGATTTGGCTGTGATTGGAATTTATTATTTCAAAGAAATTGAAGCTTTAAAAGCTTCTTTAGAAAAAGTTGTTAAGCAAAATTTAAAACCTGGAGAGGAGTATCAAATCAACCAGGGAATCCTGTCCATGATGGAGGAAGGTAAAATTTTTAAAGCCGGAAAAGTTAACGCATGGATGGACTGTGGTAATCCTGAAGTTACCCTCCAAACTAATGCAGCGATGTTACAATTCAAAGCGGATGAAGGAGAGGAATTGATTGATCCTACAGCAGTAATTGAAAACAGTACGATTATTTCACCTTGTTTTATTGGAAAAGGGGTGCAAATTAATAACAGTGAAATTGGTCCAGGGGTTTCTATTGGCGAAGGGACAATAATTGAAAACTGTAATTTAAAAAATACTTTGATCCAAAACCATAGTCATTTGACCAATATAACAACTGAAAAAGCAATGATTGGCAATCATGTGCGTTATAAAGGAAACCCTACCTTTGTAAGTCTAGGAGATTACTCTGAAATGCATTAATTATGATACAAAAGCTTCATCACTTAATTTTTTTTATAGGAATTATTATATTTTTTAATTCTTGTAAATCGGTGGCGGTTTTACCTACAAAAACACCCCTGAAAAATGTTGACATTTCTGCTTTAGTGTCAAAAATCAAATCGAACTATCCAAAAGTAAATAAACTACGTTCCCGAATTCGTGCTACCTATAATGATGGAAAGCGAACGCAGCAAATTATCATTCAACTACGAATGGAGAATAAAAAGAAGGTTTGGATGAGTGCTACGATGATAATTCCTATTGCAAAGCTAATGATTACACCTGAAGAAATTTCTTTTTATGAGAAATTCCAAAAAAATTATTTCCAAGGGAATTTTGATCTTATCAATAAACCGCTAAACACCTCTTTTAATTATTCTGATATTGAAAACATATTACTAGGAAAGCCTTTTTTAGATCCCGGAGAAGGGCGTTGGAAACAAATTTCTAATCCACAATATTATATTTTAATTCCTCAAGGCAAGCGCTCGGGAATTTCACCCACTTTATTTTTTGATCCTGTAGAATTCATTTTAAAGGAACAGCGAATTGTTCTTCCAGGAACTTCAAAAACAGTAACGATTAAATACCTTAATCATGCACGTATCAGCGGAGAAACACTCCCTCAGCTTATCGAAATAAGTCTTTTTGATGGCACAAACTTGCAGCGCTTGGAATTAGAATTTAATCGAACAGATTTTCCAGAATCTTTAAATTTTCCCTTTGAAATTCCAGAAGGGTATTCAAAAATTAAATTTTAGTATGTATAAAACGTTATGTTTTATTGCTCTTTTTTGGATTGGACTGCATCCTGTTTTAGCTCAGGATACCTCCAAGAGACAGCAAGAATTGGAAGCACAACGAATACGGTTAAAAAATGAAATTAAGCAAATCAATGAATTGCTTTTTACAAATACCAAAACACGAAAAAACGCATTAAGTGAAGCGGAAGATCTACAAGTCAAACTGAATGTTAGAAGTGAATTGATCAAAGTGACTAACGAACAAGCTAACATTCTCACCAGAAAAATCAGTTTAAACCAACGTAATATTGGCGATCAACGAAAAGAATTAGAGCTCTTAAAAGAAGATTATGCCAGCATGATTCAGAAGTCTTACGCAAGTAAATCTCTTAAAAACAGGCTGATGTTTTTGTTTTCCTCTGAAAGTTTTTTACAGGCATATAAGCGTATACAATACCTAAAACAATACGCAAGTTATAGACGAAAACAAGGTTTAGCAATTAGCGAAAAAACTCAACTACTTCAGCAGCTTAATCAAACTTTAATAGATGAAAAAGAGAAAAAAACTCTTTTAATTAAAGAAAATAGAGCTGTTCAACAAAAGTTGGCTGAAGACCGAAAAGAGCAAGAGAGTTTAATCAAAGTTTTAAAACGAAAAGAACGCTCTTTAGCTGCTCAGATTTCAAAAAAGGAAAAGCAATCCAATGAAATCGATCAAGCAATTAATCGTTTGATAAGGGAAGCAATTGCAGCTTCAAATAAAGCCGCTGGAAAAAAAGGAAACAAAACATTTGAACTTACCCCTGAAGCGAAACTGATTGCAGCTAGTTTCTCCTCAAACAAAGGACGCCTCCCGTGGCCACTTGAAAAAGGGGTTGTAATTCAACGCTTTGGAAGACAACCACATCCTGTTGTAAAAACTACTACCATACAAAGTAATGGGGTCACTTTAGCAACAACAGAAAAGGCTCAAGTTCGTGCGGTTTTTGAAGGCGAGGTTATGTCAGTAGTTACCTATAAAGGAAGTAACCCATCCGTATTAATTAGACATGGAAATTTTATTTCAGTGTATAAAAACTTAGGGAAACTATACGTTAAAAAAGGAGATAAAGTAAAGGCAAAACAAGCAATTGGTGAGGTGTTTACAAATCAACAAAATGGCAAAACGGAGTTACAATTCAGTATCTTTAACAATGTTACAGCTCTCGATCCAAAGGGTTGGATTTACCAAATGTAACCTATTTTTCTTCTAGATACCAGGCGTCTTCTTTCAGTGTATATTTAATATAATACAATAAATTAATGGCTTCTTTTTTGGACGTAAACCTTCCATAGGCAGCACGATATAATCCATCAGGGCTGGATTGAGCAAGTGCAGCCGTATAGCCTTCTTCGTTTAGTGTTTCTACTTTCTTTTCTGCATTTTCTATGGAGCGGAAAGATCCTGCAATAACACTGTAGTAATTTTCATCTAAAGGTGTAGCTTCCTGAACTGGCTTAGAAACAACAGAAACTTCAATTTCAGATAGGGTTCCTAAATCAAAGGTTGCTTCCTGTACATTTTTTTCAATTTGTTGCTGTGCTTTTTGCTGCGCAACAAGACGTTGTTCAGTAACATATTGATCTCCAAAATAATAAGAAGAAGCCAGCAAAGCAATTCCAATAATACCGATAGCTGCATATCGCAACATAGGGGATTTTTTAGTTTTTTCTTTTTCTGGGGTGAACATTAAGTCATCATTATTATTTTTCATGAGTGAACTAATTTTAGGTTGAATTATGGTATTATTCGATAGCTTTCTTTTGAAGTGAGTTAAGCCAAAAGAAGAAGTATCAAAATTCACTTTACCCCAAGGGATAAAGGTGATTTTTTTATCAAAATTTAAGAGAATTTCACCTACTCCAGGGAAACGCAATGTTTGTGTTTTAAGCCTTTTTTTCCAACTACTTACTTCTTTTTCTATGAGCCTTAATGCATTTTCATAGGTAAGTCCTTCTTTTTGTGCCACATAATGTGCTAAAATTCCATCGTTGGTTTTTAGGAGCTGATTGAAAGTAACTTCCTTTCTAGGAGGGTAAAAATTACCACCATCACTGACTTTAGCCATTAAAGGGCGTGTCAAGAATGCACCAAAATGTGGAATGGTTACACATTCATATTGATACAGTAATTCCTGTATGTATCGAGTTAATAGCATGATCTCAAAAATAGTAAAATTATACTATACTAGTATCAATACAACTGAAGGTTTAGTATATTCGTAAGTAAACCCAAATCAATGAATCGCCTAGAAGCATGCTTACTTCTCGAGTCACTCCCTGGAATGGGGTGGAACAGGGCACAGAGAATGGTCACTCATTTTGGTTCTCCAGAAGCTATTTTTCTTGCAAAACATCAAGACTGGGAATCTGTTGAAGGAACAGGAGAAAAGGGCTGTAATGCTCTTAAAAGCTAAAAAAAAAGGTCTTTTAAGTGCTGAAAAAAAAGCAAGGGAAATAAAGACTTTAGGAATTCAATGTTTGTTTTTTGGCACCCCAGAATATCCATTAGCACTTTCTTTTTGTGCTGACGCACCTTTGGTTTTGTTTTATAAAGGAACACTTTCTTTTCAAGATAGGTTTATTGTAAGTATTGTCGGGACGAGGCAAAACACTCCCCATGGCAGAGCATTTTGTGAAGAGTTAATACACACTTTAGCACCATTTAATCCAATTATATGTTCGGGCTTAGCCAGAGGAATCGATATTATAGCTCATCGAGCAGCCTTAAAAGCAAACTTGGATACTGTTGCTTGTTTAGCCCATAGTTTTGATAGAATATATCCTTATGAGCATCATAAAACAGCAAGTGAAATTGAAAAAAAAGGGGCCTTGGTAACAGATTTTTTACCCGGTGCCGTATTCAACCGGGCTAATTTTCCTAGACGAAATAGATTAATTGCTGGAATGGCGCATGCCACTGTAGTGATTGAGTCTGCAGTAAAAGGAGGAAGTATGAATACTGCAGATTTAGCACATCAATATGGAAGAGAACTGTTTGCAGTTCCTGGGCGTCCTTCTGATTTGAAAAGTGGAGGGTGCCACCAACTATTATTTCAACAAAAAGCACAATTGCTAACAGATCCACAAGAGATTGTGAATACTTTGGGCTGGAATAAGCAGGTCGTAACCAAAGCAATTCAAAAACCCTTGTTTGTAGATTTAACCGAGGAAGAGCGACAGCTTTTCACTCAATTTTCAAAAGAGGGGAAAATACATTTAGATCATTTAGCGTTTTCGGTTGGCATAAAAGTTAGTACTACTGCCTCGTTATTGATGCAAATGGAAATGAAAGGAATGGTTCGGGCTTTACCAGGAAAATATTTTGAATGGATTTAGTAACCTATTTTATCTCGTACGCGAAGCAATACATCAGAAGCTATTTTTCTAGCCTTTTCTGCTCCTTTAGCTAATGCAATATGAACTTCTTCGGGGTGTTGGTGGTAATAGTCAAACTGTTTTCTTTCTTTTTCAAAACGATCTAAAATCAATTCAAATAAAAGTTGTTTGGCATACCCATAACCCATTCCACCATGTAGGTATTTTTCTCTAAGCGCTTGAATGGATGAGGCAGGAGCAAGTAAAGAATAAATAGCAAAAACATTACATTGTTCAGGATCTTTAGAATCTTCAACGGGAGTACTGTCTGTTTTTATTCCCATAATTTGTTTACGTAATTTCTTTTCGGGGAGGAAAATATTTATAGTATTTTCCTTTGACTTACTCATTTTTTCGCCATCGGTACCTGGAACATATTGACTACTTTCTTGGATTTTTGCTTGTGGTAAAACAAAAGTTTCCCCCATTTGATGATTAAAACGAGCTGCGACGTCACGAGTAATTTCTAGATGTTGAAGCTGGTCTTTTCCAACAGGAACAATTTCGGCATCATATAATAAAATATCGGCTGCCATCAACATGGGGTATGAAAATAATCCAGCATTGATATCAGATAGCTGTTCGGATTTATCTTTAAACGAATGAGCTAAGGTTAAACGCTGGTAGGGAAAAAAACAATGTAAATACCAAGCTAATTCCGTTACTTCACTCACATCGCTTTGGCGATAAAAATGAGTGTTTTCAATATCTAAACCACAAGCCAACCATGTAGCTGCAGTAGCAAAGGTATTTTCTCTTAGCGTTTCTCCATTTTTAATTTGAGTCAGCGAGTGTAAGTCTGCGATGAACAAAAAGGAATCATCACTACTTGCTTTAGCCATTTCAATAGCTGGAAGCACTGCCCCTAAAAGATTTCCTAAGTGGGGGGTTCCTGTTGACTGTACCCCAGTTAAAATACGTGCCATTTTCAAATATTTTAGCAAAGGTACGTTTCCTCTGACTGCAGCGCAACTATGACTTATAAATTTTCGGTTGCTTTTTAGTTTTCTGTTAATACTTTCTGAAGACTATTTATTAGATGAGTTTATATATAAATGTCAAAGATGTTTTAAAAAAGTATCTTTGGTTAGTGAAAAAGGTACTACTAGTTTTATGGAGGGGATGGTTTTATTTTCTTGCTGCTATTCCAGTTATTGTTTTATTTATTCCATTAGCCTTTTTTGTACTTCTTCCTAATGGTTATCGTTATGTATTTTGGATTGCGCGAAACGTCTGGGCTCCATTCGTTTTGTTGGGAATGGGGTTTTGGGTAAAAAAAGCCAATGCTTTCCCAGAAGAAGGTAAGAGCTTTATGCTCATTGCAAATCACACCAGCTATATTGACGTAATGGTCATTTTAAGATTAAGGAAAACACCTTTTGTTTTTGTAGGTAAAAAGGAGTTAGTTAACATTCCAATTTTTGGGTTTCTATACAAGCGAGCCGCTATAATGGTAGACCGAAGTAGTTCAAAAAGTCGTTTTGGAGTATATGGAAGAGCTCAAAAAGTAATTGCCAAAGGCTATAGTGTTTGTATTTTTCCTGAAACCGATTACATTGATGAATCGATTGTTTTAAATCCCTTTAAACAAGGTGCTTTTAAACTTGCAATAGAACATGAATTACCCATTTTGCCGATGGCATTTTTAGATTGTAAACGTAAATTTCCATGGCACACATCACATGGTTTTCCAGGGGATCTCCGCGCTAAAGCGTTAGAAATTATTCCTACTTCTAATTTGAAAGAAACGGATATTCCTAACCTTCAAGAAAAAGCCTATCAAATAATTAAAATATCATTATTGAATGACCCTAAAGGGCATACAGAAAAAGCGATTTTAAAATGGAAAAAGCAGGAAAGTAACTAAGCGTCAACAGCTTTTAAGGTATCCATAATTTTTTTCTCAAGCTCGTCCATTAACTCAGGGTTGTCTTCCAATAAGGTTTTAACAGCATCTCGCCCTTGACCAATTTTGGTATCTCCATAGCTAAACCAAGAGCCGCTTTTCTTTATGATTTCGTAGTTTACACCCAAATCGATAATTTCTCCAATTTTAGAAATTCCTTCTCCGTACATAATATCAAATTCTGTTGTGCGGAAGGGAGGTGCTACTTTATTTTTAACCACTTTCACTCGAGTTTTATTTCCTAAAACTTCAGATTCTGTGTTTTTAATTTGTGTAGATCTACGAATATCCAATCGAACCGAAGCATAAAATTTCAGAGCATTTCCACCAGTTGTTGTTTCAGGATTTCCGAACATTACACCAATTTTTTCTCGTAACTGATTGATGAAAAAGACCGTACAATTTGTTTTGCTAATAGATCCAGTCAATTTTCGTAAAGCTTGTGACATTAAACGAGCATGGAGTCCCATTTTGGAATCACCCATTTCGCCTTCAATTTCGCTTTTTGGTGTTAGAGCAGCAACGGAATCAATCACGACAATATCGATGGCACCAGAGCGTATCAGGTTATCAGCAATTTCTAAAGCTTGCTCTCCGTGATCGGGTTGTGATATGATGAGTTCTCCCACATCAACACCTAATTTTTCTGCATAAAAACGATCAAAAGCATGTTCAGCATCAATAAAAGCAGCAATACCACCGCTTTTTTGACATTCAGCAATGGCATGAAGGGTGAGTGTTGTTTTACCTGAAGATTCTGGGCCGTAAATTTCGATCACACGCCCACGAGGGTACCCCCCAACTCCCAAGGCAATATCTAAACCTATAGAACCTGATGAGATTGATTCTACTTCAACAATGGCTTCATCACCAAGTCTCATAACGGCTCCTTTGCCATAGGTTTTATCCAACTTGTCTAGCGTAAGTTGGAGCGCTTTTTGTTTTGCACTTTTTTGATCTGACATAACTTGCTTTTTGGCTAAATTACATTTTCTTCTAAAGGCTTACAAGTCTGTAATGACTGCATTATTAACAATTTTTTTGTAGGTTTAATCTTTAAAGAGATTTAGTATGAAGCCATTCGTTTTTCTTATCTGCTTGTTTAGCCAAGCCCTTTTCAGTCAAGACATTTTACCGCTTCGTGAGCGCGCACGAATGATTGACGCAATTCAAAAAGACCGAATTCAGAACTTACTTCCCCAGCTAATGGAGGAACAGAATTTGGATCTTTGGGTTTTAATCACCAGAGAATATAATGAAGATCCCGTAGTCAAAACTTTATTACCTCCTACATGGCTGAACGCTCGTAGACGTACTATTTTAGTTTTTTCAAAAACAAAAAAGGGGATTGATGCCGTGGCTATTACACGCTACAATTTTGGGAATAACATTCGTTCTATTTGGAATAAAGAAGAGCAACCGGATCAATGGCAAGCATTATCAGAATATATCCAGAGTCAAAATCCAACACGGATAGGAATCAACACCTCTGAACATTACGGAATAGCAGACGGCTTGGTAAAAACTGATTATGACGGAATGATGCAAGCTTTACCGAAAAAGTATCATAAAAAAGTAGTTTCTGCATCGTCCCTAGCCGTACGTTGGATTGAAACCCGAACAGCTTTGGAAATGACCTTGTTCAGCCAGCTGGTAGAAATTACACACAATATTATTTCAGAAGCTTTTTCTACTAAAGTGATCACACCTGGTGCCACGACCACTGAAGATGTGGTGTGGTGGTTACGTGAAAAAGTTGTTGCTTTGGGATTAGACACTTGGTTTCACCCTACAGTTGACGTTCAACGTTCCGGTAAAAGCGATTTATACGCCTTCGATGGTATGTCAAAATACGATATTATTTATCCGGGGGATTTGTTGCATTGCGATTTTGGAATTAGTTATCTAACCCTTAATACGGACTGCCAAGAGTTGGCCTATGTGCTCAAACCTGAAGAGACTAAAGCCCCTGAATTTTTGGAAGAAGCCCTTGCCCAAGGCAATGCGGTTCAAGATCATCTTACGGATAACTACAAGAAAGGAAAATCAGGGAATGCTATTTTAAAACAAGCTATAGAGGATAGTAAAGCTGCAGGATTACGTCCTCAGATTTACACACATCCGCTGGGACTTTATGGCCATTCTGCAGGAACTACCATAGGGATGTGGGATGCACAAGAAGGCGTTCCTGGCTCTGGAGATCACCCTTTGCACGAAGAAACCGTCTATGCCATAGAGCTAAACGCAAAGGTTTTTATTCCTGAATGGGAAAAAGACGTACGTGTCATGTTGGAAGAAGCGGGCTATTTTGGAGGGGATGGATTTCGCTATGTAAACGGGAGGCAAACAAAGCTTCTTTTGGTTGGTGGAAAAGAGAAACATTTGGAGTAAACTCTTTATTTTCCCTACCTTTACCCATCTTTTAAACTTAACTAAAGTATAGCATGCAACTGTACAATACCTTAAGCGCAAAAGAGCGTGCGCAACTCATCGAAGAAGCCGGTCAAGAACGGCTAACGCTCTCTTTTTATCAATATGCTCAATTAGGCAACCCACAATTGTTTCGCGATTATTTGTTTCTGCAATGGAATCCATTGGGAGTTTTAGGGCGTATTTATGTCGCACATGAAGGCATTAATGCACAGCTTTCCCTTCCTGCAAAACAATTTGAAACCTTTAAAAAGACCCTAGATGAAATCACCTTTTTAGAAGGAGTACGATTAAATATTGCCATAGAACATGACAATAAATCCTTTTTAAAACTGACCATTAAAGTCCGTACTAAAATTGTAGCCGATGGGCTGGAAGACAACACCTTTGATGTAACCCAAAAGGGAACCCACGTCAATGCTCAAGAGTTCAATATGTTGTTAGCAGATAAAAACACTATATGTGTGGACATGCGTAACCATTATGAAAGTGAAATTGGGCATTTTGATACTGCCATCACCCCAGATGTAGATACTTTTCGGGATTCGTTACCCATCATAGAAGAAGAGCTTTCAGAACATAAAGAAGAAAAAAAACTCTTGATGTATTGCACAGGAGGTATTCGTTGTGAAAAAGCCTCAGCCTATTTTAAGCATAAAGGATTTAAAAATGTATATCAGTTAGAAGGTGGTATCATTGAATATGCACGTCAGGTAAAAGCGCAGGAAATAGAAAATAAATTCATTGGGAAGAATTTTGTGTTTGACGAACGCCGAGGGGAACGTATTTCTGAAGATGTGATCGCACAATGTCATCAATGTGGTGCACCCTGTGATACGCATGTAAATTGTATCAATGAAGCCTGTCACTTATTGTTTATTCAGTGTGAGGCATGTCAAGAAAAAATGGATCAATGCTGTTCCACTCCTTGTCAGGAGATTGTTGCTTTGCCCATTGAGGAGCAACGCGAACTGCGAAAAGGCCTGCACAACAGCAATAAAATATTCAAAAAAGGACGTTCGGAAGTTTTAAAATTTAAACACTAATTTAAGATTTATTAAAGGGATCATTATTTGAAATCCCTGTATCTTTAGGGTCAAAACAAAAGTATGAGTTGTTCCAGTTGTTCTAACAGTAGCGGAGGCACCCCAAGGGGATGCAAAAGCAATGGTACCTGTGGGAGCGATAGCTGTAATAAACTCACAGTTTTCGATTGGCTAGAAAACATGGAGCCTGCCAATGGAGTAGCACCTTCCTCTTTTGTTGAGGTGCGTTTTAAAAACAGCAGAAAAGAATTTTTCCGCTTTCCAGATACTATTCATGCCAGAGCAGGAAACCTTGTCATTACTGAGGTTCAACACGGCTACGATCTGGGAATTGTTACCCTTTCGGGGCCTTTGGTTTCTATACAGATGAAGCGAAAAAAAGTAGAAGAAGATAGCACTGCCATTGGACAGATTCTTCGCTTAGCCAACCAAACAGAAATTGATAAATGGCATGAATTGCGAGAGCGTGAAGCCAGCGTTCAAAAACGAGCACGAGAAATGGCGATTGCTTTGCAACTAAACATGAAAATCTCTGATGTAGAATATCAAGGGGATGGCAAAAAAGCCACTTTTTATTACACAGCAGAACAAAGAGTTGATTTTAGACAACTGATAAAAGATATGGCACAAGCTTTTTCTATTCGCATAGAAATGAAGCAAATAGGGATGCGCGAAGAGGCATCAAGACTTGGAGGAATCGGCTCCTGTGGAAGGGAATTATGCTGCTCTACTTGGTTGACCGATTTTCGTTCTGTTTCTTCCGGGGCAGCAAGGTATCAACAACTTTCTTTAAACCCTCAAAAACTTTCTGGACAATGCGGACGTCTAAAGTGCTGTCTTAATTATGAATTGGATGCTTACAGATCTGCGATCAAAGCCTTTCCAAAGCCTGAAGTAAAATTACATACTGAAAAAGGAATTGGCATCTTTCAGAAGATGGATATTTTTAAGGGAGTCCTGTGGTATTCTTATAAAAATGATTGGATAACATGGCATAAACTAACTGCTGAGGCGGCTACTAAAATTATTCAAAAGAATAAAGCAAAAGAAGTGGTTTCAAGTCTTGAAGAGTATGTAGAAGAAGAAATCAAATTAGAGGATAAAATATTTGATAGTGGTGTAGGGGAAGATAGTTTAAGTCGCTTTGATCAGCCAAACAAGCATACCAAAAAGAAAAAAAGAAACAACAAACGCAAATTTCAGAATGGTCCAAAGAAAACTACATAAGCCACTCTTCTTTTTGATGTTGATGGCCTTCTTATCTTGTATGCGTGAAGAAGGGTTTAGCATACAGAAATCTATTTCTAGTGAAGGATTAAGTTCTACCCCTGTAGCTTTTGAAATTCCAACTAGTGTTTTGAACGAGACCCCAAAAGACATTTTTATTTGGCTGAGAAACAATGCGGAATATGAGTTTTCAAATATATTTTTAATTGCTTCTTTAAAAGTAAATAACGAAATCATGATTCAGGATACTTTAGAGTATGCCATGACTTCACCCGATGGTCGTTGGCTAGGGAAAGGCTTTACGGAACTCAAAGAAAACAAATTATGGTGGAAAGAAGGCCTGGATATTCCACAACAAGGGAAGGTGCAAATAGAAATAGCACAAGCGATGCGCAATAATGGAAAGGCAGAGGGCGTTTCTAAGCTAGGTGGAATTGTTTCAGTGGGAATTTCAATAGTAGATAAACAGTAAAAACTATGGCTAAAAAGAAAAAAGGAATAAAACCCCTTTCGTTTAAAAAACCCATCCGATTGTTATGGGTTATTTTTCTTTCTGGGATGGTGGGAATCTTTCTCCTTTTTGGAGGTGCAGCTTTAGGCTGGTATGGACCAATGCCAGATTTACAACAGCTAGAAAATCCAAACACCAATTTAGCCTCACAAATTATTTCCTCAGATGGGGTAACGCTAGGGAAATATTATTTTAATGATAACAGAACCCCCATTACTTTTGAAGAACTTCCCTCAAATATGGTCAATGCACTAATTGCAACTGAGGATGAACGATTTTATGATCATGCTGGGATCGACTGGAAAGGGACCCTAAGAGCCTTTGCTTATTTAGGAAAACGTGGAGGTGCGAGCACAATAACCCAACAGTTGGCAAGGCAAATTTTTGTAGGGGTTCGTTCACGAAATAAGATTAAAACAGTTTTACAAAAGGCACAAGAATGGGTCATTGCGATTCAATTGGAACAGCGCTACACCAAAAAGGAAATATTGGCCATGTATCTAAACAAATACGACTTTGGTTATCAAGCCGACGGGGTGCAGTCTGCGGCAAAAATATTTTTTAATAAAACCCCTCAAAATCTAAGTATTGAAGAGTCTGCAACCTTAGTAGGTATGTTAAAAAATTCTTCTTTATACAATCCAATTCGAAGATCAGAAATGGTACGTGTTCGACGCAATACCGTATTTCAACAAATGGTTCGTAATGAACTAATTACAAATGAGGAAATGGACTCTCTTTCGGCTCTCCCTTTAGAAATCACCTATACACCAGAGTCACATAGAGAAGGTCTAGCCACTTATTTCAGAGCTTATTTGAAAGAATTTATGGATGTCTGGATTAGTGCAAACCCAAAACCAGACGGGACAAAGCACAACTTATATCGTGATGGCCTTAGAATTTTTACGACTATTGATTCTCGAATGCAGAGCTTGGGAGAAGAAGCTGTCAATCAGCATATGAAAAATCTACAGCGTGAATTTTCAAAACAAAACACACGAAGAGCCAACCCTACAGCACCGTTTTTAGACTTACGAAGTGGAGAAATAGACACACTCATGTTAAGAACTGCCTATCGTTCTGAGCGATGGCGTAAGATGAAGTTGGCAGGCTTTGAAGAAGAAGAAATTAAAAAAGTGTTCAAGGTTAAAGTTCCCATGCGCGTTTTTAGCTGGAAAGGAGAACGAGACACAATAATGTCCCCTATGGATTCAATACGGTATTACAAATACTTCCTTCGAGCGGCAATGATGTCTATGGAACCTCAATCGGGACATGTTAAAGCATGGGTTGGAGGGTTTAATTATAAACATTTTCAATACGATCAAGTAAAACAAGGCCGCCGCCAAATAGGGTCTACTTTTAAGCCATTTTTATATGCCACAGCGATTGATCAGTTGAAACTTTCACCCTGTGATTCACTTCCAGATGCATTGTACTGTATCGAGCCTATGAAGCATGGAAATATTGATGCTTGGTGTCCAAAAAACTCGGGTGATAAATATGGTAGAACACGAACGTTAAAGAATGCCTTAGCGAATTCTGTGAATACGGTTAGTGCACGTTTAATGGATTTAGTTGGGCCACGCCCTGTAATAAATTTAGCACGAAAAATGGGGATTACTTCGGATATCCCAGCGGTTCCCTCTATTGCTTTGGGGACACCTGACATAAGCCTTTTTGAGATGGTGGGAGCTTACAGCACCTTTGCCAATCAAGGAATTTATGTGAAGCCTGTAATGGTTACTCGTATAGAAGATAAGAATGGAAGAGCGCTTTATGAAGTTGTTCCAGAAACCCAAGATGTTTTAAGTCAGGAGGTGGCTTATGTTACAGTTAATCTAATGCAAGGGGTTACCCAAGGTGGATCCGGTACTAGATTACGTCATGCAGGCCTTGAAAAGACAAACTATGTATATGAAAATGTTGTAACGGGGTATCCTTATTTATTTGAAAATCCTATTGCAGGAAAAACAGGAACAACACAAAACCAGAGTGATGGTTGGTTTATGGGAATGGTCCCTAATTTAGCGACAGGCGTTTGGGTTGGCGGGGAAGATCGTTCAATTCATTTCAAGGACATTGCTTTCGGACAAGGAGCTACTATGGCATTACCAATTTGGGGTAGTTACATGAAATCCTTGTATAACCTTCCTGAATTAGGTGTTTCTCAAGAGGACTTTATAGTTCCTGAAAATTTGAGTATTGCGGTTGATTGCGGAGATGTTACAGATCCAGACAATAAAGAAAAACCAAAACCCAAAGCAGATTTGGAAGCCTTAGGATTTTAATTATTGATCTGAAGCATACCATTCTGCATAAGAAGTTTCTGTTTCTCTCAGAATTAAATGGTGCAAACCTAAGTGGGTTGGCAGCTCCTTTTTAATCTTATCTGCAAAATCAATAATCATCATTTCACTAGTGGGCTGATAGGATACACGAACAATTTTGTGCCCGCGAGACTCCATTGCGTTTGCCAATTCTTTATGAGGAGAGTTGACATTCAAAACTGTAGCATGATCAAAAGGATCAACAATACAACGATTAACAATCGTTTTAAGCTCACTAAAATCCATAACCATTCCAAACTTCACATTATTGGGGTCAGAAATAGGAGTTCCAATTAACGAAACGGTGAGTTTGTAACTATGGCCGTGAACATTTTTGCAGAGGCCATCATAACCAAAAAGAGCATGTCCAGTTTCAAACTTAAACTCTTTAGAGATTCGGATATTATTATTCATTTGATTTACAGTTTTTTAAGAATATTTTGTGTAGCCTCTTGCAATGCTAATTCACCTGTGATAGCTGCATTTTTTGGTAGTAGTTTATCCCAATGCTCTGTTTCTTTCCAATGTAATTTACGCAATGTTTTTACTGCTTTTTCAGGATAACTTGCAAAGCGTTCTGCGTTGGTCTTCACTGCTAGGTCTAATTCCACTTGGGTTTCAAAAAGCGCGTGATAAAGGCCTTTATCTTCTGCCCATGTTGCACTTTTCCATTGATGTGCATCAAGGGAAAGCTGAGCAAATGCAGTTCCCCCTATTTTTCGTGAGACTACAGGCTCGATGACATAGGGGCCAATCCCAATAGACAATTCAGATAGTTTTATTTGAGCAGTTCTATTTGCAAGGACATAATCACAAGCTGCCACAAGGCCAACTCCACCCCCAACAACTTTTCCATGCACCCTTCCAATTACAAATTTTGAAAGTGACCTTAGTGTATTTATCAAATCCGCAATTCCCATAAAAAAGGCAGTTGCTTCTTCAAGGGTCTGCAGCGTTTTCATCTCTGCTAAGGAGGCACCTCCACAAAAGGCTCTATCTCCAAAACTTTGAATTACAATAACACGTACATTAGAATCCTTTTCAAGAGCAATTAATCCAGCCTTAAACGCTTTTAAGAGTGGCGAGGGTAAAGAATTTCCTGCAGGATTTCCAAATTCAAGGAATCCTATATTTCCCTCACAATAGTTTTTTACATATGCTTCCATAGAGTGGTAAAAGTAAACATTCTATAAGGGTTGCAAAACTTTTTCATAACAGTGGAATGGAAAAGTGCTCTGATTTACAAAATAAACATCCCCTAATCGTTTAAAGCCTCTGGCTTCATAGAATTTATTATTTCTAGGGTTTTTACTAAAAGTATCTAAGCGAATGGATCTGTTTTTATTTTTTAATGCGTGGTTTTCTGCAAAAGCCATTAGTTTTTGACCATATCCTTTTTTTTGATGTATAGGGTGAATCGCAAGTCTATGAATGTATAAATTGGAATGATCTGGAGTAAGCCAATCTATAGTGTCGTACAACGAATCTTTTTCTTCAGAAAACATAATACATCCTGAAACGACTGTATCTAATTCGATAACATAAAGACTCCCTTCTTCAATATCTTTTTTAAGAACATCTTTTGAGGGATAATGCTCATTCCATTGAAAAATCCCTTGATCGATCATGTCTTTTGCACATGCCTCAGTAATTTTTTTTACGTCATTTAGATCCTGCAGAAGTGATTTTCTAATCATATAATATTTTAATGTAAAATTAATTATTGTAACTTGAGTCTTAGTATTTTTGTAAAAAATTTGAAATGCATAATATTCTTGTCCCTATTGGAGTTTCTAAATATGCTAAAACAACATTATTATATGCTTTAGAAGTTGCCCGTCACTTTGAAAGCACTATTTATGTTATCGATGCCTATCCTGCCTTTTCATCTTTGACTTCAATTGCCAATGTGAGTGCAAAAATACAGGGAGAAAATGTTACTCGAATAAAAACTATAGTTTCTTCAATCACTTCTGATATTAATAAAATCAAGATTGTAAGTAGTGAACAAGATTTGATTGGAGCAATCAAAAAGTTGGATCATACGATTGGTTTGGATTTGATCATTACAGCTACGCTGAATAATGACATTAACAACGATGTTTTTTTAGGAAAAATTGCTGGAAGTGTAATTAAGAGAACAAGCATTCCAGTTTTGGTAGCACCAGTTGGGAAAGAATTCAAGCCACCTAAAAAAATGCTAATGGCATTTAAAACGGGAGAAGTAAAAGCTTCAAGCACGATAAACCCACTTGTTACTATTCAAGATAAATTTGAAACAAAATTAAAATTATTACTGGTCAAAGTTCCAGGATTTGCAAACAGGAATCATCAATTGAATGATGGACTTATGCAACGTGCTGAGCAACTTATTTATTCTGCTAATGCAACAGTTTATCAAGGTGTTTTAGAACATTTTCAAGAATATAATCCAGATCTATTGGTTGTTTTTAAAAGAGAGCGTGGTTTTTTTGAAAAGCTTTGGGAAACAGATATTATTTTCAAGAAAGATTTTTATTGTACAGTTCCTTTATTGATTTTGAAGAATAAGGAATAATTGAGCACTATTTTTATTGTATAAAAAGTACATTTTAACGGTTTTATCGTTGACTTTTTTTGGTATTATCCAGGGGCAGCGATATATGGGGGTCAACGTTGACAACGACCTCTACTTTGGAATTGACCAATATTACAGCAGCGGGATTTTTTTGGAGTATGGAAAGGTTTTAAAATCAAAAAAAGACTCAATTGATAAAGACCAAGTTTTGGTTTCTCATCATTGGACGTTGGGTCAAGAAATTAATACCCCTTCTTATCATCAAACAAGCAGGCTTTCTAAAATGGACTATCCTTATAGTGGATGGCTTTTTTTAAGGTTTTTCGAAGATCGTTTTAAAAAACCTGACTTTGGAATTGGGTGGGGAGTTGAAGGAGGAACGACAGGAGCGGATGCTTCACTGGCTAGACCCATTCAAAACAATTATCATAAATACATACTCAACCTGAATGAACTTTCATGGGCGTATTCTATACCACAACAATTTCATTTTAATTTTCAAGCTAAAATTCGCTGGGGAATTCCCATTATTAAGCGCTTAAAACTTGTACAAGAGTCTCGATTAGATCTTGGAACCTTCCGGACAGGCGCTTCTAGTCGAATAGGATTTCAAATAGGGAACCTTGAAGGGCTTCCATTTTTTGGCAATAGACTGGAAATTATCAAAAAAGGAACAGCATTATTTTTAGGTAAAATTTTTCACTATAATTATTATGAATATTCTTTAGTCGGAAATCTGAATAAGACCAATAGCCCTTTTGATTTTGTTGCTAACAAATTTGTTGATACATTGCAAGCAGGGATTGTTTTTTACTCACGTTTATGGAGAGCCCATTTTGTGATAAACTCAATTTCTAAAAGACTGGTTTCTGAAAGATCAAACCGTCACCCCTATCTGAATATTACTTTAATCCGTTTAATTAATTAATATTCCCTCAAATGAAATCACTTGTTTTAAGTTTTTTAGTGTTGTTTATTTTTTCCTCCTGCTTGGTGGTCAAAATATATGAAAGTCCAGTATCAGAGGAAACAACTTATTCAAAACCCAACGAGGTACACCGAGAAATGATTCGTTCTGGAAAAGTTATTAAACTAGGAGAACAAGGAGAAAGTGAAATTTTATTTTTTGGCAGGGAGCAATCTCCTAAGAACGTTTTTTTTAAGTCGGACAGCTTATTTTCTGGGCAGGCAACATGGATTGAAGAAGAGCCAAAGGAGCCTATTTTCATTTCAAAAATGGCGGCTGACAATCCCTTATTTGTAATTGACGGAAAAATTGAAAGAAATACTGATCTTATTGAGACCATAAATCCAGATCAAATTGAATCAATTAATGTGTTAAAAGGGGAGGTAGCATTAAAAAAATATGGTGCTGAAGGCGTTTCAGGAGTTATTGAAATTAGCACTAAAAAGGAATAATATTCTATCTTTTAGAAGAACTCCAAAAGGTGTAGGTTAATCCTAATTGTAGGCCTTTTGAATTGTTCGTTTCTGCCTGTGTCAAGGGGCTTGTTTTTTTTGCCCATCTATAGTTTACATAACCATAAAATTGTTGCCAAAAATGGTATCCCGCTTGTACAACAAAGCCAAAACTATTGGAAAAGACACCTTCTTCATAAGGGGATATGGTTTCAGTATCTTCAAAAGAAACTATTTTCGTTCCTTTTAGATATAAATTGTAAAGTGCACCAAAATTTAAGCTTACTTTTTTTGTTGGATGAACCCTTAGAAATAGAGGAATGCTAATGTATTTTAGGCGATGTTTTCCTAACGAATCTAAGACGGGAAACGTATAACTTACAGGAGTATAACTTGCACCTGTGACTAAGCCAGCGGTTTTTGACAACCTATATTCTAGGTGAATGAGCGCTCCAACAGTTAAAGTAGGAGAGGAGGTACTCAAAGTTGCATTTATTCTGTTTATTTCCGGCCCACCATAAAGGCTCCATTTTGAATACGATTCACCCAATCCGGGCCCTCTATTATATTGTTGAAACAATAAGGCTCCTCCTTGTGCAACAATATTGGTAGAGATAAAAAGGAAAACAATAAAAAGACACTTTGAATAATTAAACATGCCGAGGCTTTACTATTATAACCCTAATTTTTCACAAAAATTGTTTTAGAGAAAAACAAACTTTTTTAGGCCCCTATATTTCTTTTTGAAACTCTTCTTTGAGACTTATAGCTCTATTCGTATTGATAGAGATCCCCATTTTTTTCGGTGTACTGCTTTTTATCTAAATCGTAAATTGTACCTGTTTTTTGATCAATAATTTTATTCCCTTCAATGTGAGAATACCGATTTGCGGAGAGACCTAGGTAAAGAAAAATACTAAGAATAAAACATCCAATAATGATAGCGAAAGCGGTTGATAGATTTTTCATATGCTTTAAAATTTCTTAAGGCAAAGAATGGAATCTTAATTTAAGATTATGATTTGCTCATGTCAACAACAATAATTATTAAAGTAATGATTGTTGTAATAACTACAGTAATTCCTACAAGTGCCATAAATTTTTATTTTTTTAAAGATAGTAAATCTCTCAAAAAACTACATTTTTATTTTTCATTCATAAGCTAAAATATAAATTGAGTTAGATAATTTTGTAACTTACTTTAAACTAGCACACTATGAGTGACTTAAAATACTTATTTGCTTATTCTATTCCACTGATGACGTTGGTATCCATTTCTTATAATGGTATTTTGACTTTTGCGACCCCTCTTTATGCTTTTATTTTTATACCCTTATTAGAGATTATTTTAAAAGATTATGACAGAGAGTATTCAGAATCTCAGAAAGAGAAAAGGCTCAATAATATTTTATTTGACATTTTACTTTATCTAAATATTCCTTTTGTATTTGGTCTTTTAGCCTATGGTTTTTGGGTATTGGAGACAAAATCTTTGACGCCCATTGAAATGGTAGGTATTGTTTTATCCTTAGGTATTTTATTGGCTACTAATGCCATTAATGTAGCTCACGAATTAGGCCACAGAAAGACGAAAGGGGAACAAACACTTTCAAAATTATTGCTGCTGCCTTGCCTTTACATGCATTTTTATTTAGAACATAATTTTGGACATCACAAAAATGTAGCAACTCCCGAAGATCCTGCCACTTCAAAGAAAAATCAAAGTGTATATCATTTTTGGATTACCTCTGTTTTAAAGCAATATAAGAATGCTTGGCAAATTCAACTTTCGATTCTTGCAAAAGGGAATCACACTTATTTTTCTCTCAAAAACGACATGCTGTGGTATTCTATTTTTCAACTGTGTTATTTGGATCTCTGCTTTCTGTTTTTTGGAACATCAGGGCTGCTTTTTGCACTGGCTGTTGGGGTCTTGTCTTTTGTTTTTTTAGAAACAATCAATTATGTAGAACACTATGGATTGGTTAGAAAGAAACTTCCTTCTGGTCGTTACGAGCGCGTTCAAACACATCATTCTTGGAATTCTAATCACATCATTGGACGCATTGTTTTATATGAATTAACCCGTCACAGCGATCATCATTTTAAGGCATCAAAAAAATATCAAATTTTGGAAAATAAAAAAGAAAGCCCTCAACTTCCTTTTGGCTATCCTACCTCAATCCTATTATCCTTAGTTCCTCCTCTATGGTTTTGGATCATGAATTCCAGAATTCCAGAATAAAAACAGTTGAACAGTTTTTTTTAAAATGTTTTTGTAAATTTGAGATCAACTATTTTACATAACTATAAATCAATCTCAAATGAAAAAACTATTTTTATTTCTGGCCTGTAGCATATTTTTATACAACTGTGAATCAGGTACATCATCCTCTCAAGCGATGATGAAATTTGAAAACAATGTAGCGACTACAAAAAACTTCTTTCAAGCCTTTTCAGATAAACAGCTTGATAATATGGAGGGTTATGTCTCAGAGGATTTCACTTGGTCTCCACCTCCAACAGGAGTGGATTCTTTAGACGTGAGCACTTGGAAAGCCACTATGGTAGGGTTTAATGCAACCTTCAATGAAATTGAATTTACCAATGCCCAATATTATGCGGGATTGGATGAAAATCAAAAACCCAATGGTGATGTTCGTGTGTATGGAACTTGGAAGTCCCTGAACGCGGATACTAATGCGCCTGTATTAATGGATTACTATGCCGTACTTTTTTTTAATGAAGAAGGCAAAATTCAACACCAGAGTGAGTGGTATAATGCTTCAGATTTAAACCAGAATGCCCTTACAGATGTAGCCGTTATTATTCCACTAACAAAAGGATTTTCAGTTTGGAATAAAGGCTTTATGGGAGACAAAGAAAATCGGGAAAAATTTTGCGATGATTCTAGGACCTTAGTATTACGAGATGTAAACGATCCGAACAAAGTGTCGGTTTATTTATATGATGTAAACATGGCGAAGCTTGGGCAAATGATGATGGATCCAAAATTTGCAGAATTTGCCATTTCAATAGGGGAAGACCTTGAAAACAAAAAGGTTTACATTCTGAATTCACTGTAGAAGACATAAATATTATATTAAAAAACACTTGTCAATCGCCTTCGATGTTTAAATTCCCATGGCTGCATATTAGTAGTGGGGTAATATTTAAGATGTTCTACATTGGGTCCTCGTTCAAGCAAAAGTGTTTTAAATCCTTGTTCGCTAAATTCTTTGGCAGCCCAACCACCTGACATTCCTGCCCCAACAACAATAGTATCAAAAGTATTTGATTTCATAAATAAAGTTTTTAAACAGCTACATTTCCTAAATAACGCCCCGACATAAACTCAAATCCCAAATAGGTTTTCATGTAGTTTTCGGATGTCATAAAATGTAAAAGAGAATAGTTTTTTAGCACTCCTAGGAAATCTGTAATTACCCCTTCTCCTTCAAAATGAAGGGTTAAAAAAGTCATTTGTTCTTCGGGAGTTAACGATTCAATTTTAATTTCTTTAGTAGGGGAAAGTGCTAGTTGAAATTTTTCAAAGCCTACCAAAAATCCAGAAATTTTCTCAATATCTAGACAGTCGTTGACTTGGGTCAATACAAAGTTTTGTCGAATCTCAAGAGTAGGGAAGTTTTCAATATCTTCTGGTAGAATGCAATTACATAGCCAACCGATTAAATCTTGCTGTTCTTTTTTTATATTGGGTAAATTAGAAAAAATAATTTCTGGCGTTAAACTACACGCATAAGGTAGGATTGTTAAACCACCTGCTATAATCCCCACATTTTTTAAAGCATCTCTTCTATTAATAACAAAGCATTCAATTTTTAAAAGAAGTAATGCCAATTTAGTGAATTTAAGCTTTCCATTTCCTTTGACTTTAATAAAACGCGGAGCACTCTTTTTATTAAGTACTTTTGCAGTAAATATTTTAACAAATGGAATTTGAGATAGGGGATCAAGTAGAAATTATTATTGGAAGAGAAACTGATTTGGGGTTTAATGTGATCATCAACGAATCTTTTGAGGGGCTTCTATATAAAAATGAATTGTTTGAGCCTTTAGAAAGAAATTCTAGAAGGACAGCTTACATTAAAAAGGTTAGAGAAGATGGGAAGTTTGACATTTCACTTCAATTACAGGGGTTTTTGCATGTGATCGATAGTCATTGCGAAAAAATATTGAAGCGCCTGGAGACGTCAGGAGATCTTTTTTTAACAGATAAAAGCAGTCCAGAAGAAATTTTAGATGAGGTTCATTTAAGTAAAAAAGCTTTTAAAAAAGCAATTGGTGTGTTGTACAAAAAGAAGAAAATAAAGTTAGAAAAAGACCGAATAATATTATTGTAGATCAATTGAATAAGAGAATATAATGGAGATAGGAATTGACAGTTTTGCAGCTGTAGATATAACAAAGGGACCTCCTTCATCAATCGATAGAGTAAAAGCAATTTCAGAATTGATAGACCGAATCGTTTATGCTGATGAAGTTGGAATAGATTTTTTTGGTATCGGTGAACATCATCGTGAGGAATTTTTGGATTCTGCACCCCATATGATATTGGCTGCTGCTGCCGCAAAGACAAAACGAATTAAATTAGGGAGTGCAGTCGCTGTATTAAGCGCGGCAGATCCCGTTCGAGTTTTTCAGAACTATGCAACTTTGGATTTGATCAGTTCTGGGAGAGCAGAAATGGTTGTAGGTAGGGGTTCTTTTTCGGAATCCTTCCCATTATTTGGATTTCAATTTGAAGATTATGATGCTCTTTTTAAAGAAAAATTAGAGCTCCTTTTACAGATTCGTTCTATGGATGTTGTCAGTTGGTCTGGAAATTACCGCGCTCCTCTAAACGATCAATTAATAACTCCGCGGCCCTTGCAAGAAAAAATACCTATTTGGTTGGGCGTGGGAGGAACACCTGCTTCATTTGTTCGTGCAGGGAGCATGGGATTACCCCTTATGATAGCGATTATTGGTGGTGAAACCCATCGTTTTCGGCCCTTGATTGATTTGTATCGTAAAGCAGGAGCTGAGGCTGGTTTTGCACCTGAAGAATTGAAAGTAGGAATCCACTCCCTGGGGTATGTTGCGGAAACCAAAGATCAAGCTGTTGAAGACTATTTCCCTGGGTACGCTCATAATTTTACACGAATAGGAAAAGAAAGAGGATGGCCCCCTGTTACCTTAGAACGATTTTCAGCACAAAACGGGAGAACAGGCGCTTTATTAGTTGGCGATCCAGAAGAAGTGGCAGAAAAAATCTTAGGACATAGTGCTTCTCTGGGAGGAATTAGCAGGCTTACCTTTCAATTGGATAATGCAAATTTAACTCATGAACAACTTAAGAATACCATGCGCCTTATTGCAGAAAAAGTCATGCCGATAATTAATCAAGAATAAAATAACCAACAAATGAATTTGAAAAAAGGAATGCGTTATGTTATGGCGATTCTATTTCCATTAGTAGGAATTACTCATTTTACGAATTCCTCTTTTTTCTTGGTAATAGTGCCCCCCGCATTACCTTGGCATACAAGCTTGGTTTATATCAGTGGATTTTTTGAAATTCTTTTTGGAATAGGCCTTTTGACAAAATATAGAAAACAGGCAGCCTATGGTTTAATTCTATTGTTAATTGCTGTTTTTCCAGCCAATATTTATTTAGCAATAAGTCCAATAGCACAAGCTGCATTAGAAACCTCACAATCTATAGCAATTGTGCGCCTACCTTTCCAATTTCTTTTTATTTGGATGGCATACAGCCAAACCAAAAACACTTAATTACCAACCGTTAACAATTGAGACCAAAATGACCGAAGAAGACAAAAATAAAATCAGAGCCTACAGTAAGAAAACGCCAAAGTATTTGAGTAGAAGAAAATTTAATGAAGAAGGTGCGTTAGTTGAGGTACAATGTAGTCATTGTAAAAAATTTAAAAGCATCAGTGAGTTTTCAAAAAATAAAACTCAAACCGATGGCTTAGAAACCAAGTGTAAGGTTTGTAAACAAGCTAAATAACCCCCTATGCTTTCAGAATTACTTTATGCCCACTGCCAAAAATATATTGAGGCTAAAAGGCTTCTTTTAGAAGAACAAAAAAAAGTGTTACAGGGGGCTTTAATGTCAGAAAGTAAAAGTTCTGCTGGGGACAAACATGAGACAGGTAGAGCAATGGTACAGTTGGATAGAGAAAAGCTAGGCAATCAAATTGCTGAATTAGAACAAAATCAGCAAAAGCTCAATACGCTAAAAAATCATAAAACAACAACTAGCGTTAGTTTAGGATCTGTAGTTCTTACAGACAAGGAAAATTATTATATTTCTATAGCAACTAATTTTTGTGAGATTGACGCTAAAAAGTATTATTGTATTTCTGCCCAAAGTCCTATAGGAAAACTTTTAATAGGCAAAAAAGTAAATGATAAGATAGAATTTAACAAGCGTTTAAGTACGATCCTAGAAATAAGATAAATTGCCTTTGGCTTACATTCAATTTACATTCTAGTTTGATAGGTGTATAGTTCAAAATACCGCCCTTTTCTTTTGATGAGTTCTTCATGTTTTCCGCGTTCTACGATATCGCCCTCTTCAACCACAAGAATTTGATCTGCTTTTTGAATAGTACTCAATCGGTGCGCAATAACAAAAGTTGTTCGATCGCGCATTAGAACAGCTAAACTTTTTTGAATAAAAGCTTCACTTTGGGTGTCTAAATTGGAAGTAGCTTCATCTAATATCACAATTTTTGGTTTCGCTAATAAAGCCCGTGCAATAGAAATTCGCTGACGTTGACCTCCAGACAGCTTTACTCCCCGTTCTCCAATTAGAGTGTCTAATCCCTCTTCAAAGCGATCGGTAAACTCATTTACATAAGCGCCTTCCACAGCCACTAATAGTTCTTCTTCAGTAGCATTTGGTCGTGGGAAAAGAATATTCTCTCTTATGGTTCCTTCATACAAAAAGTCGTCTTGTAAAACAACCCCCAATTGACTTCTAAAACTTTTTAAATCAACTTTTGCCAAATCTACCCCATCAATTAATACTTTTCCAGAATTAGGGTTTAAAAATGCGGTTGCCAAACCTGCGATGGTAGACTTCCCTGACCCTGAAGAACCAACCAAAGCGGTAACACTTCCCTTGGGTGCTTCAAAAGAAATGTCATGGAGTACATCTGTTTTATCATCATAACTAAAGGAGATGTTTTTAAAAGAAACATTCCCCTCAATTTGATTGAGTTTTAAAGTGCGTATTTCAAGATTATTTTCTTCTGGGATACGCATTAATTCTTGCGTTCGATCTAAACCTGCAAAGGCTTCAGTGAGTTGGCTTCCAATATTACTCATCTGAACGATAGGAGCAATCATAAAGCCTAGGAAGAGAGTAAAAGAAACAAATTCTCCATAAGTCATTGTGTTATTCATTATAAAATAGCCACCCATTCCCATAATTCCAGCTGAGGCAAGTCCAAGTAAAAAAGTAGAAGAACTTGTCATCAAGGCTGTTGCTGTAAGACTCTTTTTTACATTTTGATAGAGTTCTTCTACCCCTTTTTCAAAAACATCTTTCTCTTGATCCTCCGCATTAAAGCCTTTTATCACTCGAATTCCGTTTAGAGTTTCCGTAAGACGTCCTGTGACTTCGGCGTTTATTTTTCCTCGTGCTCTAAAAATGGGACGAATATATCCAAATGCCTTTAGTGCAATTACAGCAAATATGAGCACAGGAACGAGAACAAATAAGGTCATCTGTCCATTGATTTTAATCAAAATAACGAGTGAAATAATTGCTGTAATACTTCCGCCAAAAAGCTGTACTAACCCTGTTCCAACTAAATTTCGAACTCCTTCAACGTCGGTCATAACCCTAGAAACCAAAGCCCCAGATTTATTATTATCAAAAAAACTAATAGGGAGCTTAAGTAATTTTTGTTGTACCGAGGCTCTAAGAATGGAAATTAAATGTTGTGCCTCAACACTCAACAAACGGGTTAAAGAAAACGAGCTAACTGATTGAAATAACAGTGCAATACATACTACAATCAATAAATAGGTTAATGCCTCAATATCCTTTGAAGGAATCACTTCATCAATCAAATTTTTGCTCGCATAGGGAAGAACTAATCCAGATAAACTGCGCACTAAGATTAAAAAAAGACCTAATGAAACAATTTTTCTTCTAGGCCAGATAAATTCTTTAAACGCCCAACGAAAGGATACTTTTTTCTTGCTCATAGCTTTATATAAGTGCTAAATTTAGAGAAATCTTTTTGTTCTCTCTTACATCTTTCAAGAAGTATTTCCGTAGATTTTGAAACAAGAGTTTTTTAACAAACAATTTCAATTTATTTATTCAAAATAATTATTTAACTATATTCATAAAAAATAAATAATCATAAAATGAAAAAAATTCTATTAATTTTAATAGTTATTGGAACCACACAGGTGTTTTCTCAAGACGCAGATATACCTGTTGTAAACAAGTTTCTAAAGTTTGGATTTAAAGGGGGGTTAAATTTTAACTCTTCTGGAGATGTAACTCAGATTGTAAGTGATTTTTCTGGTATAGATGATGCTAAAGAACAGGTAAGTGGATTTTATGTTGGTGTTTACACTGAGCTAAAATTATTAATGTTATATCTAAGACCCGAATTACATTTCACAAAATATGACACTAATTTTGATAATATTACCGTAGGACAATCAAGAATTGAAGCACCTGTTTCATTAGGATTAAAGGTTTTACCTATTCTTAGTGGTTTTGCAGGACCTACTTTTAGGTACCAATTAGCGGGGGATGATTCTGATTATTCCATAGAAAATGTAACAAGTAATGCTACCCTAGGAGTTCACTTTGGGGTTCGTTTACATCTAGGTAAATTGGGAATAGATGTCCGTTATGACCGTGGGATTTCAGAACAGGAGTCTACCCTTTTATCGAGTAACAATGTAAACATTGGAAAAATTGATAATCGCCCTAACCTATTAAGTCTGGGGCTTTCATATGCTTTCTAGCAAAAGGAAGTACTATTTAAAATGACTAAAAAAACCCTTCTGGATTTTTCCAGAAGGGTTTTTTTAGTTAGAATATATAGCTCCCTAAAGGGAAATTTTAATTTTTGCCCGTCTACTTTCTGCTCTCCCTTTTACGGTCTTATTATCTCCAATAGGTTGGTTTTCACCATAGCCTATTGTGGATATCCTAGAAGCATCAATAGTTTGAGAAATAAGATAATCTTTGATTGCAGAAGCTCGTTGTTCGGACAATTTTTGATTGTAAGAAGCACTTCCGTCAGTTGATGTATGGCCCTCTATTATAATAGCCGTATTTTGGTAAGTGTTTAAAAGCATTTTAACTTTTTCAAGCGTAGCTCTGCCCCCTTTATCTAAAACACTACTACTCGCTTTAAATAGAATTTTGTTTTGATTACTTTTTATAAATTCAGTAAACTCTTTAGGAATAGTTGGGCAGCCATTATTTCCTTTATCACCTGCTTCATTTGGACATTTATCCTCTTTATCGGGAACTCCATCACCATCACCATCGGGCAAAGGACATCCTTTATTTTCTATGGGTCCGGCCTGATTTATACATGAATCCTCACTGTTTTTTACACCATCATTATCATCGTCTGGCCATGGGCACCCATTATTTTCAATCGCTCCTGGCTCATTTATACAACCATCATCACGATCTAGAACCCCGTCATTATCAACATCAGAAGTTTGCTCTTTAATAATTTCTTTAATAGAATCTTCATCACATTCTATGACAACTTCTACAAAGGTGTCTCCCTTTTTGAGTTTAATTTTTTTAGTCTCACAACCCTTTTTAGTTGTAATGAGTTGCATTGGATAAGTATAATTTGTGCTCAATTTGAAAAGCCCATTTTTTTTTGTCTTTTTTCCTGAATAATATCCCCCCCCTTTTATTCTAAAGGGTTTTAATACTACCATGGCATTTTCAATTAATGTTTCTGTTTTTTTATCTTTAACTGTTCCGCTAATTGTAATTTGTGAGAACCCAATAAACGGTATTAACAGTAGTGTGAAAAGAATAGTTTTCATTGTAAATTGATTTAAGATTGACAAGTATTAAATTTATAAAAAAATTTAATCTTTGAATTTATCGACTACTTAAATTATTATTTAATCTTTTTTAAAAGGGTAAGCCCTAATTATTTCAAGGATTTATTACATTTGATTTTTATAATTTACTCATGAAAAACGGACTTTTATTCTTATCAATAATTTTAATTTTAGGCTGTAATTCTCTCACCAAATCCAAAATAGATGCCAACTTTCTCATTGGAGGTGAATGGTGTGGGGAATCTGAATTAGCAGGAGGCCAGATTTGTTTGGAATTTATGGAATCAAAAGCTTACCTGACTGTGAAGAGAGAAAAATTCTATAATCCGTTGGACTACACAATTTTAAAAATTGATGAAGAAGCACAAACCATAGATTGGGAATTTTCTGGAGAAGGAACCTTAAATGTATTTAAAATAATCAGTCAAGACACCTTAGAGTTTAAACAGTTGGGGGCTCAAAACAGTGCCACTTTTATTAGGAGAAAAGTGAAATATTAACTTTCTGAAGGCCCTAGTTCTCTAAAAAACATTTTGTGTATTTGTAATTGGTTTTATTAATTTCTATTTTTAGGAATTATTAATCATAAATCAATTTAAAATGAGAAAAATACTTTTTCCATTTGGCTTATCATCATAGGCTCAACAATAATATGTGTAAATGGAGCTTGGGGGTTGCCTACTACCTCCCATAAGTGCCAGCCTAACTGGTAGCCAGCATCTATCCTTTTTTGTGCCATTTCACCAAATTTGGTTTTTAAGTCTTCTGCATAATTATTTCCTGGTTTTACTTTTATAAAAGTTTGCCTAAGAACAACTTTGTCTTGAGCATTTGATGTTATTGCTATGAGAGCAACAAATAATAATAGATAAAATTTTTTCATTTTTATTGATTTATGGTTAATAATACCTTTAAGTTATAAAGTTTAGGTTACATATCAAATTCCATCTCCCTGTTTAAACAGAAAAACAGTTCTCTAAAACCCATGCCCTTGTTTTTGGGATAGGAGTGTTTGAGAGGTTTTATTCATCAAGTATCCAAACAAATTCTTACAACCACCCCCTAAAACAAGATTGGGAAATCTTCTGTAAAGAAATGGTTTAGGATAACTTTCTGAGATTTAAAGTTTTCCGAATCTTATTTTTTTAAATTTGTAATGATAGAATAACTATATATGAAATTTTTAGATGCAGAGCCTTTCAGGATCAAAGTGGTTGAACCCATAAAAAAAACTACAAGAGTGGAGCGAGAAGCTTTTATACACGAAGCTGACTTTAATGTTTTTAAACTTAGAGCCGAAGAGGTCTACATAGATATGTTGACGGATAGCGGAACCTCTGCAATGAGCAGTGCCCAGTGGGCAGGAGTCATGGTAGGAGATGAATCCTATGCGGGTAGTAAAAGTTTTTTTAACCTTCGAAAATCGGTTCAAGACATCATGGGATTTCCTTTTGTTCAGCCTACACATCAAGGGCGGGCAGCAGATTTTATCATGTCGCAGTTATATGCTAAAAATGGAGGCTATATTTTAGGAAACTTACATTTTGATAGTTTCAAAGGCCATGCAGAAATTGCAGGTTCTTTACCTGTAGATATGATTATTGAAGAAGGTAGAACAGCTAATTCCAATCCTCATCCTTTCAAAGGAAATATGGATATAAAAAAATTAGAGCATTTTATTGCTGAGCATGGTGCATCTCAAATCCCCTTAATTATTATTACGGTTACAAGTAATGGAAATGGAGGACAGCCTGTTTCTATGGAAAATATCAGAAAAGTTTCTGCTATTGCCAAAGCCCATGGTATTCCCTTAATGATTGATGCAGCTCGATTTGCAGAAAATTGTTATTTCATCAAAAAGCGTGAATTAGGGTATAAAGACAAGACCATACATGAAATCTCACTAGAATTATTTTCTTATGCAGATGGTTGTGTAATGAGTTCTAAAAAAGATGGATTGGTTAATATAGGTGGTTTTATCTGTACTAGGCATGAAGAATTATTTCCAACCATTAACCAATTGGCAATTATAAACGAAGGATTTGTAACCTATGGCGGTATGAGTGGTCGTGACTTAGAGGCGCTAGCCATTGGAATGTATGAGGGAATTCAAGAAGATTATTTAGAATATAGAATAGACCAGGTTGCTTATTTAGGAGAACAACTTTCCAAAAGAGGGGTTCCAATCATTCTGCCAACAGGAGGGCATGGTGTTTATGTAGATGCTCAAAAGTTTTATCCTCACATACCTCAGTCTGAATTTCCTGGGCAAGCCATGGTTATTGAACTTTATAAAACAGCTGGAGTTAGAGGAGTTGAATTGGGTTCTTGTGCTTTTTCTAAAAAAGATCCTAAAACAGGAAAAGTTATTTTTCCAGATTTAGAACTTGTGCGTCTTACTGTTTCTAGAAGGGTTTACACTAATCGACACATGGATGTTGTCGTAAATGCTCTGGCGGATGTATACGAAAGAAGAGATCAAATGAAGGGGTTAAAATTAACTTACGAAGGCCCCATAATTAGTTTGCGTCATTTTACAGCAAAATTTGAACCCTTAAGTTAATTCAAGGATTAATCATTATTTAAGATAAATGAAAGCATTTAATTTTTTTATTCCTACACAAATTCGATTTGGAGTAGGTAGACTAAAGGAGCTAAAAGAATTTGCGCCAACATATGGACAAAAGTGTTTATTGGTTTCAAGACCTCTAAATGGATCATTAAAAGAAACTTACTCAGAAATTATAGCATTACTTCAAGCAGTAAATATTGAGATCTTCTTTTTTGATGAGGTAGTTCCAAATCCAACTATTGAAGGCGTTGAAAATGGGGTGTCAATTGCAGTTAAAAATAAAGTTGATTTTGTACTGGGTGTTGGCGGAGGTTCTGTTTTGGATACTGCAAAACTAATTGCCTTTCTTCATAATTCCGAGACTAAAATAGATTGGGATAAAGCAATATCAGACTATGATAATCCTTTTTCAATGACTCCTAGTCCGAAAGAATCTTTGCCTTTTATTGCTATTTCTACTACTTCTGGTACAGGCTCTCAATGTACTCAAGCCGCAGTGGTTTCAGATACAAAGAGTAAAAATAAGATAACCCTATTTCATGCAGGACTTTTCCCAGTTATAGCCATTGTAGATCCAGAATTGATGTGCTCTGTGCCCAGTGGAGTTACTGCTGCTACAGGGTTTGATGCCTTTACTCATGCGTTTGAAAGTTTTTTAGGCGGTAGAACCTCACCAATGACTGAGCAAATGTCTCTTCAGGCCATTCAATTGGTACTAGATAATTTACCTAAAGCAATAGCAGATCTAAAAAATATTGAAGTAAGAAGTAATTTGGCATGGGCCGATACACTTGCTGGTATGTGTTTGGCAAATGGGGGAGCAGATTTACCTCACCCTTTAGGTGAGATTATAGGTGGAATTTGTCCTCGTATTGCACATGGAGATACATTAGCAATTGTATATCCCGCTTTTTTAAATTATAAAGCGGATAAGGCACCTGATAAATTTATTCAAGTTGCTAATCATTTAAATTTAAAAGCAGATCCTGGCGCTTTAGTAGAAGCAATTTTGAATTTATTTAAAATAACTGGCTTATCATCTGCATTAGAAAAAGCAAATCTGACTCAACAAGAAATTGAATCTATTAAGGGTCATCCTTTACTGAGTCAATTGCAACCTGAAAATAGTGATAGAATACATCAAATGATGGATGAAAGTTTGAACAAATAATTATTATGAAAAAAATTAAAATAGCAGCCGGTTTGGCACATGTTGATTACGGACATCTAGCAGATATTGTTAAAGAAGCCACAGAAGCCGGTGCTGATTATATCCATTCAGATGCTGCAGATATGCACGATTTAAAAAACATGCAGTTAATGGGTGGACATCAGATCATTGAAGGAATCAGAAGTCATACAGATAAACCAATAGAATGTCATATTTACACTAAAACATGTGATTTACTTTTTATTGAAAAACTAGCACAGGTAGGAACTAATATGTTAATCCTTCCAGCTGAACATTTTATAGGTGCGCCTCTAGCATACATAATTAATTGGTGTAGAGAGCGGTCCATGAAAGTTGGACTCACAATAGGTTTGTATACTCCTCTTTCTTTCGTTGAAGAGTCAATTTACGACATTGATCGCCTGCATATTGTGGTACATGGAGTAGATGAAACAGATGGGAAAGACAATTGGGGCTGGAGAAGTTCTTGTCTTGATTTACTCAAAAGAGCAAGGACATTAGTGGATGAAAAAAATCCAAAATGTGAAATTGCAATTGATGGTGGGATTCGTTCAGATAATTTGGCTCCTCTTATCGCGTGTAAGCCGGATGTGGTTGTTTTATCCTCAGCAATTTTCAAAGATCCAGAAGGAATAACTGCAGGTTTAAAACGATGTGCAAAGGCAATAGAGGAAGCCCAATCTTAATTCTTGATAAAATGAAAACCATAAAGCCATCTTTTGTTGATTTGAATCTTAATGCCACTTCAAAAAAAGAGGCCATTTCACTCTTGGTTGAACATCTTTGGAATGAAGGTAAGTTGAGTGAAAAAGAGTATTATTTCGAAGCAGTTTTAAAACGCGAAGAATTACTTTCAACCTATTGTGGATATGCAATTGCAATACCTCATGCAGAATCCAATGCAGTAAAAGAAGCTTCATTTGTATTTGGAAGAACTTCTGATATGGCTTGGGATGAGGAGGATGAATCTGTACAGTTTATTATTTTATTGGCGATCCCTTCAGCTGAAGACGGTGAGGAAAATAAACACATTGAAATGATGTCTAATGTGGCCACTATAGCTTTAGAAGAAGATATTAGGGAAAAATGGGTTAATGCCACTACGATTGAGGAAATTATAAATACGTTTAATTAATAATTACTGTATGAATTTTTGGAAAGAAACTGCAAATGTTTTTAGAGAGACAGGAATACATTTCCGTACTGGGGTTTCCTATATGTTACCCGTATTATTAATAGGTGGAATGGTGGGTAGTCTTGCTGTTCTTGGAGGAAATGAGCTAGCTGACGGGTCTATTTGGAAAGTTTTTAAGGATATTGGTTCAATAGGATTAACTTATTTTGTTCCTATTATGGCTGCTTATACAGCCTATAGTATTACTGATACACCAGGAATTGCTCCGGGTTTTATTGTGGGCATTTTAGCACAACAAATTGATACGGGGTATTTAGGAGCGCTTTTTGGAGGTATATTAGTGGGATATGTGACGTTCATGCTATTAAAAGTAGAACTTAATGAAATGTTGCAAAGTACATGGGGATTTATGGCTCCTGTTTTAAGTACTTTAATTGTTGTCGTTTTCATGGTTTATATTTTAGGACCTCCAATAGCCTGGTTGATGGGTCTTATTTCCCTTTTTTTATCGAGTTTGAGTGAACATGGATCTGCAGCTATGGGTGCAGTGATGGGATTTTTAGGAGGAGTAGATTATGGAGGACCATTCAGTAAAACACAAAGTACTTTTGCTACGGCAGTAATGGATTTGGATTTATATGTCCCATTAGGTATCTGTGGCTCTATTGTTACAGTTCCACCTTTAGGTTTGTGTTTAGCAACTTTTTTAAAACCTAAACTTTATACAAAATCAGAAAGAAAATATGCTAAAAGCTCTTGGGTTTATGCTATCGTCGGTGGGTTTACTGAGATAGTTATTCCTCTGGCGGTTGGAGATTTGGTGAGAGTGACTATAGCAACTGCGCTTGGGTCAACGATTGCTGGATTTATTGCTGGCTTTTTTTTACTAGAACTTAGCACACCTGTTTTAGGAATAGCTCAATGGTTTTTTTATAACAAACCATTAGTTTTTGTAATTTGTGTAATCGTTGGATCAGTAATAACTGCTTTGACAGCAAATTTTTTAAAAAGTATTAGTAATAGAGATATTGCGGCTTTAGATGCTGCAGATGATGGAATAAGTTAATTGTAAACTGTTAGAAAATGAAAATTGGATTAATTACATCTTGTTTGGCTGGGGTTGCTCATAGTAAAATGGCAGCAATCGCACTTCAAAAAGAGGCCGTAAAAAGGGGCTATGAAATTTGTATAGAACAGCAAGGGGGTCATAAAATACCTGTTAAATTAACCTCGGATCAGATAAAAGAATCAGACATAATAATTATCGCAAAAATGGTAACCATTTCTGGAAAAAATCGTTTTGAAAATAAACTCATATTAGATGTTAGCGTCAATAAAGCCGTCCGTGATCCCAAATCCATTCTTGATCAAGCAGAAGAATTAATAGCGAAATCCTAATGATTGAAAAGCAAATTGTTATTAAAGATAGCGTTGGATTTCATGCAAGAACAGCCTCTTTGTTTGCGAAAAAAGCAGCTCGGTTTGAGTCAGATGTAGCAATTGTTTTTAACGGAAAAAAAGTAAACGGAAAAAGTACACTTTCATTGATGACCCTTGGTGTAAAAAGCCAAGATGAAATTGCTATCACTGTTTCTGGAAAGGATGAATCCCTTGCCATGGAATCATTAGTTACTTTAATTGAAAATAATTTTAAAGATTGAAAAAAAATATAACTCTAAAAGGAATATCCGCATCGGTTGGAATCGCTTTGGGTCCCATTTTCATTATTGAAAACGAGAAACCACTGGAGGTTATAAAACAAAAATGTTCTTCAGTAGAGGTTGAAATTGATAAACTTACTTCATCACTATCTGCTACACAAGCCAAAGTGTTAGGGCTAAAAAGTGCAATGGCAAATACGCTTTCGAGTGAAGAATTAGAACTTTATGATGCCTATTTAGAGATTCTAAAAGACCCTGAATTAAAAGCCAATACCATAGATTATATAAAAGAAGAAAAATGTAATGTAGATTTTGCTCTACAACAGATAACCTCAGTTTATATTTATGATTTAGAAGCTTTGGATGATCCATATTTAAGGGCACGTGCAGAAGATATAAGGATGTTAAATAGAATGCTTGTAAATATTATACAGGGAAGAGTGGAGCCGGAAATTGTATTGACATCTCCATCAATTCTTGTTGCTGAATCACTTTCCACTAACCAATTGGCAGCAATAAATGCCAAACAAATTTTAGGTGTAGTTACTGCCAAAGGCGGCAAGACAGATCACATTGCAATACTTTTAAAATCTATGGGTATCCCTGCACTTGTTGGAATGGGTAAAGCTATTTCAACACTGAAGAAAGAATCCTATTTAATTATAGATTGTAATCAAGGTATGCTATTAGTAAATCCTATTCAAGAGATAGTTTTACAATATGAGTTGCTTAAGGAAAAGCAATTTTTGGATTTTGAAAGACAAATTAAATTCAGTCAATCAAAAGCAACTACATTAAGTGGAAAAGAGCTTTCAGTTTGTGCTAATGTCGGAGATATAGAGGATATGCAAAAAGCATTTCAATTTGGGGCAGACGGGGTCGGGTTGTTTAGAACAGAGATGTGTTTTTTAGAGTCTAAAAATTTTCCGACTGAAGAGTCACACTTTCAAAAATACACCTCAATACTAAAAGAATTTCCCAAAGCACTTCATACCATCCGATTACTTGATTTTGGATCTGATAAGCCACTTGTTTATTTAAAAAATAAAATTGAGGAAAACCCAGCACTAGGAAGTCGAGCATTGCGTTTGGGTTTTGAATATTATAAAGAATTATTAAAACCTCAATTAAGAGCCTTATTGCGTCTGTCTCAACAATTTAATCTTCAGCTACTTTGCCCTATGATAGCTGATATTGAAGACTTACTTGAAATAAAAGAGAAAATAAATTTAGAATTTCATCAGTTGATTAATGAAGGATTTGAAATACGAAAGATTCCTTCAATTGGAATCATGGTTGAAATCCCAAACATCATATTACAACCCCAAGCCGTAGCGAAAAAAGCTGATTTTTTTTCCTTTGGAACAAATGACCTTGCACAATTTTTAATGGCTGCCGACCGCACCAATGATCGTGTTACACACTATTTACCTCGTGCAAAAGAGAGTTTACTGTTTTTAATTGAAAACTTCACTAAAGTTGCTCATGAAGAAGGTAAAAAGGTGAGTGTTTGTGGTGAACTTGCTTCAGATGAGGAATGCCTATCAACTTTCATTAGAATTGGTATTGACTCATTAAGCATGCCTCCTAATTTAATCCCTGGTATAAAAGAAGCAATAAGGAATAGTCCATAGATACTGTGATCTTTTACCACAAAACTGTCTTTGGAACACTAAACCTCGCCTTTTGAGTAGGTGCTATCATAGGTTATTTTTTGATGATTTTACATCATTTAAATCAAACACAGATTGGGATTGAAAAGGGGATTAATTCATCTCATTATAAATCCATTCCACAAAGAATTCTGTATTTATTTTTGCAGTATTATTAATATTTAAAAATGGTGTTTTTGAATTATAGTGTGCTTTAAAAAATTCCGAAAACATATATGCTGATATTTCGTTTGGATGATCAAGTCCCCTTTCAATAGGGAATGAATTTTTATAAAACTCGAGCTCAAATAATGGTTTAAATATTAATTCTGAATTAAATTTAGAAACATAAAATCCATCTCCTTTCTTTTCAATTTCAAATGCTACATCTTCAAAATGTTTTCCCATTGCAGGTATATCTATGTTCTTTTTAAGTAATGTTCTTATCCAGAAATATTTGCCATCCTTGTTTTGATCTGGAACAATCCACTCAGCTTGTGGAGCATCAGGATTTGATACTTGATTAATTATTATTTGTTTCTCATCATATACAATCTCATTGACAAAATTCCATTTAGTTGTATATAGACTAGTAAATTTAGTAGGAAAAGTACGCTGTAGGGAATGCATTTGCTCATGAACTAAAAGACCCCCAAGTGATGTAACTAGTTTGGCTTCACTCTCTTCTGACATTTGATCACTCCATTCTTTGGAAAGCTTGTCAAGATATGCCTGACTTAATATTATGTACGTTCCCCTAGTGTGTGCAAATCCACCACAAAGCCAATTTTGAATTTTAATAAATCTCCAAGGCTGTTTTGCCATTAGATTTATATTATTATCAAGTAGCCAAGTATTCGTTTTATTTACTACAAACGAAAGTATACTTTTCTCATTTTTAGTAAATTCTAATACTGCAGATGAAAATTTTTCTTTAGCAAAAATTCTTGCAGAGTCAATATTGTCAGGTGATTTTTCCTGAGTAAAAGTTGTTATTTCACGATTTTGTAATTTTGAAAAATAGGGCTCAAAAGTTTCGTCTAATATGGCGATACTCGCCTGTTTTTTTGTTAAAAAACTTATTCTTGAATGAACTAACGGACTCTTGTAAATTTCATTTATTTGATATTTAGTTAGGCTGTTTTTAGGGTCAATTCTATCTTTAAAATTGCCCTCCCCTTGAATATTTGGTGTGTTGTCATTAACATTTTGGTCATCAATTGAATGCTTTAATCCTAAATTATGTCCAATTTCGTGAGCAACAACAAATGCCTCCATGTACATTTTTTCATCATCATTATACTCGTTCCCTTTTCCCAGGCTTATAAAAATTAAATTTCCATTCATTAGCCCTCTTCCTGTTGGTCCATTGTTACCATCTATTGCATTAACAAAAAACATATTTACAATGTCATTTTGACCTCTTAAAATTTTTTCTTTACCAGCAATTATAACTATACTATCAAGATTAATTTTTCCATCTCTTGCTTTACTGTTATTAAAATAAATTGGTTCTAAAAAATGAAAATCTATATCTGCTCTAGAATAGGCTTTGTTAATTAGTGATGAAGAAAGTTCATGTCTGGCAGGTTTGTCTCCACTATCTGATTTTGTTATTATGGGTTGAATAATTACAACTTTTGAAGTTAATTCATCCTGCTTTAAACGTGAACAATTATTCAACAATATAAAAGTAATGAGCAAACATTTATTTAAATAAAATTTCATCTTTAGTCTTAAGAATGTTAAGTTAAGGTTTTAGGGGTAAAGAAAAAACCGATAAGATAATTTTGAATACATATCTGAGATAAAGTGATCAGGCAATTAAAAAACTGGCCTAGAGATTTAGGAATGAACCTCATCACATTACAAACTTTCCCCAAACAACTCCCCCCTAAAACCACTACAAGGAATCTCAGGGTTAAGGCAATGATATCAATAGATTAGGAGGGATTTGGATTACATCCATTGGTGTAAAAGAAAAACCCTCCACTGGGGAGGGTGTATGATTATATTATTCTACTACTAGTTTATCCAGCCTCCTACTTGAGGTCTTAACTCTGCTCCATATGCTTTAGCTTTGGCTTTGAGTTCAGCTGATGCATCCCCCGCAATAATCACTTTACTAAGAGTGAA
>JABGUL010000020.1 GCA_018646605.1 Flavobacteriaceae bacterium
ATGCATCCCCCGCAATAATCACTTTACTAAGAGTGAAAAGTTTCATAAACTCTTTGGAATAATCACTCTGCTCAAAGTTGTTAAGGTGATGAACGAAGTCAGAAGAAGTATAGTATTTCTCAACCAAATTAACTTTTTCCCTAAACCTTAATCGGAGTGGTTTTTATATCGGAGTTAATTTTTTCTCCATCGAAAATAACTGTATAGTTCATTTTAAATTTGTTTAAAAGTAAATCTATAAATTAAAAAAAGTATTATTTCTCACCTTTTTCCAAAGGTTCTTGATCTGATTCTGATAGTTTTTTTCCTAAATGAATTCTAAGGAAAACCTCATGTGTTTTCAAATTAAGCTGTGCTAACCCACTAAGAATCGGTGTTTCATAAGCATATCCGAGATCAAAATTACCCACACGCACTGAGGAAAGTAAAGAAAATGCTCCACTTGATCTGTAGGACATGCCCACATCAAACCTTTGTTGCCAGCTTAAAAATCCGGTAAGATCAGTACTCAAGGGGAGTCCTTTGACTTTTCTGAGTAGCAAAGAGGGTTTTAAATAAAGATTGGTGCCCAGTGGGAGTGTCCCTCCGCCTCCAAGATAGGTGTGGACGCGGTCTTTGGCTGTAATGGCCACGTCTTTTGTTCTATTTGACTTAAAAATTCTAGGAAGAGAAAAAGAGAGCCACAGATTTTCTCTTTTTAATAAAGCGCCCACCCCAATATTGGGATTAAATTTAGAAAAGGCCTGTTGGATGGGGTCTGGAGAGGCAGCAAAGCCCAAAAGCCCCGTAGGGTCTGCTTTATAAAAATTTCCTCCTGCTTTTAATCCCAAATAAACTTGAGTCGTTTCCATATTGAGCTGATAGGAAAAATCAATTGTGGCATTTGTTTGTTGCTCTATAAAAACCCGGTCTGCTACTAAAGAAATTCCTAAACCTACCTTATTTGCTCTGGCAGAGGAATAGGAAAAGGCAAGTGTAGTAGGCGCTTCTTCATCAAATGACCACTGGCGTCGTGAAATAAATGAAAAAACCGTTCCTTCCTCAGCTCCCGCAAAAGCAGGATTGATAATATTCATTGTATTGCGGTAAAAGGAATAATAACTCTCCTGCTGTCCAAAACTTAGCAATGGCAGAAATAAAAGCGCTAAATATACGATCGGTCTGTTTGTCATCTTGTCAAATAAATCCATCCTTTATAGGTTATTGTCCCATTGCCTTCTAAGTCAATTTGATAGTAATAACTTCCCTCTGGAAGTGGTTGTTTATTGTGATCTGCAGGCCAGGTATTTTGATAGTTCTTTTTTGAATAAATTAAGATTCCTGATCTACTGTAAATAGAAAGCACTGCATTCGGATAATTTTCAATTTTGAGTACTGTAAAACGATCATTGATTCCATCGCCATTATCAGAAATAAATTGACTAACTAAGAGGTCGTCATAGCTATAAGGGTTGGGGTCTATTCTATTTTCAATTTGGTCATTATCAAAGTCGAGGTCATTACAGTCCGGTATTCCATCCTGATCAAAATCGGGGCTTAATGAATTGGGGTCTTTTGGATTAGACCCGCAGTCAATTTCTACTTCATCAGACTGTCCGTCATTGTCGTCATCTAAATCACACAGGTCCCCCAATCCATCGCCGTCAAAATCTTCTTGATTCTCATTGGGCAAATCTGGACAAACATCGCAAAAGTCTCCCACTCCATCTTGATCTCTGTCTTCTTGTTCTTCATTAGCAACTGAAATACAGTTATCACACACATCCCCCACTCCGTCCTGATCAATATCAGATTGGTCTGGATTGGGCACCTCCGGGCAATTATCATTAAAAGAGCTTACATATCCAAAGCCATGAGGGACCCCATCTCCATCGTTATCTAAATTGGGATATTCATTTTTATTCAAAGGGTCTGTATTAAAGGCTTGCTCTAATTCATCTTCATAACCGTCACCATCGTCATCCTCATCAAGACAATCTGGTATTCCATCATTGTCTGTGTCTAATGCCCTACTTCTATTATTTAGTGGATCTGAGCCACATTGAAGTTCTGTTGCGTCTGTTTGTCCGTCATTATCATCGTCTTCATCGAAAAAGTCAATAATGAGGTCTTGGTCTGTATCTAATGGAAAGATATTTACATCTAGAGAGTCTGTCCCTACTTCTAATTCAAGGGTGTCTTCAAATCCGTCATTATCGTCATCTAAATCCAATAAATTAATAATCCCGTCCTGGTCCGTATCCAGTGGTTTACTTAAAAAATCCAGCGGGTCTGTTCCTGCCAAACGTTCGATGTCATCAAAAAATCCATCATTATCATCATCTGGGTCTGCATTATTTCCGATGCCATCCTGATCGTTATCAGCCCATTCTGCGGGATCTAAAGGAAATACGTCTTCGAGGTCAATAACCCCATCTTGATCTGTGTCCAAGGGTGCATTATTTTCGGCATTAGGTGGATTGACCAAATTACACCTGTTTAGATCATCAGTAATGGTTAAATTAAAGGTTGTCGAAGCTGTATTTCCCGAACTGTCTGTGATAAGAAATACCGCTTTCGTTGTTCCTATCAGGTCACAGCTGCTCTTTTTCGTTTGATTCCGTCCCTTATTTTTTTGCTTTAATACGAGATTTTGTTGATCAATATAAATCGTTCCGCCGTCTAGAGATAAGATGCTAAAGTTATTGATGGTACAATTATCCGAACTTCCATTATCAATTAGTCCCCAAGGGATAATGAGATTTCCATTTCCATCTAGAGAGACGTCTACTTCTTTGACGCGTGCTACTGGAGGCTCTACATCTACTACTGTTACGCTTTGTGTTTTTGATGTTGAATTCCCAAAAGTATCTGTTACTGTATAGGTTATTATTGTTACTCCTATTGGGAATTGGAGGGGGGCATCATTCCCCGAAGAGACAATACCACAGTCATCATTTGAAACGATATTCCCTAGGTTAACCCCTGAGGAAAAACACGATCCTAAGTCTGTCTGGACAAGTATGTTTTTATCTTGAATAAAAATAGTGGGATTTGTACTGTCATTAAAAGTAATTCGTTGGGTGGCGGTCACTGTATTCCCAAAAGTATCACTTGCTGTCCAAGTCACTGTGGTTGTCCCTGTGGGAAAAGACCGCGGCGCGTCATTAGAAAAAGTAACCGCGCAATTATCGCTAACTGTTGGGTTGCCTAATATAATTGTACAAGAATCTGAGACAATATCAGATGGCGGAATAAGACTCGGTGGAGCGTCGTCATTTACGGTAACTAATTGAGTTGAGAGGGTTGTATTTCCTGCAACGTCTGTAACAGTCCACGTTACAGTTGTGGTCCCGATCGGAAAATTCGCGGGGGCATTATTTGATATGGAAGCGATTGTACAATTATCTCCTGTAATTGGGGCCCCTAGCGCTACCCCTGATGCGGTACAAGAGTCTAAATCTGTTGTTACAGTTACATCTGCAGGAGCTGTATTGAGGGGGACTAATGTGTCTGAAACGGTAATCAGCTGGGTGGCAGAAACAGTATTACCTGCATCATCTGAAACTTGCCAAACCACTGTTGTAATGCCAAGAGAAAAAACAGCGGGGGCATTATTGGTCGGTATTAATCCTCCGCAATTATCTGTCGCGCTTGCCACTCCAATATCAACATTACAATTGGGTGAAAGAATATCTGCAGGAATTGTTAGTACTGGATCTTCATTGTCATTAACCGTTATGGTTTGGGTTACTGTAGTCGTATTACTAGCACTGTCGGTTATGGTCCATGTCAATAGATTTACCCCATTGACAAAGGTCAAAGTGGGGTTGTCATTGACCACAGAATTTATCGCACAATTATCCAAAACAGTTGGGCTGCCTACATCAGAAGGAGCCAGCACTGCGTCACAGCTTCCCGGATCACTGTCCACCTGAATATTGGCAGGGGGGGTAGCCGTGGGCTGGACAGTATCACTCGGCGTTACCGTAATATTTTTTGTTAATCCGACAACTCTTCCGCTTGTCAAAGTTGTTGAGATTGTAACGGAAAAGTTCTTTATTGCATTTGAGGGGGGATATAATTTGGTAAATGGCAAGGTTGATGTAGCGCTAGCGCTTGCACCAGTATCCCCATTGCCAAAATCAAAAGCCCAGGAGGCCGCAGGGGGTGGGATGGCATTGACAATTACATCTTCCAATCCCCAGTTGTCCCAATTATCCCCATCATTATCAGGTTGGTACCATCTAAAAATCGTAGCGCTTGTTTGGGCAGCTAGTGGGATTTCAATATCATTTGCATACCAATCATACCAATCTGCAAGATAATTGTCCGTAGTGTCCCAACTGTCAAAAAAGGTTACCCAAGTGGATCCATTGTTGATAGAATATTGAAGATAGACTTCTTCATCTTCTCTTTCCCCATCCTCACATCCAGGGGATGGATCATCTGCACCATAGCGAATCAAAAATTCTAGGCTCCCCCCATAAGACACATCTACGGGTAGGGTTTGAACAAAACGTTTTCTATTATTACTCCCCCCAGATTGAAGCGTTGTGGCCCAAAAATAATTGGTATTGGTGGGGGTATTCCCTTTTGCTGGATTACACGGCTGGCCCACTGTATAGGGAGAAGAACTCCAACCTGCTGGAAGCGCTCCATTATTAAAATCAAATTCGGTTACACTATTTTCGCTGGGTATATAGAGTGCATCAAATTGAACTAAAGTCCCGCTACAAGTAGTTGAAGACATCGTGGCCGTAAATTGAACTTCTTGTGCATAGGCCCCACCCATTAAAAGAACGATCAGTAAAAGACTAATTGACCTCAATGGAACTTATTTTAGATAATACAAAAGGAGCGGCTTTACTTGTCTTATTTGGTCTACGGTCCACCTTATATATCCTTAATTTTACAGGGTTGTAGGCACAGCTTCCTGTTTTTACCTCCTTTGGTTTTAAAACAAAAGCTGTTAGATCTTCTTCTTTACTGTTTTCTTCAGGGCTTTTATTAAAATTCACAACAAGAGTTTGATCAGTCAAATTTTGAATTTTAATAAAATAATACTCGAATGCAAATCCGTTTTTTTGGTCATTGCAAACTTTTGAAGTATAAGAAATAGAAATTCTTTTGTCTTTATAATAGGGGTTCCAGTCTTGAGAAGGTGTTTGATTTAATCCTATGACTAGGAAACAAATTATTAAATTATTGAAAATCATATTAATGTATTAAAAATTATTCCAAAAAATATCTTCAGCTTGCCGCTCCATTACTACTTTACCAAATGTTGCTCTATTATAAATAGTCTCTCCATAATCTGTTTCAATTGGATTTGAAAACACTACATTTTCAATTTCACCATTTATTGTATATTCTTGAATCGCTTCATTATAATTTGTGCAATTTGCTGGACTACAACTGGGATCATTGTTTTTCCAAGTAAATTCTTCTGAAGACACATAGGTATCAATATTATTTATTGAAAATTTAACTTTTTTAAATAATTTTTCATCATTAAATTTATAAGCTTTTTGATAATATGCGGTATCCCCATCAGAATTATCTTGATCATACTCAACTAACCAAGTAGCTCTTATCGGATCATCTTGATAATCATCTTTTTCACAATTAATTAAAATCAAACTTAAAATTATAGGCAGAATATTTTTCATTGTGTTGGTTTCTAGATAGTTCAATATACTAAAATTCTAGCTCTACCCCCTGTTTTCTAACTGAACTTAATTATGAGGATATGCCGATAATTTAATCTGTTGCTTTTTTTGAACCATATAAACCCAATGCGGTTGCAGAAACTATAAGAACTAAAATAGGAATAGGTGGGTCCTCCGCCTCTGAATAAGTCATTAAATAAAGCAACAAGTAAAACTAAACCTCCAAAGAATGAAACATTTAAATAGTTTACTAGAAAGGTTTATAATATTTTGGCTTTTGTCAATTAATTTAAAAAGTGTAAATTTCACAAAACAACTAAAATCATGAAGACTTATAAAATGTATAATATTAGTTCCTTAATTCTTGGTTTACTCTTTTTATTTTTTCCTACAATGGAGGTGAATTCTCAATTACTTAAAAAATTACAGGATAAGTCAAACAAATTAAGCAGCAAAATTATGGACAAGGCTGTGGGTAAAATGCCAGGAGCAAATATGCTAAAAGATGCTAGTAAGGCAACTAGAGAATATGAGGATTTAAATTATCACTACAAATTTCAAAACGATTCTCTTGTATTTTTTATGACATTTAATCACAAACATGGTAATCTAGGGGATGTGATTTTATCAATTAGAAATATAAGTGATAAAGATATTATACTAGATAATCTTGATCATAAAAAAGACAAAAATGATATTTATGATAAATCATTTAATCTTTTGAAAACAATTGGATTAAGTGAAATTAATTTACTCGAGGAAGAAGAATATTATAATTTTTTACTAAGTAGGAAAGATATCATGAATAATTATTATGAATATAAAATGAGAATAATTTTTAGTAAGAAAGTTGAATTTTTTAAGGGTGAGATCCGCACCAAACGCAATAATATGTTTGATAACCGAAGACCCACTGATGAACTAATTAAAAAGATTAGTAAGGTTAATTTAGTGACCTCAATGGATGTGAATAATATTATACTTAATGCAGATACTGGAATTATGTCTGATGCCCTTGGCATTGGAGATCAAGTAAATATTGAATATTTTATTAAAATGATTGATTTTAATAATTATTTTGATTTTGCATCAAATAAATCCAAAGTTTTATCAAAAGACCAAACTAGTGTAGTTGATTTAAATTTAACTAGTGTATTAGGCACCAAACTAAATCCTAATGTTTTTCGTGATCAAACTGGAAAAGTTGTCTATGATTTTAATCCATATCAATTGATTTTCAGAGGTAAAAAAATAGATGAATTTGAACAAGAAACAGAAGCGCCAAATGGTAAGTCTATACCAGCAATTAATTTTCCGGATTTAGTCTATACTTTTCCTGAAAAAATAAATTTAAGATTAAGAGAAGACACAAGTATATCTATGACTAAAAATCCTAATTGGAATGAAAGTTGGCGAGAAGACGATTCAGACTTTGCTGCCGGAAAAATGGAGTATGTAATGCAAAAAAGGGTTGAAGGTAAACAAGAAAGAAAGGATAAGAAAAAGGATAAGAAAAATAGAAATTGAAAATTGATGTAACCTTATATTAGTTTTGCAATAAATAAAATATATTATGATTTATTTATTCAACTCTATACTTTTCAAACCAAGCAATTATTACACTAAATAAGCAAGAAATATTTTTTTCATTGTGTTGATTTTAAGATAGTTCAATATACCTAAAATCTACATTAAATCTTTTTCTATAGCTTCATTCTCTTCTTTCTGTTTTAATTTAATAAAATCTAATATTGGTTTATTTTTTGAATGTATTTTTTCAATTTCAAAAGTTTCTGAATCAGCAGGGATCCAATATATCCTATCTGTTTCATATTCATCAGTATATCCACTTCTAGAATTAACGCTCCATATTGTTTCATTTTTTTCATAAAACCAAGTTTCGTCCTCTTCATAAAAAAAATCATTTTGATATTTTCTTCCATATGAAAAAGAATCTACATAAACTTTCATCCAACTATAACCACACATATGGCACTCAGTAGTAGGGATTTCACAAGGGGCGCAGGATGAAATATCGATATAATAATCAGGCATATTTTCAGAAAAAGTATACAAAGAGGATCCATTTGTCCAAGTAGTACCATTATTTCTTGTTAAAAATGAGGAACTATTTTTTCTTAAAAACCCGTCAAAAACATATCCTTTTAAATTTATTTCGAAAATTACCTCTACCCATTCCCCTTCAACAACTTTAGTAATTCCTGTTTCTTTATCAGTATCATTTATTGTCAATTTAATACCTGTTTCAGATTCTATTGTAACATTTTGACCGTAAAGAAGTGTCGCTACTTTCCTTGATTTTGAATTAGGGGCTTCACGAACATTTAAACCTCCTTTTGCTGAAACATAATAATCTTGTCCAAAAGAAACTATTGGAACAAACAGTAAAACAAGAAGTAGCTTTTTCATTGTGTTAGTTTTTAGATATTTAAATATACCTAATAATAAATAACCCAAACCATCACACAAACAAAGGCAAGTCTACACTTACTTCATTTTTAGCTTGTAAACCTGTTACAGCTTCACTCAAAAACTAATTAAAAATATATTAATAGTATCAATATTCTATCAATTCAGCTCCATTTTGACGTTTCCTTTTTGATGCGAGTTAGGTGACCTTTAAAGCCCTGCTATCATTGGTCTGAACATATAGTATTACCCCCTTTTTGATTAAGGGGTGTTTTACCCCCCACAGGTATAACCTCTTGCCTGCGCGTGTCTAATAAAATATAAGACTCATCAACCCCTTAAATTCCTTTTATTACTTGTCTTAACAGGAATATGTTTAGCACATACTTTATATTTAGGGGTCTAAAAAATGGGCACAGGGGTTACCCTTTGCCTCAGGGTGTCTCAATCTTATATTTTGAAACCAAACCTTAATCACGGCACTCACGGCATGGTATCCTTTTCTAATCTATACTTGTTTTACTACTATTATTTCTATCTACTTTCAACTAAAACGGCATGCCGTGCCTGCCGTTAATTATACCGCCATTTAAGTTTGTATAATCTTGATCCTTTATTTGGTTTTGTTATTATATCAATACCGTTTGGAGACATTGATTGCAATATCGAACCTACTTTATTGTTCGATTCATAAATACCATGCTCCTTCAAGCTTTTCATTATATCAGAAAATGCTATCCTTCCCTCTGAATCAAATAGCAACATATTATTTAAAGTGGTCTCTAGAGGGCTGTGATATATATATTCTTCAGATAAATTCATTATGGTTTCTAAATCATCAACACGAATCATTGACTTGTCTTTAAACCTTATTACCTCATCTCTAATTTGAGACCAGACTTGCATAATATCAAGACTATTAAGCAGATCAAAATCCATCCTCTCAGCAATTGTAAAAAGCATATACCTGTTTTCATTTTCATTTCTAAGCAGCTCCTTATAATTAGTTGTCCCAGCAAATGTG
>JABGUL010000021.1 GCA_018646605.1 Flavobacteriaceae bacterium
TGCTGGAGGTACTCCGGGTCCAGGTACTGTTAATTGTCCTGTAAAAAACAAGTTTTTTACTTTTTTACTTTTTAACTTAGGTCTTAAAAAAGCTGTTTGCAGCAGCGTGTTTGCCAAGCCATATGCATTTCCTTTGTAGGAATTATATTCTTTTACAAAATCCTTTACACAAAACGATTCACAAAAAAGCATCTCCTTTTTTATAGGTTGATTTGTCAATTTTTCAAGACGCTCTATTACTATATTTAAATATTTTTCTCGAAGTTCTGGCGTGTCTTCAATTCCAGGAGCAATAGGAATCAATAAAAAGCAAGCTTCTTTTCCTTCGGGAGCCATTTTAGGGTCAGAAACTGAAGGAAAGTTTGCGTAAAACAAAGGGTTTTTTGGCCATTCTGGATGGTCATAAATTACACGAGCATGCTCATCAAAATCCACATCAAAAAAGAGGGTATGATGCGCAAGGTTTTCAACTTTTTTATCCAATCCAATGTAGAACAGCAAAGAGGAGGGAGCAAACACTTTTTTATCCCAATAGGCTTCGCTATAAACTCTATATTTTGGATCCAAGAGCGTTTCTGAATGATGGTAATCTGCCCCAGAAAGAACAATATCAGCGTTTATTTGTTCACCATTAATTTTAATTCCCGTTGCCTTACCGGATGCATCTACAGTTATTTTTTCAATTGGTGATTGGGTATGAAAAGTAACCCCTAGTGATTCTGCTAGAGAAACCATGCCTTGGACGATACTGTACATTCCGTTTTCAGGATGCCAAGTCCCTAGACCAAAATCTGCAAAATTCATGAAGTTATAGAATGAAGGGGTGTTAGAGGGTTTTGCCCCTAAAAATAAAACAGGGAATTGTAGTATTTGTCTAAGTTTAGGACTTTTAAATTCTTTGTATACATCCCTCTTGATATTGCTTAAGAAATATTTGACTTTTTTTATCGTAGCTGTTGTGACTAATTCTAATGGAGATAAACCGGGACGATAGACTAAATCTTTAATAGCAATTTCATAATTGTCTTTAGCGCTTGCAATAAATTTTTCTAATTTTTGACTACTCCCAGCTTCTTCTTTTTCAAAAACTTCATAGATTTTTTCTAAGGAATCTCCAATGGGAATTATTTCATTTTCTCCAAAAACAACCTGATAGCCAGGATCTAAACGATTGAGTTTATAGAAATCATTCGTGCTCTTTCCGAAATCGTTATAAAAAGATTCAAAAACATCGGGCATCCAATACCATGATGGACCCATGTCAAAGGTGAAGCCTTGTTTTTTTAATTGTCTTGCTCGCCCACCTAAAGTTTCATTTTTTTCATAAACGTGAACATCAAAGTCTTTTTTAGCTAAGTATGAGGCTGCTGACAGGGATGAAAACCCTGAGCCTATAATAACAATCTTTTTTTTCATAACCCTACAAAGGTATTATAAAGCGTCGTTTCATTAAGAAGATTGAACTTGAAAAAGTGAAAAAAGTTAATTCATTTTAGAACCCGCAGCCCAAGTTACTCCCCTTACCATGATTTCCCAAACCTCTGGAATTTCAAAATCTTCTTTATTATGTCCTAATGAAGAGTAAAAGACACGCCCTTTTCCGAAGGATTTTGTCCACACAACTGGAACTTCCACCCCTTCTATCCATGAGTCATGATCCCCAGAAAAGCGAGTAGTAGCCAATATATTTATTGCTGGATCAACATGCATATAATATTGCTCACTGTGTAATGAAAAATCATTTACTCCTTTTAGAATAGGGTTTTCTTGAGCTATTATTTTTACTGTATAGTCAACCTGCCCTCCAGGATGTTTTACGAATTGTCCTCCAACCATATATTGATATTCCGTATTTTCTCTGAAAGTATCCCCCAAGCCACCATGACAACCAGCTAAACCAACGCCTCTCGAAATAGCGTTTTCTAATGCCTTAGATTCATTAGCTTGAATTTTACTCATTGTAATATGTTGAATTATTAAATCTACTTTGCTCATCACAGTTTTATCTAGATATATTTGAGTTGAATCTGAAATAGTAACGATTGCTTTTTGACCTTTTAGCCAAGAGGCTATTTTAGTTGCAAAAACTTCTGGCTGATGCCCTTCCCAACCTCCATAAACAATTAACACGTTTTTATTTTCCAATGGGAAAGTATCATTTTGAGCATTTAAAAGAATTGTAAATAAAAAAATAGATACAATGATGGGTTGGAAAAGGATTTTCACTTTATGAAGATTTTCTAACTAAGGTATTAATTAATTCTCTTTGGAATTAAATATTTCCGTAACAAATGACGCACTAATTATACCTGTAGGGATTGCAACTACACCAATACCAATTAGAGAAATTATTGAAGCAAAAACTTTTCCCCAAACAGTAATAGGGACGATATCACCGTATCCAACGGTTGCTAGTGAAACCGTAGCCCACCAGATCGATGCTGTAATGCTGGAAAATACCTCAGGCTGTGCATCGTTTTCAAGGAAATATATTGCAGATGCTGAAAATAGAATGGTGAGTAAAGAAAGAAATAAGGTAAAGTATAATTCGTTTTTAACCGATCCAAGTGCTTTAATGAATAGTTTTAATGACTTGCTACTTCTACCTAGCTTAAAGATCCTTGAAAGTCTGAATAAGCGAAGAATTCTGAAAAAGCGTCCGTCTAAAAGAACAAACTCTTTGATATAAAAGGGAAGGATTGCAACTAAATCGATAACTCCAAAAAAACTAAATACATATCCTTTAACACCATGCCATTTAGATTCTTTATAGTTAATGTATATCCTAAAGAGATATTCAAAAGAAAAAATTGAAATTGAAATTAATTCAAAATAATAGAAGATATTTTCATATTCAAGTTTAATGGAAACATGAGACTCAAGAACCATAGCCAGAATATTTGCTATAATAAGGACGTAGATAAAAATATCAAAACGCTTGAATTTCTTCATAATGTCAATTTTTATCTACTAAATTACTAAAATAAATAACACTATCATTTAAGTACATATAATTAATTATCAAGTAGTTATATTTTATAATTATTTTTTCACATAAAAATCTTAACCAAAAATAGTTTTGTTTAACTTTTTTTAATTAACTTTAAACAAGTTTAAATTCAATTTGGTTTCAAAACGTCTCTAATGATTACTTTTATAAGTTAAGTTCTATAATCACAATCAGAGACGTTTTTCTTTTCAAGCATTCCCTTCCTTACTTTAAAAACATTTAATTTCGTCAATGAATTTTTGATTAATTTGAGATTTATGCAAACTGTTACCACAGTTACTTTTTTTTCTTTTACAACAAATAAATTTTGGGCTTTCAAACAAATGGGTATTGCTCCTCTCAAGTTAGGTAATATCAAGGGATTAAAGTTTTTTAAATTTTTAGGCACGGGTGGAGGAAGTGGTTTTAGTCTTTGGCCGGATTTCTCTACGTATGCTTTTATGGGAGTTTGGGAGCAAGAAGTTGATTTTAATAATTTCATTGAACAAAATCCTATTTTTTTGGCTTACAAAAAGAATGCATCTTCACAAAGAAATTTGATTTTGACTCCCATAGCAAGTCATGGTAAATGGGGTGGAATAAATCCCTTTGAACAAGAACAAAGCATCAGAAATAAGTTAAATTTAGGACGAAAAGCAGTCGTGATAACGCGTGCCTCATTGCGATGGTCAAGGCTTATATCTTTTTGGCTTTCTGTTCCAGCAGCAAGCAAGGCAATTCAAAATGCTTCAGGTGTTCAATATTATAAGGGGATTGGAGAGTGGCCATTCATTCAACAGGCAACCTTAAGCATTTGGGATGATTTTGATTCTGTAAATTCTTTTGCATACAAAGGGAAACAGCATGCGGATATTGTCAAAAAGACAAGATCAAAAAAGTGGTATAAAGAAGATTTATTTTCCCGTTTTTATTTAGTCTCTGATAAAACAATTTCTTTGAGAGTATGAAAAAAGCAATTATAATAGGTGCTGGAGTTGCTGGCTTGGCAGCTTCTATTCGGCTAGCTTTAAAAGGTTATAAACCACATGTTTTTGAGATCAATTCCTATCCTGGAGGGAAACTTTCAGCTTTCGAATTAAAGGGATATCGATTTGATGCTGGCCCTTCTTTGTTTACCATGCCCCATTTTGTCACTGAACTTTTTGAATTGGCAGGAGAAGATTCAAAATCACATTTCAACTATAGAAAAAAAAATATTGCCTGTAATTATTTTTGGTCAGATAAAACAAAGTTTAGTGCTTATTCAGAAAAGAGAGATTTTTTAAACGAAGTTGAAAAAGTTTTTGGGGAGCCTCAGAAAAATGTAGATAACTATCTCAAAAAAGCAAAAAAGAAATATGACCTCACAGCCAGCATATTTCTTGAGCAATCACTACATAAATTAAAAACCTATTTGTCATTGGATACCTTGAAAGCGATGTTTCATCTTCCAGTTTTTGAACTTCAAAAAACACTACACCAAGCAAATAGTCAAGCATTTTCATCTACTAAATTGGTTCAGCTTTTTGATCGATATGCTACATATAATGGCTCTGATCCTTATCAAACTTCGGGTATAATGACACTGATTCAGCATTTGGAAGGGGACTATGGTACTTTTGTTCCAGAAGGTGGCATGGTAGCCATAACCGAAGCCCTCTATAATTTGGCATTAAGACTTGGGGTTGCCTTTGATTTTGAAACTCAAGTGGATGAAATTATTATAAATAATAATGGTGCAAAAGGAGTTCGTGTTAAAGACACTTTTTATGAATCACACATCGTAGTTTCAAATATGGATATATATCCTACTTTTAAAAAGCTTCTCCCTCAGCAAAAGCACCCAATAAAAAAGCTGTCTCAGGAAAGGTCAAGTTCTGCTGTTATTTTTTATTGGGGAGTACAACACAGTTTTAATGAACTGGAGCTTCACAACATTTTTTTTTCAGAGGATTATAAAAGTGAGTTTGAAGCTATTTTTAAAAAGAAAACAGTTTCAGATGATCCTACAATTTATGTGAATATAACATCCAAAGATGTTTCTGGAGATGCTCCAGAAGGGTGTGAAAATTGGTTTGTTATGATCAACACACCCTCTGATAAAGGTCAAGATTGGGAAGTAATAGTGAATCAGTTAAGAGGTTTTATTATTTCTAAGTTATCTAAAGAATTAGAAGTTGATCTAGAGTCATTAATCGTTTGTGAAGATATTTTGACCCCTCCTATAATTCAAAATAAAACACAGTCTCATTTAGGGGCTTTGTATGGTTCCTCAAGTAATAACCCAATGGCCGCTTTTTTAAGGCACCCTAATTTTTCAAATCGTATAAAAAACCTCTATTTTTGTGGAGGAAGTGTTCATCCAGGGGGTGGAATTCCGTTGTGTTTACTCTCCGCCAAAATAATTGATGATTTGATACCCGAATTATAAAATGAATAATTTTTCTCTCTTAACAAAACAAAATATTTCCATAGGATTGATTTGGTTGTTTCATGTTTCAGGGAGTATTGGAATAATATATAGTGATGCAACATGGTTTTTAAAAGCAACTCCAATAAATCTTCTTCTTAGTTTTGTGTTGTTATTGATAAATACCCGTCTAAATAAAAAGACGTCATTCATTCTTTTACTTTGCTTTGTTACGGGGATGTTAGCTGAAATCATTGGAGTAAAATTTGGATTTCTTTTTGGGAATTACACATACGGGGATGCACTAGGATATAAAGTTTTAGGAGTTCCTTTAATGATTGGTGTAAATTGGAGTATTTTGGTTTTTATAACTGGATTTATTGCTCAGTTTTTTTCTAACTCATTGTTTTTAAGAGTTTTTATTGGGGTGGGTTTAATGCTGTTTTTAGACTTGGTAATGGAGCCTATTGCACCAAAACTTGACTTCTGGACCTTTGAGGGAGGATTGGCCTCTTTCCATAATTATTTTGGATGGGCAATTATAGCTTTGCCACTTCAGTGGATGTTTCATAAATCAAGCGTCAAAATTGAAGGTCCTTTTCCTTTTCACTTATATTTACTTCAGGTTCTATTTTTCCTGATACTTTTGTTAAAGTTAAATACCACAGGATTATAGCCAAATACAAGATGATGAAAAAAGTAGTTTATTTTATTTTTTTAATGGGTTGTACTTTTTCATGTAAAAATGAAGCAACTTCACAAATGACTGTTTCATCCACCACAATTGAAGAAAGTGAAAATTCATCAGAGATGATTTTTAATTTTTCTCTAACTGACTATCCCACCGTTTTTTTAAAAGAAGAAGGACTTGAAGAATGGGAAGACTTTGAAAGACTACATGAATCGATGGCTCGTTTATCAGAACTTAACCTAAGAGATGTTGATGTTGATTTGTTAGCGCTTTCTGGAAGGTTAAAAAATTTTGCAAAAAAGAAATTTCCAAGTTCACTTGAGGTTCCTCAAATTAGAAGCCGTTTAAAAGTAGTTGAAATGCAAGCTCAAAAAGCACGATATTTTAACAGGCATTATAAAAAAGACTCCTTGGTTCCTTCTTTAGAAAAACTGTATACTGCATACAATGCTATGCTTTCAAGAATGTTGAGTTTGAGAGAAGAGTCTTCTGCTGTTTCCTCTGAAACAATAGATATAAATTAATAAAGGGGATTAATTTCTTTTTCAGCAGTATATTTTGAAACTAGCATTTCGTTTTGCTCTGAGGCTTGAGTAAGCCTGTTGAGATTACTTTCAAATTTTATTTCTTGATTTAATGCTAAAATACTTTGATAGATCTCAACCAACATTTTGTCTGCTTCAATACATTTTTCAAGTGCGGTAGCTTTCAACGTGTCAATGGAAGATATTAACAATTGATTGAAATTAAAACCACCAACTACAAGGTCATCATAGGACATTCCAAGGTTTTGAATCTCACTAAGAGCCTCTTGAAAATATCGATTTCTAATGAGGGCTTCCTGGTTAAAATAGCGTTTTTCTTCTGACGTATTTGCATGGTCGGCAGCCTTTAAATAGCCTAGCTTCCCATTTTTTAAATGTGTTAGTAGCTTTTCTAATTGAGCGATATAAAGGTTTTGTTTTCCCATCTTAATTTGATACTATCAAGATAGCTAAATGTGCTTGTAATTTTTGGGGATGTCTTTTTTTATATTAACAGATTATTGACAAAATAGCTGAAAGAGGTATCTCTAGTTATTTTTTTTCCTTCTATTATTCTAATTAAAGCAGCTTCTTCTTTAAATTGGGGTTTGGATAATTTTAATTTTTCTGAAATAAAAGTGTAGTATTCTTTTCTTGTGGGGTGATGGGGTGAAACTAGATTGTAAATACCCTCATTTTCAAAATGATTTAACAATGCTGAAATTCCATTAACAGCGTCAATTTGATGAATAAAATTGATGCACCCATTAGGATTTGAAATTTTTTTGTCTTGTAAATAAACAAACGGATTTCTGTCTTCTCCCACAAGTCCTCCAAGGCGGATGATAAGCTTTGGAACTTGAAAATTTAGAAGCTTTTGTTCCACTTCATAAAGAGCTTTTGCAGATGTTGTTTGTGGATTAGGAACTGTATATTCATTAAAGATACCTGCACTATTCCCATAAACAGAGGTGCTGCTTAAAAACAATATTCGATTAATGGACGATGACCGAACTATATTTAATACAGTTGTGATTTTTTGAACGAAAGAAGAAGAACTATTTTTCCTGTCAGGAGGAATTGAAATGATTAAAGTATCTATTCCATCAAAAAAAGAAAAGTCACCGGTAATCTTATCCGGGAAAACGTCCATCTGAAAAGCAGCGATTCCTTTTTTCTTAAGCAAACGGATTCCTTCTTTACCTCTTCTAGTTCCTCGAACGGTATACTCTTTCTTTTTTAAAACCTCTCCAAGAGCAATTCCAAGCCAACCACATCCTAAAATTCCTATTGTATTCATTATTTCGAAAATACTGATATATTCTCATTATTTATGTGCTAAAAAAGATATTCCTTAAAGTTTTTAAAAAAAAACACTATATTTAGTAAACTTCAAATTAATTATCCATGCCCATAAAAAGTTTTCAAGGAGAAAGGGCTCAAAAAGAGCGAATTACTCCCAGCAAATTAACCGTTTCAGATATTATGACACATCAGTTGATTGTTTTTAAACCTGAAGACACCATACATGAGGTAATGGAAGCTTTTATAAAAAACCGTATCTCAGGTGGCCCTGTAGTAAATGAGGAAGGGGATCTGGTTGGTGTTATTTCTGAAGCAGATTGTATGAAAGAGATTTCGGATAGCCGTTATTTTAATATGCCAATTTTAGATAAATCGGTATCTTATTTTATGACTAAAAAGGTGGATACAATTGAGTCAAACATGAGTGTTTTTGATGCAGCAGCTTTGTTTTCAAAATCAAGTAGAAGAAGATATCCAGTAATGAAAGGCAACCGTCTTGTTGGTCAGGTGAGTAGAAAAGATGTCGTCATAGCCGCTCTAAATATGAAAAGCCATACGTGGCGTTAAGTAAAAATATCTTTTGCCATTCTATACGTATTAGCATGCGCTTCTATAATAACCTTTATATCTTTAGAATATCCGCCCCCCATACTACATTGAACAGGAATGTTTCTTTTTTTACATTGGCTTAGGACAAAGGTATCTCTCTTTTTACATCCTTCCAAGCTCATCCCTAAACGGCCTAATTTATCTGTCGATAAGACATCAACACCACAGAGATAAAAAACAAAATCAGGCTTAATTTTGTCAAATAAAGCAGGAATAACTTTTTTGATTTGACCCAGGTAAGTTTCATCCTCAGTTCCATCCTCAAGGCCGATATCTAAATCACTTTTTTCCTTTCTGAAAGGATAATTTTTTGAACCATGAACGGAAAGTGTAAATACTGATGGATTGGTTTTAAATATAGATGCGGTTCCATTTCCTTGGTGTACATCTAAATCTATGATTAATATCTTTTTTGCTTTTTTTGTATCAAGTAAATACTGAGCTGCAATAGCTTGATCATTTAAAAGACAAAAGGCCTCCCCTCGATCAGAAAAGGCATGGTGAGTACCTCCTGCAATATTCATTGCAATTCCAGTTTCAAAAGCCTTTTCACAGCCCATTATAGTTCCTCCAGCGATCACAAATTCACGTTCAACAAGTTTTTGGGAAAGGGGAAATCCGATGCTTCTTATTTCACTTTTTAGCAAGGATAATTCACATAATCGTTTTACATAATTTGCGTCATGAATTTGTAAAACTGTTTTTAATGTTGCGGGAGTTGGTTTGAAAAAGTCTGTTGCCAGACTTGTACCTTCATAAATTAGTTGCTGGGGGAGTAATTCATATTTTTCCATTGGAAAACGATGATTTTCTGGAAGGGGGAGTCTATAAATTGGGTCGAAGGCGATAGGAATAAATGTAGTCAACTTCATTTAATGAATCGATAACCCTGTTTTAGCATCCTTATTTTCTGGATTGACAAAGACAAAGTTCCCTTCTGTATTTTCACCCAATAAAATCATACCATTACTTTCTATTCCTTTCAGAGTTCTCGGATGTAAATTGGTCAAAAGAGTTACTTTTTTTCCAATTAAATCATTTGGGTTAAAATCTTGTGCAATACCCGAAACGACTGTTCGATTTTCTTCTCCCAAATCAACAGTGAGTTGCATTAACTTTTTAGTTTTACTTACCTTTTCTGCCGCAATTATCGTGGCAACTTTTAGGTCTAAAGAAGAGAAATTTTCATAGGTAGTCTTTGGCTTTAAAGGAGCTACTTTTAAAGATTCTATTTTGTTTTCAGCAACACTCACTTCTAGTTTCTTTCGTTGTTGCTCCATTTGCTCATCTTCGATTTTTTGAAAAAGTAAATAGGCTTCTCCAATTTGATGACCGGCATTAATTAGAGTTGAGGCATCAGAGACACTATCCCAACTTAGTTTTTTTGAATTTAGACACAGCATTTTCGTTAATTTTTCTGCTGTAAATGGAAGTATAGGTTCACACAGAATGCTAAGTCCAGCAGCAATCTGTAAAGCGGTATGCATAATAGTTGTAACTCTTTGCGGATCAGTTTTAATCAATTTCCAAGGTTCTGAATCTGCTAGATATTTATTTCCCAATCGGGCAAGTTGCATTAATGTTTGACTTGCTTCTCTAAAACGATACTGTTCAATTGCTTGTCCTATTTTTTGAGGTAGTAGTGCCATTTCTTCAAGAACTGCTTTGTCAAAATCAGTTAGATTTTCTGATTTAGGAACTTTACCATCATAATATTTATGAGTAAGGACCACAACACGGTTGATGAAATTTCCAAATATTGCCACTAATTCATTATTATTTCTTGCTTGAAACTCATCCCATGTAAAATCATTGTCTTTAGTTTCTGGAGCATTTGCGGTTAAAACATAACGAAGCACATCTTGTTGATCAGGAAACTCCTCTAAATATTCATGTAACCAAACCGCCCAGTTTTTGGAAGTAGAAATTTTTTGCCCCTCTAAGTTTAAAAACTCATTGGCAGGTACATTTTCCGGTAAAATATAATGTCCATTAGCATGAAGAATGATAGGGAAAATAATACAATGAAACACAATGTTATCTTTTCCAATAAAATGAACTAATTGTGTTTCCTTGTCTTTCCAATACGGCTCCCAATCTGTACCATTTTGTTGTGCCCATTCTTTTGTTGAAGAAATGTATCCAATGGGAGCATCAAACCATACATACAACACCTTTCCCTCACCACCAATCACGGGAACAGGTATTCCCCAGTCTAAATCACGCGTTACTGCTCTGGGTTGTAAGCCATTATCTACCCATGATTTTACTTGTCCGTAAACATTGGGTTTCCAATCTTTTTTATGTCCCTCTAAAATCCAATTTTTTATGAAATCTTCATAGCGATTTAAAGGTAAATACCAATGTTTGGTTGATTTTAATGCAGGTTTTCCTCCACTGATAGTCGACTTAGGATCAATTAATTCTGTTGCGTTAAGACTACTTCCACAACTTTCACATTGATCTCCATATGCCTCCGGATGACTACAAATAGGGCAAGTCCCTGTTACAAAGCGATCAGCAAGAAACTGCTGCGCTTCTTCATCAAATAATTGTTCAGATTCTTTTAATTCAAAAACAGATTTTGCCTCTAAATTTTTAAATATTTCTTGAGCAGTTTCATAATGTATCTCTCGAGAAGTTCTGGAATAATTATCAAATGCAATTCCAAATTTTTCAAAAGAATCTCGGATGATTAGATCGTATTTATCAATAATCTCTTGGGGTGTTTTCCCTTCTTTTTTTGCTTTTAAAGAGATAGCTACTCCATGCTCATCGCTACCGCAAATAAAGAGGACATCTTTACCTTGACAGCGAAGGTAACGGGTATAAATATCTGCTGGCACATAGACTCCAGCAAGGTGACCAATATGGATGGGTCCGTTTGTATAAGGAAGTGCTGCAGTTACGGTATAGCGTTTTGGCATGATAATCTCTTCAAATTTTGTCAAAAATAAGCAAATATCTCCCTAAATATAAGAGAACGTCTTATCTTTAATTAACTCAAATCATTTCTTCATGGCACAGCACAACCTCTTTGGTCAAGAAGCAGAACAGAAAGCACTTTCCTTTTTATGTAATAAAGGCTATGTTCTTTTGGAAAAAAATTATCGTTTTGGTAAAGCGGAGATTGATTTGTTGATGAAAGATAAAGATTTACTTGTTTGTATTGAGGTAAAAGCTCGATCTACAGACTTTTTTGGTACGCCAGAGAGTTTTATTACTTCAAAGAAGATTAAACTTTTAGTAGGAGCTGTAAACCACTACTTAGAATATCATAATCTAGATTACGAAGTGCGTTTTGATGTCCTATCCTACACGATAAAAAACAAAAAGTGGATTTGTAAGCATATTGAAAGTGCTTTTTATTCTTGGGAATAATGTTTTATTTGTAACATTTTGTTTTAAAATAATTACTTTTGTTAAAAATCTATATAAATGAAAACTATAGCTTCAACTGTAGCGGCCTATGTCAAAACCAAGCCTTATTTATCTGCGGCTCTTTCCGATGGGATTATAAATTTGACTTCTTTAGCACGTAAAATAAAACCTCAAATTGAGACTTCTCTAAAAAAAACCGTAAATCAAGGCGCAATAGTTATGTCATTGAAGCGTGTTTCTGATGAAGCAGAATTTACCTCTGACTCTTCAAAAATATTAAGTGTTTTAAAGAACATGGGAGACATAACAGTACGATCTTCCCTAGTAGATTATAGCTTTTCAATTTCTGATACATTACTATTGAATCAGTCAAATTTACTCAAGGAAATCGAACATAAGAAAGAGGTTTTTTATACTTCTTCAAGAGGAGTTGCAGAATCAAATATTATAGTAAGTCAAAACATTGCTCCTTTAGTAGATACTTTATTTAGTCAAGAAACCTGTCATTCCAAAGTTGAAAATTTATCTTCAATTACCATAAAACTCCCTACAGAAAACGTTACAATTCCAGGGATTTATTACTTCATTTTTCAGCGACTATCTTGGGAGGGTGTTAATGTTTTTGAAGTGATTTCTACTTCAAATGAATTTACAATTTTAATTCATGAAAACCAGGTAAATATTGCGTTTGAAGAGATTAAGAACCTGAAGTCTCTTTAGGTAAAACGAAACTATTCAAAAGGACTGTAAGCGTTTGTATATCATTAATAGATTGTATTGCCAAAAGCAACTTCAAGCCATTAGAAGTATTTTTTTCTTTTAATTTTATTCGATCGGGTGCTTTTTGAATTTGAGTGAGTAGAAAAGTAAATGCCACCGTTTGAAAAAAATCACTTTGTTGGTCTGAAATAAAGTAGCATATGCAGCTACCTCTTTTGATGATCAAGCGCTCAATTCCTAATTGAGTGGCTACCCACTTGAGTTTCATACTTTCTAGAAGGTCAAGGGCGGCTTCGGGTAAGGGGCCAAAACGATCCTTCATTTTATTTTCAAAATCAACCAATTCTATACTTGTTTTAACCTGACTCAATTCTTGGTATAACGAAAGACGCTCTTTCACAATATTGACATAATCATCTGGAATAAATAATTCCAAATCTGTATCGATTTGAACTTCTTTTACATAGGACTTTAATGTATCATTTGCCTCCTGCTGATAGAGCTCTTTAAACTCATTTTCTTTCAATTCGTCAATGGCTTCCTGAAGAATTTTTTGATAGGTTTCAAATCCCATTTCATTAATAAATCCACTTTGTTCTCCACCCAACAAATCACCAGCACCTCTTATTTCTAGATCCTTCATAGCAATTTGTATACCAGACCCTATAGCAGAAAATTGCTCAATAGTTTTAATTCTTTTTTGCGCATCACTACTCATAGCGCTATGGGGTGGGGTAATAAAATAGCAGAAGGCTTTTTTGTTACTTCTTCCAACGCGTCCGCGCATTTGATGTAGATCACTGAGGCCAAAATTATTGGCATTATTTATAAAAATTGTATTGGCATTGGGTACGTCCAATCCATTCTCGATAATAGTAGTGGCAATAAGAATATCAAAATCCCCTTGCATAAAGCTCAACAAGGTTTTTTCTAGTTTTGTTCCCTCCATTTGACCATGACCAATTGCGATTCGTGCATCTGGAACCAAACGCTGAACCAATCCAGAAATTTCTGCTATATTTTCTACCCTATTATGAATAAAAAAGACTTGACCACCACGTTGTAATTCATACATAATTCCGTCACGAATAAGTGTTTCGCTAAAACGAACTACGTCACTTTCAATTGGAAAACGATTGGGTGGAGGAGTTGCAATTACAGATAAATCCCGAGCGGCCATCAGACTGAACTGTAAAGTACGTGGGATGGGGGTAGCCGTTAATGTCAACACATCAATATTTTCCTTTAAGGAGCGTATTTTTTCTTTGACTGCAACCCCAAATTTTTGTTCTTCATCTACAATGAGTAAGCCTAAATCTTTGAAAACTACATTTTTGTTGACCAGTTGATGTGTTCCAATTAGGATATCTATTTTACCTTCAGATAAATCTTGTAAAATTTGATTTTTATCTTTTGTAGATCGGAAGCGATTTAAATAATCTACACGAACAGGGAGCTCCTTGAGGCGGGCAGAAAATGTTTTAAAATGTTGAAAAGCCAGTATGGTGGTGGGTACCAATACAACTACCTGTTTGCTGTTATCTGCAGCTTTAAAGGCTGCTCTTATGGCAACTTCCGTTTTTCCAAAACCTACATCTCCACAGACCAAACGATCCATAGGTTGTTGAGATTCCATATCCGCCTTAATAGCTTGGGTTGTTTTTTCTTGGTCTGGGGTATCTTCATACATAAAAGAAGCTTCCAGTTCCCATTGAAGATAACTATCGGGATCAAAAGCAAAGCCTATTTTTTGTCTTCTTTTAGCATACAATTCAATGAGATTAAACGCAATTTCTTTAACCTTCGCCTTCGTCTTTTGCTTGAGTGCCTTCCATGTTTTTGAGCCTAATTTATATATTTTAGGAACCGCTCCATCTTTGCCATTATACTTACTTATTTTGTGAAGTGAGTGAATGCTTAAGTACAAGATGTCCCGTTCTCCATAAATGAGTTTAATAGCTTCTTGCCATTTCCCTTCTACTTCAATTCGCTGTAAACCTCCAAAGGTTCCAATTCCATGATCAATGTGAGTAACATAATCCCCCACTTCCATTTGAGTTAATTCCTTGAGGTTTAATGCTTGCTTTCTGGCAGCATCTGATTTTAGTTGATATTTGTGGTAACGTTCAAAAATTTGATGATCCGAAAAACAAGCCCATTGAGCTTCTAAATCCTCAAAGCCTTCATAAATAGATAGTACTTCCGTTTTATAGTGAACTGTTTTTTCTAACTCTTGAAAAATATCATGGAAACGCTTGGTTTGTTGTTCATTGCTGCAGAATAGGGTATTCTTGTAACCTCTTTTATTATTTTCGTTGAGGTGCGAAATGAGTATATCAAACTGTTTGTTAAAGGCAGGCTGTGGACTTTGCTTCACATGAATTTGAGAAGTAATAAGGAGATCTTCAGTTCGTTCTAATACAAAAACAGATTTGTTATGACTGTCTTTGATCCATTCATCCCGGTTCATAAAAAGGGTTTCAGGGGGATATTGGGTTGTAACTTCTTTGGAGTTATAGGCATCTGTGGCTTTTTCAAAAAGCTGTTCTAGGCGTGCGGTAGTTTTGTCAAAATTAGAAAATATAAAACTGCTGTTAGCAGGAAAAAATTCTAGGATAGATTTACGTTTGTCAGTAAAATCATTGTTGGAAGTGTCAGGCAATAATTCTATAGAATCAAAAGCTGTAATGGAGCGTTGGGTTTGCACATCAAAACTACAAAGGCGTTCTACTGTATCGTCAAAAAACTCAATTCTATAGGGGTGTTGATAGGCAAAAGAGAAAACATCAATAATGCCACCTCGCACAGCAAACTCTCCAGGACTGGTAACAAAATCAACACGTTGAAACCCCATTTCAAATAAACTTTCATTTATAAAATTTAAAGAAAGAATGGTGTCTTTGATGATTTTAAAAGTTATCCGCTTTAGCGTATTTTGAGAGATTATCTTTTCAAAAACTGCTTGAGGATAGCTAATTATAATTCGAGGTTTTTTGGAGCCACTTATTTTTTTAAGTACTTCTGAGCGCAATAAAACATTTGCATTATCAGTTGTTTCTTGCGCATAAGCCTGTCTATAGCTGGCAGGAAAATACAGTACATCCGAAGGTTTTAAAAGACGCTCTAGATCATTGAGATAATAGGCTGCTTGCTCTGCATTATCAAGAATCAAAAGAAGATTATGCTGGTTTTTCTGAAAAGCTGCAGCAATTCTAAAAGAAAAACCTGAACCTACAAAACCTTTTATGTGGACACACTGCGTCTCAAAAAAGGCGGCTTCAATCGCTTTTTGTGAGTCTAAAGTTTCAAAAACGGCTAAACTAGCGTTGATACTATTTTTTTTGGTGAAGGTACGGATTTGGTTTTTTTAATTCCAATTCATTTTCGTTAATAACTCAGGATAAAACCATTTTTCCTCTCAAGAGGAAATCGGTACATTCGTTTTAATGTATTTAATCTTCGATACCGAAACAACGGGCTTACCTAAAAAATGGAATGCACCTTTATCAGATGCTGAAAATTGGCCGCGCTGTATCCAAATTGCTTGGCAAATTCACGATGCAAAGGGGGATCTAGTTCGGCATGAAAATTATTTAATTAAGCCCGATGGCTATACGATACCTTATGATTCTGAAAAAATACATGGTATTTCAACAGCCTTAGCTGAGGAACAAGGAATTCCTTTAGCTGAAGTTCTTGAAAAATTTCATGCAGCCCTAAGAACGGTTGATTTTGTGGTGGGACATAATGTGAGTTTTGACCGTAATATAATGGGCGCAGAATATTTGCGAGCTGACTTGGCCGATGTTTTGGAAGATAAAATGGTGATAGACACCTGTACAGAGGAAACGGCTCAACTGTGTCAGCTCACTGGAGGACGCGGCGGGAAGTTCAAATTACCTACACTTTCTGAATTGTATCACTTTTTGTTTCAAGAAGGTTTTGAAGAAGCACACAATGCTACTGCTGATGTTGAAGCGACCACGCGTGCTTTTTTAGAGCTACTTCGAAAGGATATAATTCATCCGAAAGTCTTTGAAAATCAAGCTCTTCAAACCGAAGTGCTTAAAGCACAAACGCCTTTTAAAACCATTGGATTAACGCATCAAAATTTAAAGAAGGCTTCCGAAAAATTAAAGAAAAAAGAAGCAACTCCTGTTACAGTCACAGAAATAGATACTTCTGCCCTAGCGCATGTACCTTTTGTTCATTTGCATAACCACTCTCAATTTTCGGTTTTGCAAGCTACCTCAAGGATCAGTCAGTTGGTTGAAGCCACAGCAAGTTATAAAATGCCAGCAGTAGCCATTACGGATCATGCTAATTTAATGGGTGCTTTTCATTTTATCAAAGCAATCAAGGCACATAACAAAGATTTGGAAGAAGCACAGCAAATAAAACCCATCATCGGATGTGAGTTTTATGTTTGTGATGATCACACAGATAGATCCCGAAGAGACGATGGGTATCAAATGGTTTTTTTAGCTAAAAATAAAAAGGGCTATCATAATTTGGCAAAAATGACTTCCATGGCTTATGTAAATGGATTTTATTATGTTCCTCGGATTGATCGTGAAATTGTTAAACAATACAAAGAGGATTTAATTGTACTTTCAGGAAACATGTACGGTGAGCTTGCCTCTAAAATATTAAATCTTGGAGATCGTCAAGCTGAAGAGGCTTTGCAGTGGTGGTATTCAGAATTTAAAGAGGATTTTTACATCGAACTCATGCGTCATGGTGAGGAGGGAGAAGATCGTGCTAATGCAGTTTTGGTGAAACTTGCTCTTCAATATGACATTCCGCTAATTGCAACCAACAACACCTATTACACCAAAAAAGAAGAGGCCAATGCACATGATATTTTATTGTGTGTTAAAGAAGGAGAAAAACAAGCAACTCCTATTGGTCGAGGACGAGGGTTCCGATATGGTTTTCCCAACCATGAATATTATTATAAGTCTCCAGAAGAAATGAAGGCTTTGTTTGCTGATATACCAGAAGCTATTACAAATATTGGAGCATTAATTGATAAAATTGAATCCTTCGATTTAGCACGTGAGGTTTTACTTCCCAAGTTTGAAATTCCAGAAAGCTATCAAATTCACGAAGATTCAGACGGTAAAAAAGGAGAAAATAAGTATTTACATTATTTAACCTATCAGGGAGCTGAAAAACGATATGGAACCTTAAGTGAAGAGATTAAAGAACGAATTGACTTTGAACTTGGTGTAATTGCTAAAACAGGGTACCCAGGATATTTTTTGATAGTACAAGACTTGATTGCAGCGGCAAGGGATCTGGATGTGTCAGTGGGACCAGGGAGAGGTTCAGCAGCTGGCTCTGTCGTTGCCTATTGTTTAAAAATAACGAATATTGATCCAATAAAGTACGATTTACTTTTTGAGCGTTTTCTTAATCCTGATCGAGTAAGCATGCCGGATATAGATATTGATTTTGATGATGAAGGGCGAAGTAAAGTCATGGACTATGTAATTAAAAAATATGGTTCCAATCAAGTAGCGCAGATTATCACTTATGGAACAATGGCTGCCAAATCTTCCATTCGAGATACGGCACGTGTTTTGGACTTACCCCTTGGTGAAGCTGATCGGATTGCAAAATTATTACCCAATATCAAACTGGCAAAACTCTTTTCTTCGTCAGATAAAGAGTTGAAAGAAACCCTAAGAAATGATGAGGTTTTACGTGTTAATGAAATAAAAAACCTGGCAGATGAGGATAGTTTGTCAGGGGAAACTATTCAGCAAGCAATTGTTCTCGAGGGCTCTTTAAGGAATACAGGTACTCATGCTTGTGGTGTCATTATTACACCCGATGATATTACCCAATTTGTCCCAGTGGCTACAGCCAAGGATTCTGATTTATATGTAACCCAATTTGATAATTCCGTAGTGGAAGATGCAGGTTTATTAAAAATGGATTTCCTGGGGCTAAAAACCTTAACCCTAATTAAAGATACGGTCAAGCTGGTAAAATACAAGCATAATATCGATTTGGATCCAGACACTTTTCCTTTAGATGATGAAAAAACCTACGAATTATTCCAAAGAGGAGATACGGTAGGAATTTTTCAATATGAATCCGCTGGGATGCAGAAGTATCTTAAAGACTTAAAACCCACAGTTTTTGCTGATTTGATTGCTATGAATGCGCTATATCGACCAGGGCCTTTGGAGTATATTCCAAGTTTCGTGGATCGCAAAAACGGGAATGAAGAAATTAGTTACGATCTTCCTGTGATGGCTGAATATCTTGAAGAAACCTATGGCATAACCGTTTATCAAGAGCAGGTAATGCTTTTGTCACAAAAGTTAGCTGGTTTTTCAAAGGGTGATGCCGATGTTTTACGTAAAGCAATGGGAAAAAAGATTTTTGCATTACTACAAAAATTAAAACCTCAGTTCATTGAGGGAGGAAAAAACAATGGTCATCCTGAAGAAATATTAGAGAAAATTTGGAAAGATTGGGAAGCTTTTGCAGCTTATGCATTCAATAAATCACATTCTACATGCTATGCCTTAATAGGGTATCAGACAGCCTATTTAAAAGCACATTATCCTGCAGAATATATGGCGGCAGTACTCTCCAATAATATGAGTGACATTAAACAGGTTACCTTTTTTATGGAAGAATGTAGGCGGTTGGGTCTTAATGTTTTGGGGCCAGATGTAAATGAATCCTTTTATAAATTTGCAGTAAATGACCAACAGGCTATTCGCTTTGGAATGGGAGCAATAAAAGGAGTGGGAAAAGGAGCTGTAGACACCATTATTGAGCATCGAAAAGATCAGCGATACGAATCGATTTTTGATTTGGTAAAGAGAATAGATTTGAGGGCAGCCAATAAAAAAGCTTTTGAAAACTTAGCTTTAGCAGGAGGGTTTGATTCTTTTTTGAACGTAAAACGCGCACAGTATTTTAATCCCGACGGAGATGGAGTTACTTTTTTAGAAAAAGTATTGCGCTTTGGATCTAAATATCAAGAAAACTTGAATTCTTCCCAGACCAGTTTGTTTGGTGAAGAAACCAATAGCACCTATCAAGATTTGACCATTCCCGATTGTGAAGCTTGGACCAATTTAATTCGTTTGAAAAAAGAAAAAGAGGTAGTTGGTATTTATATTTCTTCACATCCATTGGATGATTTCACTCATGAAATTGAACATTTTGTTACCCTTTCATTAAATCAATTAGGTGCTCTGGATCAACTCGTTAACAGAGAGTTTTCCATAGGTGGGATAGTAAATGAAATTCAACATTTGGAAAGTAGAAATGGAAAAGGGTGGGCACGTTTTATAGTGGAAGATTTTTCTGATCAGTATGAATTTAGAATTTTTGGTGAGGATTATTTAAAATACAGACACTTTTTAGTGGTCAATCAATTTATCCGAGTACGGATAATGATTCGAGAGGGATGGACTAATAGGGAAACAGGAAAAGTCGGTGCCCCACGTATGCAATATTTACATTTTGAAATGTTGCAAAATACAGTTGAAAATAATGCAAAGAAGTTGACTTTACAGCTTGAGATCTCACAATTAAAAAATGAAAGTGTACTCCAGTTGAAAGAAGAATTAAAATCATTTAAAGGAGATAAACAGCTTATGTTTAATGTTTATGACTCTGAAAAAAAGGTGAAATTAACGTTGAATAGTAAAAAGCAAAAAGTCAAAATCACTCCAGAGTTACTTAAATTATTAGATGAAAAACAATGGCTTTATAAGCTGAATTAAATGCATTGAGAAAATCCATGCAAGCATAAGTAAATTTGATTTTGGAGCATCGATAAGTGTAGTTTAAAATAAGTACATTTGTGCACGTAAAATAAATAAAAATGGCATTAGAAATTACAGATGCGACTTTTGATGAAGTTGTTTTAAAATCGGACAAACCTGTATTAGTTGACTTTTGGGCTGCTTGGTGTGGACCTTGTAGAATGGTTGGACCAATCATTGAAGAATTAAGTAATGATTATACTGGAAAAGCCGTTGTAGGTAAAGTTGATGTAGATGCAAATCAAGAATTTGCTGCAAAATATGGGGTTAGAAATATCCCTACTGTTTTAGTCTTTGACAAAGGCGAGTTGGTAGGTCGACATGTTGGTGTGTCACCAAAAACCACTTATGCGGAGGCTATTGACGCTATCTTGTAGGGAACCATAAATTTTTAAAATAAAACTTATCTCTTTTCGAGGAGTTTTATTTGGCAAATTCAAAATGGGGCGTATATTTGCACACGCTAATTAGGTCTGGTAGTTCAGTTGGTTAGAATACATGCCTGTCACGCATGGGGTCGCGGGTTCGAGTCCCGTCCAGACCGCTAATTAAGAAGTTGTGTGTTGTTAGTTTGACAAAGTCAATATTAGCAACTGATGAGAAGCTTTCCTTTAAAAGGGAGGGCTTTTTTTGATTAGAAACGTTTCTATCTTTTCTATTTTGTTTAGGTTTATTAAATTCAGTAGATTTAAATGCCTTTGTTTTTTTTAAACTGTGATTTAATCATTAAATTCGTTTGTTAATTAAAGGCTTTTGAGAAACTTAAAATATTTATTGACTATAATTATAATTTTTTGTTGTTCCATTGTGGGCGCACAAGAAATAATTCTTAAGTCAGATTTTAAGAACACCCAGATTCGATCACAAAGGGTCGAATTGGCTGTGGCTATAAATCCTAGTGAAAGTTTTACGGGAGACTTAAAGATTGCATTTGGAACCAGTTCAAGCTCTTTAACAACTCATTTGGTTACAAGTATTTCAGATCAAGATGATTTTACAGAATTTGAAAATAATACTAGAATCTATGTCTTCGAACAAGAAAATTTAACTGCAAATACAACCTACTACTATAAGTGGCGTCTTGAAACAACTAGTGCTGGAACTGTAGAAGAAGAAATTAAGACTATTACTACTCCAAGTGGCTTTTCTGTTCTTCCATATCAAAATTTTGAAATTCCAGAGGCCGGTTTGATTCCAGGAGATACGATTGGATTTATTCAATACGAGGATTCAGATGGTACATGGGCAAAAGTTCAGACATATTACAAGACCACATTAGGTTTAAAGGCAGATGGTAGTTTATGGTCTTGGGGTAGAAATGCTAAAAAGTTGGTTGTCAATCCTGCAAGCCAATCGGAGGTTGTTTATGAGCCCATTAGGATAAGTATGCCTCCAGATCCAGGAAATATAGATCAAGATGGCGATGGCTATTGGGATTTAGATGAACAACTTAATTCCCAATCAGATCCAAATGATGCTGACAGCAAGCCAATAGACTCAGACAATGATCGTTTTTCAGATGCTTTTGAAATCTTTTTAGGTAATGATCCAAATAATGAAAATATTACTTGGGAAGAAGATCAAAATATATTTGCATTTTTTTTAGAGAACTTTTCAAATCCTAATGATCAACTTTTATTTCATGACTTTGCAGTCTCAAGAACTGCTGTTCTTGCCATAGAAAAAACAACAAGAAAATTATATTTCTGGGGTGTTGGGATGGGAAATGTAAACTTAGATACAAGAGAATATGATTTAGATACGGATGATTCGGAAGGCTCTTTACCACCTTTTAATTTTGCTATAGCAGACATGGCTACGGGATATGAGTCAATTTTTGAATTTCCAATGGTTATTGATGAAAATCATCTTTGGGATAAAATTGCAACATCAAATGATTATATCACGCCTGCATTTCCTAATCTTCAAAATCTGGGTGAACTTTATGATACTGCTGCGGCAGGCCTCACAGTTTCAGGCACTCTATTCATATGGGGGATTGTAGATGGACTAGTTTTGCCAAACCTCATACAAGTTGGAGAAGCAAATGCATGGAAAGATGTTAAGGTGGGAGATGCAATAATTGCATTAAAAAAAGATGGAACTCTCTGGGAAGTAGGAATGGATATCCCAGAAACTGCAAGCTTATCATCACTTGACAAGGATAATGATGGAGTATCTGATGCCTTAGACGCTTTTGAATGGGATCCAAATTTTCAATACGATAATGATGATGACGGTTTGCCAAATAAAAGAGAAGGCCAGTTGGGTACGGATAAAAATAATCCAGACTCTGATGGGGATGGTGTAATGGACGCTGAAGATCAATTGCCATTGAATCCAAATTACTCTAAAGACAATGATTTTGATGGTTTACCAGACGAGTTAGATCCTAATGATGATAATTGGGATAGTGATGGTGATGGAGCTGGCGATGGTTGGGATGCAGACCCAAGTGATCCAACAAAACGATGGGATTGTGATGGTGATGGGGTTGATGATGAAACAGAATGGCAAATGGGTGCTGATCCTTGCGTACTTGATACTGATGGCGATGGAGTCGATGATAAAGACGATAAATATCCAAGAACGTGGTATTATCAATACGACAGTGATGGAGATGGTTTACCCAATGCTTTAGAGCTTATAAACGAAACGGATCCAAATAATAGTGATAGTGATGGAGATGGATTTTTAGATGCTATTGCAGTGGATAAGTTTAATACCTTCAGACAGGCAGCACAGGATTTAGATTGTTCTGAAGGTTGGGAGCGTTGTGATCAATGGCAATATTTTTGGAGGTTTTGGGATATCAAATACGATTGTGATGGGAATGGATGGGTGTCTTGGGAAGAATGGGAAGGAACGAGTCCCGCCTGTCAAACGATGGCTCCTAGAGATGATTTCCCTTCAAACGCTCTTTACACTTTAGATACTGACCGTGATGGAGATGCCGATGAAATTGATGAAGATGATGACAATGATGGCTATACTGATGACGTTGAACTTAATGCTGCAGTAAACACAGATCCCAAAGATTGGGAAAGTCGTCCTTTAGATTCGGATGGAGATCAATTACCTGACGGATTAGAAATTTCTCTAGGAACGGACCCTTTTAATTGGGATTCAGATTACGATGGTGCAGGAGATGGATGGGATGCCTGGCCATTAGACCCAAAAATTTCTTGGGACGATGATAAGGATAAACTTGAAAACTGGATAGAAACTAATTTTTATGGGACTGATCCTCAAGATTCAGATTCAGATGATGATGGGGTAGATGATTTTACGGATGCATTTCCTATTAATGCCGATTGGACACTTGACACTGATGGTGATGGTCTCTCTGACACTTATGAAGATGCAAATGGACTTGATAAAAACACTAAAGATTCTGATGAGGATGGATATTATGACGCTCCTTGTGACCGAGATAAAATGATTCGTTATACAGATGAATATGGTAATTCTTGGTATGACAGAAACTGGCGAGAGTGTGATGGAAATTGGGAACGTGTGGATACTGATGGAGATGGTATTTTTAACGAGGATGATGACGATGACGATAACGATGGAATTTTAGATGGAAGTGATTCAGATTGGTATAATAACTGGGAATTTACAGCAACTACATGGCTTGAAGATAAGTTCCCAACAAATCCAAATGAATCCTCTGATTATGATAATGACGGAATTGGGGATAATGAAGATACAGATGATGATAATGACGGCTATTTAGATGTCAATGATGATTTTCCAAACGACCCTTCAGAATGGTTAAATACTGACAAACCAACACAAGCTAATGGTGGTTTAACAGATAATGACAATGATGGAATATTCGGGGAGGATTATGGAAATGATGGATGGATTGATGAGCTAGGCGATCATAGAAAATTTGACTTTATTGGAAACAATAAAGATCCAGATGATGATGGTGATTTATTTCTTGACGTAGATGAAATATATAACGGTACAGATCCATTGAATCGAGATGATTATCCAGGATCTGGATATGGTGATTCTGATAAAGATGGGCTTTCAAATGCTTATGAAATAGCTCAGGGAACGGATCCGAAAAACTGGGATACAGACGGGGATGGAGTAAGTGACGGTTGGATACACCCTCATATATGTGGTACCTGGAACAGTAATGATTATAAAGTATTTATTGAAATACCAAATGCGACTGCAACAGTAAATCCAGACACTTATTATATTGAACTAAACGGAAATAATCAAAACTGGAGTGGTGTAACACGAATTTCTTACACTGTTTCTACGAGTATAAATGGAACTCAATTGTTAAATCATTTCGCAACGGAGTTGAATAAAATTGGACAAATCACTTACGATTCTGACAAAATTGCAACATATACAGCTACAGTTAGTGGAAATCTACTTGTCATTACTCAAGGTGAGCAAGGAAGAAAATTTCACTTTAATGCATTTAACACTGTTATTGGTGAAAACAACACTATTTTCTTAGATAAGCATGACTATGATTCCCATGGGTGGAAATCAGACCTATATGTTCTACCTGCAACTACTAGTAATAACATCAATCAAATGTGCGAGACCCATACTTTTAGATATGGGCTTGGCGGAGGTAAACAAGGTGATAATGCTGATTTTGATTTATTAAGGGACGTATTTCCAAATAATCCAAATGAGTTCTGGGATACAGATGGCGATGGCATAGGAGATAAATCGGACACTGATATTGATGGTGACGGAATATTAAACTCTGTAGATCCAATGCCATTTAATTCAACTCAAAGTCTTGATACAGATGGCGATGGAATTTTAGATAATATCGATCCAGATGATGATAATGATTGGAGACGAGATTTAGACGAAGTGTTTAATGGCACAGATCCTCTTGATAGTAATTCCAAGCCAAATGCTGATGCTGACAATGACGGACTATCAGATAGCTACGAGGTTGAAATTGGATCACTTCCCAACGATTGGGATAGTGACAATGACGGAATAAGCGACGGGCCACTTCGAAGAGCCATTGATAATTCTCAAAATTGGAACATTCGAATAGACATTCCAAAAGCTGATTTTTCAACAATTGTTGGTGATAAGTATTACATATCTATCAATGGAAATAATCAAAATTACGATGATAGGTTATTAGTAACATTTGATGGTCAAACCTCAAAAACAGGGACTGAGCTTTTAAATTATTTTAAAACTGAACTAAATAATGTAGGTAGCTTTCTTTATAATAACGACACTGAAGAAACTTTTACAGCTTCGGTCTCTGGCACTAGATTAACCATAGCGGGTAATGATACATCAAAAAGCGCTCATGTAGAAGCATTTTTTGTAATTCCTGGTGCTGATAGTAAATTAGTTTTAGTAAACCACGGTTGGAGGCATTATTGGTGGAAGTCAGATATTCTTCAACAAAAAGATGAAAATGCTTGTTGTGGATCAGATAGATTTGATGGAATAGGAGATGGAGGCCATTTATTTTTAATGGATGCTTTCCCAAATAATCCAAATGAATTTTGGGATACAGATGGCGATGGTATAGGTGATAATACGGATACAGATATTGATGGAGATGGTTACTTAAATTCAAACGATGGGGTACCTTTTGACGCCAGAGACCATTTAGATACTGATAATGACGGTATTGGAGATAGCTTAGATGATAATAAAGACGGAGATAATTTCTTGGATTTTGATGACCCTAACCCATTAGTTTTTACTCCTTCAGATGGAGGAGCGGATGCCGATAGTGACGGATTTTCAGATTCCTATGAAATTAATGTTCTATTAACTAATCCAAATAATTGGGATAGTGATGGTGACAAAGTAAGTGATGGTTGGCAATATCCTAGTTTTAAAAATAATAATTTTACGTGGACAAGCACAACAACCTGGCAAGATGATTTTTTTAGAGAGCGTTATGATGATACCCAAAATGGAACAAACTCATACTGGTTTAATTACGGGAGAACATCTGGAATAGGTGAAGGAGCTTTATTTATTGACAAATTCCCAAATGATGCTTCAGAATATTGGGATACTGATGGAGATGGAACTGGAGACAATGAAGATGAAGATGACGATAACGATGGTTTGACAGATGTGTATGAGACTACTGTAAAACGTAATGGATGGGATTGGACGAAGTCAGATCCATTTAAGAAAGACACAGACGGAGATGGAGTAGATGACGGAGAAGATGCCATACCATGGTATGATCGAGAAACTTCAGATTTAGATGGTGATTTCGAAGGTGATAATGAAGATTATGACGATGATGGAGATGGTCTTGGAGATGCAGAAGAGAAAACACTTGGATTGAATCCCAAAAAAGCAGATAGTGACGGCGACGGTTGGTTTGATGGTGACTGTATTCCAGGAGCAGTTTTATTTGATGCTAACGGTAATTGGAGACATGAAATATCTTTTACAGGATCTTCAACACTAACTAATGAAAAGTATGAATTTAGAATTTGGTTTAATCAATCAGGTACAGAGAGAATTATTTCATATGTTACAACTGAAAATTTATCTCCAACACAACTCGTTTCACAACTCGTTCAAGTATTTAATCAAAATGATTTCACACCTGATGGAGATCCCATGACAGCGACAGCATCAGGTTCAATTCTAATTTTAACTGGACAACGAGAATGGAGAGAGCATCATATCAATATGTGGGAATTACAAAGAAATGTTCTTAGAGCTAGACCAAATTGGTGTAATTGGGTAAACCGCGATAAGTTTCCGGATAATGCAGATGAATGGCAAGATATGGATCATGATGATATTGGAGACAATGAAGATACTGATGATGATAATGACGGACTAAGTGATATTAAAGAGGCTTCTTTAGGAACAAATCCCTACTATTGGGATTCTGATGGAGACTGGAGAGGAGATGATTGGGATAAACTCCCATTAGATCCTACAGCATTTGAGGATACAGATGGGGATGGAATCCCGGATTTCACAATTGTAGACACAAATGGAGATGGATTTTACGATCCTGATTTATGGGGAGGACCAGATGCTACAACTGAAGTTGATACAGATTTAGATGGGGATGGAATTTCAAACATAGACGAGGACAATAATAATACAGATAAATATCAACCAGATTCTGATTGGGATGGATATGACGATGATATTGATGTATTCCCAAGGTGGCATGAAGAATGGTTTGACACAGATTCTGATGGAATTGGAAATAATAGAGACTTAGATGATGATGGAGATGGATACAGCGATCTGGATGAAATTGAAAATGAAACGGATCCCCTTGATGCCTCTAGTAAGCCTGCAAATGATCAAGACCAAGATTTTCTTTCTGATCTTTATGAAGAAAAGTTAGGAACTTCCTCAATTAATCAAGATTCGGATGGTGACTCCTACCTTGATGGTATGGATGCCTTTCCGTTAAATGATAAAGAGTGGTTGGATTCTGATGCTGATGGTGTTGGGAACAATGAAGATGACAATGATGATAATGATCAGCTAAACGATTTTGTAGAAATTCTCGGGAATTCTCTCAATCTTTGGAATTTAGACCCATTAATTCAAGAAAATTGGGATGAATTCCCACAAGATACAGATAACGATGGATTGCCTGATCAACTGGAAATTCATATTCAAAATTCATTTGAATCTACTTACAACTCTGCAGATGATAATGGAAAGAGAGAGCTTTACAGGGCAGTTAAAGGTATATGGGCCCCCAGACATTGGCAGGGTAAAGTCTTAGATTTAGACATTGATAACAATAGTATTGATGATCATTTAGATATCATAGATTTTGATGATATCGATGAGGATGGAATTCCTAATATAGAAGATAGAGATTCTGATGGTGATGGAGCAGATGATGGGTGGGATCAAGCGATTTATGACAGAAGAGGAAATTCTGATTTAGATTTAGACTTTCTGGCAGATTGGGCTGATAATGATAACGATGGTGATGGAATATTAAATGGGTGGGAACGCTTGTATGGTACTGATAGTATGAAAGCTGATACTGATGAAGATGACGTTTCAGACAAATATGATTACATGGGTTATGAGCCAAGGATTCAATCGAAAAGTCAATTTACATCCTCATTATTTCCATTAAATCAAATAGGTACAGCAACAAATTGGGAAAAAATAAATACTTGGAATTATGGTCAAGCAGGCGCTTCTTATGCAGCGATAAATTCAGACGATGAGCTTTATGTTTGGGGGGTTAATTATGGTGCACTTCCTGTTCACGATGATAAATCATTAGATGCATGGCAAAATGGTGAAGAATATGGTTTTGTAATCTCCAGCCCCACAAAAGTAAGATCAAATGAAAAGTGGAAAGATATTTCTTTGGGCTTCAAATTTGGTATTGGTTATGATACTGAAGGAACATTTTATAGTTGGGGGAGAAACTTGAGTAGTCAACTTGGAAACGGAAAACCAACTACTTATGAAACTTTTTCTACACCTAAAATTTATTTAGGCGAAATCACACAAATTTCAGCGGGAGATCAGCAAGTTGGAATAATAAACAAAGATGGAAAACTCCGAATGATTGGTTCTAATGATCAGGGTCAACTGGGCACGGGCGCTTCTAATGATAATACTCCACAAGAATTAGATTGGGATGATATAGAAGGAGATATTAAACAAGTAAAAGTTACTGAAACGGAAACTCAAATTATTACAAACCAAAATGCAATTTGGGCGTATGGCGATAATTTATATGCTCAATTGGGAAGAGGAACACGAGACACTAAAGCTGAAAATTATGAAGCTAAGAAAATTGAGGTAGAAGGATGGACAGAGGTTTACGCGATTACTGAACATGTATATGCATTCAAGGCGGATGGTACTTTGTGGGCGTGGGGTAAAAATAAAAATTTTGATTTAGGTCTTGGTTTTAAAAGTGAATATGTGTCAACCCCAACTCAAGTACAAGGAGTCAATAAAAGTGATATGAAAGACTTCTCTCCGTTGAACGGAGGATTTGTTTATATCAAAAACAACGGTGAGTTGTGGGGTGCTGGAGCAAACTTCTATACAGGATCCTGGTTTCCTTTGAGTTCGCCAAGAAAAATTGGACGTTATTCAGATTGGTCTCGTTTTCACGATTTCATGAATAGTGAACTTAACATATTAATTGAAAAAACAGACGGTTCTATATGGGGGGCAGGAGCGAACTGGAACAAAGTATTAACTCAGAATCCTTGTCCAGAGCCAAAAAATCAAATTGAAAAGATAACATTAACCCATCCAAGACAACTTCAAAAAACTAAAATTGAAATCAGCCCCATTACAGGATCAGCAACAATCACCTTTAAGGTAAATGGAACAAATCTGACTGCAGCATCTGTTTCAAATACAACAGATTTGCTCTCTAAAATAAGTCTATTGTTCGATGCCGATACCATCCTAACAAATAATTTTACGTTTACAGCAACTCCAACAGCAAATACAACTTCAACATTAGAATTTGTGTCCAAGCTATATAAGGAGAATACTTTTTCATATTCAATCAGTCAAAAATCAGATAATTTCTCTACTTCCATACTAATTACTGATGTCATAGAAAACATTTCTGGAACAACAACGTATACTGTTAACCTAAGTGGAGCAAGAATCGAGGCTTCCGCTGATAATATAACAGATGCTGTAGCTAATTTAAAAACAGCCCTGGAGTCAAGTGAAAAAATTGAAACGTCACACTATAGCTTTACGGTTACAAACACAACTTCAATATTAGTTGAAAATATAAGATCTGATAGTTTCTTTATCACCACAGAAATTATAAATTCAGTCAATGCTGCAAGTACAATTTCAAATACTACAAATCAGGAAAGATTAATAGTTGATTGTAATCCTGGTTTTGTAAATAACTTAGTAGAGATATTTGAGGCTGGGAATGACTGGGATCAAATATCAATGGGACTTAAGCATGTTATCGGTTTAACAGATTCTGGAGCTTTATATAGTTGGGGTGCAAATGAACAAAATCAGCTGGGCCTTGGCACTAATGTAGGTAAATGGGAGGTAAAATCTGAGCCCGTTGCTTTAGCCCCTGTAGTTACAAATTCAGTAACTAAAACTTTTGTGAGTGTTGATGCTTCGGCTGAGGTTAGTTTTGCGATTGCAAGCGATAAGTCAATGTATGCTTGGGGAGATAACGATCTAGGAACTTTAGCCGTTGGAGATTACTCAGATAAAAATATTCCAACTCTAGTGAAAGGTGAGATTAATTGGAAAGCAAACCTTGGAGGGTATAGATTTCAAGTAGCCTTAGATGAAGATGATACACCTTATGGATGGGGCTACAGAAAGTTTGGTCAACTTGGTGCGCTAGGAAAAGTGAAAGGAGATGATATCGTCTGGGATACCGACCTTAGTGAATCGAAAGGTATTGTTCAAACTTTAAATGGAGAGGAATATATAATCGCTACGGAAGAACTGGTGAATTATTTAGATACTGTATTAAATTTTGAATATTCAGGCGGAACTACCAAAAAAGAGACGGTACAAACCCCATCGACGACTACCTCTAAATATTTACCAAATACTTTAGATGTTCCAAGTACAAGAAAAATGAATGTTGGTAAGTGGAAGGTTAAAAAGAAGAAGTCTGGTTTTTCTGGAAAATCTGCGATTGAACCAGGGGATGATAGTTCTCTTAAAACAGCAGATACCCCGTATACTTTTGATATAGTGGATGTAAACGAAAAACCCACCAAAATTGAATTGACAGATATAAGTTCAAAAATCAGTTCTAAAGGGGAACAATTTATCTCAAATATTTCAGTTACAGATCCAGATGAAGATGACATAATTACGGTTACTATTCCTTCCAATTCTCCTAACGCCAGTAAGTTTGAAGTAAAAAACCAAAAATTATATTTCAACACCTCTACTAGTAAAGCAAATGTTCCTTATCAGGTAATTATTAGAGCTACGGATTGGGAAGGATTAATTTTTGAGCAACAGTTTGAGGTCCTAGTAGATGAGGATGGACTATTGTCTGTAGAAGAAGTTGTTTCAGAATCTTCAGGTAGTGGTTCGTATTATGATCCACGTTTTATAGATTCAGATGGAGATGGTTTTGTAGATGCTATTGAAATGACTATTGGAACAGATCAATTTGATTTCAGAAGTTTCCCAACAGATATTGACAAGGATGGAATTTTAGATTTCTATGATGGTGACATAGACAATGATGGCTATCTTAATGATGTTGATCAATATCCAACAGATCCAAATGAATGGATTGATGCCGACGGTGATGGAATTCCTGACAATCTTGATAATGATGATGATAATGATGGTGTAGCTGATATCGAAGCGAATTGGAGAGAGGGTTATCTGACTCAAGATTTATTTCCAAATGATCCTAATGAGTCTTCAGATTTTGATCGAGATGGAATTGGTGATAATGGAGATACAGACGATGATAATGATGGTGTTGAAGATAGTTTAGATGCTTTCCCTTATAATCCATATGAATGGGCAGATACAGATAATGACTCAATAGGAGATAATGCTGATGAAGATATTGATAATGACGGATATTCAAATTTTGATGAAATAGCAATTGGAACAGATCCATTTAATGCATCAGATTTTCCAGCAGATCAAGATTCTGATTTTGTTCCAGATGCTTTAGATTCAGATATTGATGGCGATGGAATTTCAAACGCTTTTGATAATGCCCCTGAATTTTATAATCCAGGACAAGAATTCATTGAAGATGAAAATCATTTTGATTTAATTCTCCCAGATTTCTTTTCACCAAATGGAGATGGTGTAAATGATGCATGGGTAATCGGAGAACTTCAGCGTTACCAAAACAATCAAGTTTGGGTCTATGATGCGGCAGGAAATTTAGTTTTTAGTCAAAAACAGTATTTGAATGATTGGCTAGGAACTAATAATGGAATACCCTTACCAAAGGCAAGTTATCTATATATGATAGATGCAGATGGTGACGGTACAATTGATTATCAAGGATGGGTATTTATAACACGATAATTTTTTGAGAACAGGTCACTTCATATTTATTCTACTTTTACCTTTGTTTTTATTTTCACAACAAGAACCTTTTCTAACAAGCTTTAGGTATCAAATGAGTTTAATCAACCCAGCATATGCAGGGGCTGAAGCAAAAAACATATTTGCTATTACATCCAGAAACCAATGGGCAACATTAGAAAACTCTCCAAAAGCACAAGTCATGACCTTTTCATCACAGAGAAAAAATAATGTTGGCTTGGGTGTTTCAATTAGTTCTAATAAGTATTTTGTTGAAAAAAACACCACTACTTATATTGATTTTTCATACCGATTAACGTTCAATCAAAGCACAAATTTATTTCTAGGATTAAAGGGAGGTGCGGCTTTTTATAAAGCTAACCTTTTAGGACTTTCGAATAACAGCGGCTCGACTATTGATCCTGCACAAGGCTTGTTTTCAAGGGTTAACCCTAATTTAGGAATTGGTATTCTTTTGCAGTCTGAGTCATTTTGGGCTTCTTTTTCAGTCCCTAGGCTTTTTAAGACTACTAATTCTATCGATTTTTCAGAAACAGCTACAGATTTTGTACATACCTATTTTGCTGGCGGAGGAATATTCAAAATAAATGAAAACTTTAGTTTAAAACCTAGTTTTTTACTCAGAAAAGTAGACGATCAGCCGCTTACTTCAGAGTTTCTTGGGATGGTAAGTTTTGGGAATTTCTTTGAAATTGGTGCATCCTATAGAACTACTAATTCAATGGGCTTGATTAGTTTTGTGAAAATTAAGAACTATATAGATATTGGATATGCTTATGAATCTCCAGTTCAATCCGCTTTGACTAATCTAAGTATTAAAACACATGAAATCATCCTTCGTTTTAAGCTAGATGGCAATACAAGCGAAGACTCTAAGGAAGTCCCTACAGAAGAGTAGTAATAAAATTATTTATTTGGAGGTACAGGGCTATCTATTTTGCAATCACATTTTTCTCTTTTCATTTGAATTGCTCTGCTTAATGGAACTTTGAATAATTTTCCATTTACACTATTACATGTTTCTCTCAATTCCTGACAAGGAAAAAGGTAATAACATTTTTGTCCAGGTTTATTACATAA
>JABGUL010000002.1 GCA_018646605.1 Flavobacteriaceae bacterium
CCAAAACATTGAATTCATAATGAATATATCTTTTGATTCCTATTTTACTTTTGTGGGTTCATATGATAGATTTCATTATCATACATTTATTGTTCAAGTAAAATTGACGAATTTTAAATTTCCTTTCTTTTTAGAGATTTTCTATAATCCAAAAACAAAAAAAGTGAAATCAGATGTTCTATGGGATAACGATAAACAAGATTATTTCAGACCCAGGAGTAATGAGTAGAAAAAGCAAAAAAAATGGGACACTATTGAATCTAGTAACCAATAATGATCCTCTAAGTTTATGTTTTTGAAAATCAATATTTTTTTGAAATTTCCAGAACCATAAACATATAAAATCATAACTTTTTCTATAGTTTTAAATAAGTCATATTACAATATAACTATATTTTATCCCAACACACTACAAACTTTCCCCAAACAACTCCCCTCTAAAACCACTATAAGGATTCTTATGTTAAGGCAATGATATCAATGGATTAGACGGGATTTGGATTGTGTCTGTTGGGGTAAAAGAAAAATCTTTTGCATAAGAACATACAGAATTATTATTCGTATTTAAATGCATATTTCACAAGAGTATTAAGCTCAGTATAATCAAGAGTTTTCTCATGTGTAGCCTCAAGTATAAGCATAGGTGCTTTATATGCTTTATATGCTTGAATCCATCTACTAACACACAAGCACCATTTATCACCAGCTTTAAGACCAGGAAACTGATAGTAAGGCATTGGAGTAATTAAGTCATTATCCATAGAAGCAGAAAACTTCAGAAATTCATCCGTCATGACTGCACATACAGTATGAGTACCTGTGTCTTGTGATACGGTTCTACATGAACCATCCCTAAAATATCCTGTCATTGGGCTTGTACAACAAATTTCCAAAGGTTCGCCAAATACATTTTTTTCCATAAAACCCGATTTTTACTCCTAAGGTATAGAGAATAGGTTACATATCAAATCTCAACCCCATATTCCAATAGAAAAACCATTTTCTAAAACCCATGCCCCTGTGTTTTGGTTAGGAGTGCTTGAGAAGTTTTAGCTATTGATTTTTAGAAGAAAAAATGTGATTTGTTGCCAATATGTTGCCAAAAAAGAATAAAAAAATCCGTAACATCATGTAAAACAATCTGTTACGGATTCTTAAAGTACTCGAGGCGGGACTTGAACCCGCACGCCCAAAAGAGCACAGGATTTTAAGTCCGGCGTGTCTACCAATTCCACCACTCGAGCAAGCGACAGAGCGAAAGACGGGATTTGAACCCGCGACCCTCACCTTGGCAAGGTGATGCTCTACCCCTGAGCTACTTTCGCATTGTGGATTGCAAATGTAAAATAATTTTAATTCTTTCTAAATTAATGTGGGAATTTTTAATAAAAAAAATAGTCTGTGTTTTAAAGAATGATTCAGACTGTAATTTCAAGCTATTTTTAAGATAAGCGTCGTTTGATTTGATTAAGTTGCATCAAAGCTTCTACGGGTGTAAGCGTGTCAATGTCCAGGCTCTTAATTTCATCGCGCAATGCTTCTAATAAAGGATCGTCTAAATTGAAAAAACTAAGCTGTAAATTCTCTTCTGAGTCTTTCTCCGCCTTTTCCGATTTTTTCAGCCCATGGGATGCTTCCAAAACTTTCAATTTGTCCTGAGCAGAGCGAAGAACATGCTGGGGCATCCCAGCCATTTTAGCCACATGAATTCCAAAACTATGGGCACTCCCCCCTGGGATTAGCTTGCGTAAAAACAATACACTATCCTTAGCCTCCTTAATGGACACATTAAAGTTTTTAATGCGGCTATACCGTTGTGTCATTTCATTTAACTCATGGTAATGGGTTGCAAAAAGAACTTTGGGTCGAAAGGGATGTTCATGTAAATATTCAGCAATTGCCCAAGCAATAGAAATGCCATCATAGGTACTGGTACCTCTTCCAATCTCATCCAAAAGTACCAAACTGCGGTCCGATATATTATTCAAAATGGATGCTGTTTCATTCATTTCTACCATAAAGGTGGAGGCGCCCATTGAGATGTTATCACTAGCTCCTACTCTTGTAAAGATTTTATCTACAACCCCCAGAGTAGCTTGGGTGGCAGGAACATAACTTCCTAGTTGAGCGAGTAAAGAAATTAAAGCCGTCTGCCTTAAAATCGCTGATTTCCCAGACATATTGGGTCCGGTAATCATCATAATTTGTTGGGTCTCTCTATCCAATTCCAAATCATTAGCAATATAAGGGGTTCCCAATGGTAGTTGTTGCTCAATAACGGGATGACGCGCACCTCTTAACTCCAATTCCGTTCCTTGAGTGAGGGTAGGTCGACAATAATTATTTTTCAAAGCTGTTTTAGCAAAACAACTCAAAACATCCCATTGCGCTACGGCATTTGCATTTTGCTTTAACACCTCTAAATCCTTTTGCAAGTGTTGAATCAATTCGGCATATAGCTGTTGCTCCAATGCCATAATACGATCACCTGCTTGAAGGATTTCTGTTTCAAACGTTTTGAGTTCTTCTGTAATGTATCGCTCAGCATTGACCAAAGTTTGTTTACGAATCCAGTCCTCAGGAACTTTATCTTTATGTGTATTTCGCACCTCTATATAATAGCCAAACACATTGTTGAATGCTATTTTCAATGAAGGTATTTGAGAACGCTCTGTTTCTCTTTCCAACATGGCGTCCAAATGAGATTGTGACTGATCTCTTAGCCCTCTCAAAGCATCCAAATCCAAAGAAAATCCTTCGGCGATTACCTTCCCTTTAGAAACTAAAACAGGGGCTTCTGGATGAATGGTTTGTTGTATTAAAGAAATAATAGCCGCACAAGAGGAAATTGTTTTTAACTGCTCTTTGATTGTGAAGTTTGATCCTTTCTCAAGCTGTTTTTTTAAGCCTTCCACCTCACTCAAAGAATCTTGGAGTTGGTATAGGGCGCGTGGGCTAATTTTTTCAGTAGCGATTTTAGCCATTACTCGCTCGATATCGATAATATTGGATAAAGCTTGTTCTGTATATTGAGAAATTTCTTCTTGCTCAATAAAAGCCTCAACAATCTCATGTCGCGATTCTATTTGTTGCTGCTCTTTTAACGGAAAGGCTAACCACCTTCGCAATAATCGTCCACCCATGGCAGTTTGAGTATGATCTATGATAGAAATCAATGGAATGCCCTCAGGATGGGTCGATTGAAAGAGCTCTAAATTGCGTTGTGTAAATCGATCCAGCCATACAAAACCTTCTTGAGCAATGGGTAAAATACGGGTGATGTGTTGTAGTTTTCTATGTTGTGCTTGCGTGAGATAATGTAATACAGCGCCTGCAGCACTAATTCCAACCGTATACTTCTGAACTCCAAACCCTTCTAAAGAGTTTGTTTGAAAATGGGTTGTTAGTTTTTCCTGTGCCGTCCCCAATTCAAAAGCCCAATCTTCCATATAAAAACAATGGTATTGTAAACCGTACTGTTCTAAAAATAATTTCTTTTTGGGCTTAGGAACCAAAACTTCACTGGGCGCAAAACTTTGCAACAACTGCTCAATTTGTTCTTCCGTTCCCTCGGCTACCCAAAAATCTCCCGTTGAGATGTCCAAAAAGGAAACCCCCCATTTTTTATCAAAGGAGACGGCCGCCAAATAATTATGTTTCTTTTGATCCAAAACGTCGTCATGCAATGAAACTCCTGGAGTAATCAACTCGGTCACTCCTCGTTTGACAATTGTTTTAGTCATTTTAGGATCTTCTAACTGATCACAAATGGCCACCCTACAACCTGCTTTGACTAATTTTGGTAAATAGGTGTTTAACGAATGATGGGGAAATCCCGCCAATTCAATCTCGCTGGCACTGCCTGCACCTCTTTTAGTTAAAATAATTCCTAATATACCTGCAGCTTTAACTGCATCGGCACCAAAAGTTTCATAGAAGTCACCCACACGAAACAACAATAAGGCATCTGGATATTTTGCCTTAATCCGGTTGTACTGTTTCATTAAAGGAGTCTCTTTTGCTGCTTTAGCCAAAATGAATCGTTTTTACGAATGTATTTAAAAAAATATTGTTTCTTATAAAAACAAAGATGCAAATAGCAATAGAAATTTAAGAGGTTGTACTTTTGTTTTTTGTCAAAAGTTATGCGCAAATTAAAAAATGAAGAATTAATTCGGAAAACAATAGCTGATTTTAAGCAAGCTGATAAAACACCACTAATTCTAATTTTAGACAATATTAGAAGTCTCAACAATATTGGTTCTGTGTTTCGTACTGCCGATGCCTTTTTGATTGAAAAAATTTACCTCTGTGGAATTACGGCCACTCCCCCTCACAAGGACATACACAAAACAGCTTTGGGCGCAACAGAAAATGTGGCTTGGGAATATGCTGAAAATACCCTTGAAGTGGTTCAGAAACTTCATAAAGAAAACGTCTCGGTTTGGGCAATTGAACAGACGGAAAAAGCTATATTTCTAGATTCTTTTCAGCCTAAAAAAAACACCAGATATGCTTTTATTTTAGGAAATGAAGTTCGGGGAGTGTCACAAGAAGCGGTTGATGCCTGTGGACAAGCTCTTGAGATTCCACAATTTGGAACAAAACACTCATTGAACATTAGCGTAGCTACTGGAGTAGTGGTTTGGGACTATTTCACAAAAATGTAGTCTTGTAAATCGCTCTAAGAATTGATTGAAACGCAGCTTCATCCGATTCAAAATTCAAATCGTCTACAGCTATATTTACAACAGGAAAAGGTAAATCGGTTTGAATTAATTTTTCATATCCCTTCGCAATTTTCATCAAATAGTCTGCTTGGATTTCTTTTTCAAATGGACGTCCTCTTTTTTTAATTTGTTTTTGCAAATGAGGTACCTCAGCATGGAGATAAACCATAAGTGTTGGGTTAACTTGTTTCTTTATCGCTTTAGAAAATTCCTCTTGATAGATTATAAAATCATCCTTAGATAAATTTTGTGTAGCAAAGACAAGCGATTTATTTAAAAAATAATCGGAAACTACTTTCGTGGAATTGTGCTTCCAAAATTGTGCTGTTTGTGCTAACCTATCATTTAAAAAAAAGGTCTCAACAGCTAAAGCATATTTTTTAGGGTCTTTATAAAAAGAGGCTAAATAAGGGTTGTCAACAAAGGTTTCTAATAAAATTTCTGCTTTATATTGCGCTCCTAATTTTTTTGTTAAAGTAGATTTTCCAACCCCAATATTTCCCTCAACAACAATATAAGAGTAACTTTCAAAAAGAGGAGGCGACCAAAATGAAAAGGGAAAGGGATTACAAATAGCCTCATCTGAACTCGCTTGTTTTAATTCACTAATGGTTTTTCTAAAAACAGGATGGATCCATCCTCCGGCAATTTCTTCCAAAGGATGCAGTACAAAATTACGCAATTCCAATCTTGGGTGTGGAAGTGTTAATCTATCCGAAATTAACTCAACCTCTTCATAACAAAGCAAATCCAAATCGATAGTTCTGGCAGTATACCCATCTGAAATCGATCTTGAACGTCCAAGTAGTTGCTCCACATTCAACAATACTTCCATTAATTGAAGAGGAGATAACTCCGTTTGTAATTGAGCACAAGCATTATAAAAAGGAGTACTTTCAAAACCCCAAGGGGGTGTTTCGTAGATTCTTGAGAGCAATGAGATTTTAATCCCAAAAGATTCCAAAAAGCACAAGGCTTTAACCAAATAGATTAATCGGTCTCCTTGATTACTTCCCAATGAAATATAAATTTGCTTCTTTTTGGTCATGTCATGATCTCTGGTGCAAAGCTACAAAACCCTATATTTGCAGTACCAAAAGTTTCAACATGAATTTTCTAAAAAGTTTTTTTGCATCTATACTAGGAACTCTCACTGCCTTAGGACTTTTTTTTGTAATCGTACTTCTTTTTATTTCTGGGATTGCCAGCATAATGTCAGCTCCATCAGGAGGTAACTCTATAAAACAAAATAGTGTTCTTGCGCTTGATTTAAATCTTCCCATAGTAGATCGTGCTCCAAGTTTTGATGAACTTCAAATTTTACTTGGTTTAGAAGATAAAGTCTTAGGGCTTCCAGATATCATTTCGGCAATTGACAAAGCAAGTGAGAATCAAAATATTAAAGGTATTCGTTTACGTGCTGATTTTATTTCTGCAGGGTGGGCACAAACAAGAAGTATCAGGAATGCATTATCTCGCTTTAAAGAAAGTGGAAAATTCATTTATGCTTACGCTGATGTTTTTACCCAAAAAGGATACTATTTGGCTTCCATTTCTGACTCCATCTACCTTAACCCTGTTGGTATTTTAGAATTTAAAGGGTTAGCCTCTGAGGTTTTATATTACAAAGATTTTCAAGATGAATATGGTGTTAAAATGGAAGTTATTCGTCACGGAAAATACAAAAGTGCAGTAGAACCCTATTTAGAAAATGAAATGAGTTCTGATAACCGATATCAAATCAAAACTTTATTGGATGATATTTGGAAAACCATCCGTGAGGAAATCGCTCAGGAACGAAACTTAGATCCTAAAATTCTCGATAAAATAATTAACAACCAAAGAATAACAATTCCTGAAGATGGAGTACAAGAGCACCTTATTGATGCTCTTGTATATGAAGATGATTTTGACGAAAAAATCAAAATGCAACTTGAAATTTCTACTGATGAAGATCTTAATAGAGTATCAGTAGTAGATGTAAATAATGCTTCCTCGACTTTTGACAGTTCTTTAAAAGACCGAATTGCTATTGTTTTTGCTAGAGGACCCATTATGTATGGAGAAGGTACAAAAAACATGATCGCACAAGGAGTTTTTGTAGAAACACTTAAAGAATTAGCTGAAGATGATTGGATTAAAGCAGTAGTTATTAGAGTGGAATCTCCGGGTGGAAATGCACTAACCTCCGACCTCCTTTGGAGAGCTATTGAAAAACTAAAAACAAAAAAACCAGTACTTGTCTCAATGGGAAATGTTGCTGCCTCAGGAGGGTATTACATTGCAGCAGGTGCAGATCAAATTTTTGCTGATCCACTAACTATTACAGGATCTATTGGTGTTTTTGCTTCACTCCCAAATATTTATGGAATGACAGAAAAAATAGGTATTCATGCCGAAACTGTTGAGACACATCAGAATGCTTTAGGCTATAGTTTTTTTCAGCCATTAACTGAATCTTTCAAAATAAGAACTATTAAGAGTATTGAAAATACCTACAACACTTTCAAACAACGTGTGATCAAAGGGCGTGGACTAACATCAGAAACAGTAGAAGCCCTCGCACAAGGACGCGTGTGGAGTGGGAAACAAGCATTGAGCGTAGGTCTTGTTGATCATTTAGGTGGCTTACAAGATGCAATTGAGGCAGCAGCAGAGGTAGCTAACATAGAAAATTACAATACTATTGATTACCCCAAATTTGAAGAAGATTTAGAAAGTATTCTCTCTGGGGCGATACCTTCACCACTATCCAAAGCTACCTGGATGCATTGGGTGCCTGAAAACCTAAGACGACAACTCGAATATACGGATCCAAAAAACCCCTTACTCTCCATTCAAATGCTTATCCCTTTTGACTTAAGTATTGAATAAAATGACAGTAAAAAAACAAGAGTTAGCAAAAAAAATATACCTCTACTTAGCAGGATTATTTATCACTTCATTGGTGGTCTCCAATTTAATTTTTCAAAAGTTTTTCTATTGGCGCCCCTTTGATATTTCATTTTTTGGAAATCAACTATTTGAGCTTTCTGTTGGAATACTTCCTTATCCTATTACATTTTTAATTACTGATCTAATCTCAGAAATCTATGGGAAAAAGAAAGCAAATGAAGTAGTTGTAGCAGGGATTTTTGCTTCCTTCTTTTCAATGGGGATACTTTTGATCGCAAATTGGGTTCCTGCATTAGACAACTCACCGGTTGACAATGTTACTTTTAACCAAGTATTTGCACTTTCACCCATTGCTGTTTTTGCCTCTATGATTGCTTATCTATTGGCTCAATTAGTGGATATTCGAATTTATCATTTTTGGAAAAATTTGACCCAAGGGAGAATGCTATGGTTACGTAATAATTTTTCCACTTTCAGCTCTCAATTAATTGATACTTTATTGGTAATTGGCCTGCTCAGTATTTTTGGAATTTTGGATTGGAGCTTATTTTGGGGCTTAGTCCTTTCTGGGTTTCTCTTTAAGATACTTGTTGCTTTATTTGACACTCCTTTTTTATATCTTTTTGTAGGTCTATTTAGAAAAAATTTCAATCTCAAACCCAATGAGGAAATAAAAATTTGAGTTTTATGCAAGAACAAACGGAAGGAATACGATTAAATAAATACCTAAGTGAAATTGGACATTGTTCCAGAAGAGCTGCGGATAGGCTAATTGAAGAAGGTCGTGTTCAAATCAACGGTGTTCAGGTAATCATGGGGCAAAAAGTAACCCCCCTAGATCGCATAGAGGTAGACGGAGTATTAGTTGAAGATCTCCAAGAACGAAATGTGTACATTGCCTTCAATAAGCCCATAGGAATTGTCTGTACCACAGACACTCGAGTCGAGAAAGATAACATTATTGATTATATAAATTATCCTACAAGAATCTTTCCTATTGGACGCTTAGACAAGCCTAGTGAGGGCCTCATCCTTTTGACTAATGATGGAGATATTGTCAATAAAATCTTAAGGGCACGAAACAATCACGAAAAGGAATATATCGTTACCGTAAACAAGCCCGTAACTACAGAATTTGTCGAGAAAATGGCAAATGGAATTCCTATTTTAGATACAATTACACGCAAGTGTGTTGTAGAACAAATTCATAAAAATCAATTTCGAATCATCCTAACCCAAGGCTTAAACCGTCAAATTCGAAGAATGTGTGAATACCTTGATTATAGAGTGGTAAAGTTGAAGCGTATCCGCATCATGAATATTGAACTCAATGTAGGGGTAGGGAAATACCGAGATTTAACAAAAAAAGAAATGGTTGAATTGCAAAATCTAATTGCTGATTCTGATAAACATATATCTTAGTTGTGTGCAAATAGAAAAAACATTGAGACCAAATTTAAAATGAGCGGAATAGAAAATTATTCAGGCTTTATTATTGATTAACCGAAATTGATAACGCAGAAAGCCAGCACATAACACCTTATAAAATTAATTGTTAGTTGTAGCCCATTTACGAAAAACCCAGCGGATTTTCTATTCGGTTTTTATTTGCTAATCTAGCGCCTAAATCACGCAACTAATCTTATTATACAAACATATTAATCGATATTCTGACACGCTCCCCTTCGTTGGAGCGAATATTGAAAACTGTTTGATCTTCAAATAACAAATACTGTCCTTTAATTCCCATTAATTTCCCCTCAAACAAAGGAGTTTTAGTAAGATTTAGACTGTTCACCTTTTCCGGATACTGTAATACTGGAAAATGGAGTTTCTCCACTGAAAAATCTTGCTTATTGATAAATTGCTTCAGTTCATTAGGTAAATAATCAAGTGCTCTATTGCGCTCTTCCTCCCAATTTATTGGTTCTGCCTGGTGCTGTAACATTTTACGCCAATTAGTTTTATCAGAAAAATGATCTTTCAAAGCAACTTCACCTATTCCTGCCAAATAGCGATTGGGTACTTCAATTAATACAGAGGCCTCATGAGCTCCTTGATCAATCCAACGAGTGAGAAATTGACTTTTCCGAGTAACACCTACTTTCAAATGACTACTTAAAGCCAAATAAATGATATGTGGCTGCAATTGCATTCTTTGTTCGTATTCCAAATTACGATCAGCTTCACCCAGATGTGCTTTACTTAATTCAGGACGCATGATCCAATCTCCAGTAGCGGGACTATCAAAAAAACAGGATTTACAGAAACCCTGTCTAAAAATTGGTAGTAGCTGACTGCAATTTAAACATTGTGAACCAATATGTTGAATCTGTATTGTTCTTCCCAAACACTGATTGAGATGCAGAAAGCCTCCTTCCGTATTTAAAAAATAATTGATTGGATTTGTGCTTTCTGTCTGCATTTTTTTTAACGTACCCTCAAACATTTGCCTTAGAAGAATTAATTATTTTTATCTTCGAAAGGTAATAATATTTTTATGCCCATACCCCTCTTTAACTCAATTGCTTCCTGGATTCTAAAAAAACGCATCCATCAAATAGAACTCTTCATAAAATATCCACATGAAGTACAGGAGGAATTATTACACAATCTTTTGAGCAAAGCACACCAAACAGAAACAGGAATGCGTCATGGTTTCGATTCCATCAGAAATTATACTGATTTTAAAAATCAAGTGCCCTTAAGTACTTATGAATCCATTGAACACCAGATTGAAAGGTGTCGAAAAGGGACACAAAATATTTTTTGGCCAACACCGATCAAGTGGTTTGCTAAATCAAGCGGCACCACTAATTCAAAAAGTAAATATATCCCGGTAAGTGTTGAAGCTCTTGAGGATTGTCATTATAAAGCAGGAAAGGATATGCTCTCTTTATATTTAAATAACAATGAAGATTCTCAGTTGTTATCAGGAAAATGTTTACGCCTTGGGGGAAGTAGTGAATTGTATAATAATAACAATAGTTACTTTGGTGACCTTTCAGCGATTATCATTCAAAATTTACCTTTTTGGGCTGAATTGAGCAGTACACCAAGTAATAAAACTTCTTTAATGCCTGAATGGGAAACCAAAATGAAAGCTATTGTAGCTGAATCAATTCCTGAAAAGGTTACAAGTCTTGCGGGTGTCCCTTCATGGATGATGGTTTTATTGCAAAATGTATTAGAAGAAACAGAACAAAAAAACATTCCAGCTATTTGGCCAGATGTCGAAGTCTATTTTCATGGTGGAGTCAGCTTTAAGCCATATCGTGAACTATATAAAAAGCTAATTCCTAAAGCTGATTTTCAGTTTTATGAAATCTATAATGCCTCTGAAGGATTTTTTGGTATTCAAGATAGAAATGATTCCGATGAACTTCTACTAATGCTTGACTACGGGATTTTTTATGAATTCATTCCTTTTGAACTAGGCATTCCTCCTGAAAGCAAAAATGCATTACCACTTTCCGGGGTTCAAATAGGCATAAATTACTCCCTAGTAATCACAACAAATGCCGGATTGTGGCGATATCAAATTGGAGATACCATTCGTTTTACTTGCCTCTCTCCTTATCGAATTCAAGTTACTGGTCGTACCAAACACCATATTAATGTGTTTGGCGAAGAGCTTATCATCGATAATGCAGAAAAAGCATTAGCGAAAGTAAGTGCCAAAACTCAGAGTATTATTTCCAACTATACAGCAGCTCCCATTTTTATGGAAGAAGGAAAGAAAGGAGCCCATGAATGGATCATAGAATTTGAAAAAGAACCCAAAGATCTTAAACTGTTTAGCGCCCTTTTGGACTCAGCAATTCAAAATGAAAATTCAGATTATGAGGCCAAGCGTTATAAAAATATGACCCTTCAAAATCTAACGCTCCATTCAGCAAGAAAAAATCTCTTTTATGATTGGCACAGTAAGAACAAAAAATTAGGTGGTCAAAATAAAGTTCCACGACTTTCAAATTCTAGAAAATTATTAGAAGAACTCCTAGAGATGAATCGTTAGGAAACGATCTTGAGTTTTGGTAGTTCTATTTTAGATAATTTAGACTCTGCATACTGCTTAGTCACCTTTAAGTTTTTCACATCAGTCTGTGGGAGCTCAAACATAGCGTCATTTAAAATAGCTTCACATAACGATCGTAATCCTCTAGCCCCTAACTTATACTGCAAAGCCTTATCAACTATATAATCCAGGGCTCCAGAAGTAAATTGCAACTCAATTTCATCCATTTCAAAAAGATGAATATATTGTTTTACCAATGCATTCTTTGGGGTCGTTAAAATTTCTCTTAACGTTGCTTTATCCAAAGGATTCATATAGGTTAAAACGGGCAGCCTACCGATAATCTCAGGGATTAAACCAAACGAACGAATATCCCGTGGGGTTATGTATTGTAGCATATTCTCTTTATCTACATTACGTTGTTCCTGTGCCGTCTTATATCCAATTGCCTGAAGGTTCAGGCGTTTGCTAATATGTGAGTTAATACCGTCGAAAGCCCCACCTGCAATGAAGAGAATGTTAGAGGTATCTACTTCTATAAATTTTTGATCGGGGTGTTTTCTTCCTCCTTTGGGTGGAACATTAACTACCGTTCCTTCCAAAAGTTTTAATAAAGCTTGTTGTACCCCTTCACCAGAAACATCCCTTGTAATGGAAGGATTGTCGCCTTTGCGAGCAATTTTATCAATTTCATCTATAAAAACTATCCCTTTTTGTGCACGATCAACATCATAATCTGCAGCTTGAAGTAAGCGCGATAAAATACTCTCAACATCTTCTCCTACATAACCTGCTTCGGTTAAAACAGTTGCATCAACAATTGCCAAAGGAACATTGAGTAATCGAGAGATAGTTTGTGCCAATAGTGTTTTGCCAGTTCCCGTTGGACCCACTATAAGTACATTACTTTTTTGAATTTCAACAGGATCATTTTCTTTTTTTGAAGCCGTTTGAACCAATCGCTTGTAATGATTGTAAACCGCTACAGAAAGAACTCTTTTTGAGGATTCTTGCCCAATGACATAGGTGTCTAAAAAGGCTTTTATCTCTTTAGGTGGCTTTAATTCAATTTGTACTTGCTCTGAGGTTGTATCTGAACTTTCCTCCTGAACTATCCCATGAGCTTGAACAATACAACGATCACAAATATGAGCATCTAAGCCTGCAATAAGCAATTGTGTTTCTGGCTTGGGCCTTCCACAAAACGAACAATTTAAATCAGGTTTACTCATCGCAATAGGGTATTATTTGGTAGAGTTTTGTAAAACTTCATCAACCATACCATAGGCTTTAGCTTCTTCAGCTTTCATCCAGTAATCACGATCACTATCGTGAGTTACTTTCTCCATTTTCTGTCCGGAATGTTTTGAAATGATTTGATACAATTCGTCTTTTAATTTTAAAATTTCTCTAGTTGTAATTTCAATATCTGACGCTTGACCTTGTGCCCCCCCCAGCGGTTGGTGGATCATAACCCTTGCGTGTGGCAATGCAGAACGTTTTCCTTCATGACCAGCACATAACAAAACGGCTCCCATTGAGGCTGCAATACCGGTACAAATTGTTGCTACATTAGGACTGATAAACTGCATGGTGTCATAAATACCTAGTCCTGCATAAACACTTCCTCCAGGAGAATTGATGTACATCTGAATATCACGATTGGCATCTGTACTTTGTAAAAACAATAATTGCGCCTGAATAATGTTAGCTACGTTATCATCTATGCCTGTTCCTAAAAACATAATACGATCCATCATTAATCTTGAAAAAACATCCATTTGAGCAACATTCATTTGACGCTCTTCAATGATATAAGGAGTCATACTACTGACAATATTGTCATAATACATCGAATTAATCCCGTGATGCTTAGTTGCAAATTTTTTAAATTCTTTTCCGTAGTCCATGTTTTTTATTTTTATTAAAAATAATGAAAATATTAAGCTTTGCCGTAAGCTTCTTTAATAAAGGCATCAAAACCAACTTTTTTGATTTTTAAGGGTGCATTTTCTTTAAAGAAAGTTAGCATTTTATTGCTCATTAATTGCTCTGAAATTCTTCGTGTTTCTTCCTGATTCGACAATATGTTAGAGACAATCCCATCAATTTGAGTTGGATCGGGTTGTTGACCATATTGCATCATTTGATTTTGAACCAATGTGGCTGTAAATTCTTTTAGTTCATCAAAAGTCATATCCAACTTATGTTCATCGATGATTTTTCCCTCGATAAGCTGATAGCGAATCCCTTTTTCTGATTTTTCAAATTCCTCAACTGCTGCTTCCGGAGTCAAAGGCTCTTTCCCTGCAGTTTGCATCCATCTTTTCAAGAAATCAGAAGGTAATTTGAATTTTGTTTTTTCTACTAAATATTCAGTAACGTCGTTAAGTAACTTTTGATCTGCTTGAGGTTCAAACTGTTTTTGAAGTCCTTCTTTGATTTTGGTTTTTAAATCCGCTTCGGAAGTTACGGTACCAGGTGCATATAATTTATCAAATAATTCTTGATTCAATTCAGCGGGGATTCTTTCGTTGATTTCCTTTATTTCAACGGTAAGTTCAGCAGTTTTTATTGTTTTAAGTTGCTCATCGTCTAAAGAAAGTAAACGTTTAGCAGTAGCATCATCGCTAAAAAGACCTTTACCTAAAACCATCAAGACAGATCCTGTAGTAACTTCTTTTAATTCTTTAATTACTTTTTTAGATTTAATATCTTCGAATGTAAAAGTGCTCATTTTTTCAAGTTCAATTTGTTCATTTCTAAATTGAGCTGTGATTTCATAACCCTTTTCAGGATTTTTCTGAGATACTATCTTTCCATATTGTTTTCTTACATAATCCATTTGCTCATTGAGCATTTTAGCATCTGGTTCAATTTCATAACGAACCACTTTCTTAAGAATATCTAATTTAACTTCAAATTTAGGAGCTAATCCTAATTCAAATTCAAAATTCATACTATCTGCAGACCAGTCTAGCTCTTGTTCAGGAGCTTTAGGTAGTGGATTACCAAGAAGATCTAATTTTTCTTCCTTAATGAAGGTATCTAACTGTTCCCGAAGAATTTTATTTACTTCATCTGCAGTAACTGCTTGCCCGTATTGCTTTTTTATCATGCCCATAGGAACATGACCCTTTCTGAATCCAGGGATATTTGCTGTCTTCCTGTAATTAATCAACACTGCATCCACTTTTTCTTGATAGTCAGTGCGGTCTAAGGTGATATTAATAGTTGCATTTAGGGCGTCTAAATCAGTTCTGCTGATGTTCATTTTTTGATAAAATTTTAGTGCGCAAAATTACACTTTTTTATTGCCTTCACCAACTTTTAAAATCGCTAACCATAGCTTTTAAGGTATAAAAAATAAAAGAATCCATAAAAACAAGGGCTCCTGTAAGAACAAAAATTTCACTTACCGAGTATCATAAAAGAAAAATAAATTATATTTGCATCCCGGAATTAATAATCAGAGGGTCGGGAATCCTCACAAATTAATATGTTATGCCAGTAAAAATAAGACTTCAAAGACACGGTAAAAAAGGAAAACCCTTCTATTGGGTAGTTGCCGCAGATGCACGATCAAAAAGAGATGGACGCTATCTAGAAAAGCTCGGAACATACAACCCAAATGCAGACCCTGCAATTGTTGATATCAACATCGATAATGCAGTTTCATGGTTAGAAAAAGGAGCACAACCAACAGATACAGCCCGAACACTTTTATCTTATAAAGGTGCGATGTTAAAATACCACTTAAACGGAGGCATTCGAAAAGGAGCGCTAACGCAAGAAGAAGCAGATAAGAAACTAGCTGCTTGGTTAGAAGAAAAAGACGCTAAAATTCAAGCTAAAAAAGACGGTTTGACTCAAGCTGAAGCAGACGCAAGAGCGAAACGCTTAGCAGATGAAAAAGCAGTAAGCGACAAACGATTAGCTGATGCAGCCGCTCAAGAGGCAGAGGCTCAAGCTGCTGAGGCCGCCGAAGCCGCAGCTGAAGAAGCACCTGCAACTGAATCCAGTGAAGCAACTGAAGAAGCACCTGCTGCTGAAGAAGCACCTGCTGCTGAAGCAAGCGAAGAAGCTTCAGAAGAAAAAGAGGGATAACAACCTTTCTTTTCAACGATGAAAAAAGAATCCTGTTTTTATTTAGGAACCGTCGTTGGAAAATATAGTTTTAAAGGTGAAGTTCTCGTCAAAATTGACAGTGATTCACCTCAAGAGTACCTTACATTGGAATCAATTTTTGTGGAATTAACCACAGGGTTGGTTCCTTTTTTTATTCGTAAATGCCAACTTCATAAGTCTTCATTACTTCGTATTGATTTTGAAGAAGTCACAGATGAGGCTGCAGCCGATGCACTACTAAAGAAAGAATTATACCTACCCCTAACGTTACTCCCTCCGCTTGAAGGCAACAAGTTTTACTACCATGAAGTCATCGGATTTGATATTGTAGAGAATGACAAAAATCTAGGTAAAATCAAAGTTATTCATGACCAAGGAGCTCAAGCCCTTTTTGAAATTGATCGAGTAGACACAACAGCATTAATTCCAATTCATGATGATTTCATCCTTACTGTTGATCGTATTACCAAAACAATTACTGTCAATCTACCAGAAGGTCTGTTAGATCTATAGCTCATTAGAAGTAAAGGACAAATCCAAAAGAAGGTAATGGTGAACTATTCCCTTCATTGGTTGATACGGGAACCAAACTCCGGGGAAGAATAATTTCACCATTCATATCCCTATTTAAACCATATTCTTCTGGTGATGGATTGGGCTGACCCAAAAAGTTTTGAATTTCAAAAAAGAAGTTGAAGGATAGATTTTCAAAATTCCACTTTTTATCAATTCTAATATCAGCTAAGTTAAACGCATCAAGTTTTACTTCACCTAGACGATCGTAGTCTAAAATAATTTCAGGATAAGCATCTAAGCTGGCTTCAATATCTGTTGGCACATAGGGGTTTTTTCCCGCAAATCTCCATCGAGCACTTACCTCCCAATTACGCTTTAACTTATACCCACCAGTAAATGAAATCAAATTCCGACTATCCCATACAGAGGGTCTTGAAATTTGATCTAAGCCAGTAAATTCACTAAAGAAGTATGTATAAGCAAAGACACCATAGAAATTGTTAGATAGTTTTTGTTGAAATAAAAATTCTATTCCTGAGCTCTGCCCTTTTCCATCAGAAATAATGGCTTCATTTCCTAAAACTTCAAATCCACCCCCTTTGTTTGCTAAAGAAACTCCGTCAATTACAGAAACTGGATAATTTGAATAATTTTTCACAAAACCTTCTAATGTAAATCGTGATGAAGGTGATAAATTATATTCTAAACCCGCTACCAAATGGTCACTTCGAACATAGGAAGCGTCTTTATTTACAAAAAGTGAGCGTTCGTTTTGAAACCCTAACATAGTGTAAGTAGGGATTTTAAAATAGCGCCCTGCTGTTGCATTAAGTTTCCATTTCTGGTTTTCAGTTAATGCATATGAAAATGCAATTCTAGGAGAGAGGTTATCAATTAAATTAGAACCTGTAGAAAAACTATCTCCATCTGTTCTTAATCCTAAAGTAAGATCTAAACGATCATCCATAAATTTGCGTGATCCTTTAACAAAAAAACCATATTTAGCAAAGTTTAATGTTGTGTTATAAGCAATATCATAATAACTGAAAATAGTATTGTTTTTATAACTCGATTGCTGAATATTAAACCCTGAAGACCATTTCCACTGATCCGAATAATGCGTGGTCAGGAAGCGTAATTTAGTTTCCCATTCATAAGAATCATTTTGAAAAATAGTCCCACTTCGAGTAGTATTATCCTCATAGCGTGAAAAAACATTTTCAAGTCGGTTAGTGCTCAAAGCGGTAGTCATAAAACCTTTCCCATTTTTATAATTACGCTTCCAAGAAAGTCCTACGGTAGTACTCCTTTGATCTATAATTGGAACCTGGTCTAAAGTTGCTTGCTGTTCTGCATCAAATTCATCTGGAGCTTTAACAGAAAAGTCATCTATCGCACCGATTCCTAAAAAAGTAAGCGAATTATAAGCATCAATTTCATGTTTAATTTTCCATTGATAATCCCAATAATCAGGACGTATTGGAAGCCCAATAAGTTCAAAAAGGAATTGAAGATAACTACGACGCACTGAAAATAAAAAAGTTGTGTTTGCAGGTCGATTCTTATCTTTCCTAAACAAGGGTCCCTCAAGAGTTAATCCTGCTTCACTTGCCCCAAAACGAAAATTTCCACCAAATTCATTTGGATTTCCCTCGCGTTGCTCAAATGCTAATACTCCTGATAAAGGGTTGTCATATTCAGCACCAAAAGCTGAACTAGAAAGAGTAACATCACGTACAAAAGAAACATTGATCATCCCAACAGGACCTCCAGCACTTCCTTGGGTACTGAAATGATTGATGTTCGGAATTTCAATCCCATCTAAATAATATACAGTCTCATTGGGAGCTCCTCCTCGAATGATAATATCATTTCTAAACCCTCCAATGGAAGGGGATATTCCAGGCATACTCTGAACAACTTTAGTAATATCGTTATTCCCACCAGGATAAGTCTCTATTTCAACTGCAGAAAAACTTTGTGTGGATAGAGGAGTATCTCTGGTACTTCTAAATGGACTTCGAACAACAACTACTTCATCTAATGTTTCTATCACCTCTTCTAATTCAAAAAGTAAGGGTCTATTACCTACTGACTTCACAATTACGTTGTATAAGGTTTCACTTTCATAACCCAAGAAACTGGCTATTATATTGTACGATTTGAAAGGAATTTCATTTACTGTAAAATAACCCTCTTCATCGGTTACAACCCCTATTTCCGTTCCCTCCAGGAGAATTGTTGCTCCAACAAGTGGCTGTTGACTTTGAAGGTCAAGTATACGACCGTTTAAATTTCCAGAGTTTTGAGCAGTTGCAAAAGACAAGAATAATAAAAAGAAGAGAAAAAATGAATTTTTCATGATATTGAGTGATTTTTAGGAGGCTTAATATTTTTTAATAAAAAGTTTGTTTAAATTTTTACAAATTTAATTAAACATTTTAAATTAGCAGTATGAAAAACAGAAGAACCTTTTTAAAAACAGCTTGCAAACCAATTGTGTTAGCAGCTTTCGGAATCCCATTACTTGAAGCTTGCTCTTCAGAAGAAACACCTTACACCCCTCCTTCTGGGAGTCAAAATCAAAACATTTCTTCGGACCCTATTACCATTGACATAGCAAGCTCCCTTTTTGTCAATCTTCAAGCTGTAGGCGGATGGATAAATTATACTGAAAAAAATCTTTTATTGATCAGAATCAGTGAAACTGAAGTAAGAGCATTTGATAACAGTTGTCCGCATCAAGGGAATAGAGATCGATGGTCTTTTGACGGGTCAAATTTTGAATGTGGTTATCACAACAATACCTTTACGACATCTTGTAGCGGTTCACTGACATGCTACTCAACTTCGCTAGACGGTACTATTTTGACCATTACCTTCTAATTCTTTTTACGACTAGACTTACGCTCTACCTTTCTTTGTTGTTTTTGAAGTGATATTTTATTTTTTTCACTTTCAATTTTCCTTTTTTCCTCCAAATTCAAATTGTAATCTTCTCGTAATTCTGTAATATCACTATCTGTAATTTCTTTCTGATCAGAGGCTTGTAGAGAAATATCCTCCACTGTAAAATTAGCATTATTTGTTTGCTTTCGCATGATCTCCCTTGCAGCTTTAAGATTGTAATACAAGCCAGGATCAATCATTTTATTGGCTAAAAAATGTTCTTTCTTTTTTTTATCCCATCGAATAAACATAAAACCACCATTCACAGAATCTAACTTAACTCGATACACATGAGCATAATTTGGAAGAGTCTGATAAATTTGAATCTCTTCGGGAATGTATCCTGCCACATAGAGTAATTCTTCCACAAAAGCAAATTGAGTTTCCACAGAGGGGTCATCATAAAAACCTTCAACTTCAGGAGGTGTATCCTGAGCATTGGAAAAAAATAAAATAAAATAGAATAGACTACTTACACTAATCGTTTTAATCATGATTCAATTTTTGTTTTGTAATATTTTTTTGCATTTGAAACTAACTGCTTCATATTACCATCTTCAAAGTTAATAAAAGCTCGAATCAATAAAAACAATCCGACTATTTGAAGGATTATAATATAAGATGAGAAAAAATCTTCTTCAAAGAATTTTTTATTATAAGTGAGCATGACATCTTTAATTGAAAGCAGAAATAATCCTAAAAAAAACATGAAATTGGTGGTATTCATGTTTTTCAATAATAACATTAATGTAAAGCTACCGAAAATAGCAGATGTAAAACTGTAAACTATGCCATGAAATTTCATGTCATCCAAAAAAGAATAAACATGATTTAAAAAAACAATTAAGTAGGAAAAATAAAAAACAAGACCTAAAATATGCTCTCTAAAGAAATACATTTTGTTTAAATCCATAAACCTTATGAAAAAGAAAAGATTCATGATCCATAAACTAAAAACGCCCCATTGTTGAAAACTTGCATTAAGATCGAATAATATAAATAGATTTCCTATCCAACAAAAAAACAAAGCAAATAAAATATCTTTACTTTTAATTTTTGAATTAATCCAATAATAACCTATTATAGCAGGGACTATTAAAATCGTAATAAAGGCATCAAAATTAAATAACTCTACTATTAAGTAGTAACCTTCTAATGTTGTAAGCATAATAAGAGTAGGAGATGATTAGGGGTAATATTCGGGTTTGAAATAGTCTAATTTTAATAGGAGTAAACAAGTTGAAACTGAAAATTACGTCCAATTTCGTTCGCATAAAAGCGCATTCTGTTTAAATAATCTCTGTATTTGGTTTGGGTAATGTTGTGTATCATAAATCGTAGGATGGTTTTGGATTTATTGGGGTTTCCCAAATATACAGAAAAAAATAAATCTAAATTTTGATAGGCTTTTGGAGGAGTACTTACATCTACTAGTTGCTCGATTATACTTCCCTCGCTTAAAGTTTTTACACTAAAATTCAAATCTGGAAATCTTTTTTGTCTTGCTACAAAATGATTTACAACTTCAACATCATATCGGTTTTTAGGTGAACTATACTTAATAGTTTGAGTACTATTAAAAGGTGGAATATTGATGATAGGTAACTCATTTTTTAAATCTTGGGCACGAGTATAAGAAGCGTTTAAATCTAAATTCAACTGGCTCGAAAAATTAAAATCAAAACTCGCATCTACACCCCAAATCAAAGCATTTGTGGCATCATATTGCCATACTGGAAAAGCTCCTCTAATTGTTTGTTGAAGCCCCTTGGGACCAATAAAAATATAATTATTGATTCTTGAGAAATAGGGCTCAACAGAACCTTTTAATTTTCCTTGTGTCCTGCTTAAACTGAGAAGAAATTTACTCGAAATTTCCTTTTCTAACATCAAACTCCCATATTCAATAGTTGCTAATGAATGATGAAGTCCATCACTAAATAATTCCGAGGCATTAGGTGATCTTTGAGATAACACATAAGAAAAACTAGTCTCAAATTGTTCTCCTATTTCAAAGGAAAATCCGGTTTGGGCTGCAAAATTTATAAATTTCAATTTGGGGTTAACTAGAATTTGAGTTCCCGTTTCTTTCACTTCAAATTGCGGAAAAACTTTATCATATCCACGCGTTTTCCAGTCAGAAACACCATAGTATTTCTGTACATCCCAATCAACTTGATCCAGGCGAATTCCCCAATCCCAATGAAAAGAATTTGAAGGCTTGTAGGATCCCACAAAGTAACTTCCCAATTCCGTTTTGAGATAATCTGGAATCAATCTTTTGACGCCTGTATTTGGATTTGAAAAATTATCCTGAAGCATGGCGTTAATCCCCCACTCGAACTCCCAACTAAACGTTTTATTCCATTTTAAATTAGCCAAAACATTTTGAGTTTGAAGCTTTAAGTCAATAGCAGGAATATCAACAGAGACACCCCTTCTTACATCAAACTCTTTTCTGGTGTTTACCTGATAATTATAATCTAACTGCCACTTAAAATTATCCTTAAACTGATTAAAATAAATTAAGTGAATATTTTGATGTAACCCTTGTTGTTTAGGAGCGCTAATTCCATAAGTAAATGGTTCTATTCTCAATGGGATATTCGACTCTAAAGCTCTCAATAAATCTTGAATATTTCCAATATGCGCTGCTCTTAAAATCCCCGTTTCATTTTGAAATCGTGAATAATTTAACTCCCAACCCTTTATAACTATACTCCTTCCTAATTTAAAAGAAACATTTATTTCTTTCATTCCCGTGTTTGAAAGAACATACTCAGGAGTAGTCAAATCCCCAAAACGTTTTGCAGTCAACTGGCCATTGATGTAATATCCATTTGAGGTAGACTTCATTAATTTTGAAGTAAGACTACCTCCTCCTCCATTTGTTGCAGCGTTAATTATAGTTTGTCCAAATAGACTGTCACCTAAAATTATTTTGGGAGGAGACAATACGATGATACCACCAGGGGTATCACCACCATATTTCAAAGCAGCAGCTCCTTTTACCAATTGTACATTCTGAAAAGCATTCAAGTCAATATTAGGAGCGTGATCGGAACCCCATTCCTGATCTCTCAAACGGACGCCATTTGCAACAATACCAACACGACTTCCATACATTCCATGAATCATGGGTTTAGCAATTGCATTCCCGGTTTTCAATGAGGACACTCCAGCTAAAGTAGTAAGGGCATCGCCTAAACTTTGACTACTAAAACGTACTATTTGATCTCTATTTAATCGGGATTCTTTAGCATTTCCATTGAGTCCTTTGAGTTGATTATCTGAAATTATAATTTCTTCTAATTCATTAATGTGGTGCTCTAGTTCAAAGTCAAGGATCGCATTTTCATCGATTGAAACTTTCTTTTTGATTGGATTACACTCAGTGTGTTCTATTTTAAGATTGACAGAACCAGAGCAAAGCCCTTCTAAGATATAAAATCCATTTTCTTGCGTTTGAGCAAAATTATCAGAACCTTCAATACTAATAATAGCTCCGTAAATAGGGGTGCCATCATGTAAATCATTAATTGTCCCGCTAATAACAAAATCACAGTCCTGAGACCATAAAGGAATTCCTTTCAAAAAGAACAACAGAACTGTGATTTTAAGAAAATGTTTTATCATTCTTCAAGAATACGTATAGGAATATCGACAGAAACATCCGTTTCACCTCCAAACCCATTTCTGGTGGTACTATTTTTCGTTGTGGGTTCATGAATTAAAAACGCACGAACAATGCCAGAACTAGCGACACTTGTGGACCAAACGGTATTAATAAAAACAGGATTTTGATTACTATCTAAGGGATCAGAATCACTTTGGACATAAGAAATAGTCACTCCAGAAAACTCAAAAAACACTTGGTGCTCATCTACTTCTTCAATTATTTCTTCATTGATATTTTCAATATCGCCAGGATCACTTTCATCTAAAAAGGTGATTTGTACTTCGTATTCTGTATTTGATTTCAGAATAATTTCAGCTGTATTCGGTGCTGTTGTTTCCCATCGTATCTTTTGTTCAGACTCTCCTTGAGTATTGAAACTAAGTTCTACAGTTGTTATTAATTCTTCTTCATTAACTATTTCAGGAGTATCCTTTGAACAAGAAAAAATACTGATTAGAAATATGAATAATAGAGTCTGCTTTGTGTATAAAATTATTGTTTTAACCATGAGGGTTGATATTATTTATTAATAAATTAAGTGGAAGGGTCTGCAGCTAAAAAAATAGCTGTAAACATTTTATTTATTATAAAAATACCGGTGGAGCCCTGGAGCTATAACGCTTAAATGAAATCGAATTAAAAGAGGCATAATACCCTGTTTTTTCTTCTGTGAAAAGAAAAAAGACATCTTCTTCAATAACGTCCTCAACTATGCGAACTAAAGGTTGAAAGAAATAATCCAAAGCATGGTTATGTGCTTTGGACTCATGAATGTGTGCTTTATTATTTTTACAAGTATTTGGAGCAGAGTGAAACTCATGAGTATGAATGAGTTTTAATCCGAGGGGCATCAAAAAAGCCACAACCAATCCTACTGAAAACAGTTTGGTTAAGAAGGGTATAATGGTCTTTTTTAGTTTCAAACTATAATTTTCTAATCTTTATATTTTTATAAGAAATAACACCGGGATGATCCTGTAAACAAAGATGACCCTCTTTGAACTTACCAAAACCTGAAATGTCTTTAAACTTACTATTTTCGATCATCTCATCCCATTCAGTACCATGTAAAGGGAAACGATTAATTATCATTCCATTATGATTTACAGTTCCTTTATTCTCTTCATGGTTAATTACGATATGATAGCTATTCCATTCCCCTGCTGGTTTTGCCATAACATGATCAGGAGCAATCATATCATATAGTGATCCGGTAGTATGAATTTGATTTTTTTCATCACCGGCATAAATATCAGCATCTATAATTTGAATCTCAGGACCTGTCAAATAAGGCGCGTCATAATCTTTACTTTCATTGACACCCCACATAAATCCACTATTGGAATTTGGCGAAAGTTTCCAGTCAAATTTTATTTCAAAATTGGTGAACTTCTCATCGGATATTAAACTTTTATTTCCATCCCCTTGTGCCTTATCGGAATCATAAGTAAAAACTCCTTCAGAAACGATCCAGCCTGTTTTTTGTCCAGACTCATTTTGATAAATATGCCAGCCGTCAAGACTCGACATTGGACTCATATCGACCCATTCACCTGGAACTTTTTCAGTTTCTACTGTTGTTGAATTTGCATTTTTCTTGGGGTTATTTTGACAACTAAAAAATAGTGTAGCAAAACAAAGTGTTAGTATACGAATGTTATTCATTTTGGTTCAAATTTATAATAAAAGTACTAAATTATTTGAAACCTCTGCAATGCTAATTAGTGGAATTGTTTTAAAATTAAAATTGCATTTCTGGAACCCGATCAGGAATTATAATTTTTCCTGCTGTAGCTTCTTTAATCTCCTGAACACTCACTCCAGGCGCACGTTCTACTAGACAAAACCCTTGAGGTATTACATCCAATACTGCAAGTTCAGTCACAATTCTTTTTACACACCCTAAGCCGGTGATAGGTAAGGTACATTTTGACAGTAATTTAGAGTCTCCTTTTCTATTGACATGCATCATTGCTACAATTATGTTTTCCGCTGAAGCAACAAGATCCATTGCCCCTCCCATACCTTTAACTAATTTACCTGGAATTTTCCAATTTGCAATATCTCCTTTTTCTGAAACTTCCATGGCCCCCAAAATAGTTAGGTCTACATGTTTTCCTCTGATCATACCAAAACTCATCGAAGAATCAAAAAAACTTGCTCCAGGGAGACTCGTTATAGTTTGTTTTCCAGCATTTATTAAATCTGCATCTTCATCCCCATCCAAAGGGAAAGGACCCATTCCCAATATTCCATTCTCACTTTGAAACTCAATTTGTATTCCCTCAGGGACATAATTGGCAACTAAAGTGGGAATACCAATTCCAAGATTGACATAAAATCCATCTTTCAATTCCTGAGCAATTCGCTTTGCAATATCCATTTTATCTAATGCCATAATCAGATATTTCGGACGGTTCTTTGTTCTATTCTCTTTTCATAATTTTGACCTTGAAAAATACGATTCACAAGGATTCCAGGGATATGAATTTGATTCGGATCTAAAGATCCAGCAGGAAGTAGTTCTTCAACTTCTGCTACTGTAACTTTTGCAGCACCACACATTAAGGGATTAAAATTTCGAGCAGTTCCATTAAAAATCAAGTTTCCTGCTTCATCACCTTTCCAAGCTTTCACAAAAGCAAAGTCCGCTTGATACGCTTCTTCCATGACATAATTTTTTCCATGAAAAGTTCTGATTTCTTTTCCATTGGCAACTTCAGTCCCAAAGCCAGCAGGGGTATAAAACGCAGGAATTCCAGTTTGTGCAGCTCTACATTTTTCAGCTAATGTTCCTTGGGGCGTCAAAATAACTTCCAATTCACCGGATAACATTTGTCTCTCAAACTCAGCATTTTCACCAACATAAGAAGCAATCATGGTCTTAATCTGTTTTTGTTGTAACAGTAACCCAAGGCCAAAATCATCGACACCAGCATTATTCGATATGCATTTAAGATTGGATACTCCCAATCGAACCAATTCTGAAATTGCATTTTCAGGAATTCCACACAATCCAAAACCACCTAACATCAAAGTCATTCCGGAAGTCACACCTTCAAGGGCATCAACAACAGATTGGACGGTTTTATCTATCATTTGGGGAAGTTAGTTAATTCACTGTTTTATCGCTCTTAGTTTTTGGATTAACTTAGGAACTACCTCAAAAGCATCACCTACAATTCCATAATCTGCTGCCTTAAAAAAAGGTGCTTCAGGGTCATTATTGATTACTACTTTTATTTTAGAGGAGTTAATTCCTGCTAAATGTTGAATTGCACCCGATACTCCAATAGCAATATAAAGATTAGAGGCTACCGGTTTTCCAGTTTGACCAACATGCTCACTATGAGGACGCCATCCCATATCTGAAACAGGCTTAGAACAAGCTGTAGCGGCACCCAAAACGGCTGCTAAGTCTTCAATCAAATGCCAGTTTTCAGGCCCTTTTAACCCTCTACCACCCGACACTACAATATCTGCATCTGCGATAGTCACTTTATCTGTCACTTTATCTACTGCAGTTACTTTTAGCGTTGAATTTGACACTAGATATTCACCTTCAAGATTTTCTGCATTTGAGGTTTGTTCTTTTAAGCCGAAAGCATTGGAGGAAAGACATATTACTGCTTTACTTTGATTACTAACACTTTCATTAAAAGCCTTATTTGTAAAACAAGAACGCTTCACAGTGAGAGGAGCGTACGAACTTGGTAAGGCAACTACATTTGAAAAATAGGCTGCTTGAGCACCAACTGCTAGGATAGGTCCTAAATAACGACCATCGGCAGTAGCGCTAACTACAACAATACTTGCTTCCTCTTTTTCTATAATTGGCACTAGGCTTGCACTGTAACGATCAACATTAAAAAAAGAATCCTCGGCTGTGTTGATATTATAAACTTTATCCACACCATGAGAATTTAAAACAGATGAATCATTTGTATTAAAAGTTACTGCTATAAGAGAAGTGTTTGTGGCATTAGCAATGGCTCGACCATAGGATGCAACTTCTAACCCTGCTTTTTTGATCACTCCATTTTGAGATTCAACATATACAACTACTGACATAATTTTTGAGTTTTAAAGTACTTTAGCTTCGTTTTGTAATAATTCTATTAAAGTGTCAACATCATCTGCATCCACCAATTTGACCGGCCCTTTAGACTGAGGTTTTTCAAAATGTTTTACTGTAGTAGCAGCTTCAATTTCCATCGGCGCTTCAACGGAAAGTGGTTTTTGACGTGCTTGCATAATACCTCTCATATTTGGAATGATTAGATCTGATTCTTCAACCAATCCTTTTTGAGCTCCTAGCACTAAGGGTAGACTTGCACTGAGCGTTTCTTTACCACCATCAATTTCACGCTGAAGGGTCACGGTTGTTCCCTCTATATCCAATTGAATACAGTTAGCAACATAGGGACACGATAATAAGGAAGCCAACATACCACCTACCATAGAACCGTTATAATCAATGGACTCACGCCCCGTAATGATAAGATCATAATTTTCTTTCTTACACAAAGCAGCTAATTGATTTGCAACGTAAAAACCATCTGAAGGAACTGCATCAATTCGAATAGCTTGATCTGCTCCAATAGCTAAACATTTTCGCAAAATGGGTTCGCAACTTGAATCTCCTGCAGTAACCACTGTAACTTTTGCACCAGATTTTTGTTGAAGCCAAACAGCACGTGTTAAACCAAACTCATCATTTGGGTTGATGATAAACTGAACTCCATTCGTATCAAAAGATTTATTTTCATCTTTGAAATTGATTTTTGAAGTTGTGTCAGGCACATTACTTATACAAACTAAAATATTCATTTAATAGGATTTTAACACGAAACTAATAAAAAAAATGACACAGTGTCATTTTTCACAAACTTATTCTCAAAACCATTTTAGTAAGAGGTAAAATGAGTTTTTAAAGATACTGATTGATTAGATTTTCAAATCGTTCTTGTTTACCACTAATACGTTTTGGATCTTCAGCATTCAAAGCAATTTTAGCAATCTGTTCTAATGATAAATTTCCATTTTCAAAAGATTTTCCATGTTCAGAATCGAATGAAGCATATCTTTCTTTTCTCATTGCTAAATAAGGAGATTCTTTTAAAATCTTTTCCGCCACCACCAATGCTCTTGCAAAGGTATCTGCCCCTCCGATATGTGCATGGAAAATATCTTCTAAGTCGGTAGAATTTCTTCTAATTTTTGCGTCAAAATTAATTCCCCCACCCTGAAGTCCTCCCTTCTGTAAAAAGACAAGCATTGCTTCGGTAACCTCATAAATATTAATTGGAAATTGATCGGTATCCCATCCATTTTGATTATCCCCTCTGTTAGCATCTATGCTTCCCAACATATCCGCATTTCCAGCAACAGATAATTCATGTTCGAAGGTATGTTGCGCCAAGGTTGCATGATTCACTTCAATATTCAGTTTAAAATCTTTATCTAAGTTATATTCTCTCAAAAATCCAATAGCTGTAGATGCATCAAAATCATATTGATGTTTCATGGGCTCCATGGGCTTAGGTTCAATGAAAAAGGTTCCTTTAAAGCCTTGTCCTCTTGCATAATCTCTTGCCATGGTCAACATTTGAGCCATGTGATCCAACTCTTTCCCCATATCGGTGTTTAACAAAGACATATATCCTTCACGACCCCCCCAAAAAACATAATTTTCGCCTCCTAATTCCATGGTAATATCTAGTGCCGTTTTAATTTGAGCACCTGCTCTGGCAACAACATTAAAATCAGGATTAGTTGCTGCTCCATTCATATAAATTGGGTTTGAAAAACAATTTGCAGTACCCCATAAAAGCTTCACACCTGATGCTTTTTTCTTTTCGGCTACATAGGCAGAAATTTGGTGTAATCGTTTTTCGTTTTTAGCTAAGGTTTCTGCTTCATCAACCAAATCAATGTCATGAAAGCAGAAATAATCAAAGCCCATTTTAGTGATGAATTCAAAAGCAGCGTCTGCTTTATCTTTAGCACGTTGAATAGGATCTCCAGACTGGTCCCAAGGAAACTGTTGCGTTCCTGGGCCAAATGGATCTCCTCCTTGTCCACAGAAACTATGCCAATAGGCAACAGCAAACTTAAAGTGCTCTCGCATGGTTTTTCCCATTACCATCTGATCTGGATTGTAAAACTTAAAAGCCATCGGATTATCTGAAGTTTTTCCTTCGTATGCAATTTTTCCGATTCCCTTGTAAAATTCTTTATCTCCTGTAACTATCATTGTATTTTATTTAAATTATTTAATGCTTTATCTAATTCATCTTTCCATTTTTGGTAGGAGTCGAAATACGCTTTGTTTTTGACGTCTGGCTCTACTTTGGCTGTAAAATCTATAGAGGCAATACTTTCAGAATAATCTTCTGTGGAATTATTTTCTATCCCTGCAGCCCTAGCAGCTCCAACTGCTCCCGTGGTATTGTATATTTCGATGGGCTGACCAATCAAACTAGAAACTGTAGATGAAAAAATAGAGGAACGAAACAAATTATCATTTCCAGCTCTTACCACTTTGATATCCATCGCATCTTCTTTCATAATCTCCATCCCATACGCGAAAGAAAAGGCAATTCCCTCTAACGCTGCCCTACATAAATGTCCTTTTTCATGAATATTTAAATTCAAATTAGTGAGGCGCGCTCCGGGGGTTTTATTAAACAACATTCGCTCGACACCATTACCAAAGGGTAGATTAATAAGACCATCACTACCAATAGAAATTTTAGATGCCCATTCATTCATTTCACTAAAACTAGTTGCTTGTGTGACTTTTCGCAACCAACTGTATTGAATTCCAGCACCATTAACACAAAGTAAAGTCCCAACAATAGGTTTTGCTTCGGTATAATTAACGTGAGCAAAATGATTAACTCTAAAATATTCTTTTGAAGTAGTTCTATCATTCACAGCAAATAATACCCCAGAAGTACCCCCAGTAGCTGCGACTTCTCCTGGGTTCAATATGTTAAGTGCGAGAGCATTATTTGGTTGATCACCTGCTCTATAGCGAATTGGAATCCCAATAGGCAAACCTGTTTGAATAGAAGCTACTTGCGTGACCCTACCTTGATCCTCAAAATTATTAACAATGGAAGGAGTAAGAGAGGTATCTATTCCATAATACTCTAATAACCAATGGGCTACTTTCTTCTCTTTATAATCCCAAAGCATCCCTTCCGAAAGACCATTTCTAGTGGTAGCTATTTCTCCTGTGAGCTTATAAGCTATATAGTCTCCAGGCAACATATAGTGTTTTATTTTAGTATAAAGCTCAGGTTCATTTTCTTTTACCCATTTCAGCTTAGAAGCAGTGAAATTTCCTGGAGCATTCAAAAGATTAGATCCATATTTTGCTTCACCAATACTACTTGCAGCAGCATCTCCAATTGAAACAGCTCTACTGTCACACCAAATAATAGACTTCCGAAGACTTTGTTTTTCTTTATCCACTACTACAAGTCCATGCATTTGATATGAAATTCCTATGGCTAAAATCGTATTTGCATCAATTTTATTTTCAGCAATAATTCGCTTGGTACCTACACACAAATGTTTCCACCACATTTCAGGATCTTGCTCTGCCCATCCAGGTTGGATCGAATCAATAGGCATTTCATTTTTAGGCTCTGTAAGCACAGCTACTTCTTGGTTTGTTCTTGCATTTACCAATGCAACTTTTACCGACGAACTCCCAATATCAAATCCTATATAAAACATTTTTATTTAACTAAAAAATTAGGGAAATCGGATGTTTTTTCACAACCAATTTGATCCATCACTTGTCGTAATTCTGTTTTGATTAATTCCATGGTATGCTCACCCCCTTGGCTTCCAAGGGCGCCAACACCATACATAAAAGAACGTCCCATAAAAGTGAATTTAGCTCCACTAGCAAGAGTTCTAGCTACATCAGGCCCAGATCGTAATCCACTATCCATCATTATGGTAATTTTATCTTCGTATTTTTTATTCAAACTTTGCAAAGCATGTAAAGTTGATTGCCCAGCATCAAGTTGTCTTCCCCCATGATTTGAAATAATGACTCCATCAATTCCTAACGATATTGCTTTTTCCATATCAGCACTACTTGCAACTCCTTTTAATACAATTTTACCTTTCCATAGATCGCGGATGGGTTTTATTTTTTCTTCATTTAAACGCCCATCAAACGTTGCATCCATAAACTTTCCCAACTGATTTAAATTCAACCCTTTTGGCATGTAGGGCAAAAGTGATTCAAACTGAGGCTGGCCGTTCATAAGTGTCTTTAAAGCCCATTCAGGACGTTTAAGAATTTGAATGAAATTATAAATTGACATCTTGGGTGGCATTGCAAGTCCATTTCTAATATCACGAGGACGAAACCCAAAAGTGGGTACATCGCTAAGTAAAACCAAAACAGGATAGCCTGCATTTGAAGCACGTTCAATTAGGTCGTCTCTTACTTCTTTTTTTGCAGGATGATATAATTGAAACCATGCCTTACCTTCAGAAATTTTACCAATTTTTTCAATACTACTTGTTGTAACTGTACTCAATACAAAAGGAAGATTTTGCTTCTTTGCAGCATGTGCTAATATTTCAGGAGCTTTGGGCCACATCAAACCCTGAAGTCCAATAGGGGCAACTCCAAAAGGGGCATCATAGGTTTCCCCAAAAAGGGTGGTTTTCAAATCAACCTGTACTTTACTTTTTAAATAATTAGGAATCAATTCTACAGCTCGGATGTCTGAAGTGTTTTTTTTTAAATTAATGTCATCATTACAACCACCATCTAAATATTCAAATGCAAACTTTGGCATTTTTCTTTTTGCTTTTTTTCTAAGATCATCAATAGAAGGGTACTTTAAATTAAATGCTTGAGCCATAAACTAAATATATTGAAAAAAAGGATTTCACGTTCAAAAATAGATTCGAATTTATGTTAAAGGGTATAATTTAAACCAAATGAATTAAAATTTGTCTAAATTAGATCACTAACAAATTGTAAAAATAATGAAAGCTAAAAATCAAAACTTTTCTAGAAGATCGTTTCTTGGTAAAACTGCAACTGTTGCAGCAGGACTTTCTCTAACAGGCTCCTCTCTTTTTGGAGCACCAGCATATATACCAAATTTATTAAATCCTAATTCTACTATTAACGGGGTTCGTCTTGGAGTGATTACCTATTCCTTTAGAGCAATGAAAGACCAAAGTGCTGAAGCTATCTTACAATATGTTTTAGATAGTGGAATAAGTGAAATTGAATTAATGGGTAGTACCGCAGAATCATTCAACGGTCGTCCTGAGAATAAAATGGATCGCAGGAAATTTTATTCACTCATGCGAAAAGAAAGAAACAATAAACTTTCAGAAGAGGATGCAAAAGAATTGGAGGACCTTAAGTTTCAGTCTACTTCTTTCGAAAAAGAGGTGGAAAAATGGAATATGACTCGCTCTTTAGATGGATTTACTAAGCTCAAAAAAATGTATAACGATGCAGGGGTTAATATTTATGCTTTTAAACCAGACTATCTACTAAACGAAAAGAATTCAGATTCAGACATCAATTATGCGATGCAAGCTGGAAAAATTTTAGGTGCTTCTCATGTTACATTAGAATTACCTAAAAATTCTGCTCATACACTCAGATTAGGACAACTCGCTGAGAAAAACGGAATTTATGTAGCTTATCATGGTCATGAACAACAACATCCTACATGGTGGGATACTGCCTTAAAACAATCACCTCATAATGCAATGAACCTTGATCTGGGTCACTATACGGCGGCAGGTAACACTGATTCAATTGAATTAATTCAAAATAAAAGTCAAAATATTTTGAGCATGCATGTGAAAGACAGACAGAATCCTGAAAATGGGAAAAAGAATGTTTCATTTGGAAATGGTGATACTCCCATAAAAGAGGTCCTCAAGTTGATGCGCGATAATAAATATAAATTTGCAGCAACAATTGAATATGAATATGACACCCCTGAGGATTCAAGTATTATTGAAGAAATAAAAAAATCTGTTGCTTACTGTAAAGATGCATTAGAGTCATAAAGTTTTATTTTTCTTAGTTAATATGTCTCTTAGGAAGTACAATCTTTTTATTTTAATACTTACTACAAACTTTGCAATGGCACAAGGGTATGAAACACAAGCTTACGAGCTTATTCAAACTTTTTCTGAAGGTGAAATTCGATTTTATCCCCAAGTGATGAAGGTTAAAACCAACAATAAAAGTGGTTTTTCCTCTCTATTCAAATATATCTCAGGAAATAATGTTCAACAACAAAAAATTGCAATGACAACTCCCGTTCATATGGATAAAAATACTGGCAAAGGAAATATGGAGTTTGTTTTACCTGAAAAATTTAATAAAGACAACACCCCACTTCCTCTGGGAAATGATGTTGAAGTCTATCAATCTGAAGCCGGATATTTTGCTGCTTTTAAATTTAGTGGCTACACAAATTTAAAAAAAGAACAAATGGTCATCAAAAAAGGGAAAGCCTTTTTAATGGAAAACAATATATCATATAAGGATTCACCCATTGTTCTTGTTTACAACAGTCCTTATGCATTTTTTAATAGAAAAAATGAAATACTATTTCCCGTATATTACTCAAAGTAAAAACAATACAAACCATAATAAAAAAGAATTATGAGAAAATCAATACTAATTATTATCACAATCACTCTTGTAAATTTTTACCCTACCGTTAATGCTCAAGAGAAAGTAATTCCAAGTATCAACCCAGAGCAGCAACTTCAAAAATTAAGAATCGTACTGCCCAAGCCATCGAAACCAATAGCTAATTATGTCCAATGTGTGCGTACTGGAAACCTATTATTTCTATCGGGAAATGGCCCATTAAAAATTGACGGCACTTTTATTACTGGGAAAGTTGGATCCGATTTAACAATTGAAGAAGGGTATGAAGCTGCGCGTGTAACGGGAATAAATCAATTAGCAATATTAAAAGCTGAACTCGGTGATTTAAATAGGGTGAAACGTATTGTAAAAGTATTGGGAATGGTAAATTCATCTCCTGATTTCACTGACCCCCCTAAGGTAATAAACGGGTTTTCTGATTTGATGGTTCAAGTATTTGGAGAGCGAGGAAAACACGCCCGTTCTGCCGTTGGAATGGTAACACTTCCTGCAGGAATTGCCGTTGAAATTGAGCTTATCGTTGAAGTAGAATAGAGAAGGTTCTAACAAAAAAAGTCCGTAGAATCTACGGACTTTTTTTGTTAAAATATATTCCGAACACTAATTAAACCCGATTTTTTTTAATCCCTCATGGCTTACTTTTATAGCCTCCAAGGGCTCCATAGTAAAAGTTCTATCCTGCTCAACAAAATAGGATTGCATCCCCGAAAGTTCTTTTTTTGCTAAAATAGTTTCAAAATCTATCGTTCCATTTCCAACGGGAGCAAAACGCCCTTCTTTATCCATATCTTTTACATGCCACAACTTAAATCTACCTGGATATTTTTCGAAGTAAGCTAAAGGATCAGCACCCGCTTTAGTAACCCAATAAAGATCCATTTGAAAATTAACAAACTCAGGATCGCAATTTTCAAGAAGATAATCAATAACTACTTCACCATTTGCATCTGCCATAAATTCAAAATCATGATTATGATATAATAATTTTAGCCCAGAAGCTTTTGCTTTCTTCCCTAAAATATTTAAAATATTGGCTAAGTTTTCTGCTCCACCTTCCATACTCATGCCTTGATCATCTGATGTGAACAATCCCATGGGAGGAACAGGTACAACGAAATATTGAAATCCAGCAGCTTTCACATCATCCATCATGGCATCAGCATTTTCTAACGAAACACTAGAGTTATGTGAACTTAGCGGAGTTAAGTTTAACGAACTCAAAAGCGCCTTAAAATCTGTGGGAGAATAATTATAAAACTTTCCTTCTTTATATCCTGCAGCTTCAATATAAGTGTATCCAGAATCAGTTACCGCCTGGAGTGTCCCTTTTGTATCTTGATCCATTTGGTCTCTCACTGTATAAAGAGCAAGTCCTCCAAATTTATCTTGACTACAACTTAAGGATATGTTTACTAGAAATAAAACTAATATTAGTTGTTTAAATTTTAAATGTTTCATGGGTTGTTTTTAATAAGAAAATTAAAAGTAGTCTTTTTAATAAATTGAAAATTGCTTTAGACTCTTTTTTATTAATAAATATAACACCTCTTCCTAATAAAAATACCTCAAGCAAATAAAAAGAATAGAAAAAGGTAGAGCAAAACAAATATTGAAAACACTTTGTTGAATAAATCCCTCAGATTAATTCAATACTTAATTTCAGTATTAAAAGGATACAGAAAAGAGGTTACAGAGAAATAAATAGAATGTTAATAATAATCGTTTTAATATTTCTTTGTAGTTTTCTAATATTAAATTAACCATAAATGAAAAAAAAATCTTCTTATACTACTATTCGTTCCTTTAGTATCTTTTGACAAAATGGTTTTTCAATATATAAAGGTTGAAGAAGAATAAATAAAACTCAAAACGATAAGATTACATATCATATATCATCTCCGTATTTAAATAGAAAAACCGTTTCCTAAAACCCATACCCCTGTGTCTGGGATAGGAGTGCTTGAGAAGTTTTAGCTATTGATTTTTAGAAGAAAAAATTTGATTTGTTGCCAATATGTTGCCAAAAACAAATAAAAAAATCCGCAACTTAATATTAAACAATGAGTTACGGACTCTTAAAGTACCTTGGGTGGGAATCGAACCCACACTTCCGAAAAAACTGGATTTTGAATCCAGCGCGTCTACCAATTCCGCCACCAAGGCTAGGGGCATCAAAAGTAGTAAATTATTTTTTCCCTTGAATTAAAAATAACAATAATGCTATCCATTAATTTATTTATAAATTTGAACTCTTAAATAATAATATGGAAACTCCCGCTAAAATATTTTCCTGTACACAGAGTACAGAACTTTCATCCTTAATCGCAGAAAAATTCGGTTCTGAAATGGGCAAAGTAAATTTCTCTCGCTACAGCGATGGAGAGTTTCAACCTTCTTTCGAAGAATCTGTTCGAGGTACTCGGGTGTTTATTATCGGGTCAACCCACCCCACCTCAGAAAATCTAATGGAAATGCTTCTAATGCTCGATGCTGCAAAACGGGCTTCTGCACGACATATTACAGCGGTACTCCCCTATTTTGGTTGGGCACGTCAAGATCGAAAAGATAAGCCTAGAGTTCCAATAGGAGCGAAACTGATTGCAAAATTATTAGAAACTGCAGGAGCGACACGAATTATCACCATGGACTTACACGCTGACCAAATACAAGGATTCTTTGAAAAACCCGTGGATCATCTTTTTGCTTCCTCCATTTTCATCCCCTATATAAAGTCACTAGGATTAGACAATTTAACCATTGCTTCACCTGATATGGGAGGATCAAAACGTGCTTATGCTTATTCAAAATTCCTGAGCAGTGATGTTGTTATTTGTTACAAGCAAAGAGAAAAAGCAAACATAATCTCCCATATGGAACTCATCGGTGATGTGGAAGGTAAAAATGTAATCTTAGTTGATGACATGGTTGACACTGCTGGAACGCTAACTAAAGCAGCAGATTTAATGATGGAAAGAGGAGCTATTTCTGTGAGGGCAATTTGCACACACGCTCTACTTTCAGGGAACGCATACGAAAAAATTGAATCCTCAAAATTAGAAGAATTAATTGTAACCGATTCTATTCCCCCAAGAATTAGTCACCCTAAAGTAAAAGTGTTATCTTGCGCCCCATTATTCGCTGAAGTAATGCAAAATGTGCACTACAATAAGTCAATAAGTTCAAAATTTATAATGTAACCTTAATTTAAAAAAAAATGAAATCTATTACCATTAATGGATCTAAAAGAGAAAGCGTAGGCAAGGTAGCTACCAAGGCGTTACGCAATGCTGGCAGAGTTCCCTGTGTTTTATATGGTGGAGGCGAACCGCTTCACTTTTCTGCACCGGAACTTGATTTCAGTAAGCTCGTTTACACTCCTAATGCACACACTGTAGTAATTAATTTAGACGGTGAAAATGTAGCTGCAATTCTGCAAGACATTCAGTTTCATCCTTTAACAGACAAAATTTTACATATTGACTTCTATCGCCTATTTGATGATAAAGAAGTTTCTATGAATATTCCTGTTAAAGTTGAAGGTGCTGCTCCTGGAGTATTAAACAGTGGAGGGGTATTAGTGCTAAACAAACGTAAACTTCGTGTTAAAGCACTTCCTAAAGATCTCCCTGACTTTATTGTTGCAAATATTTCTAAATTAAAATTGGGCAATAAATTATATACCGCAGAACTTCAAACTGAAGAATACACTCTTCTTCACCCTGACAATACAGTGGTATGTCAAGTCCGTACTTCTAGAGCTTCCGTAAAAGAAGAAGAAGATGAAGACGACACAACAACAGAAGAAGGAACTGAAGGAGGAGATACTGCATCAGCAGCTGAAACATCTGAAGCCCCTGCAGAAAGTTAATTCTTAATTTTCAGCCGAAAATATAAAGCATGTGGCCAGTAAACCACATGCTTTTTTTATTTTAGTGCTATGTTTTCATTTAAACATCTTTTTTCAAAAAAAACTTCAGTATTAGCTATGAAAAAATTTCTAATAGTTGGCTTAGGAAATATTGGTGAAGAATATGAAAATACTCGACATAATGTGGGTTTTAGCATTTTAGACCAAATAGCTGAAAAAAATGAATGCCTTTGGGAAACGAAAAAATTAGCTGACTATACCCTACTAAAGAAAAAAGGAAGACAATTCATCTTAATCAAACCTAACACTTTCATGAATAGAAGTGGTAAGGCCGTCCGATACTGGGCATTACAAGAAAATATTCCTTTAGAAAACATCCTCATCTTGACTGATGAAATCCACCTACCCTTTGGAACTATTCGAATAAAGGGTAAAGGGAGTCCCGCAGGACATAATGGATTAAAAGATATAGAAAATCAACTCAATACCCCAAATTATGCTCGACTACGATTTGGAATTGGTCAAGAACAAAAAGCTTTTGATCAAGTTAAATTTGTCTTAGACCCGTGGGAAGTGTCAGAACAAAAAGTACTGCCTGAACGCTTTGAACTATGCTCAAAAGCAATTCTATCCTTCGGTCTAGAGGGGTTGAACTCAGCTATGAATCATTTTAATGGAAAATAAATCTTTAAAGCGTTTGAAATTGATAAATTTCAGAAAAAGATCGATTTCCTTCACCATCAATACTTTCAACTTGCCAGAAATAAAGGGTATTTGAATTTAGTACTTGAGTACTCTCTGAATTTGTCAACTCTTCCTCCCTTGTAATTAATTCATTTTCAGAAGTTCCTATATATAAAGTATAGGTTTTAATGTCACCATCTAAATCATTTCCTTCCCAATTTAAATTATAGGTGTTGGACTCGTTTAAAGTAATTTCTTCCTGATTTGAAGGTTCCAACAAGATGGCAGGAAAAGGAAAATGACTTTCCTCAGGACTACCCTCCAAATAAAATTGCCAAACCAAACTTTTCCCTTTCATTTCTGTCAATATAGATTTTGACACTATATACCATTGGTAAGGTGCACCGCTAGGCAAAACGACAGACTCTGTAAGTAATAAAGTTGATATACTCTGTAGTTTTCCAGTGATAGAATTCTGGATAACCAACTCATAAGAATCGGAATGAAGAGGGGCAGTCCATTGAAAACGGACCTGGCTTTCAAAATCATTGATTCGAGAAGCAGTAGTACATGTATCCAAATTACTTGGCGAGATCAAATCTGCTGGTTGTGGATCAGGAATAGGGTCTGGCCCACATCCAATTAGTAACACTAACAGTAAAAGTGCTAGTCTATTCATTGCTTTAAAACTTTTAATGTTTCTGAATAACTATCATAATCAATTCGCAAAAGATACCATCCTGGCTGGAATTGATTCATAGGGATAACTTCTAAATCTTGATGAATAGTGTGGTTTTTAGACCAAATCATGTCTCCAGCTCCTGAATAAATTGCAATAAAGGCCTTACGTCCTTTTGGTAAAATAAGGGTTGCTTCGTCTAAAACAGGATTAGGAAAAATCTTTGCATTCTCTCCTAAATTTATCCACTCCTCGTAAACCCCTTGACAAGGACTATTTGTTGTCACTCTAACATAGTTTGTTTTTTGAGTAAGTACTACTTGAACTTTTTCTTCTTTTAAATAAGTTGTTGTTTGACCATTGATCATGACATTATACTTTTCCCCCCCCGATAAATCTATATCCAAAATAGATGAAGAAGGATTCAATATTGCCTGAACCTCTAAACTTGGAGGAGCTGTTATTTCTGTGTCAAAACAATATTCAAACTCAGGGAATGAACTGGTCTGGACGCATATAGAATAGGCACCTGCAGCAAGATTACCTAGCGTTTTTCCCAGAGAAGTAAAAAGTAACTCCTGCTGAAAACCATTAGACCCAATAATTGATGCAGTATAGGTATATTCTGCACGAGCATCAAAAGTGAGAGAGCCATTATCTTTTTCCAAACAACTTGTGTTCTTTTTGGTTAAACTTATATTTAGAGCTGAAAAAACATCACAGACATCTCCTATTCCGTTTTCATCAATATCTTCTTGATTTTCATTTGTCAATAAAGGACAGTTATCATTATCATCCACAATAGAATCACTATCACTATTAGAAAGTAAAATACCTTGCACACATAATTCTAATTCAAAACCAAGTAATTGACCTGAATCTTCAGTATACTTATCTTCAACTATCAACTTCCAAACTCCCTTGGAGGAAGTACCATAAAGCACACTAATATCCTGAAGGGGCTTAAAAGATCCTGTAAAAGGTGCTTGAGCTTCAAAAATACTTGTTGATGCTTCTTGATCAAACAATGTTTGCGTATAATTATCGTTAGAGTCCCCTAATTCGCTACTTAACAAATAAAGAGTCCCATCAGGAGATTCTAGATAAAGAGTTAAGTCCCCTACCCAGGTATGTTCAATATCAACCAAAACATTAATATCAATAATGGGTAGATCATAACTTACACTCAAAGATGCAGTGGTAATACCTACTTGATTATCGGTAGCATCTAATAAGCTTTTTGGAAGAGATACTGAAGTAGCATCGATACAAGAAATTTTGCTGGTAGTAAACTCGAAAACATCTGAAAAAGGGGCATCATTACATGAATTTTTATTTTGAACTCGCCAGTAATACACTCGATCAGACTCAAGATTTTTTATTGAAAATTGATTTTTAGTCAATACCGTATCTTTAACAAAAGAATTAAAATTTTCACTTAACGAAATCTGAAATCTTGATGAATCGGAATTAGGATCACTTTCCCATTCAAAGTCCAAATTTATATCTTGAGCTGTTGCATTATTAGCCGGGTTTATTAAGCCTATGGCGTTATTATTTTCAACTCTTTGTTTTAAAACAAAAAGGAACCCCTCTGAGTCAGCAATTATTGGAATATTAATAAATAAGCTGTAATCTGAAGGCAAGAGATTATTCAGTCCTCGTAATATTAAAAAACCTGTACTAATACTAGAGGAATAGGCAGCTCTAGAAAACTGAGCTTGCACTCCCGCTGGGAGTCCTTCAATTTGTGGTGAAAAAGTCTCATCGAAACCTTCCTTTCTTTCAATCGTAAAATCAAATTGAATAGAATCACTAGAACAATTTTCTTTTAGATAAGGTTCAAATTGAATTACTACGTTACGAGATTCTATTGAAAAGACAGTACTATTTAAAGCAAAAAATATTCCCCCTTGTGCCTTAATTTTAATTCTTGCTTCATCAGTATTTATGTCGTTTGGGATTAACACTTCTGCAGTTCCTGTATTGGGAATGTCACTAGCTAAGGTTCTTAAAAAAGTTAAACCGCCATCAGTTGAAAGATAAATAGTCACCGATGATACACTTATAGGAGCAGTATCTGTATTTGCAACATTCCAAGTAATTGTTTCTCTTGACCCTCCTTTTAAAACTATATTGGCCAGTTTTTGCGACGTTATTTCAAAAGGTCCAGCAGAGGCATCAGCAATAACCTTAATTTTATCTTGAGCAACTTGTATAGCATTTCCAAAAGGTCTCCTAACTGTAAGTCCCCACTCCATTGACCTTGAAACAAGGGGGACAGTCTCCCATGCATCGTTTACAGTTGGTTTTACCTGAGTTAAATTATTAGAAATTAATTGTTCTGGATTTGGAATTGACCTAGTATAATCGAATGTAGGCGGTAGAGAACGATTTAATGAACCACTGACATTATAGGGACCAAAACTATCAGATGTCACCTGACCGCTATCTAGTTGTTCCCAACAGTAAGTAGTTCCTAATTCTTGTTCTATTTGCTGGGCATCGAGCTCGTAAGCAGTACCAATAGGAATATAATAATCACTGCCTGCATTTGTACTGAAAACTGTAGTCCCTAAAGATTCAGTGGTTGCACATTCTGCAGTGGCAATCACTCCTAAAATATTTTGAATACTGTAGAAATGAAAATAAGGGTCTCCATGTAATTGAACATCATCTTCTGCTGTTATTCCTGCATAGGCCATTATTGTAGAACCACTACCTGGCTCCGCATTAAAGCCAGTGCCCTCAGTATCAAATGAAAACGAATGATAGGCACCAAATTGATGACCAATTTCATGACCAGCATAATCAAGATCAAAGTAATCATTGCGGTATTCACCCCCAAAAATATCTCGAAAAGGATGGGTAGAATAACCCTGCCCCTTCTTTCCAGAAACACATACACAACCAATACAGCCAGCATCTCCATCAGGTTGTCCGTAGTCAAACACATGGCCTATATCATAGGAAGAATCACCCATAACTTCATCTAAGGTAGATTGTAATTCGGTAGCAAAATTACCTGAAAATGGATCTGTGTCTTGATCTTCATAAATTAAACGTTCATCGGACACCAACTCAAGTCTAACCTTAACTTCGTCTTCAAAAACGCTACTAATACGATTTACTGAACTCACCAAAGCCCCCATAGCGTCTTCCACATTGGTCCCGTTGGAATCGTCATTATCCCCCCAAAAGCTTGTATATTCTCCAGTTGTGGCTACGGCAATTCTAAAAATTTTGACAACATTGTTTTCACTGGTCGTTTTAGCGCTAAAATTTTGAACTTTATCTTTCAATAAAACACCTTCTGTTTTACATGAAAGCGACGGAGCAAAATCGGATTTTGATTTTAGGTAAGTAAAATGCAGGTTTTTTTGTCCTTTTTGTGTTTGAATAAAAAAATCAGGTCCCTCAACTAATTTCAACCATGCATTTATTCCGTTGCGATGAGTACTCAATCTCACGCGAACTTCAGGTCTTATGACACTTCGCCCCTCATATGTTTTTATACTAGGATAGCGTTTTGAAAGAGCATCGGAAAGAAGAGGTACAGAGACTATTGAAAAAGTTTCCATCTCTCCTTTTTCGTTTGGTAATACCAATGTTTGAATATTTGAATTAATGCCTTTTTGAGTTGGCTTGAGCAATGAATTATTGAGCGTATAATAAGCCTCTCCTAGCTGCTGAGGAAATGAAGAAATTCCCGAAAAAGACGAGTCTACTTTAGTCCACACCTCTTGACCGTTGGTTTTAACAATAAAAAACAAAAGAAATAAAAGGAACCAAAAAGGTTTATTCAAACAACAAAAAAAATAGTTTTTCAACTGAAAAATAATTGCTTTAACAAATTTTATAAACTTGATAGGTCATAAAAATAAGGAAACAAATTAGTCTATCCATGATAATGGCTTATTTTTGTCGCTTAAATCAAATTTCTATTCCAAAGAATGAAAGTAGTTAATGATATTAAAAACTATCGTTCTGACAAAAAATCCATTTTAACGATTGGCACTTTTGACGGAATTCATATTGGGCATCAAAAAATTCTTAAAAGCCTTGTTGCACAAGCAAAAAAAGAAAATCTACTTGCCAATGTCCTGACTTTTTTTCCACACCCCAGGATGGTTTTACAAAAGGAATCTCAAATTAAACTTATTGACACCCTCAAGGAACGAGAAGATTTTCTGAGAAAACTGGGCGTTGATAATCTTATTATTCATCCCTTTTCAGTTGCTTTTTCTAAACTCACAGCGTTAGAATTTATTCAAAACATTTTGGTGAAACAACTAAAAATCGATTCATTATATATTGGTTATGACCATAGATTTGGTAGAAATCGTGAAGCAACCGTAGAGGATTTAAAAAGTTATGGTCAGCAATACGATTTTAAAGTTAACATTATTAGCGCTCAGCAAATCGCTACCATTGCGGTTAGTTCTACAAAAATAAGAGAGGCTATTGCTTTGGGTGATTTTGTCAAAGTTCATCATTTCTTAGGGCGTCCTTTTCAATTGAGGGGAACTGTAACTAAAGGAGAAGGTATTGGAAGAAAATTGGCCTTCCCAACAGCTAATCTTAATGTCAATATCCCATATAAAATTATACCACCACAAGGCGTTTATCTTGTTTCTATTCTTCTAGAGAAAGGCGTTTTTTATGGTATGATGAATATTGGAACTCGACCAACCTTAAGTGGCAAAAATGAAAGTATCGAAATTCATATTTTTGACTTTAATGAAGATTTATATGGGAAAATGATTACCGTTTGTCTTTATGAAAAAATCAGAGATGAAAGGAAATTCGATTCTCTAGAAGCACTTAAAACACAACTAATAAAAGACAAAAAAAAATGTAAAAGAACCCTAACAGTAAAAGGGTTGATCTAAAATTACTATATTTTTACACAAAATAATCTCCATGCTCGCACTGCAATTCATTAGAGAAAATAAAGAAGTCATTCTAAAAGGCTTAGAAAAAAGGAATTTTAAACATCCTGAATTAATTGATGCAATCATTGATTTAGACCAAGAACGTCGCAGCCAGCAAGCGACTTTAGACCAACATTTGGCTAGAGCTAACCAGTTGGCAAAAGAAATTGGAGGCCTTTTTAAAAGTGGAGAAATTGAAAAAGCAACAGTATTAAAAGAAGAAACAGCCTCACTAAAAACACAAACTAAAACACTTCAAGAAAAATTACAAGAAACCTCAGATTCACTTTTTGAATTGCGAACTCAAATTCCTAATATACCACACGAAAGCGTTCCTTCGGGAACAAATGAGGAAGATAATGAAGAGATTTTTAAATCAGGTTCGATTCCCAAGCTGGACGATAAAGCACTTCCTCACTGGGAATTAGCAAGCAAATATGACCTTATTGATTTTGAATTAGGAAGTAAAATTACTGGAGCGGGCTTTCCTGTATACAAAGGAAAAGGAGCTCGTCTTCAACGCGGTTTAATAAATTATTTCTTAGATCAAAATACAGCTGCAGGATACAAAGAAATGCAGGTTCCCCATTTAGTAAATGAAGCTTCTGGATTTGGAACAGGTCAACTTCCAGATAAAGAAGGCCAAATGTATCATGTACAAAATGATGACCTTTATTTAATTCCAACTGCAGAAGTTCCACTAACCAATTTGTATCGTAATACCTTACTTGACATCTCTGAACTACCAATTTGTCTAACAGGATACACACCCTGTTTCAGAAGAGAGGCGGGAAGCTATGGTGCCCATGTAAGAGGACTCAATAGACTTCATCAATTTGATAAAGTAGAAATTGTTCGTATTGAAGAGCCTAAAAACGCAATGCAAGCTTTAGATCAAATGGTTGAACACGTAAAGTCAATATTAAATGCTCTAGAACTTCCTTATCGTATTTTAAGATTGTGTGGAGGAGACATAGGGTTTACTTCTGCTCTGACGTATGATTTTGAAATTTATTCAACAGCACAAGAACGTTGGTTAGAAATAAGTTCAGTCTCTACATTCAACAGTTTTCAAGCAGAACGCTTGCAATTGAGATACAAAGACAAAACAGGTAATAAACAAAATGTTCATACCTTAAACGGAAGTTCACTAGCCCTTCCGCGAGTGGTTGCTGGATTATTAGAAAACTGTCAAACTCCCGAAGGCATTATGATTCCAAAAGCGCTAGTACCTTATACTGGATTTGATAGAATTAACTAATGATTATTTATAATGTTACTTCTCAAGTAGTACCAGAGGTTCTAGAAAATTGGCTTGAATGGATGCAATCCTATTATATTCCTAAAGTATTATCTACTGAATATTTCAAAGAAGTTACTATTTTAAGGGTGCTTATTGACCAGACAACTGATCCAACCTATGCAGTGCAGTATAAGGCTAATTCTAAAGAGCTACTTCAACACTACTTAGAAACAGCAGCAAAGGAACACAAGAAGGAAATACAACAAAAATTTGGAACACAGGTTTTGTCTTTCGAAACGCATTTGGAACAAATAAGTAAACAATCATGAAACCTGTTCGTGCAAAAAAAAAATTAGGGCAGCATTTTTTAAATGACCTCAGTATTGCTCAAAAAATTGCCGATACATTAGTGTTTGATCATTATAAAAAAGTTCTTGAAATAGGTCCAGGAATGGGAGTGCTTACTCAATTTTTAGTTCCCAAAACAAAAAATCTTCACCTTATTGAAATTGATTCTGAATCAGTAAATTATTTAAGAAACAACTATTCTGAAATTGACACGAAGATTACAGAAGGAGACTTTTTAAAAATAAAATTAAAAAAAATATTTGGAGATCATCCCTTTGCCATCATTGGCAATTTTCCATATAATATTTCGACACAAATTGTTTTTAAGACATTGGAATACAGAGAACAAATACCCTTTTTTGTTGGTATGTTTCAAAAAGAAGTAGCCGAAAGAATATGTGAACCTCCTGGTTCAAAAAAATATGGTATCCTCTCTGTACTTGCCCAGATATTTTATAACACTACTTATTTGTTTTCAGTACCTCCACATGTTTTTAGTCCCCCGCCTAAAGTAGATTCAGCAGTAATGCAAATGGTGAGAAAAGAAGATTTCAATTTAGATTGTGATGAAGGTCTTCTCTTCAAAATTGTAAAATTAAGTTTCCAACAAAGGCGAAAAACATTACGTAACAGTTTAAAAACACTGAATCTTCCTGATATATTGAGAGAAGATACTATCTTTGATTTACGGCCAGAGAAGCTCTCTGGTGATGACTTTATCCAACTCACAAAAAGAATTGGCCATGGGAACATTTCAAGTTGATACACTCTTTTTAGAAGCAATAAAGTCCTTGATAGAACAAGGAGATAACACTGCATTAAATAGAAAATTAAAGTCAATTCACTATGCCGATATTGCTGAAATCATAGAGTATCTTTCTATTGATGAAGCAACTTACATCATAAAACTTTTAAAAAGTGAAACTACTGCCGATGCCCTTGCAGAAGTTGATCCCGACACTAGAGAAAGAATTTTAGAAAATCTTTCCGCCAAAGAAATTGCAAAAGAGGTTTCTGAATTGGATTCCGATGACGCTGCTGACATGATACTTGAATTATCAGAAGCTCGACAGGAAAAAGTCATGTCACAAATCGAAGATGATGAACATGTCAAAGACATTCGTGAACTCTTAAAATATGATGAAAATACTGCCGGTGGGCTGATGGCAAAAGAATTAGTGAAGATTGAAGAAGATTTAAGCGTACTAAAGTGTTTAAATGAAATGCGCGCTCAAGCAGAAAATGTAACGCGCGTTCATTCAATTTACGTTGTAGATCAAAAAAACAGACTTAAAGGGAGACTTTCTTTAAAAGACTTAATTACAGCCAATTCTAAAGATAAGGTGAAAGATATTTATATCCCAAATGTAGATTTTGTTACAGTAGATCAGAACAATGAAGAAGTCGCAAAGATTATGTCAAAATATGATCTAGAAGCCATTCCTGTTGTAAACAATAAAAAGGAATTAGTGGGTCGTATTACCATTGATGATATAGTGGATGTGATCAAAGAAGAAGCAGAAAAAGATTATCAATTAGCCGCAGGTATTTCAAATGACGTAGAGGCTGATGATACAATTTACGAATTAGTAAAGGCACGACTTCCATGGTTGTTTTTAGGTCTTTTGGGAGGATTAGGGAGTGTCTTTATTCTTCAAGATTTTGAATCCGTAATGGAGCAGCCTAGGTTACGCAATTTATTTTTTTATACCCCTCTAATCGCTGCCATGGCAGGAAATGTAGGAGTTCAATCGTCTGCAATTATTGTTCAAGGTTTAGCCAATGATACCGTAAAGGGCTCTCCCTTTAAACGATTGCTTAAAGAAATTGGTCTCAGCCTAATTAACGGATTTGCATTGGCGCTTGTAATTATTATTTTTGGAATTATTATAAATCAAGAGTTGTTGGTTAGCCTCACCATTGCTGGTTCAATGATGCTAGTTATTGTGGTTGCAGCATTAATCGGCACCTTCATACCAATATTATTAGATAAAAAAGGCATCGACCCTGCTATTGCCACAGGACCTTTTATTACTACAGCCAATGATATTTTTGGGATTTTCTTGTTTTTCTATATTGCAAAACTTGTATTAGCCTTCTAAATGAGTCCATTAAAAATTCTACATGTTGATGAAAATCATCCTTTAATGCTAGAAAGATTAGAACGTCTGGGCTATCATAATGATTTAGCTTACACTACTCCTTTAGAGGAAATTTTAAAGACCATCAATACGTATGATGGCATGGTAATTCGAAGTCGTTTTCCCATTGACAAAAAATTTATTGATACAGCACAAAACCTTCGCTTTATTGCTCGTGTTGGTGCTGGCCTTGAAAATATAGATGTAAAATATGCGCAATCAAAAAACATCCACCTAATTGCTGCTCCTGAAGGAAATAGAAATGCAGTTGGAGAACACGCTATTGGCTTGTTGTTAGGTCTAATGAACAAACTCCGTTTGGGACATCATAGCATTCAGCAAGGAAAATGGCTTAGAGAAGTGCACCGTGGATTTGAGCTAGAAAATAAAAAGGTTGGTATTATTGGCTATGGAAATACTGGGAAAAACTTTGCGGAAAAATTAAAAGGGTTTAATGTAAAGGTTCTTTGTCATGATATTCTTCCAAATATTGGTGATGAAAATGCAACTCAAGTGGATCTACAGACTCTTATGGATGAAGTGCAGGTGCTGAGCTTACACATTCCACAAAGTAAGCAAACCGAAAATATGATAAATAAAGCCTTCATATCAAAAATGAAATATCCTTTTTGGTTTATTAATACCGCTCGAGGGAAAGCAGTGGTAACCCAAGATTTAGTCGCTGGTCTTCGCTCTGGAAAAATACTAGGAGCGGGCTTGGATGTTCTGGAATACGAATCAGCATCGTTTCATTCTATATTCAATATAAAAAATCGTCCAGAAGCCCTTGATTTTTTACTTTCAGCCGACAATGTCCTTCTGAGCCCTCACGTAGGAGGCTGGACAGTAGAAAGTCATCGTAAACTTGCACAAACCATTGTAGATAAAATCAAAGCATTATGAATTCAACAAAAAATATTTTAGTACTCTGTACTGGAAATTCATGCAGAAGCCAAATTATGCATGGCTGGCTCAAGTATTTTACTGGAGGAACAGTAAATATATATTCTGCAGGTATCGAAACACATGGTGTAAATACTAATGCCACTAAAACGATGGCAGAAGAAGGAATTGACTTAAGTAGTCACACCTCAAATCATGTAGATGAATACAAAAATATTGATTTTGATTTTATCATTACCGTATGTGACCATGCTGCAGAAAACTGTCCTGTAATTCCATCAAAAAATGCAGTCCGTATTCATCATAACTTTTCAGATCCTTCAAAACTAAAAGGGTCCGATGATGAAGTAAAAGATGCGTTTAGAGCAACAAGAGAAGAAATTAAATTGTTTTGTAAAGACTTTGTTAAATCAAATTTAGTAAGATAATTACGTTTTAATAATGAACTGTGCAGTCTCACTCGTACGTTGTTCTAACAATATTTGCTTCCCTTTATTATTAATAAACTGAGAGGCCTTAGAATCAAAATGACGGATGGTGAATAAATCCACTGCTTCTGTAACTTCTACATTAAACCTAGAGCGTAGCACAAGAACTAATTCTTCCAAACGCTTGTATTTATTATTCACGCAAACAGAAAAACTAATCGCTGAATTTTGGATTAACTCAACCGGCATTTGATATTCATGAAGTAAACCAAAAATATAACTAATATTTTCTTCAACAATAAATGAAAAATCAATGGAGGACAGCTGTATCAAAACTTGATCTTTTTTAACAATATAGCAAGGAATGTGAGGATCTAACGTTTTGCCCTTGGAAACAGAGGTCCCAGCAGCTAGAGGATTTTCAAAAGATTTGACATATAAAGGAATCTCCTTTCGCTGAAGGGGCTGCAAGGTTTTAGGATGAATTACCGAAGCTCCATAAAAAGCCAACTCAATGGCTTCACGATAAGAAATTTGATTTAGTAATTGGGTATTCTGAAATTCTCTTGGGTCTCCATTCAACACTCCAGGCACATCTTTCCATATGGTAACTGACTCGGCATTTAAAGCATAACCAAAAATTGCTGCACTATAATCAGAACCTTCGCGACCTAAAGTTGTAGTGAAATTATTCGAATTACTTCCAATGAAACCTTGCGTGACCACCAAGGATTCATTTCCCCCTTGTAATTGAATGTTGGATTGAGTCACATCCCAGTTCAAGTTTGCAGAACGATAGTAATCATCTGTTTTGATGCAATTACGAGCATCTAGCCAGAAACTTTCTAATCCTTGATGACGTAGGAAGTGATGAATAATTTTAGTAGATAAAAGCTCTCCAAAACTAACCACTTGATCATAAACAAAACTGTAGTCTGGAGACTTATTACTCTTTAAAAAAGAAAGTAATTCTTCAAACAACTCATGAATAACATCAATGATTTCATTTTTTTGATCAGGAAATAAATCCTTTGCAATTTGTAAGTGATATTCTTTAAGGGGTAAAATACTTGAAGGAGTCTTAGATTTGTCTTGAAAATATTGTTTAATAATATCCTCTAACGCATTTGTGCTTTTGCCCATCGCTGAAACAACCACCAAGGTATCCTTGTATCCAATAGTTTTTAAAACATTAACTAAATTTATTACTCCTGCAGCATCTTTGACCGATGCCCCTCCAAACTTAAATACTTTCATGAACTAATCCTTTTTTGCTAAATAATTTTTCATCGCCTGAGCATCCATTTGAACGGTATTCCAATCTTGTAATACTTTTGCACCACTATTTTCGTAAAATTTAATTGCAGGAGTATTCCAATCCAAAACATTCCATTCAATTCGCTGCACACCAGTTTTATGTGCGTGACGAATAAAAGCAGTATACAATTGCGTTCCAAAGCCTTTCCCTTTAAACTCCTCTGAAACAATCAAGTCTTCCAAATGAAAAGTAGGGCCTTTCCAGGTTGAAAATCTTGGATAAAACAAGGCCATCCCAATTACCTCATTTTCAAGTTCAGCAACCAAACATTCAAATAAGGGAGCACCTCCAAAACCATACTTTTCAATGTCTAATTCTACTAAATTCACACTTTCAGGTTCCTTTTCAAAAAGCGCAAGCTCATTAATTAATGAGATAATCGCCTTACTGTCTGAAGCTATGGCAGGTCTAATTATGGCATTCATTTTTTCTAATTTTATTACAAAAGTAGGATATGTTCATTGGATCACCGAATCCTGAAACAAATATCACGTTTTGAGTGAATAGTGTTAAAATATTAATGTTTTTGTAACCATGATGTAACTACCTCAAAGAAGAAGGTAGGGTTCTCAGCATGTAGCCAATGTCCGGCATTGGGGACTGAAATTTGTTCTGCATTAGGAAAATGATGTTTGATGATAGGTGTGTCGTTTTCCAAAATATAATCTGAATTTTCACCTTTAACGAAAAGACAAGAATGAATTGATATGTCATTCGGTTGTAGCCCTTCTCCTATTGACTCGTTTACATTTTTCAGTACATCTATATTCAATCGAAGACCTAATTTCTCTTTGCTTTCCCAATGTAAATTTTTTAATAAAAAGAGACGTGTCCCAAGGTCTTTAACATATTCTGAAAGGGCTTTGTCAGCTTCGTTTCGGGTGCCTATTTGACTGAAATCAAGATGACCAAGTCCATTTAAAATCTGCTGATGATGTGGGCTGTATTTTTTAGGGGCAATATCGGCAACAATAAAAGAATGTATGTAATTAGGATACGAACACGCCAAATGCATTACCGTCTTTCCACCCATAGAATGGCCCAATACTCTAACTTTTTCTAATTGATGGTGTGAACAATAATCAACAATATCCTTAGCTAAAATTGGATACGTAAAATCAGAACTCCAAAAGCTTCTCCCATGATTACGTTGATCTATTAAATGAACACGATACCCTAAGGATGCCCATTGCTTAGCATGGGATTTCCAATTATCACCCATCCCTAAAAAACCGTGAAGAATTAACAAGTCCTTCCCGTAATCACCAATTATATTACTATGAAGAATACTCAAGAGGATAAACGTTGAAGATACATAGGGATTACATTTTCAAATCCTAAATAAAGGCTTTCGCAGATTAATGCGTGACCAATTGAGACTTCGAGAAGTCCAGGAATATTTTTAGCAAAAAAAGCTATGTTGTCTAGACTTAAATCATGACCTGCATTAATACCTAGCCCTAATAGATTCGCTTTTTTAGCGGCATCAATATATGGCGTAATAGCTTTATTGGGGTCTTGATCGTATCTTGAGGCAAAGGCTTCGGTGTACAATTCAATCCTGTCTGTACCTATTTCAAATGCACCTTCAACCATCTCAACAATGGGATCCACAAAAACAGACGTTCGAATTCCAGCCTCTTTAAACCGTTTAATTATTGGAGTTAAAAAATCTTTATTTGTTAACGTATCCCAACCTGCATTTGATGTCAAAACATCATTCCCATCAGGAACTAAAGTAACTTGAGTAGGTCTGATTTCAAGAACCATCTCAATAAATTCTGGTATGGGATTCCCTTCAATATTAAATTCAGTGGTAACAACATTAGGAAGGGCAAATGCATCTTCAAATCGTATATGACGCTGATCGGGGCGTGGATGAATGGTAATTCCTTGCGCTCCATATCGTTGTAAATCCTTTGTAACCTCAAGCAAATTTGGAACATTACCTCCTCGTGCATTGCGAAGGGTCGCTACTTTGTTAATGTTAACGCTAAGTGAAACCATTATTTTTTTTGTAAAAATAAGGACTTCAATGGGGACTTTGAAAAAAAGAGGAGTTATTTATTGGCTTCAATAGTTTTTGAGCTTGCTAATCACGATTCTTTCTACTTTTGTACCTTTACCACAAGTAAATTAGTTATGAATATAGCGATCTATAGCGCATTTTTTTCTCCAGAAACACTGACCTACATCAAAACGGTCATTGAATATCTGGAAACGCATCATCATACTATCGTATTGGTTGATCGGCTTAAGAAGCACCTTGGTGAAGATCAAGAACGTTATTCCTATTTTGATGACAATGAAATCCTTAAATCCAATATTGATTTTCTCTTTTCTATTGGAGGGGATGGTACCCTTTTGAGATCAGTTACTGTTGTTCGAAATTCTGAAATTCCCATTTTTGGGATTAATACAGGGCGCATGGGGTTTCTAACTTCCTTACATCGTGATGTTTTAGCTGAAGGATTGGATTTATTTTTTAATGGGAAATACACCTTCATTGATCGCTCTTTACTTGAAGTAAGCACAAAAATTCCTGTAAGTGCTCTAGAAGAAATTGGTTTTGCACTCAATGAAGTTAGTATTAATAGAAAAAACACTACCTCAATGCTTAGTATTGATGCAGAATTAGACGGAAAACATCTCACCACATACTGGTCTGATGGACTAATTGTATCTACCCCAACTGGATCCACAGGATATTCCTTAAGTAGTGGAGGGCCAATAGTTTCCCCTAATTCTTCTTGTTGGATTTTGAATCCTATAGCACCACACAATATTAATATGCGTCCACTGATAATACCGGATTCTACTGAAATTAAAATTACTGTCAACGGACGAGATAAAACCCATTTACTGTCATTAGACTCAAGGATTTTAACCCTTGAAAATGGAAATGATATTTATTTAAAAAAAGCCCCTTTTTCAATTCAAACTGTTCAACTTGAAGGAGCCTTCTTTTTTGATACGCTTCGTGAAAAACTTTTTTGGGGACAAGACTCACGAAATACACAATAAAAAAGTGGTTTTGATGTTTATATAGTGCAAGTAACCCTTGTCTTAAAACATTGATGATTAAGCTCAAAATACTAAAACTTGTCTTTACCATTTTTATCTATTTTTCCATGGTAAATATGACCGCTCAATTTCATGAGATAGGAGCTTTTGTTGGGTTTAGTAATTACGTTGGTGATGTTGGAACAGACAGGTATGTAAATCCAAATTCACCCGCTTTTGGATTAGTTTATAAATGGAATGCCACAGACAGATACTCACTTCGTGCTGGTTTTTCATTTACAAATTTAGTAGAAAACGAATTTCAAAATAGTGACATAAATCGCTTCTCCAGATCCTATAAAATGGATAACAGTATTCAAGAAGCAATGATGGGCATTGAAATTAATTTTTTTGAATTTAATCTTCACGATGAAACATTAAATTTTACACCTTATATTTTTTATGGAATTAGTTATTTTAGATACAATCAATTTTATCTTACACCAAATGGACCCTATGACCCGCCTACCTATAATAATTACGGTACAGACGAAAAAATAGCATTTCCGCTTTTACTTGGTTTCAAAATAAATCCAAACCCCCTTTTTGTGATTGGCTTTGAAATGGGAGCGCGATATACATTAACAGATAATCTAGATGGAAGTAATCCTGAGAATGAATTTGCAGATGTTGAAGAATATAAATTTGGAAATATCATGAATAATGATTGGTATATTTTTACGGGTTTGACAATTTCATTTACCTTTGGCGATCTTCCATGTTATTGTAAAGAATAAATGAAAAAATTACCGGAACATGTCGCTATCATAATGGACGGAAATGGACGTTGGGCTAACCAACGTGGTAAACAGCGTGGTATGGGCCACAAAAAAGGGGCTTCAGCGGTTAGAGAAATCATTGAAGAAGCTGCGGATAATGGAATCAAATACCTTACTTTATTTACCTTTTCAACTGAAAACTGGAGCCGTCCAGAAGATGAAGTTGGAATTTTGATGCGCCTTCTTCTTAGTTCACTCAAAAAAGAGTTTAACCGTTTAAATAATAATAACATCAAATTAAAATCCATAGGTGACCTTGAGGGACTTCCCCACTTGGTTCGTGAGGAACTTAACTATGTGGTTGAAAAAACAAAAGACAACACAGGCCTAACACTTACTTTAGCACTAAATTATGGTGCAAAGGAGGAACTTACCAATGCTATGAGAACCATCGCTAATAAAGTTAAAAATAGTATAATTTCACCTGAAAAAGTTGACCAGTCCATGATTAATGAGCATCTTTACTCCCATTATTTACCTGCTGTAGATTTGTTAATTAGAACAAGTGGAGAAGAGCGAATAAGTAATTTTTTATTATGGCATATTGCCTATGCTGAATTATACTTTACTACAACATTATGGCCAGATTTTTCAAAAGAAGATCTAAAAAAAGCATTAATAAACTACGGTAAAAGAGAACGACGATTTGGAAAAACGAGCGAACAACTCACAACATAAAATGAGATACAAATTTTTATTTGTAGGGTTATTCCTCTTCTTGGGAGGGTATGTACAAGCACAGACAGACGACTTCAAGAAGGGAAGAACGTATGTCATTGACTCTATCCTTGTTTCGGGACTTCAAACCTTCAATGCCCAAACGGTAATTTCTTACAGCGGCTTGAGAAAAGGACAAAAAATAGCACTGCCCGGAGAGGATGTGAGTAGTGTTATCAATAAACTTTGGGGATTAGAATTATTTAGTGACATCAATTTCTATGTTACCAAAGTAGAGGGAAATAACATTTCAATTGAGTTAGAAATTGAAGAACTCCCCACCCTGTCTGATGTAAAAATAAAGGGGATTAAAAAAGGGCGTATAGAATCAATTATATCTGACACAGAATTAACAGTGGGTAAGAAACTTTCTGAAAGCTTTCTAACAAATACTCAAAATTATATTCAAAACAAATATAAAAAAGAGGGGTTCTTAAATACTAAGGTGGTTCTTAACACCATAAAAGACACACTTGAAGGGAATGCTTACAAAATGGTTGTCAACATTGATAAAGGTCCTAGAGTTAAAATTCAAGAAATTAACTTTGATGGAAATGAAGTTTTTTCAACCAAAAAACTACAATCAAAATTCAAAAACACAAAACACAAAAAGTCAGTGCGTTTTTGGAAAAAATCTAAATTCATTAAAAATGATTTCAAAGAAGATCTAACCAAGCTAATTGATTTTTACAAAGAGGAAGGATATCGTGATGCGCGAGTAATATCTGATACATTAATCCCAAATGAGTCAAACTCAAACACTATTGACTTAAATCTAGAAATAGAGGAAGGAAATAAGTATTATTTTGGTGATATTAAATTTATTGGAAATACTATCTATTCCAATAGAATCCTCCAACAAATCCTTGGTTTAAAAAAAGGAGATGTTTACAATGGTATTTTATTAAAGAAACGTATTGCTGATAATTCTAAACCGGATGGTAATGATATTACAAACTTATACCAAAACAGCGGTTATTTATTTTCTAACATTAATGCAGTTGAAGTAAGTGCCATTAATGATACCATTAATTTTGAGATTAGAATTACAGAAGGAAAATTGGCTAATTTCAACAAAATTGTAGTTGAGGGAAACACAAAAACTAACGATCATGTCATCTATCGTGAAATGAGAGCTAAGCCTGGGGACCTTTACAGCAAAGATAAATTAGTCAGAACAGTTAGAGAGCTTGGACAACTAGGCTTTTTTGACGCAGAGCAGATCAACCCGCAAATGGAAAATGTAGATCAAAATGCCGGAACAATTGATGTCCGATTTGATTTAGTAGAATCAGGAGCTAGTCAGATAGAATTACAAGGTGGATATGGTCAGGGTGGATTTATTGGAACCCTTGGACTCTCGTTCAATAACTTTTCCATGCGAAATATTTTTGACAAAAAAGCATATAAACCATTACCCATGGGAGATGGTCAAAACCTAGCCCTAAGACTCCAAGCAAGTCAATTTTACAGCACCTATAGTTTTAGTTTTGCTGAACCATGGTTGGGCGGACAACAGCCCGTCCAATTTTCAACTTCTCTTCAGCATACCATCCAATATCGTTATGATTATTTTACAGGTTTAGCAGATAAAAGTCAGTCATTCCAAATTAGCGGTATAACTTTAGGTTTAGCAAAACGTTTGCGTGTTCCCGATGACTTCTTCCAATTATCTCAAGCCGTTTCCTTTCAATATTATAACCTAAAAAATTATTATACTGGCCTTTTTACTTTCGGAGATGGAGAAGCAAATAATCTTGCATATACGGTGAGTTTGTCTAGAGACAATACTAGGATTAACCCTATTTTCCCAACAGGAGGTTCTTCATTTAATATAACTGGAAAATTCACTCCTCCCTATTCACTTTTCACCGGAACAGACTATTCAAATTTAGGTGATCTTCCGGAATTTCAGGATGCCAATGGAAATCCTTTAATAGCAAAAATTGATCAAGAAAAGTTCAAATGGTTGGAATTCTATAAGATAAAATTTAACGGTACCTGGTATACACCAATTTATGAAAAATTAATCTTAAAAACTCAAGCTGACTTTGGATTCATAGGTGCTTACAACCAAAGCAGAGGAAATATTCCTTTTGAGAGATTCTTTTTAGGAGGAGATGGAATGGTTAGTTATGCATTAGACGGAAGAGAAACTATTGCACTGAGAGGGTATCCTAATCAATCGTTGTCCGGAAATGATGGATCTGTGATTTACAATAAGTTTTCTATCGAATTACGCTATCCTATTACCTTAAAACCAAGTGCCTCGATTTATGCATTAAGCTTTCTAGAAGCGGGTAATGGATATGATAGCTTTAGAAATTTTGACCCCTTTAATTCAAAACGTTCTGCAGGAGCAGGTATTCGAATATTTATGCCTGCATTTGGATTACTAGGAATAGATTTTGGCTATGGATTTGATAATTCAAACCCAAATTTAACAACTCCAAATGGCTGGGAAACGCATTTCATCATTGGCCAGAGATTTTAACAAATTATAAAGACTGTAATTTTCATTTACTCAAAATAAGTTAGATAACTTTACGTTATAATAACTATGAGAATTAACCTACATAAAACGCTATTGATTAATATCATTCTTTTAATGAGTGTTCATGCTCACGCTCAAAGAGGAACTAGAGTAGGTTATATTGACATGAATGTTATATTGGAGAGTATTGATGAATATCAAGAAGCAAGTCAATTATTAGATAAAAATGTAGCCAATTGGAAAAAAGAAATTGAACTTAAAAAAATTCAATTAAAACAATTTCAGGATCAGTTAAATACAGAGCGAATTCTACTTACGCCAGAGTTAATTAATGATCGAGATCTGGAAATTAATGATTTTGCATCTGAAATCGTAAACCTTCAAGAAAAACGCTTTGGACCAAGAGGAGATATGATCATCCAAAGGTCAAAATTAATACAACCCGTTCAGGATCAGGTAATGAGTGTTGTAAAATTGATTGCAGAAGAAAAAAAATATGATTTTATTTTTGATCGATCTTCCAATGTAACTATGTTATATTCCGCAAAAAATTACGATATTAGCGACCTGGTTATAAAAAGAATAAATAGACAACAACGAATTCAAAATAAAAAGGATCAACTAGAGGTATTAAAATCCAAAACAAGTACCTCCAACAATTAAATTTTACTTATCACTTTATGAAACATTTATCCACACTTATTGTTAGCTTGTTATTATTAGTTGCACCATTAAACATAATGGCCCAATCTAAAGTAGCACACATAAATACTCAGGAATTAATCAGTGAAATGCCTGAAGTTATAGCCGCTCAAAATGAGCTTAAAAAACTTGAAGATCAGTATGCAAACGAAATGGAAACTTCTGTAAAAGAATTCCAAACCAAAGCACAAAGCTACCAAGGTGATGCACAAAACCAAACTGAATTAATTAATCAGCAACGTCAAATCGAATTACAAGAAATGCAACAACGTATTCAGGAATTCAGAGAAACAGCTTCTCAAGAACTACAAAAGCGTTCTGCTGAAATGATGCGACCATTATATGAAAAAGCAAGGGTTGCAATCGAAAAAGTAGCGGGAGCTCAAGGATATGATTATGTATTAGATTCAAGTCCTGGTGGAAGTGTTATTACTGCTTCAGGAAAAGATTTAATGACTGACGTTAAGACTGAATTAGGGTTTTAATACTATCACATTATACAATTTAAAAGCTAGCCTAAGGCTGGCTTTTTTTATGGAGTCATTTAAACCATGAGGCGTATTTCAAATAATTTTGAGCGATACGTTCAATTTCATTTTCTTGAAGATTCAAATCTATATCTTTAATTTTCTTTGCGGGTATTCCGGCATAAATTGAACCGGGGGGTATAATTGTATTTTGGGTTACTACTGCTCCAGCAGCAATAATACTATTACTCCCTACAACACAATGATCCATTATGATACTCCCCATGCCCACTAAAACATTATTTTTTATAGTACAGCCATGAACAATAGCATTGTGGCCTATAGAAACTTTATTTCCGATCAAAGTAGAAGCTGTTTTATAAGTGGCATGAATGACTACTCCATCTTGAATATTAACTTGATTGCCAATTCTAATTGAATTAACGTCCCCACGAATCACTGCTTGATACCAAACAGAACATTCATCTCCCATAACAAGATCTCCTATTAAGGTTGCATTTTCCGCAATAAAACATCTTTCTCCGTAGGAAGGAGTGAAACCGCGAACTGTCTTTATCAACATAAATTATTTTTTACTCCAAAATACAAAAGATTTACCATAAATATGTCTTTCGTTTCAGAGGGTAATTCGCTATGCTTTCGCTATTTTTGAAAAAAAAAGATGAAAATTTTTCGACTTACAACTAAATCTGAAAAAGGAAATCGTTGGGCTCATTTCGAAGTGGATCAAGAAATTGGACCCAAAGAAATAGTACATTTCAAAAACATTGATGAAGCCAAAGGTGCACCTTTGATTCAACAATTATTTTATTTACCCTTTGTAAAGTCCGTAAGTCTGTCTGAAAAGAAAGTCAGTGTTGAGCGATTTGATATACTGGAATGGGAAGAGGTCATTGATGAGGTAAAAGAACAACTTCAAACCTATCTCAATGAAGGAGGTGTAGTCATTGAAACGCAACGAAATGATAAAATTCCAGTAAGTGTCTATGCAGAAAGCACTCCTAATCCTGCCGTAATGAAATTTGTGGCAAACAAACCGCTTGTTTCACATAGTGTAGAATTTAAAAATATTGATGAAGCCAAAAATGCACCTTTAGCACAGAAATTATTTCACCTCCCTTTTGTAAAGGAAGTGTTTATAGATGCTAACTATGTTTCTATTACTAAATTTGAGGTAACTGAATGGGAGGAGGTTGTCATGGAAGTTCGTGAGTTTATCCGTGCCTTTATAGAGGAAGGAAATGTAATTCTAACTGAAGCTCCTATCGCTATAGAAATTGATCAAAAAAATCAATCTTCAAACCTGACTGCTACAGAAGAACAAATCGTTTCTATCTTAGATGAGTATATTAAGCCAGCAGTTGCTTCAGACGGAGGCAATATTATGTTTGACTCTTATGATGAAGTGGAAAAAGAAGTACATGTTGTTCTTCAAGGTGCCTGTAGTGGTTGCCCATCCTCTACATTTACACTAAAAAACGGAATAGAAACAATGCTCAAAGAGATGATGCCAGGTAAAATAGCAACTGTAATTGCTGTAAACGGATAATTTTATTTTTTTTGGGGTGTCGTTTGAAAATCTTTTAAATAAAAAGGTTCAAAATAAGCAAGAGACTCAAATTCTCTCTTCTCAAACTTTTTTAAGGCTAAATCAAGCATATCATCAGATGATGGATAATGTACTTCCTTAGTGAAATGTGCATTTATTTTAGGGAGAAGGCTTTCAAATTTGACAGCTCCATCACCGATAATTAAACAAGGATGTTTTCCAACTGAATGTTGAAAAGAAGCATCCGATAAAACGAGTGCTGAAGTTTCTTCAACCCAATTTTTATTAGAATCAAAAATAGCTGTATATACTTCCATTCGCCTTGCATCCAACATAGGGATAATATAGGTGTCTTCTTCTATAATATGAGGTTGCACCATTAACTCTAATGTATTAATAGCTATCAAAGGAAGGTCTAAGGCAAAACAAAGTCCTTTAGCTGCAGCAACTCCAATACGAAGACCAGTATATGATCCTGGACCCTTACTAATTGCAATGGCCGCTAATTGAGCCGCTTCAATTCCTCCCTCATCGAGGACTTCTAGTATAAAAACATGCAGTTTTTCACTATGGCTAAAAGACTCAGACAAAAGTTCTTTTTTAGAACATAATTGTCCATTTGAGGCAAGGGATACCGAGCACTTTTTGGTTGTTGTATCAAGATGTAAAATATAAGCCATAAAATTTATTGTAGGCTATAAAATGCCTCCAGAACTTCCACCATCTACTTTTAAAACACTACCGTTTGTTGCGATAGAAAGTGGACTACAAAGATAAATAATTGGATTTGATACCTCATCAACAGAAGCAAAACGTTCTAATAAAGATTGTGTTCTTTCATCTGAAAAAAAAGTCTGTTCTACTTCTTTTTGGCTTACTCCCTCAAGTTTTGCTTTGTTTGCTAAAAAATCTTTAGCCCCTTCACTCAATGTGGAGCCCGGTACAATAACATTTACGGTAACCTCTGTCCCTTTAGTTAATTGAGCCAAACCTCGTGATAAAGCATGCATTGCGGCTTTTGTAGTGCTGTAAGAAATCATATCAATTGGCACCAAATAAGCACACTCACTTGAAATAAAAATAATTCTGCCCCAATTTTTATTCAGCATCTTTTGAAGATAATACTGTGAAAGTTTGACTCCACTCATAAAATTGACCTGGACTTGATCGTTCCACTGCTCAGTAGAGGTTTCAAAAAAGGACTGAGAATCATAAATTCCTACATTGTTAATCAAGACGTCTACTTCAGGAAGTTTGTTTAATAGGTCTCGAACTTCTTCAGGATTATTAAAATCAGCAACTAATCCAAATACTTTAGCACCATTAACTTGATTTTTCAATTTTTTAACTGCTGAAGAAACACTCTTAGAAGTACGTCCATTAATATAGACTTCCATTCCTTCTACTAGTAGATTCTTAGCGGTTGCAAATCCTATCCCAGAGGTAGAACCAGAAATAAATGCGATTTTACCCTTTAACTTTAAATCCATTTTTATTTTATAACCTAATTACCATTTTTCCAAGCCCAATAACTTTTTTCCTAAGGGATTTAAAACCGCTTTTTCATATCGCGTTTGCTCCCAATTTCTGGGGTCACCAGGAAAAGCATATCCTTCAGGAGCAATTCTATTTTCCCATGAATTAATCCTCCATTTTTTTAATGCCTCATTATTTTCTTCTGCAGGCATCATTGAGATATATTGTGCAATACGCACTTTATCTTTAGATCGATTGGGACGAATGCCGTGTGCAAGTAAACTATTGAAAATGAGTAAATCTCCAGCCTCTAGTGCTACTTTTTCTATTTTATCTTCTAAATCTGTTACATCAGGCTGAAAACGATTTCGATCTTCAGGCTGACTCAGCTTCCATGTATTATAGTTTTGATACAACCATGGAATACATTGAAAACCGCCCATATTGGGGTCTGTTTGATCGGATAAAGCAATAACACCTTGAACATTTTGTGGCTTAGTATCAGGATCATAATCCCAATGAATAAAGCCCTTATATTCAAAACCCTCTTTAATAGGGAAATTTAAATTGGCACGGTCTATTGTAACCCATAATTTTTCAGTACCCCAGACATCAACAAAAGCATCATATATTTTTTGAGTTTGTCTATTTGACCATAGCTGCTGGTTATTATATACCTCAACCATTCCTGTACCTGCAAGCTCCTTCATTTTCATTTCAGCTCGAGGTGAACTATACCATGTATCTGAGTTTGTTGGGTCTTTCTCTTCAAACTCCCATATAAATGCAGCAGTATCTAGTGCTTGCGTTTTTGAAATTGCATTCTTTATAACTACATATCCTTTCTCTCGCCAGAAACTCCACTCTGTTTCCGTTAACAAACGAAGAGGTTCATTGTTTGAGCGAATATTCAGTTTTAGAGCACTTGATTTAGCAGTTGAAGGATTCCCGGGAATTTCTTTGTGTTCGCTTTCGTATATGGCCTTAGGAGTTGCTTTCATCATCTATTTGTTTTTCTTATTTATCATATTGAAGATAATAAAAAAACAATAAGCTTGATCACATTATTATTTTCCCAAGATTAGAAAACTATAATTTAAGACCAAAATAAAACTCAAGCACTTTAAGCTTGAAAATATAATCAAATTTGGCTCTTACAATATCTGAAGCTGATATTTGATACCGTTGTTTCGCTTGAATAAAATCAAAAGAATTCATTACTCCTGCTTCAAAACGATTTTGTGCAATTTGAAACGCTTCCTCTCTTGCACGTAATGTTTTTTCAGAAGCTTCATAAAACTTAATTGCTCCTTGAGTGTTTAGAAAGGCCTGGTTTACAGTATTTTCTAAATCTAACTTTGTTTGTTCAAATTGATTTTCAACTCTCCTTAAATTCAGCTCTCTTCTTTTGATATTATTTCTAACAGAAGAACCGTTGAATATTGGGATGTTGAGAGATAGACCATAACTTTGTCCATCATTCTGACCAAATTGAGTTCCAAAAGAAAGGGGTTTTGCTATTTCACGCTCAGAAAATTGAGTAACTACAGATTCACCTGTACCTTTTACAAATCCGATTGGAGATTCTATTAAGTTTCCAGTTTGGATAAAACGATCTGAATAAGATATTCTAGTGTTATAATTATAAAAAGCTGTCAAGGATGGCATTAAAGCACCTTTAGCTAAAGAAATATCTTTTTTTGCAACTTCAATATTAGCGACTCCAAGCTTGATGTCATTTCGTATGGTTAGTGCCTTTTCATAAATGTCCTTTGGCTTTTGTGAAAGAATATCTGAAAAAGGAATTTCAAAATCTTCATCAGCAATTTCAAAGTTCTCGTAATCTGTTATTAGTAAAAGTTGTGCTAAACTGATGAGGGACAAACGGTAATTGTTTTCAGCTTGAACTAGGGCTTGTTCTTGTGAAGCAAGATTAGCTTCGATTTCAAAAATATCAGCTTGAGTTAAAACACCCGCATCAATACGTATTTGTGTCCTCTTTAAGTCCTCTTTTGTAATTTCAAGTTGGTATCGTTGAACTTGTTCCAACTCTCTGTTAAACATTACTTGTAAATATGCGTTAGCGACAAAAAGGCTAATATCATCTTTCATATCATCCAACTGGTATTGGCGTGAGATCAAATTTAAATTTGCTCGTGAAAGTTGATTTATATTCTGATTTCCATTAAAAATTGTTAGCCCAATATTTCCTCCAAAAGAAGAAAATTGTGTTGTTAAATTTTCAATAAGACCATTAGTAATATTTTGACTTAATCCATTATTCCATATGTGTTGAGATTGGGCACTTATTCTAGGTAAAAAACCTCCAATAGCATCTGCTCTATCAATGGCTGCGCTTTCAATTTCTATTTCAGACTGCTTGATGCTGATGTTTTTATCTAAAGCAAGCAAAACACATTCTTCAAGTGTATAGGCTTTAGTTTGTCCTGAAAGAATTAATGTGGTTAAAGAAAGTAATAAGGTTGCAAATATTTTCATCGCGTATTTTTTTTTATTGTAGAGTGCATTTAAAGCAATCTATATTAAGCTAAATAGGATTTCCCCTTCTAGAATTATTATTTATTGATCTTCCTCCTTTGTATCATCCCCTTTTTTAATAGGTTCTGTTTTGTTCCAGACTTTAATTAAATCTTCTTTGGTTAAACCAGAAAGAATCTCAACATTCACTCCATCTGAAATACCAATTTCAACATCCCTTCTTTCAAATTTTTGTTCCCCTACAGATACTTCAACGTACGGTTTTTCGGTTTCTCTATCAAATTGTAATAAAGATTCAGGTATTGCCATAATACTATCTTTACGTTGCAAAACAAGAGATGCATTAGCACTATAGCCAGCACGAATAAAAATAGAATCATTTAAAAATAAATCCGCCTCGATAATGAATTGTACAGCCCCTTGTTCCTCGTTCCCTTTAGGAGCAATAAACTTCAGCTTAGCCTCTAAGGATTGATCCTCAATTGCACCAAGATTAACTTCCAAAGGCATACCAACTTTTAATTTTCCAACCTCAGCTTCATCTACTTTACCTTCAAAAATCATTTTATTTAAGTCAGCAATTGTTGCAATCGTAGTTCCTGCGTTAAAGCTGTTACTTGCAATAACTTGAAACCCTTCCTCCACAGGGATTTCCAATATTGTTCCAGGAACAGTTGCCCGAATGTTTGTGTTTGCGGAAGCAGCTCCTCCTGCGGATCCAGAACGTATAATTTGCAAATCAGAGGTTGCATTAGAAACATCTTGTTTAGATTGGCTATATCGCAGTTCAGAATTTTCAAATTCTTGTTTTGAAATAATTCCTTTTGAAAATAAATCTTTACTTCTATCGAAGTCAATTTTAGAATTTTTCAATACAATTTTGGAATTGGCCAAACGTCCTTGAGCACTATTTAAATTTTGCTCATTAGGAACGACTTTAATTCGAGCTAACAAATCTCCTGTATTTACTAAATCTCCTTCTTCAACAAAAAGGGTTTCTATAATTCCTTGAATTTGTGGCTTAATCTCAACTTCATCCTCTGGAATTACTTTTCCAGTAACTACAGTTTTTCTCTCAATTGATGTGACAATTGTTGATTGCGTTTCATATTCAATAACAGACTTGTTATTTGTTTTTATAAAATAAGCTGCGGCAAATAGGATACCACAAATTAGAAGTGCAATTCCAATATATTTTAAAATTTTCATGTGTTGATTATATTAATTTATTTTATTCTTCTCTTAATGCGTCAATGGGTTTTATACTTACAGCTCGTTGTGCTGGAATAAGTCCAATTAATGTTCCTAAAAACACCATGATAAACAAAGCACCTAATACAAAAGGAATGGGAACTGTTGGGTTGGTGTATGGAAAATCAGTCATGTCTTGAGTTGCAGAGTTAATTCCAGCCAGCACTAATGCGCCAAGAACTATACCTAAAACTCCGGCAATTACTGTTAAAAATACCGACTCTAAAATGATTTGATTACGAACTTCTCCAGGGGTTGCCCCTAATGCTCTTCGAACTCCTAATTCTTTAGTTCGTTCTTTTACGGAAATTAATAGGATGTTTCCAATTCCAATCACTCCTGCAATTATTGTTGCTATTCCAACAATTAAAGACAGAAGAGTCATGCCTTTTGAAAATCCTACTATTTTATTAAATATTTCTCCCAAATTAAAACCACCAAAAGCACGTTCATCTTTAGGTGAAACGCGATGAATTCGCTTTAAAGCGGCTTTTACATCTTTTTCTACGGCAACCACATCAGCATCATTATAAGCTGCAATGGTAAACCATTGTACTGTTTCACCCGTGTTGTATATCTGTCTAAAAGTTTCAAATGGAATAAAGATATCTCCATCGCTTTCAAATCCTCCCCCTGGTACAAACTTATGTACTCCTATAACTTGAAAGTATATATTATCAATTTTGATGTATTGCCCGATGGGATTTTCATCTTTTTCAAAAAGTTCAGTTTGGGTACGCTCACCAATTACACATACTTTACGTCGATAACGAATGTCCTCTTCATTAACAAAACGTCCCCCATCGTATATTTTTTTTGTTGCTATTTTGGTGTATTCTGGAAAATCTCCATAAACATTATAGTTACTGGACTTGCTATTCCGAACAACTAAAGGACTGGACCCACCAAAAACTCCTCTAGCATTTCGAGGAGCTATAAATTCAACTTCTGGAATCCGTTGTTTTATATAATCAATATCAGAAAGCTTTAACTCTATACTCCTGCCTATTTTAAATCCATCATAAGGGATACTAGTACGTTGTGCCCACACAAACATTGAATTCATTGCAATATTTTCAAACTGACGTTCAAAACCATTGTCTAATCCTTTCGCAGCTCCCGAAAGAGCGATATATATAAAAATACCCCACAGCACTCCAATCACAGTAATTATGGTACGTGTTTTGTTTTTGGAAATAGAACCAAAAATTTCTTGCCAAGTATCGCGATCAAATATGACTTTTAAACTATTCATCTCGTAAAGCAACTATTGGTTTGATTCTAGCAGCTCGTTTGGCTGGAATATATCCAGCAACAGCCCCAAAAATGATTAATACAACGGTTGCAGCAATAGCTGTGCCAACATCAATGAAAGGATTTTTTATGAAAAAATCTTCAAGTTTTAATCCAATACTTTCCAATACAAAAATCCCTAATAAAAGACCTAAGTATCCTGAAATAGTTGTGATAAAAACAGACTCTTGAAGGATCATTTGAATTACAGAGCGAGGAGTTGCTCCTAAAGCTTTTCGGATACCCAGTTCCTTAGTTCTTTCTTTTACTACAAAAACCATGATATTAGATATCCCAATAATTCCAGCAATCAAGGTCCCTAAACCTACAAAACTTACGATCAATTGAAGTACAACTGCAAATTGTTGACTTTGTTTTAAATCATCCGTAAGGTTCTGAAAATAGATCCCATTTGGATCTTGGGGATCGATGGATTTTTTATCCTTGAAGTATTTTTTTAATGAGCTTTCCAGCGCTAATGCTCCAGTGTGTCCAAATTCCTTAGGAAAAGTTACTACAATTTGATCTATTTTATCATTTCCTTTTTCAAGTAGTTGACGTGTTGTATAGGGGATGTATATATAGCGCTCTTGACGATCTCCTCCTTCATCCTGAAAAACACCTATAACTTTATAAACGCTTGATCCTATATCAATGTATTTTCCTATTGGATCTTCGGTTTTAAATAAATCCTTAACGACTAGCCGCCCAATAACAGCATGTTTAGCGTTTTTATCAAGATCAGACTGATTTATATAGCGTCCTTTCATGATAATTGTCTTCTCAATAAATTGATGCCCTGGTGCTACGGCACTTGTCGTATAAGTATTGTTTTCTCCTTTGTAGCGTGTTAATCCACTTCGTGTAATCCTAGGAGTTACATACTCGATTAATAATGGAAAATTAGTTTTTATGTCCTCTAAATCTTCGTTATCAAACTCAATTTTACGGTTGGCTTTAAATCCCTTGTAGGGCATAGAAGTTTTTCCTGGGTATAGAAAAATCGCATTACTAGCATCATCAAGAAAAAACTCTTGGAAAGAATTTTTAAGTCCATTTCCCAATCCAAATAAAATAATAAAAATGAAAATTCCTAACGCAACAGTAAACCCTGATAAAAACGTTCTAAGCTTGTTTTTACTAATAGTTTCAAAAATTTCTTGCCACCTATCTCTACTGAACATATGAAGAAGCTAAAACCTGTTTTACTTTTTTATCCTCAATAATTACCCCATCTTTCAAAAGCACAATCCGCTTACACATTTGTGCAATATCTAATTCATGGGTGACAACTAAAATCGTTTTTCCTTCTTGGTTAATTTTCTGAATTAAATCCATTACTTCATAAGAAGTCGTTGTATCAAGTGCTCCTGTGGGTTCATCCGCCAAAAGTACCTTTGGTTTTGAAGCTAGCGCTCTTGCAATAGCAACTCGTTGTTTTTGACCTCCGGACAATTCGCTGGGTAAATGTGTAGCCCAGTCTTTGAGCCCAACCTTTTCAAGATAATCTAATGCTTCTTGTTGACGCTCTTTTCTTGGCACTCCCTGATAGTATAAAGGGAGCGATACGTTTTCTAAGGCTGTCTTGTAATTGATCAAGTTAAATGATTGAAAAACAAATCCTAAAAACTTGTTTCGATATTTTGCTGCTTTGGTCTCGTTTAAATCTTTAATTGGTACTTTATCTAAAATATAATCCCCTTCTTCTGCTACATCAAGCATTCCAAGAATATTTAATAAAGTTGACTTTCCAGAACCTGAAGAACCCATAATAGCAACAAGTTCACCTTCAGCAACATTAAAATTAATACCTTTTAAAACATGCAGGGAAGAGCTTCCCATTTTGTATGATTTATGAAGATTTTTTATTTGAATCATAGAATTAACCTTAAAGGTTGGTCAAAAATACAATCATTTCTTCCAACTTAACAATATAGACTAGTTAAAATGGTATTTGTTACATCGTTTACCAAAAAAATGAAATAAAGTTTTAAAATTTCTCTTGGGTTGTCAATTACAGTTGCTATTGATTCAATTTGATCTTTAGAAAAATTCATGACTAATTTTACACAAAAACTCACTAGTTTATTTAATAAACGATTTTAACGTAAACTATTTTTTTAATATCTGAAAAACTTTCCATCCAACTATCCCGACCAATAAATAAGGTATCGCCATAAGATATAAGATCCCATTGTTAATGCCTTTGGCGGTAGCTTGACCTTCTTCAGATTGAAGTACTGCTCTACACATAGAACATTGTCCATAAACAACATCAGCACTAAATATCAAAAAAAAGAATATTAAAAGTGAAAATTTTAACTTCATACTATTAATAATAGGGAGAAATCATTAGGTATACAACCACTCCTGTGATAGCTATGTAAAGCCAAATAGGAAATGTGTAACGTGCTATTTTTTTATGATCAGCAAATTGTTTTGAGATGGCTCTTACATAGGTAATTAGAACCATTGGAATAATTCCTATAGACAAAAAAATATGTGTTATCAAAATAAAAAAGTAAATGTAACGAACTACACCTTCCCCACCATAGGGTGTAGAATCAGAAGTCATGTGATAGGCCACATACATTAAAAGAAAAAGGAGAGAAAATCCAATGGCAGTTTTCATCAAGCCTTCATGTAATTTTATCTTTTTATTTTTAATAGCCCATAAAGCTGTAATCAATAGTATGGATGTAAGACCATTAATTGTTGCGTAGATTGGAGGTAAAAAACTTAACGATTCTACATTAGGAATACGAACAGTAAAAAGAAACGCTACAACTAGAGGTATTATAATGGAAACAATCCATATATACACATTATATTTACTCTTACCCACCATCTTATTCATCCAATAATTTTTTAATGTCTTTGATTAATAAATCAACGTCTTGTTCTTCCACCCCCTCTTGATCAAGTCCCATATAATAAACAATAGGATTACCATATTGATCAGAACGAGAACGAATAAATCCTTTTTTATCTATTAAAGCAAAATATCCCTGATGCTCAAAACCACCTTCAACTTTAGGATTTATTGAAGCAAAGATATTAAATCCTGAATTTGCAAGCGAATAGATAGCGTCTTTTTGACCTGTTAAAAAATGCCAGTTTTGAGAAAACACATCATAATCACCTGCATATTTCTTTAATACAGAAGGAGTATCATGATCTGGATCAATTGTAAAGGACGCGATACCAAAATCACCCCTTGCACCGTATATCTCCTCAATTATTTTCATGTTTTTGTTCATGATTGGACATATACTAGGACAGGATGTAAAGAAAAACTCAGCTACATAAACCTTACCCAAAAAATCTTCATTTGAAATCAAGAGACTGTCTTGATTAGTAAACATAAAAGGAAGTACTTTTTTCGCTTCACCATTCAAAACAATAAAATTCAAAGGTTCTGCTGACTGGGAGCGACTACTATCAACAATCAAATCGGAATTAACACGATCAATTATTTTTGGAATAAATAACATCCCAAAAATGATAATAATCAAAAAGAGACCCACATATTTTAAACTAGGCATATCAATTACTTTTTACGCTTGTTATTATAGATTTTTAGGGCTAGCCTGTATTCCGCAAGGATAACCTTAACATCATCTATCATTTTTTTATTGATTTGAGCCACTGAGCGTGCATCAAATCCATAAAGTGTACCTGAGTCTTCATCATCATTCCTGCCTCTTAAATTTAAATCCTTATCAATTATAAAAACGTATGGAGTACTTCCATCTTGATCGAGTTTGATAGGCGTTTGAAGTGAAGTGAAGTGTGTTTGAATTTCATCAGTTGTAGCGGCAATAAAATTCCACTTAGTAAGATCTGTACCCACTCCTTCTTTAAGTGCCCGCTTAAGACTATCAACTTGTGATAAACGATTTTTATTTACAAAAAACACAAATTGAAAATCGGCAAACTCATAAAAACGTTTATAAATTTTCTCATTTAGGTTTAACGCTTCTGCCTGTTTATTTTTAAGACTCCCCCCCCAATACCCAATAATGGAAATTTGGTCTTTTAACGATACAGGATTATCTGCTTGAAACTCTAAATTTTGAATTTCCGTTATGCCTTTTGATAAAATGGGTAGCTTGGCGAAATTATTTTTACCTGATGCAAAGAAAAGGTAGACCAGCAGTGGGAAGACAAACAGCAGTCCCAAAACTATTTTTTTATATAAATCTTCCTTTTTCATAATGCAAAAAAAAGCGGCTTTAAAACCGCTTCACTATTTATTTATTTTCTTTTAAAAATTCCAAGAAACAAACCCGTCTTTCATTACCTCAAAAATGTAATCTGCTTCAATCAAAAGAATAAAAGCTAAGTACGGAATTAGAATTATTAGAGGGAGTACAATTGCATTCTTAAAGCCATTTTTTTCGTCTCTAATATGCATGAAATCCCAAGCAATATAATAAGCTTTAACTAGGGTGAGAATAATGAATATCCAATTCAGAATTTTCATCCTTAGAAAACTTCCCATTAAAATTTCAGGTTTTATAATTCCCAATGCTACTTCAATAGTAGTCACTATTGAAAGGAAAATCAATACTCCCCAAATTTTTTGCTGATTGGATTTAAACTTTAATAAACCTCTAAAGATGGCTAATTTATGTCCTTCTGCTGCCATTGATTTTTTTTTTAAATTATGTTAAACGAGATAGAAAAATGTGAATACAAATACCCAAACTAAATCGACAAAATGCCAATAAAGACCTACTTTTTCCACCATTTCATAATGTCCTCTACGTTCATAAGTACCTAGTATAACATTAAAGAAAATAATAATATTAATTACAACTCCCGATAAAACGTGGAATCCATGAAATCCTGTAATAAAAAAGAAGAAATCTGCAAACAGCCTATTCCCATATTCGTTGCGAATAAGATTAGCACCTTCCACAACATACATTGATTCCTCTATTTTGAGTAAAGACTCTTCCCTTGTGAGTACTGTTTTTTGTCCTTTTTCATCTAATTGTTGTGTTCGTATTACTAAATCAGTATTCGCCACAAAACCTTCTTTCACCCCTGCTAAAGAAACTGTAGGTAATGCAGTCTCGTTTTCATACCATATACCATTACTAGACTGATGGGTAGTTCTATCCGTTTCAATTCCCACTGCAAACTCCTGAATCGCAGCGCGCTTTCCTGTCTCTGCGTTTACAAATTGAAGAATTTGCCCTCCTTTTGTTTCCAATGCGCCATACTCTCCCTTAATGAAGTTTTTCCATTCCCAGGCCTGTGAGCCAACAAATATAGCCCCCCCAATAATGGTCAACAGCATATAAAAAGTCACTTTAGCTTTCTGCATATGGTGACCTGCATCTACTGCCAATACCATCGTTACTGAAGAGAATATTAATACAAAAGTCATCAAGGCCACATAATACATAGGAGCATCTACACCATGTAAAAAAGGAAAGTGAGTAAAAACCTCATCTGCTATAGGCCATGAATTAATGTTTTTAAATCTAGAGAAACCATAAGACACAAGGAAACCTGTAAATGTCAATGCATCTGAAACAATAAAAAACCACATCATCATTTTTCCATAACTCGCGTTGAGAGGTTTATTTCCTCCGCCCCAAAGTTGGCTTTCGTTAACAGATGCTTTTGCAGTTACTTCCATAATATCGTATTAAATTCTGTGCAAATTTATTAATTTTTAACCGTAGAATGAAACGAATAAAAATAAATATACCCAAAGTAAATCAAGAAAATGCCAAAAGGTTACTGCCAGCTCAAATCCTAGGGTATTTCCATCGAGATACTTCCCTTTCAAAGTCTTAAAAAAAACGTTTAATACAATTACAATCCCTGCAGTAAGGTGAAGTAAGTGTAATAAAACCAAAACATACAAATAGGAAGTTGTAATGGAACTCTCAGGTCCGGTAAAATAGTATCCTTGATCAATTATTGCGGCAAAACCTTGAAATTGAAAATATATAAATCCAATGGCAATTGCTAAGGTTAGCATAAGGAGTCCCTGTGCTGCTTTTATTTTTTGAGATTGAATCATTTTTAAAGCACCATAAAAACTTCCACTACTAAAAATAATCAACAGCGTACTAAGGGTAAAAGCAAAAGGTAACTCAATTTGTTGAATCCAATCTGACCTAGAGCTACTCACCACATAGGCACTAGTTAAGCCAGCAAAAGTCATACTCATACTGATCATCCCGAACCAAAGCATCATTTTTTTTGCTCTGTTATTTTTTACTTCTAAAGAATCATTTGTATTCATTTTTTATAATTTTTATTGTATTAAAAATTTATCCAATACGTATACTAGTTGTATTCCGGTGATATATACAATGCTTGCTCGAATCAAAAAACGAGCTGCTTGATCTGTTTTTAAAAACATTAAGCGAATGGCATAGAACAAAAAAAACAATCCCAGAACCCCAACTCCAATAGCTGCAGGAATTGACAAAACGAGCAAACCAGTGTAGTGAAAAGCAGGCAATAATGAAATCACGACTGTCCATAGGGTATAAAAAACCGTTTGAAAAGCAGTTGAGTGATCACGAGCTCCCGAGGGAAGCATCTTAAATCCAGCCACCTGATATTGATCATGCATAAGCCATCCAATTGCCCAAAAGTGTGGGAATTGCCAAAAAAACTGAATCATAAACAATACACCAGGCTCTATTCCAAACTCATTGGTTGCGGCTACCCATCCAAGCATAAAAGGGATTGCTCCTGGAAAAGCACCTACAAAAACAGACAAGGGTGTTTTTTGTTTTAAAGGTGTATAAACGCATGCGTATAAAAATATAGACAAGCTAGCAAAAAATGCTGTTTTTAAGTTGATACTATATAGCGCACTTATTCCTATCAAAGTAAGAATTACACCAATAAATAGAGCACGATTGGGTTGCATTCGTCCTGTAGGAAGTGGACGGTTTTGTGTGCGTAACATCAATTTATCTAAATCTTTTTCAAAGACTTGGTTGAATGCATTAGAGGCTCCAACCATGGCGTAACCACCCAGTATAAGTAATAAAAGCGTAGGATAATGAACAGTATCAACCGCTAAAAAATATCCCGCAATTGATGAAATCACAACCGTTATTGATAATCTAAACTTGGTGAGTTGAGAAAAATCACTTAACGTTAACTGTTTATTCTCTGAAATAAGAGTTTCATTTTGGCGCATCTATCTGCATCATTCAGGCTGCAAAGATAGTTGAGAAATAAGCAATGAACAATCAAATTGAACATTTAGATATAAAATCTTTTTATGCTTAAACAAACTTTAGACTAATAAATTACTGCAACCGAAATACAATGGGGATACTAAATGGAACACGTACAGGTCTTCCTCTTTGTTTTCCTGGAGTCATACTTGGGAGTTTAGAAATAATACGCTGTGCTTCCTTTTCTAAATTCTTGTCTGGACCTCGCATTCTTATGTTAGTGATTTGACCATCTTTAGCGATAATAAAGTTAACATATACCCTTCCTTGGATTCCCATTTCTTGAGCAATTTCGGGATATCTAAA
>JABGUL010000022.1 GCA_018646605.1 Flavobacteriaceae bacterium
AGACTCCTTTCACTTATGTTTACTGCTTCTATATTGCTACCCCTAAAAACATAATCTTGTTTTAGTAGCTCTCCATTCGTCGACAAACTGCGTAGTTCAGTTGGTTAGAACGCCGGCCTGTCAAGCCGGAGGTCGAGGGTTCGAGTCCCTTCGGTCCCGCTCGATGGTAGCCTCAACGAACTTTTTGTTTGTTGAGGCTATTTTTTTAAAGTTTATATTATAAATTTTTTCGCCGACCCTTACCTCTATTTTCTTATTAAATACCGTAATTTGGGCAATTACCTGGCTCAATACAGCCTTCCTAGTTAATAAAGGAAGATCAGGAAGTATCTGAGATAGGTTTTTTAATATTTCTGATAAAAGCTTTGGATTGACTTCACTGAACTCTGCTTCAGATATTTTTTGCTCAACTTCTAACTTTGAATTTTGATTGGCATCATAACGCTCCTTTAATGCATCATGAGCCTTTAATGCCTGTTTCTTGAATAGCTCTAGATTGGTTTCTTCCAGTTGAGAAAATTTCTCAGTTTCAGTTTGAATTTCTTTCTCAATCTCCTTTTCTTCTTCACATAACTGGCTCAACCTGTTTTTAAGTTCACTGAGTTCATGATTGTAGCTATTGTCATACTCCTTCAATAATCTTTTGATTAATTGCTTATTCTTGGAAAGTTTTTCTAAAATTGTTGTGATTTCTTTTTCTAAGATATCAGCTCTAAAAGTTTTCTTACAGCTAGGGCAGGAATAGTAATAATAGATCTTTTTTGTTTTGCTTGTACCGCTCTTGGTTGTGTATTTTGGTTTTCCCTTACAAACTCCACATTTAATTAAGCTTGATAATTCAAATACTTTCACTTTCTTTTTAACTTGATTTGTGTTGGATTCTTTGTTTTTTATGAGTAGAAATTGTACTTGATTAAACTTATCCTGCTCAACAATTGCTTTCCAATTTCCAGGAATTTCTTCATAGGCATCTCCAGGCTGAAGACCTTCAATCCCCCTTTTCCCTTTCTGATACTGCTGAATTCCGATATAAACCTTATTCTGAAGAATTCTGCTGATAGTCATTGTGCCAAACGATTTTGGCTTACCTGTATTTGCTCCTGTTAATTTTCGGGCAGGAGTTAAAACCCCTTTCTGATCTAATGCTTTTTTTACAGCACTTATTGAACCGTGTTTTAAGTACAGATCAAAAATTAAATTTACAGTTTCAACTTCACTTGCTATAGGAATAAGCTGTCCTGGCTTTTCAGGGTCCTTTTTATACCCCGTTACCGTTGAAGTAACCCAAAGGCCGCGTTTTGCTCTAGCATACCGATTATCTCTACCTCTTTCACTGGTTTGTTCACTCTCAAGTTCATAGAATACAAGCATAAACTTGAGAATTGCTCTACCAATTGCTGTTGAAGTATCAAAACTTTCTTTTTGAGAAAAAATATCTACGTTATGTTGCTGGGTAATATCATACAGTTCATAAAACTCACGTAGATTTCGATTCAATCTACTGATACTTGCAGCTGCCACAGTATGAATCTTACCCATCTTAATATCTGCCAGCATTCGATTATAGCTAGGTCTTTTTGAGGCTTTCGTTCCTGTCTCTACATCTTTATATATTACATAATTTGAGTAGGGATCTTTTTCTTTCGAATGCTTTGCTTGAGAGTTATGGTAATCATACCATTCAATAAGTCGTTGCTCTTGAGATATTAATGAGCCTTCTGGGGTATCCTGATGTTTAGTTGAAACTCTAAGGTATAAGGCAACTGTCTTTTCCATAAATAAATCTACCCATCATCCCACAAACAAAAAAACCCCACGAATGTGGGGCTTGAAGATATTGATGGAATACTAATTACTGAATGATTTTCAAATTTTTAACTTCGAACTGCCCCTCATCTGTCTCAACTGCCTCTATGATTTTTTCCTTATTAACTTCTTTAGGATTAAAAATCACAGTAAAAATCCAAGTTTCATAATCAAATTTGTGCGATGATACACCTTTTAACTCATCCAGAGCCTTACCAATATTATTTGGTCATCCTACTCAGAGAAATCTATCACGAACAACCATTCCATCTACTTCAAAAGTCGCAGTATTCATTTCAACTCCAGTTTTGACAAAACTAAATGCAATGAAAGATGTTAGTAATAAAATGTTGTACATAGCATTACTCAAATTTACCTATCATCCCACAAACAAAAAACCCCACGAATGTGGGGCTTGATGATTAAATCCTTTTTAGTAAATCTTTCTTAGCTTTTTCAAATTCTTTATCAGTTATAAGGTTTTTTTCTTTTAAATCAGCTAACTGCTCAATCTGTTCAAAAATATCAGATGTATTATCCAAATTCTTTTCTTCATTTTTTATGACTACTAGATTATTATGGTTATGTCGAGGATAAAAATTTCGCCAGGGTGTAAAACACCAATGAAACCCATACTTGATTTTAATATGTGATTTCGGATAGTGAACAACTCTATGGATTTGATGTTTATTTTGTCTATTCTTTTTTTTATGCCATTTTTTCCAATGTTTTTTTCCTGGACCATCAGCAAACGCAAAAGAAAGTAAGATACTAGCCAAAAGAAAATATTTAGTCATAATATTACCT
>JABGUL010000003.1 GCA_018646605.1 Flavobacteriaceae bacterium
TCCTTTTCGTACTAATTGTGCAATAGTTGGCATATATAATATCTAATTTCCCATTTTTATGGGCGTGCAAATGTAGAATATTTTTTTGGGGTTTCAAACCCATACTTTGAAATTTTTTATAATAATCTTAAAAATCATACAGACGTTACTTTTTTATTCAAAAACTCCCCAAGTAGGAGTTTACATTTTCTTCAAAAATCAACATAATCAATTTAGTGAATACATTTTTGCTTATTTCACTCCAAACATTAATGTAGATTAAGTACCCCCTTCATTTAAGGATCTATTATAAACCTGTTTTAACAATTAATTAAGACTTTCATTTTCTAACATAATTTAATCAATCTTTTTATGAAAAGAAAATATATGCTTTTTTCCCTCTTAGGGGTTTTGATGGTGCAATTTGGATTTGCCCAACAAAAAACAATCACAGGAAACATAACTGATGAAACGGGCAATGCCTTACCAGGTGCTACCATTTTAATTGAAAACACCCAGCGAGGTGTGACATCAGATTTTGATGGTAACTATAGTGTGGAGGCTTCAGAAAATGAAGTCTTAATATTTAGCTACGTTGGATATACTGATAAAAAAATCAAAATAGACACGTCTAACAATTATAATGTCAACCTTAACCTAGACAATAAATTGGATGAGGTAGTAGTGACTTCTTTAGGAATTAAACGAGATAAAAAATCGCTAGGATTCTCACAACAAACTGTAAAAGGAGCCTCACTAACTCAAGCAAAAGAAACCGATATTTCAAATGCGTTAGCAGGTAAAATTTCTGGGGTACAAATTATTGGTAATACGAGTTCTGCTTTTGGAAATTCTAGTATTAAATTAAGAGGTAACCCAAATGTATTATATGTAGTAGATGGAATTAGAATTTTTCAATCTAGCGATATCAATACGGAAAACATAGCCAGCATGTCTGTTCTTAAGGGAGCTGCTGCAACAGCTTTATATGGTCCTGACGGAAGAAATGGTGTAATAATCATAACCTCTAAAGTAGCACAAAAAGGTCCCTCAACTATTGAAATAGATTTTAATACTTCAATAAATAGTGTAGCAACATTACTCGAATATCAAGATGAATATGGTGGTGGTTATAGTCAAACATGGGATACCTTTTCCTATAACGCTGATACTGATCCTGCAAGCTGGGCTTCTTTTGATGGACATAAAATGCCCTTGTATCAAGCAGATGAAAGTTGGGGTCCTAAACTAGATGGAACTCCAGTACGTCACTGGGATAGCTGGGTTCCTAACACTCCTGAGTTTGGCGAATTAAGACCTTGGACTCCAAGACCTAATAATATTAGGAATTATTTTGAAAATGCACTAACAAAATTTGTTACTCTAGCGTTTACAAAAGCAGGGGAAGATTATAACATAAGAACCACCTTAACAAATTTGAATGCGGAAGGAATTATTCCTAATTCCAAAAAAACCACGACCAAGTTTTCAATAAACCTATCTTATGATATTACAGACAAGTTTGAGTTTTATACCATTATAAATTATGAGGATCGACATTTCCTAAATAATCCTGATCAAGGATATGGAAATTTAGCTTCAAACTTTAACCAATGGTGGCAAAGACAATTAGACATGGATCGTCTAAGAAACTATGAACGCAATGGTCAGCTTACCTCATGGAACATTAATGGGCCTCGAAATTCAAAACCTTTGTATTGGGATTCTCCATTTTTACACTCGTATGAAAATTATAAAAATGATTATATGAATACTACCTATGGAAAACTAGGTGGAATTTACACATTCAATGATAAATTTAACGTAAAAGCTGAGTTTCGCAGAACCTTTCACTCTTTTTCACATGATGATAGAGCAACGACAAAAAGTGTTTTGGACCCATCTAAATACAGTGAATTTTATGCAACAAATAATAGATCGGAGTTTTTTGGAATTGCCAATTACTCAGATAAATATTTAGATGGTAATTTAGATTTAAACGCAAGTTTAGGAGGTGAAATTATAAAAACTGAATATAAGTCTTTGAATTCACAATCAATTGGCGGTCTAACAATTCCTGGGTTTTACAACCTAAGTGGATCTAGGGATCCTGTGAGATCAAATAATTCTTTTAGATCAGATGAAAGAAGAGGTGTTTTTGCATTAGGTTCACTAGGTTTTAAAAGTATGCTTTATTTAGACAGTTCCTATAGACTAGATTGGTCTTCTACTGCAAAGCCAGACGATAATAGAGTTGAAACGTTTGGAACTTCTGTAAGCTTTTTAGCTCATAAGCTGTTTTCTAAAAGTGATGTGATAACATTTTCAAAATTAAGAGCTGGATATGCGCAAGCTCCATATTTTCCTGGACCTTATAATGTTGGAAGCACTTATAATGTAGGAAGTCTATATAATGGAAATGGAACTCTTTCGGTTAGTAATAGACAAGAAAATCCAAATTTAATTGGAGGTACCCGAACAGAACTTGAGGTAGGAACGGAATTACACTTTTTCGAAAATAAACTAGCTCTTGATTTTACTTATTTCAAAAGAATTGATAGTGACATTCCTGTTACTGTTCCTTTAGATGGTTCAACGGGATATTCATCAATCGTTTTAAATTCTGGAAAACAGACATCTAACGGTTTAGAATTTGGTCTTTCCGGAGATGTTGTAAAATCAGAAAATTTTAGTTGGGATATTGGTGCAAATTTTGCAACGTTAACAAGATTTGTTGATGAATTATACCCTGGTATTGAATCAAGGGATTTGAGTAGTTACACTTCAAACATGAAACTACAAGAAAGAGTAGGTCAAGAATGGGGATTGTTTTACGGTAGAGGCTATGCCATCCATACTGATGGCTCTAAAATCTATAGAGCTCGTAGCGGTGGGAATTATAGTTACTCTAGAGAAACCAACAAGCTTTTAGGTAGTTTATTACCTGATTTCACAGGTGGATTCACCTCCAATATGGCGTATAAAAACTTTAGCTTAAACCTTGGGTTTGATTTTCAAAAAGGAGGTCTATATTATTCAAGAACCGAACGCTACTTTGATCATTCTGGATTATCAGTTATGACAGCAGGAGTAAATGATTTGGGGAATCCTAAAAGAGATCCTGTTGAAAATGGTGGGGGAGTTCACATACAAGGTGTTCTTCAAACAGGTGTAGATGAGAATGGAACCCCAATCTCAGACGGAACCGTTGTTGACGCATATGTAAACCCAAAAGACCTATATGGACTTGGGAATCTAGGAAATATTTATAAAAACAATGTTCATGATGCTTCGTACATAAAACTAAGAACCGTAAGAATCAACTATTCTTTTGATAAGGATGTTTTACAAAAAGTAAACCTAAAAGGAGCAACAATTGGCCTTTATGCAAATAATGTATGGCTAATTTATTCAGACTTACCTTGGATTGATCCTTCTGAAATAGAAAGAAGAAGCGGTCATAACTGGGCTGAAGCAGGCCAGTTACCAAACACAAGATCCGTAGGGGTAAACTTAAATTTAAGATTTTAAAATTGTATAAAATGAAAAAAACAATAAAGAACATCGCATTTTTGGTTTGTATATCAATATGCTATATATCATGTGAAGCCATCGATTTTGGTGATATCAACGAAAATCCAAATGGACCGACAGTAGCGGTTACTTCTCAGCTATTAACCGAGGCTCAAAAAGCAATAGGAAACTCAGTTGTAACGAGTGTTAAGGGTATATTATTTACCCAGCAATTAACAGAAGGGCAATATCCTTCTAGTTCTAGATATACCGGTTTGACAAGTAATTACAACGGATGGTATACAGGTCCTATTCAGAATTTAAATGAAATCATTAAAATTAACAGAGATGAGGATTTAATGACGACTGCTGAAGCTTTTGGAGACAACAATAATCAAATAGCTGTAGCTAAAATCATTAGAGCCTTTTTACTTCAAAACATAACAGATCGATGGGGAGCATTGCCTTGGACTGAGGCGTTTCAAGGAATTGATTTCCCTCAGCCAAAGTTTGACACACAAGAGGAACTTTATAATTATATGTTCGTCGAAGTTGACGAAGCTTTATCTCTTATCAACATTGATAACAGTGGGCCTAAAGGAGATTTGATTTTTAATGGAAATATGTCACGTTGGAAAACATTTGCAAATACATTGAAAATGACCATGGCTTTAAGAATCTCAGATGCAAATCCTTCTTTAGCAAAATCAAAGTTTGAAGCTGCTATTGCTGGTGGAGTTATAAAAAGCAATTCAGAAAATATCCTGTTCAATTTTGGAGCCGATGATGGTAGTGATAATCCATGGCAAGATCGTTTTGAATCGAGAGTTGATTATCTCCTTTCTGAAACCTTAGCAAATGCATTAAGAACAAATCAAGATCCAAGACTTTTTAAATATGTAGAACCTTCAAGAGATGGATCTATTTCGGAAACTAATTTTCCAAATGGTATTGATGCTAAATATGTTGGAGCTCCAAATGGATATGTAAATGGTAATGTTCAAGATTACTCTTTACCCACAAGAACAGTAACCGGAAATCAAAGATATAAATCACCAATATATACTTCTGCACAAGTGAAATTATCTTTAGCTGAAGCAAAGCTAAAAGGATGGAGTATAGGAAGTGGAACTGTCGAAAGTCTTTTAAAAGAAGGAATTGAAGAATCAATGCGCTTTTGGGGAGTTGATGAATTAGATATCAATGCTTACACCGATGCACATACATCTGCAACCCTGGCAGATATCGCTTATGAAAAATGGGTTGCGCTATATCTAAATGGTCCCGAAGCATGGGCTGAATGGAGAAGATTAGACATGCCTGTTTTAATTCCCTCTGGAAATGCAGTGGATCCTAGAATTCCTGTACGAGATGCTTATGATTCTTCTATTGAAGATAATAATTCGGCCAACTATGCAAGTATTATTAGTATTCAAGGACCAGACAATCTTCACACCAAGTTATGGTGGGATAAAAATTAGGTTTAATATTCAACCTAAATTATACTAAAAAGTGCATTCCATTTGGGATGCACTTTTTTTTTACAATGGTTTTTGAATTGTCAGCTAGGTAATGTAAACATTGATAATTTATATTATTTAAAAAAGGTTGATGAGACTGGAAAATTAATTTTAATAACGAAAGCAAAAATTATATGAACAACATCTTTTTTTTTTATAAGTTTGAAAAAAAATCGATGAAAAAATCTTTCTATATACTATCGTTATTTTTCACTTTAACGTTCCTGCATTCCCAAACAGGGAAAGGTTATGGCATTGGCTCAAACGGGGTTCAATCAGACGGAAGACTCATAGATATTTTTGAAAACATCAAAAACAGAGCAAATTCGGCAACTAAAGCTACAGCTTCAATTAAAGGGAGTCCTTATTTTGACGAAGGTTTCAAAACCGCTCAGGTAGAATATTTCGGTACTGTTTTAAAAGATAATATTTATTTGAGATACAATGCATTTAGTGATGAAATGGAAATGTCAAAAACTTCCAGCCAGAATTCCTCCGAGGACATCCTTATTAAAAACAACAAAGTAGCCTGTGTAATTGAAGGAGAAACGTATCGATATTTGGGATATATCAATGAAAATCAACCTCCAGCAGTAGGTTATGTTAAAGAACTGTTCAAGGGATCTGTTTTTGCATTTTATGTTAGAGAGACAAAAGTGTATATGGAGGCAACTACTGCAAGGACTTCTCTAGAACGTTCATTTCCCGCACGTTTCGTAGATAATATTGACTACTATTATGCTGTAGAAAATGGGCCTCTTCAGGAAGTTAAATTATCAAAAAAGAAAATTTTAACAGCTCTAAAGCCCTACACAAATGACATCAGAGCTTTTATTGACGAAAATGATTACAAATTAAAAAAATTACAAGAAGTTGTGGACTTATTCACTTTTCTGGAGACCCTCTGATAAAAAAACTCAAAACCTCAATAATCCCAATGAATTATTGAGGTTTTGAGTTTATCAAACCTTTTGAAAACAATCTATTTCTCATTAAAAAATTATTTTAATTCATAAATTTTTTGTTTTTATTAACATTTATTGAGCATAATAATTAAATTTGTCGGATAAAATTTATTTCAAATGAAACATTTATACTATTTAACATCTCTTTTGCTTTGCGTTCAATTCGCAATAGCACAGAGTACTGTAACAGGTAATGTTACCGATGATCAAGGGGTGCCGCTTCCTGGTGCTACGATCCTAGAAGTAGGAACTAGCAACGGAACCACAACCGATTTTGACGGTAACTATTCCATCTCAGTTCAAGATGGTGCCTCTATCTCTGCAAGCTTTGTAGGGTATGAAACTGCAACAACAGCTGTTGCTGGCCAAGATCAAATTAACTTTTCTTTAGATCAAGGAAACCAACTAGAAGAGGTTATTGTCACGTCCCTAGGGATTAAGCGTGAGAAACAAGCCTTGGGTTATGCGGTATCCGAAGTATCGAACGAATCTATTGAGCAACGTGCTGAAGGTGATATCGGTCGTGTACTAACTGGAAAAGCTTCAGGGGTTCAAATTACTAACCAGTCTGGATTATCTGGATCAGGGACAAGTATTGTAATTCGTGGTTTTAACTCCTTCTCTCAAGGAAACCAACCTTTATTCATTGTAGATGGCGTACCATTTAGTAGTGAAACAAATAACCAAGGTAGTTTCGTTGATGGTAACAATGGTTCTTCACGATTCCTAGATATTGATCCAAATAACATTGAAGCCGTGAGTGTTTTAAAAGGTTTAGCAGCTGCTACACTTTATGGAACGCAAGGTAGAAATGGGGTAATCTTGATAACAACTAAATCTGGTAGTTCTTCAAACGGTGAGGTTAAGAAAAATGAAATTACAATCAATTCATCTTACTTTAATGTAGAGTTCGCCTCGATGCCTGAACTCCAAAATCAGTATGGAAATGGATTTGACCAAGCTTTCGGATGGTTCTTCTCAAACTGGGGTCCTAGTTTTGACGAAGGAGGACCTGCTGGATGGGGTGGACAAAGTTCAATCAATGGTACCGTGTCTGGTACTCCTGGTTTTTTAAGACACCCATATACAACAGCAAGTTCTGCTACTGGTATTCCACAAATACTAGATGCACTAGGAATTGCTCCAGACGCATTATATGAGTGGAAACCTTACGATAGCATTGGTGGATTCTTTAATACAGGTCACGTTTTTAGTAACAACGTTAACCTTAGAGGTGCAAGTAGTGACGGTACAGTTAATTACAATATCAACTATGGTAACCTAGAAGATGTAGGATTTACTCCTGGAAACTCTGTAAACAGAAACACATTAAGTTTCGGTGGAAATGCACAACTTTCTAACAACTTTACAGTTGGAGGAACTTTAAACTTCACTCAAACTAAATTCAAAACTCCTCCTGTAGCTGCTGGTCGTGGTAGTAACGTAGGTGGAGAAGGAGCTTCTGTTTTTGCTAACGTATTTTATACACCACGAAGTGTGGATTTGATGGGGCTTCCTTATCAAAACCCTGTTACTGGTGAATCAATCTACTACAGACAAAACAACAGTATTCAAAATCCAAATTGGACAGTAGCCAATGCAGCAAACATCCAGAACACAAATCGTGTTTTTGGTGGGGCTAATCTTGCTTACGCTATTAATGATAATCTTAATGTTGCCTACCGCTATGGTGTTGATGTTTATTCAGAGAATAACATTAACTACTCTAACAAAGGAGGGAAAACGGGATCTATTGTAAACCAAAATGGAATTTACGAAACTTGGAATAATACCAAATCTATTTACAATCATAACTTTAACATAAGCGGAGATTATGATATAGATGATTTCGGAGTAACATTTAACGTGGGTGTTGATTCAAGAAGTGATACTTTTGACCAAAATGGTACAAGAAGTACAGGGCAACAAGTTTTTAACGTTTTACGTCACTTCAACTTTGAGCAGCAAGATGAAATCCAATATCTTGAAAAAAGAAACATAATGGGTGCATTTGCTCAAACAGAAATAGATTACAACCGTTGGATTTATTTAACACTTGCAGCTCGTAAAGATTGGGTATCAAACCTTGCTGAAGCTAATCGATCAATCATTTATCCATCTGCTAGTGCATCATTTATTCCAACTTCAGCATTTCCTGAGTTGAAGAGTGATATCATTAGTTTGCTCAAATTAAGAGCGGGTTATGGTACATCAGCAAACTTTCCATTTGGATATCCTATTGCTGCAACACTTAACTTAGATACTCAATCTTTCATCAAAAACGGAAATTATGTGATTGCAAATACTTCTGGTTCTGTATTAGGAAATCCAGATTTAAAGCCTGAGCGTATTGACGAGCTTGAGATTGGAGTTGAAGGACGTTTCTTCAATAACAGATTAAGCTTAGATTTATCAATCTACAACAAAAAGACAAACGATTTAATTATTAATCGTCCTTTAGACCCATCAACGGGTTATACTTCAACACAAACCAATATTGGTTTAATTGAAAATAAAGGAGTTGAGTTAGACTTATCTTTTGACTGGATACAAAGTAATGATGGTTTAAACTGGAATACTTCAATGAATTGGTCTACTAACGATGCTATCGTTGTTGACTTAGGAGAAGATACAGACAAAATCGTTTATGCTGGATTTGGAACTTTAGGTAATGCTGCAATTCCTGGGGAATCCTTAGGAACTATTATTGGGTCTTCCAATACGAGAGATTCTTCAATTGAAAATTTCCGTTGGTTACCTGGTAACAGTGTAGTAAACAACCAAGGTAGTTATGCTATCACTCAAGATCCAACAATTATTGGAGATGCAAATCCTGATTGGATTGCAAACGTTAGCAATAGTATTTCTTATAAGAACTTAAGTTTTAATTTCTTATTTAACTATCAACAGGGTGGAGATATATTTACCTATACTGTTGCAACACTATTAGGACGTGGTTTATCTTCAGACACTTTAGATCGTGAATTATCTTTCATCCTTCCAGGTGTAAATGCAAATGGACAACAAAATACTAAGCAAATCAATAACTCAACATTCTACTTTAGTAACGTATTATACGGTTCTGATGAAATGTTAGTTTACGACGCAAGCCACTGGAGATTGGGTGAAATTTCACTTTCTTACAGTTTGCCTCAGAGCCTAATCGAAAATACTCCTTTTGGGAACATTTCTTTTACTGCCTCTGGATTTAACTTATTCTACAATGCATATAACACTCCTCCTGGAACAAATTTTGATCCAAACATCGCAGGGGTTGGAGTTGGAAACGGTAGAGGATTTGACTTCCTTAACGGACCAAGTGCAAAGAGATATGGTGGAAGTATAAAACTTACATTCTAACAACTTAAAAAATAGAAACATGAAATATACTAAATACATTTTAGGACTTTGTTTAAGTGCTATGTTAGTGTTAGTTTCTTGTGAGACTACTGAATTAGATCTTACAAGCAACCCTAACGCACTAAGTCCTAGTCAAGCTGATCCTACGTTCTTTTTGAACAAGATCCAGGTAGATTTCGCCTTTTGGGTAAACAACATGGGAGACCGTGGTGGAGAACTTACGCGAATTAATTACATGAATGGTAGAAACTATGACAACATCTACTCTCCAGATAGCTGGAATGGTCTTTGGTCATCTGCTTACCGTGGAATGATGGAAGATATCCGTTTAATGAATATTTTAGCAGAAGAAGCAGGACTTCCTTATTATAAGGGGATGGGAAAAGTATTCCAAGGATATCTCTTACTTACACTTGTAGATATGTTTGGAGATGTTCCTTACTCTGAAGCCTTACAAGGTGGTGAGGGGATCTTAAATCCTATCGCTGATAGTGGAGAAAGTGTTTATGCAGCTGCTATTGCACTTTTAGACGGAGCTGTTGCTGACTTTAATGCAGGTGGTCCAACACCATCAAATGATTTTTATTATAATGGAGATTCTACTAAGTGGATCAAAGCCGCTAACAGTATAAAGAAAAAAGCACTTTTAAATAAAGGTGATTATGCTGGATACAATGGTATTACTAATTATATTAGCTCAGCTGATGATGATTTTCAGTTTACTTGGGGAACAAGTCAAGCTACACCTGACACACGTCATCCACTTTACAGAGGTAATTATTCCGCAACGGGTGGTGGTGAATATATGTCTAACTGGTTAATGTTCAAAATGCTTAATGGACATTCAAACAATTCTGACCCTCGTTTAAACTATTACTTCTACAGACAAGTAGGTGAAACTCCTGGTTTCGATTCTGCAGCAAATGAAGAGGTACTTGAATGTGGATTAGAAGGTTATTATGTTCCACCGCAATATAGAAATGACACAACTCCTTTCTGTGCACCAACAAACTCTGCTAGCAAGCCAGCTGGTGGTTACTGGGGTAGAGATCATGGAAACGATAACGGAACACCTCCGGATGGTTTCTTAAGAACTTTACGAGGAATATATCCTGCTGGAGGAGTATTTGACGATAGATCATTTGAAGGTCAAGTTGCAGGAGCAGGTTTAGCTGGAGAAGGTATAACACCTGTGATGCTCTCTTCATGGATGCACTTCATGAATGCTGAAGTTGCTGTTTCTACTGGTGGTGATCCAACCACTGAAACATTAGAAGCACTAACGCAAGCTTTAAATAAAGCCGATGATCTTGGAGGTCCTAGTCTATCTTCAGATGATGTTGCTGCATATGTAGCTGCATTTACTGCTGACTGGAATGCCGCTGGATCAACTGCTGATAAATTAGATATGTGGGCTACTGAATACTTTATTTCCATGGTTGGAAATGGTGTTGATGCTTATAACTCATATAGAAGAAATGGTTACCCTAGAGACATTCAACCTAATGTTGAACCTAGTCCTGGAAGTTTCCCATTGAGTCAGTTTTATCCTGCGAATTATGTAAACACGAACAAGAACGCAACTCAAAGAGGTTCAAAATCTGATCGTGTATTCTGGAATTCTAATGGACCTTCTAACCTTAAATAATAGACAAATGAAAAAAATATCAATCCTTTTTAGTTTGCTATTGATTATAACGTCTTGTAGTGAACCAGACAACTTAATTAATGATGTACTAGATAATTATACAACCGGTGCTGTATTAAGAACGATTTCGTCCTCAGGGGAATATAATTTTTATGCTCCAGACACTTCAATCTTTTCAGCTACGATAGAAGAACATGACACTGAAAGTGGTGCTTTAATGCAAAATGTTGAGGTATATGTTAATTTAAATGGAGGAACCGATGCATTGTTAAAAACAATACTTCCAAATGAATTTACAACTGGACCTAAAGGCCTACCTAGAACAGATGTATCTGTAAGTTTAGGAGCTGCAATTTCTGCACTTGGACTTACATCAAGTCAGTATACTGGTGGTGATACGGTAAATATCCGTATGCAATTGAATCTTACAGATGGAAGATCATTTAGCGCAGACGATGCTTCATCTTCTATGACAGGTTCTTATTTCGCGTCTCCTTACGCATACAGTATGGTTATAAAATGTATCCCTTTATCTGCAGTACCTGGAATCTATACATTCGTGATGGCAGATAGTTATGGTGATGGATGGCAAGGTGGTCGTATCAAAGCAACAGTTGATGGAGTAAGTACTTTTTATGGTATGTATAGTCAATATGATGCTGTTGGTGCCGGTCAAAATGCAGGTCTAGAGCCTTACACAGGAAATACTTCAAGTGGTGAGGCTACATTAACAATTCCTGAAGGAGCCTCAACAATGGTATTTGAATGGGTTTCTGATAACTATAATTCTGAGTGTAGTTTCACTATCAAATACACTAATCTTGATGGAGGAAACGCCCAAACTGCATTTATTGAAAGTGTTGTTTCAACAGGACAAAAAACTTTAAGTATTTGTCAGTAATTGAATTTTACAATTAAAAATAAAAAAGGGACTTAATTAAGTCCCTTTTTTTATATGAAAAATTTAAATTAAGGATAAACATAACCCCTCCAAAAGTAACTTCCCCCACCGTTAAATTTCCAAACCACATCACCTGTTCGAGAAACTTCCCAATATCCATAATCTCCCTCACATATTAATGTATTTCCGTTAGGTAAACGATACGCTCCAGATATTACTCCAAAATAGAGATCAGGGTGAGTAAATGTCCATGTTATTTCAGGTAAAATCCAAAGAGAGGGATCCTCATTGAAAATAGTGGGTAATCTTAATTCATAAACATTTGATTGTTTATCATCATAACCATTACTAAAAATTAAAAATCTACCTGAAGTTAAGGGGTCGTGCTCAACTAAAGTTGGTTGATGATTATTATAAAAAATTCTTTCAGCTGCAGAATCATAAGCTTGAGGATTACCAAATCGATAAATTAAATCTCCAAGTTCAGTACTATTTTCTGCTGTAGAATAAGAATGGGGAATTACCCAAACCTCACTATAAAAATTTACACTTAAATATATAACATCTTTCACTGAATCATAATACAAACCATTAGCATGCATTAGATCACCAAATTCATCAGTTACATAATTAAGATTGATTTTTTTTGGATATGAAGAAATTTGACCAAAATTAGGAGAAGAAGGATTAAAATCTTGGATTAAATGATCTACACTCCTCCATTCCCAAACAATTGAATTTAATTCTGGATTTAATTCAATTATTTTTTCAAGATAAATAGATCCACTAGAATTATAACCTAAAGCCTGAGCTTCACTTTCAGAAAAATGCTCCCAAATTATTAATAAAATATTCCCATTAGGAAGAATTTCAAAATCATGATGGGAGAGATAATCTTCATTATTTACCTCATATTCCCACACAACTGTGCCAGAAGGATCAATTTTCTTAAGAATACCACCAAAACCTTTTAAAAAAGGAAAAGAAACATTATCCGGCTTAAATAAGCCGATTAAGCTTCCATCATCTAATAGCTTTAACTCATTACCAAGATTATCATCAAAATTCCAAGATTGTATTCGTTTGCCAGTCTTATCGGTTAAAAAAGCTTCTTTGCCTCCATTTACAATCATAAAGACAGGTAAAGAGTCGATTTTTTTAGGATCATAAACTTCAATTGACTCATTTAAAATAGGTATGGGAAGAAAAATAGCAGTTAAAAAATATGGTTGAGTCACCTTTAAATTTAATGTTTCAGTTTCAATAACTTCATTTAATCCATCCCAACGGTCAAAATAATAACCCTCATTTGGTATCGCTGAAATCGATATAATTGTATTTGATTCTACATTAAATTGTGAAGAAGATACGGTGCCATTTCCATTTACTGAAACAGACACCTCAAATGAACTTGACATTTCCTCTGAGTCAGGAGAGCAACTCACAAGAAAAAAAAACATAACCCCAGTAAATTTGAACAATAAGAATGATTTTTTTAGAGAATTTACCATGATGAAATTAAATTTATGTGAAGATAAAAAACAAAAAACTAAAAGTTTTAATTAAAATAAAAAATAATGTTGAAAGAATTAATCTTAATTAGATAAGCATTAACTAATTAAAGTATTTTTGAAACATGGAAGAAACAGTAACTATATTTGGAATACGCGCAATTCTAGAAGCCATTGAATCTGGAAAATCACTTGATCGTGTTTGGTTGTTAAAAGGCACACAAAGTAAACTTTTCGAACAATTATTGCATGTCCTTAGAAATAAGAATATTGCCTTTAGTTTTGTTCCCGTAGAACGCCTTGATCGTTTTTCAAGCAAAAATCATCAAGGTGCAGTGGCGAGAATTGGAGCTCTATCTACTCAAGATATGGAACCCCTTATAGAGAGTGTTTTAAAAGAAAAAGAAAATCCAGTTTTTGTTCTTTTAGATGGGGTAACCGATACACGGAATTTTGGAGCAATCCTCCGGTCAGCTGCTGCTACAGGAGTAGATGCTGTTTTTATATCTAGTACTGGTAGTGCACCTCTAAATGGCGATGTAGTCAAAACCTCAGCGGGGGGAGCCTTCAAAGTACCCATTTCAAAAGTACAACACCTTAAAGATGTCGTTTACTATCTGAAAGCACATGACATTCCAACTCTTGGAATTACTGAGAAATCAACAGAAACTCTATATGATAGTGATCTTAAAGGACCTTTAGCTCTTGTCTTTGGCGCTGAAGATGTTGGAATATCTAATGGCTTATTAAAAATTTTAGATCATAAAGCTAAACTTCCAATGACTGAAGCAGTTGACTCGCTTAATGTTTCCGTTGCTTGTGCAGTAGTATTTTACGAAACAATTAGACAGCGTAGATAGAGCCTTCAAAAAACTTATATTTATAGCATGAATACTCCTTTAGCAGAGCGCATGCGACCAAAATCCTTAGGGGAATACTTCGGACAAGACCATTTAGTGGGTCCAAAAGGGAGTTTGACCCAAATGATTAGTAATGGAGTATTCCCATCACTCATTTTTTGGGGACCTCCAGGAACTGGAAAAACTACGCTTGCTCAATTATTGGCTTTAGAAAAAGAACGCCCTTTTTATCAATTATCAGCCATTAATGCAGGAGTAAAAGAAATTAGAGAAATTATTAGCAAGGCAGAACATTCCGGAGGGCTATTTTCTGGAAAAAGTCCCATACTATTTATTGATGAGATCCATAGGTTTAGTAAATCCCAACAAGATTCTCTTCTCAACGCTGTAGAAAAAGGAATTATCACCTTAATAGGGGCAACTACAGAAAATCCTAGCTTTGAAGTAATAAATGCCTTACTATCCAGATGTCAAGTTTATGTCCTTAATACTTTAAAAAAGGAAGATTTAGAAAAAATATTAAATCATGCCCTAGAAAAGGATTCCATTATAAAAGAATATAAAATTCAATTAAAAGAAACAGAAGCCTTAATCGAATTGGCAGGAGGTGATGCTCGAAAACTTCTTTCACTTCTTGAATTGGTCATACAAGCAAATAGTAAAGAAAAATTAATACTTACTAACGATCTGGTTTTTGAAACTGTACAAACGAATAGTGTACTTTTTGATAAAAATGGAGATTTTCATTATGATATTGTTTCTGCTTTTATAAAGTCAATAAGAGGGAGTGATCCTAACGGAGCTATTTATTGGCTTGCTAGGATGATAGAGGGCGGTGAAGACATTGGCTTTATCGCCAGAAGGATGCTCATTCTTGCTGCGGAGGATATTGGTATTGCCAACCCAACCGCCTTAGTTTTAGCAAACAGCACCTTTCAAGCGGTAAATAGCGTAGGGTATCCCGAAGGACGAATCTTACTGAGTGAATGTGCCTTATATTTGGCTACGTCACCAAAAAGTAATACTGCATATAAGGCAATAGGTGCAGCACAAGAAAAAGTAAGACAGACAGGGAACCTCCCTGTACCACTGCACCTAAGAAATGCACCTACTAAACTCATGAAAGAAATGGGGTATGGAGAAGACTATAAATATGCCCATGACTTTCAAAATCAATTTGTAGATCAAGAATTTCTCCCCGAAAAAATAAAAGGCACAACACTATACAGTCCCGGAAATAATTCAAAAGAAAATAGTATTCGAGAATTTTTAAAACTCCGCTGGAAAAAGAAATACGGATATTAGTGTTTACGCCAGAAAAAAGGTGTAAAAAGAATCAATACGGTAAACAACTCCAAACGCCCTAAAAGCATTAAAAAGCTAGCCCACCATTTTCCTGAATCAGGAAGTGAAGCATAATTTTGACTGGGTCCAAAATCCCCTAAAGCAGGCCCTACATTTCCTAAAGTAGAAGCAGCCAATCCAATAGCAGATTCAAAGTCTATCTCCATCAACCCAAAACCTACAGCTCCAATAATAAAACTAAGCATGTATAAAATAAAGAAACCAAGAATATTATATGAAATGGAATCACCAACAATTTTTTTGTTGTATCGTGCTTGAATAATCGCGTTGGGGTGTAAGGCGCGCTTAAATTCTAAAAATCCACTCTTAATCATCAATAAATGTCTAACTACTTTAACTCCGCCAGCAGTAGACCCAGAAGATCCTCCTAAAAACATAAGTCCAAAAAATACAATAGTTAAAAAGGGGGTCCACATAGTAAAATCAGCAGAAACAAATCCTGTAGTAGTAATAACGGAAACAACTTGAAAAAGTGCATTTCGAAAAGTAGTTTCTAAATAACCAAACGTTGAAACTTCGCTCATTGCAATATAGCCTCCTTTATTTAAAATAATCAAGGTAGTCAGCACAGAAAAAATAGCAATGAAAACAAAATAAACCTTAAACTCTTCATCACGTATTATTTTTTGGAATTTTCGAGTAAAAGCATAATAACTCAAAACAAAGTTCATTCCAGCCAAAAACATAAAAAAGATAATGATATACTGAATCAAAGGTTGGTCATTCCAAAAAGCAATACTTGAATTTTTAGTGGAAAAACCACCTGTAGAAAGAGTACTCATGGCATGATTTATCGCATCAAAAAAAGACATGCCTGCGAAATAAAGAAATAAGGTTTCAATTACGGTGTAAGCAACATAAATTAACCATAATCGTTTTGCAGTATCGGTAATACGTGGATGTAATTTATCCCCTCCTGGTCCAGGGGCTTCTGCTGTAAAAAGCTGGGTTCCTCCTATTCCCAAAAATGGTAGAATTGCAATGGCTAGAACGATTATCCCCATCCCTCCTATCCAATGGGTTGTACTTCTCCAAAAAAGGACCCCTTTTGGGATAATTTCTATATCATTTAAAATTGAGGCTCCAGTTGTGGTATAACCTGACATTGTTTCAAAAAAAGCAGCTGTAAAATTTGGAATAGCTCCAGAAAGTAAATAGGGAATGGTTCCTGATAAGGACATCAATACCCAACCTAAACTAACTATTAAATAGCCTTCACGCTTTTGAATCTGTTTATTGTGTTGTCGCCCAAAAAGCATCATTAAAGCTCCTGCAGATAGAACTAAAAAAGCTGAAAGTGTTAATTCAAAAGTTACGCCATCTTTTAAAATAAAACTTGTTAGTCCTGAAAATAACATAAGCCCCCCGTTAAAGAGCAATAATATCCCCATTAAAAATATGACGATCTTATAATTGAGACTATGCATATGATCTATAAAAATAAACTTTCGATACGTTTTATAGATCGAGGCAAACAACATACTACGATTCTATCTCCTGCACTGATTTTATAATCCCCTAAAGCAATTATCCCTTTACCATCCTTTATAACTCCACCAATAATAGCTGTTCTAGGAAAATCAAGATCTTTTATTTTGTAACCCGTCACTTTAGAATTGCTGTTTACAATAAACTCCAAAATTTCAGCATTAAGGTTATTTAGAGTGGTCATATCGACCACTTCACCTCTTCTAATATACCTAAAGATTGTATTGGCTGTCAATAACTTTTTATTGATAAGGGTGTCTATTCCTATTGAATGAGATAATTGGAAATAGTCCATATTTTCTACTAGTGCAATGGTCTTCTTTACATTCTTTGAATGTGCCATCAAACAGGACATAATATTTGTTTCCGAATTTTCAGTGACAGAAATAAAAGCATCCATTGTTGAAAGATCTTCTTCCTCCAAAAGTTCAGCATTTCTTCCATCTGCATGAATTACAAGAGCATTAGGAATTAAATCAGCTATTTCAAAAGCTTTCTTCTTGTTTTTTTCTATGATAGTTACGTTAAACTTTTTATCACACAGTTCCCGGGCAGTATTATAACCTATTCTACCTCCCCCTAAAATCATAACATTTTTGATTGAGGCTTTGCGCTTTCCTGTTAGTTTGTAGATTTCTTCAACGCCCTCCTTCAGAGTAATAAAAAACACCGTATCACCCGCTTCAAAACAAGTGTCCCCTCTTGGAATCATCGTAAACTGTGTTCCTTTTCGCTGAATAGCTATTGGCATAAAATGAACATCCGGAAAAATGTTAGCAGCTTCTTTTACACTTTTACCCACGAAAGGCACATCATTGCCTAAACTAGTACCAATAAGCGTTAAGGCACCCTCCTCAAATTCATAGCTATTTGAAAAAGCGGATTGGTCTAAGAGCTGCTGTATTTCTGCTGCTGCAAGTTCCTCAGGGGATATCAATTCATCCACTCCAATCGCCTTAAAGCTTATTTCATTTTTTGCATTAATAAATTCAATATTGGAAATTCGAGCAATCGTTCTTTTACTACCTAATTGTTTTGCTAAAGCACATATTGTGATGTTCGTTGCCTCCTCGGAAGTAACGGCAATAAAAAGATCAGAGCTTGCAACTTGGGCTTCTTCCATGAGTGCCAAAGACATAGCGTTACCATGAATACCACGAATATCTAAATGAGATTCAGCATAGTTTAGACGATCTTTATCGGTATCAATTAGAATGATATCCAAAGACTCAAAAGAGAGGAGTTTAGCAAGGTGAAAACCTACTTCTCCACCACCTGCAATGATTATTTTCATAAGTGCGTATCGAAATACAATACAAATATACAAATATTAGCTTCTAGAGTAATAAACCGAGAGAAACATCCTATCCAAATTAGTATCTTTGACCCTTATTATGAAAAAAATAATTAAGCCTAACCAAAATAATCCCGAAGCTAAAAAAAAGCAGGTAACTCATATGTTTGACGGGATATCAAAAAGCTACGACTTACTCAACCGAATTATAACATTAGGAATTGATGTTATTTGGAGAAAAAGAGTTGTACGTTTATTAAAAAAAGAAGCACCTGATACTATTTTAGATATTGCAACTGGTACAGGGGATCTAGTCTTAGCATTAGCTAAGTTAAATGCTAAAAAAATTATTGGTTTAGATATTTCTCCAGGTATGCTTGAAATAGGAAAGAAAAAAGTGCTTGCTCAGAATCTAACTGATCGTATTAAAATGCAGCTCGGTGATTCGGAAGCACTTCACTACGAAGACAACAGTTTTGCAGCTGTTACGGTTGCGTTTGGCGTTAGAAATTTTGAAAATTTAGACAAAGGCCTTTTGGAGATTTTTAGGGTTTTAAAACCAAAAGGGACTTTAGTGATCCTCGAAACTGCAGTTCCAAAGAATTATTTCCTTAAAACTTTTTACATGCTTTACACTCAAAACATCATGCCTTTTATAGGCAAATTGTTTTCTAAAGACAGAAGCGCCTATAAATATTTGTCAGATTCGGCAGCGGCTTTTCCGCACGGAGAAGTGTTCAACAATATTTTACGTAAAAATGGGTTTATAGAAGTAGAAGATCTGCCACAAACCTTAGGTATAGCTTCCATTTATTTTGCGAAAAAAGCGTAACAAATATTACTTTCTACTCTTGGTCATCTGCTTTTCATATTCAGTAGGTGTTTTTGCACAATATCCAACCGTTAGAGAAAGGGTTATTAATCTACCTACTTTTGACCAAAAACCTATTCATTACGGTTATTTTTTGGGACTTAATCAATATGATTTTAAATTTGAATATGTAGAAAATTATTACAAAGAATTAGGATACAAAGATGTTACAGTAATACCAAAATCAGGTTTTACAGTCGGCCTTATTGGAGATCTGAGGATTAACACTTATTTTAATTTGCGCTTTGAACCAGGACTTTATTATAGTAGAAGAGAGTTACAGTATCCTGATATTTCAGGATTTGAAAAAGAATCAGATAAAATTAGAGAAATAAAATCTACCTATATCCACCTACCCTTAATTCTAAAGATAAGCACCAAAAGAATAAATAACTTTAGACCCTTTATTATGGCTGGTTTTTCAACAGACTTCAACCTTTCAAGTAACAGTAAAAATAGAGATGATAACGCGAGTAATGTCTTCCGAACTACTGCTCAAAACTTAAATTACGAACTAGGATTGGGGTTTGACTTTTACCTTTATTATTTTAAATTCTCACCCTCTCTGAGAGGGATTTTTTCATTCCAAAATGAATTGGTTCCTGATACAGACCCCAACAGTCCCTGGACTGGAATAATCAACTCGATTTTTAGTCGTGGAATAGCAATTATAATAACATTTGAGTAATTATTTAGATCTAAATATTTCGCTTAAAAAAATCGCTCCTGCAACAGCAACATTTAGACTTTCTGCACCCCTACCAGATCTGAAATTAGGAATGGTAATCTTATGATTTATTATCTTAGAAACTGCTGCTGATAAACCATGCGATTCACTCCCGAAAACAAAACTTGCTTGTTCTTCAAAATCTGTTTTGTAAAGAGATTGTCCATTCAGGTCGGCACCATAAATAGGTTTATTTAGATTTATCAATGTGCTATGTAAATCATCTACATAATGACATTGTACCCTTACAATCGATCCCATTGATGCTTGAACAACCTTAGAATTATAACAATCCACTGTATTTGAGCTACAAATAAGATCAGAAAGGCCATACCAGTCACATATACGAATTAAAGTTCCAAGGTTACCTGGATCACTTACACCATCTACAGCAAGAGTAATATTTGATTTTGAAAGAGCCTTTAAGTCAGGGGATTTAAAAACACCCAAAACTGGGCTGGGAGTTTTGAAATGAGTCAATTGTTTCATCACACTTGGATCAATTACTTCAGATTGTGGATGAAAATGAGGTGCAATTGAAAATAAATAGACACAATCCCAGGAGGCAGAAAGCAACTCCTCGATCACTTTTTCACCTTCTGCAACGAAAAGCCCGGTAGACAAACGATACTTTTTTTGTTTTAATTGGAGGATTTGTTTGCGTTGATTCTTACTGACCATAAAAATGACTTATTTTTGAGAAATAATACAAACTGTGTGCATCAGCTCTTTACAAAATTAAGCATTCTAATTCTATTCATCTTTATACTGGGTGGATGTTCTGGTACGCGTATCTTAAAGACACAAGAGATGCTAATCGAGAAGAGTGAAGTCTTTGAAAACGAACAACTTCTTAAAAATAATCCCGTCAATTTTATTATAACTACGGTCCCTAATAAAAAAGTATTTGGAATTCCATTTGGTAAAATACTTTACGAAAGTGCACACCCTGATCCAAAATTAAAATTTCAAGATTGGCTTCAAAAGAAAGAAAAAAGAACCCTACGTTTAAACAAATGGCTCTCCAAAAAACAAGTGAATGCCCTTGAAAATTATGGTGTCTTATTTAACGATTGGCTAAAAAAAACTGGTGAAGTCCCAGCTGTATTAGACAGCACTGAGATTAAAACTTCTGAAAATAGAATTATTCAATATTACAAAAATTTAGGTCACTTTGACATTGAAGTTACTGTTGACACAGTTCAAACTGCACCAAAAAAAGTAACCCTTAAATACCTTATTCTACCTAAAAACAAATACATGATTGATTCTGTAACCTCTTTAATTAGATCTGCAGACATTGATTCTGTTTACCAAAAACATATAGAAAAACAACTAATCAAAAAGGGAACTCCCTTTGAAATCAAAAAATTTGAAGAAGAAAGAGAAAGACTAATTCTTTTGTTTAGAAATAATGGAATCTATAATTTCCAACAAAACAGCATTCAATTTACCGCTGCAATTGATAGTACCGGTCTAGATAAAAAAATTCCTATCAACATTCAAATTGATAATATTCAACAAAGAATAAATGATTCCCTAAAAGAAATTCCCTACACAGTAAGTCGTATAAAAAAAGTAGAAGTCTATATAGATAATCTTAAAAATCAAAGTCGATTTGATCAATTTACCGATACTTTAAATTATGCGGGTATCACAATTTTTAGCAAAGGCAAATTAAAATACCGCCCAAAGGCTATTGCATCTGGAATTGCAATAAAGAAAGATTCAGCCTATAGTGACGAAAATCGAAATATTTCCTACCGCTACTTCACAAGTCTCAAAAATTTTAAATACCCTAGCATCAATTACACTCCTATACCAGGTGAAAAAGATGCCCTAAAAGCTTCGTTATTTCTTACTCCAAAAGAACGGTTTTCTCTTGGTTTTGATTTAGACTTTTCTCATTCAAACATTCAGGATTTTGGCATAGGATTGGGAGGAGGTTTAGGAATTCGCAATGTCTTTAGAGGAGCTGAATTATTAGAACTTAACATTAAAAATACCGTGGGTTCATCAAGAGATATTGCACAAAGTGGAGATCAATTCTTCAATATATTTGAATTAGGAGCAGATTTAAAATTGAGTTTACCGCGTTTATTAATTCCTTTTTTTGAAAAGGAATTAATTCCTAAATCGATGAGTCCAAAGACTGAAATTATTGTCGGGAGTAGCTTTCAAGAAAATATTGGCCTAGACAAACAATTTTTCAAAGGAACCTATCAATTTGATTGGCAGCCCAATAGTAAAAAAAGAATTCAATTTAAATGGATTGACTTAGAGTTCATAAATAATAGAAACTTAAATAACTATTTTAATGTTTACAAAAACTCCTATGACCGTCTCAATAGTATTGCACAAAACTTTAATACACAACAAGATTGGTTTGATGAAAACAATAATCTTTCTATACCAGAAGGAACCTCAAATTTCATTAGTTCAGTTTTAAACAATGATACCCTGTTGAGTATTGAAGATAATGAATATAAAACAATCAATACGGTCAAGGAAAGACAAGATCGATTGACTGCAAACAACTTAATTTTAGGATCTTCTTTCAGTATAAATTTTAATAGCCAAGAAAGTATTTTTGATGAAAGTTTCTACCAGATACGGTGGAAGTTAGACTGGGTAGGTACTATTTTAAATCAATTCCTTACCCGACTTAATAGTGAACAAAATGAGGACGGTCAGAATGTTTTAGCTGGAGTAAGTCCTTCGCAATATATTAAAACAGAATTTGACTTCATCAAGCATTGGAAATTAGGCAGGGAACAAGTAATTGCCTTTCATGCATTTACAGGAGTAGCAATTCCATTCGGAAACTCCACCAATATGCCTTTCGCGCGTTCTTTCTTCTCAGGGGGATCGAATGATAATCGTGCATGGAAAGCCTATAAACTTGGACCTGGAAGCAGCAGTAACATTAATGAATTTAACGAAGCAAACTTAAAACTTACCTTTAATTTTGAATACCGTTTTCCTCTAGCAGGACCACTAAAAGGAGGCTTATTTATAGATACTGGTAACATTTGGAATATCTGGGATGATGTTGATGATTCTGCAATGAAATTTGAAGGACTACAGGATTTATCTGAAATTGCAGTAGGCTCAGGAATTGGACTGCGTTATGACTTTGATTTTTTAGTATTTCGTTTTGATACTGGCTTTAAAACTTATAATCCAGCCCTCCCGGAAGGTGAGAGATGGTTGTCTGAATATAAATTAAAAAACGCTGTTTTTAACATCGGTATCAATTATCCATTCTAGAATCAAATAAGTTTAATATTTTTGCCGCAAACCAAAATAAATGAATCATTCTATTCCAACCGGAGTTGTAACCGGAAAACAAGTACAAGAAGTTTTTAAACTAGCTAAAGCAAAAGCATTCGCTATACCCGCTGTTAATGTAATTGGCAGTGATACCATTAATGCTGTGATAGAAACAGCTGCAGAACTTAATAGTCCTGTGATTATTCAATTTTCTAATGGTGGTGCACAATTCAACGCTGGGAAAGGCTTATCAAACGAAGGTGAAAAAGCAGCTATTGCTGGGGCTATTGCTGGAGCAAAACATATCCACGAATTAGCAGATGCATATGGCGCAACAGTAATTCTTCATACCGATCACTGTGCGAAAAAATTATTGCCTTGGATAGATGGCCTATTGGATGCCAGTGAAGATTTTTATGCACAACATGGGAAGTCTTTGTTTAGTTCACATATGATTGATCTTTCCGAAGAACCCATTGAAGAAAATATTGCCATCTGTAAAGAGTATTTGGCTCGAATGTCTAAAATGGAAATGACTTTAGAAATTGAGCTTGGAATTACAGGAGGAGAAGAAGACGGTGTTGATAATAGTGATGTTGATGTATCAAAATTATACACACAACCTGAAGAAGTTGCCTACGCCTATGAAGAATTAAGTAAAGTGAGTCCTCAATTTACCGTTGCCGCAGCTTTTGGTAATGTTCATGGTGTTTACAAACCGGGGAACGTAAAATTAACTCCAAAAATTCTTAAAAATTCCCAAGTTCATATTTCTGAAAAATATAATCTTCCTGAAAACTCAGTTGATTTTGTATTCCACGGTGGATCTGGATCCTCTCAAGAAGAAATTAAAGAATCAATTGGTTATGGTGTTATCAAAATGAATATTGACACAGATCTACAATTTGCTTTCACAGAAGGTATTCGTGACTATATGAATGATAATATAGAATATTTAAGAACTCAAATTGGAAACCCTGACGGTATTGAGCAACCCAACAAAAAATTCTACGATCCAAGAAAATGGTTACGTTTGGGGGAAGAAACATTCAAAGCGAGACTAATTAAAGCCTTTGAAGACTTAAACAACGTTAATACGCTGTAGTTCTCATTAATTTATATATTTGAGCAAAACGATTTCGCATGAGTTGGTTTAAACGAAGTGAAAAAGGGATTCATACCAAGACAGAAGAAAAAAAGGATATTCCTAAAGGTCTTTGGTACAGAACACCTACTGGTAAAGTAATTGAAGCCCATGAGCTTGCAGAAAATAATTACGTTAGTCCGGAAGATGACTACCATGTTCACATTGGAAGTAAAGAATATTTTGAAATTCTTTTTGATGATAATGTATTCGAAGAATTTGACGAAAAATTAAAGTCTAAGGATTTTTTAAAATTCGTTGACTCCAAAAAATACATTGATCGCTTAAAAGATGCCCACAAAAAAACAGGCTTATATGACGCTATAAGAACTGCTGTTGGCCCTTCTAAAGGAAACAAATTAGTTATTGCTTGTATGGATTTCAGATTCATCGGAGGGTCTATGGGTTCCGTAGTAGGTGAGAAAATCATACGCGCAGCTGACTATGCAATCAAGAACAAACTTCCATTGGTTATAATTTCAAAATCTGGTGGTGCACGAATGATGGAGTCAGCAACATCACTGATGCAAATGGCTAAAACTGCTGCGAAACTAGCGCAATTGGCTGAAGCAAAATTACCTTATATTTCTATTTGTACAGACCCAACAACAGGAGGAACTACCGCTTCTTACGCAATGCTAGGTGATATTAACATTGCTGAGCCCAAAGCACTTATTGCTTTTGCAGGGCCTAGAGTCGTCAAAGATACTACTGGTAAAGAACTACCTGAAGGATTTCAAACTAGTGAATTTCAGCTAGAAAAAGGATTTTTAGACTTTATTTCTCACCGTAACGTACTCAAAGACAAAATCAATCTTTACCTTGATTTAATACTGAATCAACCAATTAGAAAGTGATTTCACCAAAACACCTATTTAATTTAAAATAAATTTGTTGGTTTAAATAGGTTATATTGTATATTTGCCGTTCGTTAAAAAAACGAATTACATAATAATCATTAAAATTAATATTGGCATGTACATTTCAAAAGAAGTTAAAGAAGGTATCTTCAAACAACACGGTAAATCTGAAAAAGATACCGGTTCCGCAGAGGGACAAATCGCTTTATTTACTCATCGTATCAACCACCTATCTAACCACCTAAAAACAAATCGTAAAGATTTTAATACGGAGCGTTCATTGGTTAACTTAGTTGGAAAACGCCGTAGTCTACTAGATTATTTAAAATCAAAAGACATTACACGTTACCGTGCGATTGTAAAAGAATTAGGTTTACGTAAATAATCACATTTACAGATTTTTAGCGAATCTTAGTTTTTCATTGGTTGCAACAACACACAACACTAGTTTAACCAAATAATGAAAAATGATTCCAAAAACATTTACACAAGAAATCCGTTTTGAAGACGGGAGAACAATTACAATAGAGACTGGAAAATTAGCAAAACAAGCTGATGGTTCCGTAGTTGTTAGAATGGGAGACTGTATGCTTTTAGCAACTGCAGTATCTGCAAGAAAAGCAAGCCCAGTAGACTTTCTTCCACTTACGGTAGATTATCGTGAAAAATTTGCAGCTGCCGGGAGATTTCCAGGTGGTTTTTTCAAACGTGAGGCACGTCCTAGCGATAACGAAGTGCTTACAATGAGACTTGTTGATCGTGTACTTCGTCCTCTTTTTCCAAAAGACTATCATGCAGAAACACAAGTAATGATACAACTTATGTCGCATGATGAAAATGTAATGCCTGATGCACTAGCTGGATTGGCTGCATCAACTGCGATTCAACTTTCAGATATTCCTTTTGAATATCCAATTTCTGAAGTGCGTGTAGCACGAGTAGACGGAATGTTTATTGTAAACCCTAGCAGAGAGCAACTAGATGCATCTGATATTGATATCATGATTGGTGCCAGTGCAGATTCTGTAGCTATGGTTGAAGGAGAGTTTGACGAAATTTCTGAAGAAGAAATGTTGGATGCAATTTCATTTGGACATGAAGCAATCAAAGATCAGATTAAAGCACAAATAGCTTTAGCAGAAGCAGTAGGTAAGAAACAAGTACGTACCTATGAGGAAGAAGATAAAGACGATTCTTTGGAAAAAGAAATTCATGATGCTACTTATCAAAAATATTACGATATCGCCAAAAAAGGTCTTTCTAAAGCGGAACGGTCTGAGCAATTTTCTGAAGTAAAGGAAGCCTCAAAAACTAGCTTTTCAGAAGAAGATCTTGAAGAAAAAGGAGAATTAATCTCAAGATATAATAACAGCGCACAGAAGAAAGCTGTTCGTGATCTAGTCCTTGAAGAAGGTATTCGTTTAGACGGAAGAAAAACAACGGACATCCGACCTATTTGGTGTGAAGTAGACTACCTACCCTCCACCCATGGTTCTGCCCTATTTACACGTGGTGAAACACAAGCGTTGGCAACAACAACATTAGGAACCTCAAGAGAGGCTAATATGATCGATTCTCCTTCACATCAAGGAGAGGAAACTTTTTATCTACACTATAACTTCCCACCATTTTGTACTGGAGAGGCAAGACCACTAAGAGGTACTTCAAGACGTGAAGTTGGACATGGTAACCTAGCGCAACGAGCATTAAAAAAAGTAATGCCTGACGACTGTCCATATACTGTAAGAATTGTATCTGAAGTGTTAGAATCTAACGGTTCCTCTTCCATGGCAACGGTTTGTGCCGGAACAATGGCATTAATGGATGCTGGAGTTAAAATAAAAAAACCCGTTTCGGGAATTGCAATGGGATTGATTACAGATGGAGATCGTTTTGCAGTCCTTTCTGATATTTTAGGTGATGAAGATCATTTAGGAGACATGGACTTTAAAGTTACGGGAACTGCTGATGGTATTACAGCTTGTCAAATGGATATCAAAATCAAAGGATTACGTTTTGATATAATGACACAAGCTTTAAATCAAGCTAGAGATGGCCGATTACATATTTTAGATCATCTAATCGAAACAATTGCTACTCCTAATGAAGATGTCAAAGCGCATGCACCAAAAATGATAACCCGACGTGTTCCAAACGAATTTATTGGAGCGATGATTGGTCCCGGTGGAAAAGTAATTCAAGAGCTTCAAAAAGTATCTGGATGTACTATTGTTATCAATGAAGATCCTGTTACTGAAGAAGGAATTATTGAGATCTTAGGAACAAGCCCAGAAGGCATTGCAATGGTAGAAGCTAAAATTGACTCTGTCACTTTCAAACCAATAGTTGGAAACACATACCAAGTAAAAGTTATTAAAATGCTTGACTTTGGTGCAGTGGTAGAATATATTGATGCACCAGGAAATGAAGTCCTTTTACATGTTAGTGAACTTGCATGGGAACGTACTGAAAACGTTGGAGATGTAGTCAGCATGGGAGATACTTTGGAAGTTAAATATTTCGGTATTGACTCAAGAACGCGTAAAGAAAAAGTATCAAGAAAAGCTCTTTTACCTAGACCTGAGAAAAAAGATTAATTTTTTTTAAGTTTAGTGTAACAAATTAATTTTTTGAGCGTATCCATTATATAAGACATCGTTTAAAACTATGAGACAATTAAAAATTACCAAACAGGTAACCAATCGCGAAACAGCTTCACTAGATAAGTACCTTCAAGAAATTGGAAAAGTAGACCTTATTACAGCTGAAGAAGAAGTAGAATTGGCACAGCGGATTAAAGCAGGAGACCAAATAGCTCTTGAAAAATTAACCAAAGCCAACTTACGATTTGTTGTCTCCGTAGCAAAACAATATCAAAACCAGGGACTCACCCTTCCTGACTTAATTAATGAAGGAAATTTGGGTCTTATCAAAGCAGCACAACGATTTGATGAAACACGTGGTTTTAAATTTATATCCTATGCTGTATGGTGGATACGTCAATCAATTTTACAAGCGCTAGCTGAACAATCTCGTATTGTTAGACTTCCTCTAAATAAAATTGGTTCAATAAATAAGATTAACAAAACTTATGCCTTTTTGGAGCAAGCCCATGAACGTGCACCCTCTGCTGAAGAGATTGCAAAAGAACTGGACATGACCATAAATGATGTAAAAGAATCACTTAAAAATTCAGGGAGACATGTCTCCATGGATGCACCTCTTGTAGAGGGAGAAGATTCAAATCTATATGATGTCCTCAATAGTGGGGAGTCGCCAAATCCTGACAGAGTATTGTTACATGAGTCACTTCGTACTGAAATAGAACGTGCTCTTGAAACACTAACTCCTAGAGAAGCAGATGTAGTTCGTTTGTATTTTGGTTTAGGAGATCAACATGCAATGACTTTAGAAGAAATTGGAGAAACGTTTGATTTAACAAGAGAGCGCGTTAGACAAATTAAAGAAAAAGCGATTCGAAGACTAAAACATACCTCACGAAGTAAAATTCTAAAAACTTATTTAGGATAAATAAAAAGGCAACCTACGGGTTGCCTTTTTTGTATCTTTACAAAACAAAAAATACAGTCAATGTCAATCAAAATAGCACCTTCCATACTAGCAGCAGATTTCGCAAACCTTGAACGAGATTCAAAAATGATTAATGCTAGTGAAGCAGATTGGTTTCATATTGATATTATGGATGGAGTATTTGTGCCAAATATATCTTTTGGAATGCCTGTACTAGCAGCAATCCAAAAACATGCGAAAAAACCACTTGATGTTCATTTAATGATAATAGAACCAGACCGTTATATTGAAACGTTTGCTGATTTGGGAGCTACTGTTTTAACGGTTCATTATGAAGCTTGTAATCATTTGCACAGAACACTTCAAAAAATAAAATCCTGTGGTATGAAAGCAGGTGTTGCTTTAAACCCTCACACACCTGTCAATTGTTTAAATAGCATTATACAGGACATTGACTTGGTATGTATTATGAGTGTAAATCCTGGATTTGGGGGGCAATCTTTTATAGAAAATACATATCAAAAAGTAAAAGAATTGAAACAGCTTATTACGCTTCACAAAAGTTCTTGCTTAATCGAAATTGATGGAGGTGTTACTGATGAAAATGCATCAGCATTAGTAACGTGTGGAGCTGATGTCTTAGTAGCAGGCAGCTATGTTTTCAAAGCTAGTAATCCAGCTGAAAACATTAAACTACTAAAAGAAGTTTAAAGATTATTAATTTTTATAAATAAATTGAACTCTTCTGTTTTCTGCTCGACCTTCTGGAGATTCATTATTTCCAACGGGTGAATTTACACCTAAGCCTCTAACCTCAAGACGCTCAATATTTATACCTATTTTGTTAAGGAAATCACGAACGGCTTCAGCTCGTTTTACTGATAATTCTATATTATATTCCTCACTACCGTCAGCAGAAGCATACCCTTCTATCAGTAGGTTACCAACTGGATTTTCAATCAATATATCTTTTATTTTATAAAGAATATCAAACATTTTTTTTCCCAATATCTTATCACTACTGGCAGCAAAATTAATTTTTGCTCCAAATTCATTTATGGTTTTCATAACCTCATTTGAAAGTTCAGGGCATCCATTATTAGAAATAGACCCTACCTCATCTTTACATAAATCATCTTTGTCTGCAACACCGTCATTATCAGCATCAGGCCATGGACATCCGTTATTGTCCAATGGTCCTATTTCATCAATACATGAGTCTGTGGCATCACTTATACCATCACCATCAGTATCAGGACAACCTTTCATTTCTATGCTTCCTGCAATATCAATACAAGCGTCTTCTGGATCAGAGACACCGTCTCCATCTGTATCTGGACATCCATTAAACTCAACTTTACCTGCTACTTCTGGACAAATATCATTTTTATCTATCACACTATCTCCATCAGTATCAGGACATCCATTATATTCCTTTAACCCAGGTACTTCAGGACATTCATCTTTCTTATCTGGCACACCATCTTTGTCTGTATCTCCAGACCCAAAAAAGTAATTAAAACTAATTCGATGCTGAAAATGATCTGTCCCATAGACTTCAAAAGCATTTCTATATTCACTCTCAAGAGAAATCCCAAAACCTTGATCAAACATGATATCAATTCCAATTCCCCCAAGAATAGTTTTAGAGGTGTTCCTTGATAATAATCTGCCTTGAATTAAACCATTACTCAAATCAAAATTGGATAAACCATAACCCAATTTTAGAAAAGGTCGATAAGACTTGGAGTTTATCGGATTAAAATTTAAAAATACATCTGTCGAATAATAAGGAATTACAGGATCAGAAATTCCATTTACTTTGTAAATCTTATTTAAACTTCCTTGGAATCCCAGTGAGAATCCTTGACTAACATATCGAGAGATAGAAAAATTAGGCCCCCCTAAGTTCCAATGACTACCTACATTTAAAAACTCTTCGAAAAATGCACCTGAATCTCCTAGAAATGAAGAATCATCCCCTGTGGGATAGGTGTCTACAACATTTATACCTAATGAGATTTTCCAAGGTTTTTCAATACTTTGAGTAAATCCGAGTTGAAAAAATAAAAATAGAAGTAAGAGGGATAATACTCTTTGGGTAAATAAATTCATTTTGTTTGAAATTATACTTAGTTAACTCCCAAAAAAAGAAAATATTGTCTTCGAAACAAAAAAGTCACTAATGAAACCTAATCAAGGTCTTTACCTGACTTAAATATACTAGGGAATTTTTTTTCTATCCAATCCGGTATATAATTTTTATTCTTATCTTCTTCTATCCCAGTAGCTGTGGAAACAACAGCATATAAGATAACACCGCCAACAAGAACAAAAGCTCCAATTCCAACAATTAGTAATTCATTCATTTTGATTGTAATATAGTTAGTTCAATTTACAAAAAAATATCATTTGTTAAATAAATAAAATCCAGACTAATAAAATTGCATCAAATCTTCTTGAAGAATTTTATTTAATAAAAATATTAACTCTTTTGCATTATCTATAGAAAAAACCATGGGTGGCTTAATTTTTATCACATTATTATCAGGTCCATCGGTACTCATTAAAACGCCATGATCTTTCATTCTATTAACAAAATAAGTTGCCTGAATAGGCAATGGATTTATATTTAAGTCGACAAACTCAATTCCTAAGAATAATCCCTGTCCACGTATTGATCCCATAATAGGAAATTCTTTTGATAGTTGGAGAAGTTCTTCTTTCAAATAAGACCCTACTTCAAATGCGTTTTCTTGTAACCTTTCCTCAACCACTACATCAATAACAGTATTTGCTATGACTGATGAAACTGGATTTCCACCAAATGTGTTGAAAAACTCCATACCATTGGCAAAATACTCTGCAACTGCTTCGGTACAAGCAACTGCAGCAACAGGATGTCCATTGCCAAGTGGCTTACCAATCGTGACAATATCTGGAACCACATCATGTAATTGAAACCCCCAAAAGGTACTCCCCATTCTACCACAACCTGTTTGAACCTCATCAGAAATACATAACCCACCCTGATTTTTCACCATTTTATATGCTGCATTCAAAAATCCATCGGGTAACTCAATTTGTCCTCCACAACTAATGATGGGTTCAATAATAAAAGCCCCGATTTTTTTACCTTGATTATGAATTTCATCAATTATTAACTGGACTTCATTTGCATATTGTAATCCGGTATTTACCCCGCGGTACTTTCCTCTAAAAGAGTCTGGTAGAGGAAAAATATGAGTGTTTTTAGGTTTACCGCTGCCTCCTTTTCCATCAAATTTATACGAACTGATGTCAATACATCTATTTGTATTTCCATGATATCCATACTCTGAGGCAATAACTTCATTTGAACCCGTCACCATTCTCGCCATTCTTAATGCCAACTCGTTTGCCTCACTCCCTGAATTCACAAAATGCATGACACTCAATTCCTGAGGTAAGGTTTTAGCAAGTGTCTTTGCCAAATTGGTGATGTTTTCATGCAGATACCTAGTGTTTGTATTTAGCAAACTCATTTGTTGTTGCCCTGCCCGGACAACTTTGGGATGCTCATGACCGACGTGAGCAACATTGTTGACCGTGTCAATATATTTTCTACCCTGGGGATCCATCAAAAAAATTCCCTCACCCCTTACAATGTGAAGTGGTTCATCATACTGGAGACTCATTCCCTTTCCCAAATGTCGTTGTCTGTCTAACTTTATTAGATCAATTTTTTTAACTTCTTTTTTTGTTAAAGAAGAAACATTAAAAAGCAAGTTCGGATCTGGGCAGATTCCACTCCAAACATCTTTTTGATTTGGGTAAATTACCCCCGGAAAATCATTATAAAAATCAAATAATGATAACATAACTTGAAAATGTAAATGAGGAGCCCAGTTTCCATTTTCATGTTTACTTCCAATCTCAGCAAAACGTTCCCCTTTAGCAATAGTATTTCCCACTGATTGTTCAAAAACACTCTGTTTAGAAAGATGACCATAAAGAGAAAAAAAACACAATCCTTCATCTTCATGCTTTAAAACAATCATACCTCCATAAGCTTTTTCACCCTCATCATTTACAACCATAACAACCTGCCCAGTATAGGGGGCATGAACAGGAGTCGACTCTGGAATCCAGAAGTCAACACCCAAATGAATTGACCTATTTTCCCTTCCTATATTTCCAATTTTAGCATAGTCCAATGAAGTGTAAATAGGCCTTGGTTCTAAATAACCCCCTGAAATAATACAGTCTGGATTTGCTTTCTGAAGTTGATCAATTTTAAATTGGAATAAGTCAAGATTGTTGAACTCGGTAGATTGACCCAACCAAGTACCAGAAACACTAAGGTCAAGAGGCAAGACCGAAGTTTTTTTTAATGAGGGAAATAGCTCATTGAACTTTAATTTATGATTTTTCGCCCAATATTCAAAATCACTTTGTTTTGGATGAGTAGGAAAATTACAAGCATTCCTAAAACTATAATGTGCATATTCAGCATTAACTTCCTTCCACTTATGCAACACTTCCCATGCTGGCTTTTCACTTATTAGTAAATATTCATTTCCAGGTTCAGCTTTTTTATTTATTACAGATTTTGTAACTGAAATCACTAAACGTAATGCAATACAAATATATAAAAAGGGGAGCTCCTCCTCCTTCAAAGGAAAGGCTTTATGATATCCACTAACTATTGGTAAAGCTGCTTCTAAAGGATCGTCATAATGCATTATACCATAGGCACAACTTATTGCTAAATCATTAATTATTTGAGTATGTATCGCATCGCCAAAGTCAATTAGAGATTTAACAGAAGGGAATTCAATAGAATCCGTAACAAGAACGTTATTATCATTTGCATCATTATGCACTATACTTTTTCGCAACCCACTATAATCTGATTCAAAGGAGTTGAAAATCTTTAAAAAGTAGGTGACAATTTTCTGTTCTTTGATTCCTAATAAATGAATATGCTCTTTGACCCAATTGACTTGTGCTATATCCCATTCAAAAAAACGATGTGCTTCAGGATGATCAAAATCATGCAGCGCATTGGTAATCGATCCGCCTAAACAACCTAAAGCAAAGCGCAAATCCTTTGTCTGTGGATTTACCTCACTCCAGACTCTACCTGAAATCCACGAAAGCAAACGTACATATCGTATTTGATTATTACCGTCCTTAAAAGAAGAAAGTAATTTACCTTCTTTATTTAAAAACACTTTAGGGGTTTCACTTGAAATTGCTTTCGACTCTAGATGCAACAAAATTTCTTGTTGAAAATCTAAATAGGCTAAAGAAACTCCTGGACGAGAAATCTTTAGTATGTAATAGGTCTCATTTGAAGATTTAATTTTAAAATTAAAATCTACCTCTCCGGCTAGAGGGAATGCCTCTCCCTCTATTCCATAGAGATTCAAAAGCGCTTTTTCAGCAAGTCTTGAGTTTACAACCAAATTTTCATTGTTCATACTTAAATGAATCGTCAAGTTTTATTTAAAAGATTAATATAACCAATAAATTCATAAAATGAATGTCTCTTATTTTGAAGGTAGTAAATCTCTTTTTTGATCGGGTGTACGAAGATGACTTTTGGCTTTTCTTCGCTCCACAACGACACGGTCTTTTATTCCGAATGTCTCCCGAATACCCTCAAAATTTATTTTCCAAATCCTTCCTTTTTTTGAATCTGAAATAAATAAAGAACCATCAGGCCCTTCAGCAAGACCCATAGGACGGAAATTAGCATCTGCCATTTCATGAATTACATCTACTCCAGAAAATCCATCAGCAAACACTTCCCAGCGTCCAAAAGGTATGCCATTTTGAAAAGGAATGAAGGCAACAATATAGCCCGCTTGAGGATAAGGTGTTCGGTTGGTGGAACCATGAAATGCAACAAATGCTCCCTTTTTATATCGCTCAGGAAATTGATCTCCCTTATAAAACAACAAATCATTTGGTGCCCAATGGGCGGGCAATCCCATGATAGGATCTTCATAACCAGGTCCTGATTCTAAAACACCATTACCTCCATATTCTGGAGCCAGCATTCGCTTATTTTTAAATGGGTCATAATAAGTATAAGGCCAACCATAATCACCACCTTCTTTGATTATTAAAAACTCTTCAGCTGGTAAAATTGTATTTTCCCATTGAGAATAATAATTAGGTGCATGATTGTGTAAATAGTCTCTCCCATGGTTTAAAGCATATAACTGATCATCTTCAGGATTCCATGACAGTGCAACTATACTTCTAAGACCAGTAGCAAATCGAATACCGTCGGACTGTTTTTGATTTTGCTTTGCTTCATCAAACTTCCATATTCCTCCTAAAATGTCCAGTTGAGAACAAGGATACTCCCCTTTTATAACTGAATTTACATCGGAATAATCCAATGTTTGATCTTCACATACATTAGTTGGTGCACTAAAGGTAACATACATACCGCCTTTGGCGTCAAAAGCTAAAGACTTTGCATTATGCCAACGAATTGGAAACTCATCTACTACAATCACCTCAGGATTACTCTCTGGGATAAGCTGTCCAGGAATAAGCTTTTGTCTGTAAACAACTAGTTCTGAACTATAATAAAGATATCCATTATGAATTCGCATTTCAGTAGCAAATCTTCCATCGTTTGGATAATTTCCAAAACGTTGAATACTATCTGCTATACCATCATTATTGATATCACGAAGTGCTACATTACCTTGAGTGCCTTTATCAGTACTAAGTTTAACGTATACATCGCCGTTCTTATTCACAGCCAAATGTCGAGAAGGACCTAAACTATCAGCAAAAACTTTTACGATAAAACCGTTTGGAGTAATAAGACCTCCGTTTTCTTCAATAGGTTCTTTTATAAAGGATTTGAGCTCACTGTCTGCACAACTATATGAGAAGCAAATAATAAGAAATAACTTTACTTTTTTCATCAAAAAATTTAGTAACACTAGTAAGATTGATTTATCAATTAAATAGATATTAAACTCCCTATTTACATATCCTAAAGATATTGAAATTCAAACTTTTAAATATAATTTTATTTCAATAGTTTATTGAAATTGAGTAGCCCTTGGGTTACTTTACAATAAATAAAACTACCTAAATTTAATATTGAAGATTATATAAAGTGACCCAGAGAGGATTCGAACCCCTAACCCTCAGAGCCGAAATCTGATATTCTATCCAGTTGAACTACTGGGCCATTTTAAGTTTAATGCGCTTTTTTAAAGACTTTTTCGGCTTTTAAATTTCTCTTTTATTAAAAAAATCCAAAGACAAATCTACTGTTATCTTGAAGATCTACAAAGCGTGTTAGTTAATTTAAGCTCCCAGTTTTTGCTTTACCAATGTAGCTATTAGTTTTCCGTCTGCTTTACCTGCCATTTGACCCGAAGCCATTCCCATAACCTTTCCCATATCCTTCATGCCAACTGCTCCTGTTTTAGAAATAACTTCATCGATTACTTTTTCAACTGCTTCTTCAGAAAGTTGTTCAGGTAAAAATGTCATAATGACTTCTGCTTGTGCCTCTTCAGGTTCCGCAAGATCTTGACGATGCTGTGCGTTAAAAATAGCAGCACTATCTTTTCTTTGCTTGACTAATTTTTGAAGTAGTTTTATTGCTTCATCATCGGTAAGTTCACTAGAGCCTGAGCCCGAAGTTTGAGCCAATAATACAGCCGATTTAATTGCACGAAGTGCTTCCAGCTTCAAACTATCCTTTGCGCGCATAGCACTTTTAATTTCTTCAGTTAAGTTGCTTAAAATTCCCATATTTTTATTTAATCTACATTATCGTGTAAAAATGAATTATTAGAACGTAATTGTATATCATCATTCCCATCATTATCCAGAGAAATTCGAGAAGGGGCAGTAGGTGCTTCTGAATCCAAGTCTAATCCTTGTCGCTTGTAGGCAGGTTCTTTTTCCATTTCATCCACTCGTTGTAACTGGTGCGTGAACTTATGGTTAAAGGCCTTTAAATGTTCTCTGCGTTTTTCGCTTTGAGCAGAAATTGTTTGATCAATTGACTGCTCAAAAGGATCAACTTCTGCATCAATTTTAGGTAACTCTGCTTCTTCAACCTCAGGCTTAGACAACAAATCATCAACCGGTGAAAATGATTCTTCTTTAATTTCAAATTTCACTTCTAAAGATGCTCCTTCCAGTTCTTGTTGAAGATCATAGGGTGATTCCACAGTTATACTTTCATCAGAATTAAAATGAATACTATCTTCTGTTTTTTCTTTAGTAAAAGGTAATTCAAAATCCATCTGAATTTGACTTTCTTGCTCTACAACCTCAGGGTCAACTACATCTATTTCTGAAAGAATAGTAGAAACTTCATTAATAATAAATTCCTCCTCTTCATTTACCTCTGATACTAATGGTTCATTTTCGCAGAGAGATAGTGATTCTGATTCTTCAGAAACAGCATCAAATTGGGGATTGAAAAATGAATCTCCTAAATTCATCTCCGCAATTTCATCCTCTAGCTCCGGTGAAACCTCTTCTTCTACTTCAGCCCCAGAATACTTAACCTCTTTAATTTCTGAATCCACATGTAAGGAAACAATTTCCTGATTTTTAGGTTCTTCCTCTAATTCAAATTCCTTGTTTTCATCTAAAAGAGCAGGTTCAGAAGCTTCAAAAAGAATCGGATTTTCTTCAACTGCAACTACATTAATTTGCTTTTCAGGAAGTCCATTTGATACAACTTCAAAATCAACTTCAATATCATAAAGTATAGCATTCAAATCAATCAAAGGATCTTTATCAATCAAAATATCGGAAGTCTCGATAGATTGATTGGATTGAATTTGTTCCAAGCTTTCGTCAAATTTTAATGAGACCTCATCTGTTTCGAGATACTTTTTCTCACTGAGGTCATGTTCCATCTTTTGATCATCTTCAAGCGTATGGATTATTTTTTTAGCCTCTGTATTTGAAATTTCATTTTGCTGTTCTTGACCAAAACCTGTTGCTATTACGGTAACAGAAACTTCATTTCCTAAAGTTTCATCCTCCCCAACTCCCATAATAATATTAGTATGATTTCCAGCTTCAGTTTGAATATAATCATTGATTTCACCTATTTCATCAATTGTAATCTCATCTGTACCAGAAACAATAAGCAACAAAACATTTTTACATCCTGTAATTTTATTATCATTTAGAAGTGGAGAATCGAGGGCTTTAACAATTGCCTCTTGTGCGCGATTACTTCCAGATGCTGATCCAGACCCCATAATTGCAGTTCCTGAATTGGTCAAAACAGTTTTAGCATCTTTAAGGTCGATATTTTGCATATAATGGTGGGTAATAACCTCAGCTATTCCACGAGCGGCGGTTGCCAAAACTTCGTCTGCTTTAGCAAAACCTGCTTTAAACCCTAAATTACCGTATACTTCTCTTAACTTATTATTATTGATTACAATTAATGCATCTACAGATTCTTTGATTTTTTCTAATCCTTTTTGTGCTTGCTCTAGACGAAGTTTTCCCTCAAATTGAAAGGGCATCGTTACAATACCTACTGTTAAAATATCAAGAGACTTTGCCATTTTAGCAATGACGGGGGCAGCACCTGTTCCTGTTCCCCCGCCCATTCCAGCGGTAATAAAAATCATTTTAGTTTGTGTTGAAAGTATTTCCTGAATTTCTTCCTTACTTTCCAAGGCAGCTCTTTCCCCTACTTCGGGATTGGCACCCGCTCCCAAACCTTCGGTTAAGCTTGCACCCAACTGAATCTTTGTAGGCACACCACTTTCAGCTAGAGCTTGTGCATCGGTGTTACTCACAATAAAATCTACCCCTCGTATCCCTTGCTGAAACATGTAGTTAATAGCATTACTACCTCCTCCTCCAACACCGAGCACTTTAATCACATTACTTCTGTTTTTGGGCAAATCAAAATTAATTCCTCTTATTTCTTCTTGATCCATTCTATCTGATTGATTATGCATTATCTAAAAATTCTTTTAATTTTTCTCCAAATCTATCTAAAATTGACTTTCTTTTTTTGGCTACTTCATTTTGCGCTGGCTCCTCTTGATTCAATTCATCTAGTACAGCTTCTTTAGAAACTTCTTCTTGGGTATGGCTGTTATGTTCTAAAGCATTCATTAAAAGTCCAACAGCAGTTGCAAAAAGCGGACTTGAGACACTCTCCTGAGTATCCCCAGCCAAATGTTCACTTGGATACCCCACGCGTGTGTCCATTCCTGTGATGTATTCAACCAGTTGTTTTAAATGTTTTAATTGGCTTCCACCTCCAGTTAAAACGATCCCAGCAATTAACTTCTTTTTTTGTTCATTATGCCCGTAATTTTTTATTTCAAGGAAAGTCTGCTCAATAATCTCAACTACACGTGCATTGATGATCTTAGAAAGGGTTTTTAAAGAAATTTCTTTGGGATCTCTTCCTTGTAAACCTGGAATAGAAACAATTTCAGTATCTCTGTTTTCTCCGGGCCAAGCCGATCCAAATTTTGTTTTTAATAATTCCGCTTGTTTTTCAATTATAGAACAACCTTCCTTAATGTCCTCAGTGACCACATTTCCTCCAAATGGAATTACGGCAGTATGCCGTATAATACCATCTTTAAATATCGCCAAATCTGTGGTTCCTCCACCAATATCAATTAAAGCAACTCCAGCTTCTTTTTCTTCATAGCTCAAAACTGCTTCTGAGGATGCCAGCGGCTCTAGGGTTATATTTGCCATATTGAGACCCGCACTTTTGATACATCGGCCTATATTTTTAATAGATGAAACTTGACCCACAACTACATGAAAATTTGCTTCCAAACGACCCCCGTGCATTCCTATAGGCTCTTTAATTTCACCTTGTCCATCTACTTTAAATTCCTGAGGTAACACATGGATAATTTCTTCCCCGGGAAGCATAACTAATTTGTACACCTGTTGAATTAATTTTTGAATATCATCCTCATCGATGACTTCTTCGGGATTTTCACGTGTAATATAATCGCTGTGCTGAATACTTCTGATGTGCTGCCCAGCAATACCTACAACTACGTCGTTAATTTCTTGTTTTGAATCTATTTTTGCCTCCTCAACTGCTTGCTGAATGGATTGAATGGTTTGAGTAATGTTGTTTACCACGCCGCGGTGAACACCTAAACTTTTGGATTTACCCATTCCCAAGATTTCGACCTTGTTAAATTCATTTTTCTTACCTACCAGTGCAACAATTTTGGTAGTACCGATATCGAGACCGACTGAAATACTTGTTTCTTTCATAATTTTAAGGTGTTGTAGCGACTACTTGATTAGAGTAGGTTAAATTTATTTGTTCATATCCACTTAGTGTATCTTGTACATTTTGAAATGCACAAAAAACTTTAAGTTTTTCTATTTTTTCATTTAGCGTATTGGCATTTCCTAAAATCACTTCAAAAGGATAGGATTTTAATCTCATTTTATATGTTGAACCTTCAAGAAAAAGGGTTTCTAATTCTAATTTCAAAAAAGGGTCATTAGTTAATTTACTTATGAGGCTAGCTGTCTCATAAAGGGAACTTGATGAGGTTTCTGATTTAAAAACCGGCAGATTTAAATCTTCTATCGAGACATAGGGAAAGACGGCGCCATTTGAATCCCCATAAAGAGGAGGATCAGCTTCAATCATGAAGGTTGGTGTACGCTCTGTAATTGAAACAGAAAGTTCACCTTGAGGAAGCATATATACTTCAGCATTTTCAATTTCAGCAATGCTTTTTAATTGGTCTTCTAGCATACTCAAATCTAAACTTTCTTTCTCCTGAACTGACTTCACATTCCAGTTTTGTGTTAACATTTTATTAACCAAAGTAGTGTCTAAAAAGCGTGGTGACTGGAAGAACTCTACCTCTATATTTTCTGCTTCCCGAGCTTGATTTCTTTGATAAGAAAACCAAGAAACTCCTATCAAAACAAGAAACATAAATACAAGAAAAAAGTAGGGTTTATTTCTTTTCATAATGATACAAGATGATTTCTTAATGATTGTACTTCTAATCCGATATCGCCAGCACCTAGAAACGCAAAAACATCCGCATTACTTGACTCCATTACCTCTTTGATCTCTTCCTTTTTAATCAATTTTTTATTGGTATGATCTAAATCTTTCAATAACTGTGATGAATTTATTCCTGGAATAGGTGCTTCTCTTGCAGGATAAATTTCTAGTAAAAAAACCTCATCAAACGCTGCTAAAACGCTCAAAAAATCTTTCATAAAATCTTGTGTTCTTGAAAACAAATGCGGTTGGAAAATGACACAGTTTTTTTGGTTAGGAAATGATCCTTTTAGTGTTTCCAAAACCTTTCTGATTTCAGTTGGGTGGTGAGCATAATCATCAACTACTATAGCCTTGCCCCATTCAAAAACATTCATGCGCCTATATACTCCTGGAAAAGTATACAGTGTTTTTAAAACAGCATCCAATGGAACACCCGCTTGATCTGCCATCGCAATTGCACAAATAGCATTTGCGATATTATGTTTTCCTAATTGGTTAAATAAAATGTCTTGATAAACTCCCTTTGGAGTTTTCAAATCAAAGAAATATCCTTTTTTAGTATTTCTTACATTAAATGCATTATAATCTGCGGGAACATCAACTCCGTAGGTAAAACCATGAATAGGTATCCCATAAGCAACAATTCTATTTTGCTCAATTTGACTTGAAAATTGAATGAAAGCTGCCTCAAATTCTTCCTTAGTTTGGTATATATCTAGGTGATCTGGATCCATCGAAGTAATACAACCAATACTTGGATATAATTGAAGAAATGAACGGTCATATTCATCCGCTTCAACAATCATAAATTCACTTCCTTCACCTATTAAATTAGAATTATTACCATTAAAAAAACCTCCCATAATAGAAGAAAAAGACTGCTCTGTTTCTAAAAAAATATGTGTTAAAATAGCTGATGTAGTCGTTTTTCCATGTGTGCCAGCAACAGCAAGCACCTTACTGTTTTTACAACAATCTGCTAAAAAAGTAGCACGCTTTCTTATCCGATTTCCTTGAACAGTATAATACATTAATTGAGGATGGTTTTCGGATATAGCTGCAGTATATACAACCTCTACGTCTTTACCAAGAACTTCTTTGGGCAATGCATCAATAGATGATTCATATGTAATAAAAACACCTTCTTCTTCTAGGGCATATGTTATGGGAGAAGCAGTTCGATCATAACCTAAAACAATATGTCCCTGTCTTTTACACAATCTTGCTAAAGCCGACATACCTACACCACCGATACCAATAAAATAATATTTATGAACGTTGCTCTTTTTCATAATAAAGCCATCATTTCGTTAACAATCACAATAGCAGCATCAGGTTTGGCCAATTCCTTAAGTTGGATTTGCATTTCCTCCTTTAGAGAATTGTTTTTAATTAAAGACTCAAATACTTCTTGAAATTTTAAATCCAATTCATTTTCTTCAAGCATTAAAGCAGCATTCTTTTTCACCAAGGCCTGAGCATTATGAAATTGATGATTTGCTGTCACATTGGGTGACGGAATCAAAAGCAAGGGTTTTCCCACACAGCATAACTCAGACAAGCTTCCAGCTCCAGCTCGTGATATAATAATACTTGCAGCTGAATAAAGCTGCTCCATTTCATAGATAAAAGGACGAACAATTATGCCCTCTTGTTCAAATGTTTTATACTGATCATAATACAAACTACCACATTGCCAAATTAATTGAAGTGAATGACTTTTAAAAAATTCAATTTGATCAGCAATCAATTCATTAATACGTCTAGCCCCCAAACTTCCACCAATAACCACAAGGGTATCTTGATTTGGATTTAAGTTAAAAAATAATCTAGCCTTAGAATTTGTAATAGTATTGTCAATCATAATTGGACGAATGGGATTGCCAGTCAAACAAATCTTATTTGATGGAAAAAAACGCTCCATATCTTGATATGCAACACAAATTTTATCCGCTTTTTTACTCAAAATTCGATTGGTAATTCCAGGATATGAATTCTGCTCCTGTATCAGTGTTGGCAACTTAAGCCATTGTGCCATTTTTAATAGAGGCCCACTGGCAAAACCCCCAGTACCAATAACTAGAGTTGGTTTAAATTTTTTAATAATAAAATAAGAATGCATTAAGCTTATGAGAACTTTTAATGGAAACAGAAGATTTCTAATCGAAAGAGAGCGCTGAAAGCCACTGATCCATATTCCCTTAATATCAAATCCAGCCTTTGGAACTTTTTCCATTTCCATTTTTCCTTTAGCACCAACAAACAATATTTCTGCAGTAGAAAATTGCTGTTTAAAAACTGTTGCTATAGCTAAAGCAGGATAAATATGTCCTCCAGTTCCTCCTCCCGATACGATTAGTCTATAAGGTTTCACTTAAAATACTTATTGGGTTTGATTCATTAATATCTTCATCATCTAATTGATCTTCAATTAGGTTCTTTTTAGCACTTACACTTAAAATAATTCCCATGGCAATACAGGTCATCCAAGCCGAGGTTCCCCCACTACTAATCATTGGCAAAGTTTGTCCAGTTACTGGAAGTACTTGTAAAGCAACTCCCATATTGATAAATGCCTGAAATATAATCGGGATTCCCAGTCCTATTACTACCAATTTTCCAAATACATCAGTTGCCTTGTAGGAGATAACCACAATTCTAAAAAGCAATAATAAGTATAGAATTATAAGTCCTATCCCCCCTATCAATCCAAATTCTTCAACAATAATCGCATATATAAAATCTGAGGAACTCTGAGGTAAAAAGTTCTTCATTCTGCTTTTACCTGCACCTACGCCAAATATTTTTCCAGTGACAATTGCTGTTTTCGCACGCTCTACTTGATAATTTCCGTCTGCACTTTCGCCACTGCTAAAGTTTTCTATTCTACTCATCCAGGTATCTACTCGGTTTGGAAATACTCCGGGAAATGATTTTATCAATAAAAAAAACAACATGACTAACGCCAAGCCGGTTCCACAGATGGTTAACAAATATTTTATTGGGTATCCTGCAACAAAAGACACTATCAAAACCATCAAAAATAAAAGTGCTGCGGTAGAAAGATTTGAAGGAAAAATTAATAAGACTACAATGAATATAGGAAGCCACAATTCGATTAATGAACTTTTAAAAGAAATCTTCTTGTCTTTGTGTTTTGAAAAATATCGCGCTGTATATATCATAGCTATAACAGATGCCAAAGTAGAAGTTTGAAAACTAAGTCCTATGATTGGAATTCGTATCCATCTACTTGCATTAGCTCCATCGATTACAGTACCTTGACTGGCAGTATACAATAATAAAAGCATGACTACCGGAAGCATTAAAATTGAAATTCCTTTGAAATAATTATACGGTATTTTATGAATTGAAAACATCAAAACAAATCCAATACCTAAAATCACAAAATGTTTAAATAAATAACCCCAAGGCGTTCCTTTCCCAACTACGTAAGCTAAATTAGAACTGGCACTAAAAACAGGTAAAAAGGAAAATATAGCTAATAATGCTAATATTCCCCACAATACTTTGTCGCCTTTTAAAGAGTTAAACATAAATTATAGATTTCGAACTGCATTTTTAAATTGATTCCCTCTGTCTTCATAATTTTCGAACAAATCGAAACTTGCGCACGCCGGTGACAACAAAACAGTATCCTTGGGCGCAGCTACTTTGTGTGCTATTTTTACAGCCTCACTCATTGATTGAGTTTCAATAAAAATATCAGTAACCCTTTCAAATGTATTTTTTAATGCTTCATTATCTTCTCCTAAGCAAATAATTGCTTTTGCTTTTGTTCGAATTAAAGGAAGAAGGGTAGTATAATCATTTCCTTTATCTACCCCCCCAACAATCCAAATCAAAGGAGTATCTATACTTTCTAAAGCAAAATAAGTTGCATTCACATTAGTAGCCTTAGAATCATTGATATAACTAACGCGTTGAATTGTTAATACTTTTTCCATTCTATGGGGCGCCCCCTTAAAATGGGTTAGACTTTCTCTAATAGTATCTTTACTTATATCCAATAAACTTCCTATTGTTGCGGCAGCCATTGCATTTAAAAGATTATGCCTTCCTGTTAAGGTAAATTGAGTTGTATCTATCATTGTGTTTTTATTTCTATGCTTTAATATGAGGTGATCGTTTTCGTGGGTTGACCCTTCCCTTTTAACTTCAAAACCATAGGGCACTTTACTTGCTTTATTTTTGTGCTCCGAAATGGCTTCTTTAAGGATTGGGTCATCTGCGTTAAAAAGAAAAAAATCTTTTTGCGTTTGATTCTGAATTATCTTAAACTTAGATTTTATATAATTTTCTAAACTGTAACTATATCGATCAAGATGATCTGGAGTAATATTTGTAATTACCGAAATATGAGGGGCGAAGTCATGAATATTATCCAATTGAAAACTACTAATCTCAAGAACATAATAATCAAACTGTTCTTGAGCGACTTGACGTGCAAAACTGGTTCCAATATTTCCTGCCAAACCGACATTCAAGCCTGCATTTTTTAGAATTTCATAGGTAAGCATTGTGGTCGTTGTCTTTCCATTGGTACCTGTGATACCAATTAAGGTGGCATTGGTATAATGAGAAGCAAATTCAATCTCAGATAGAATAGAACTACCTTGTTTTCGAAGCGCATCCAATAAAGAAATTGAATCTGGAATTCCCGGGCTTTTAATAACTAATCGAGCGTCTTTCATCGATTCTAGGGTATGCTTACCAGATTCCCATTTAATCGCTTCCTTATTTAAAAACTCTTTTAATTCTTCAGATATACTTTTTTTGTCTGAAAGGAATACATCAAACCCTTGCTTTTTAGCCAAAATAGCAGCACCTATTCCACTTTCTCCTGCACCCAAAACAACTAATCTTTCTTGCATCATCTTAGTTTGAGGGTTACGATGGTAAATACTGCCAAAACAATTCCTATAATCCAAAACCGAGCAACTATTTTACTCTCATGAAATCCAAGTTTTTGGTAATGATGATGTAAAGGGGACATTTTAAAAATTCGCTGTCCCACCCCTGTCTTGGACCGTGTATATTTGAAATATCCTACCTGTAAAATCACAGAAAGAGTCTCTATAAAAAACACACCACACAGAAGTGGAATCAATAATTCTTTTCTTACAATTATTGCAATAACAGAAATGACAGCACCTATGGCTAAACTGCCGGTGTCTCCCATAAAAACTTGAGCGGGATAAGTGTTGTACCATAAAAATCCAATCAAAGCTCCTAAAAAGGCAGCAATAAAAATGGCTATTTCACCCACATTAGGGATATACATTATGTTTAAATATGAGGCAAAATTTACATTCCCTGAAACCCAGGCAAAAATCCCTAGAGCAAAAACAATAATTGCAGAAGTACCTGCCGCTAGTCCATCTATTCCATCTGTTAAATTGGCTCCATTTGACACAGCGGTTATAATGAAAATGACTATTGGGATAAACACCAACCATGTATAATCTTTTGAATTATCTCCCATCCAACTGATGAGCGAATTATAATCAAACTCATTGTTTTTTAATAAAGGTATTGTAGTTAGGGTCGCTTTAATATTTTGGTTCGTACTTGCGACCCTCACATTCTCGATATTTCCTAATGCAGTTACATCCGTTCTTATTGTAACATCAGGATTAAAGTAAAGTATTGCACCTATAAAAATTCCAAGTAAAACCTGACCTATAATTTTAAACTTCCCCTTTAGACCATCCTTGTTTTTTTTGAATATTTTTATGTAATCATCAAGCCATCCTATGAATCCCATCCATACCAAGGAAACCAACAAAAGAATAATATAGATATTGTTTAAACGAGCTAAAAGAAGTACAGGAATTAAAGTGCTCAAAATAATTATCAAGCCTCCCATTGTTGGGGTCCCCTCCTTCTCTTTTTGCCCCGCTAACCCGAGATCTCTGATTGATTCACCTATTTGTTTTCGTTTGAGATATGCAATTATTTTAGCACCAAACACCATCGAAAAACCCATCGAAATGATAACTGCTGCAGCAGCTCTAAATGAAATATACTGAAATACACTTGCTCCTGGGAGTTGGTATATTTTTTCTAATAATTCAAATAAATAATACAACATAATTAGTATGGTTTTAAAAAAATCTCTTTGGCAATATCCATGTCACTAAATGGAAATCGCTCTCCATTTATTTCTTGATAGGTTTCATGACCTTTTCCCGCAATTAGAACAATGTCACCTTCTTTAGCTAGTTGTCCGGCCATTGCAATAGCCTCCTCACGAAGTGTAACTTTTAACGTCTTTTTATAATGTTCAGCAGGAACTCCTTTCATCATATCTGAAATAATCACTGCAGGATCTTCATTTCTTGGATTATCAGAGGTGAAAATTACTTTGTCACTAAAATTTACTGCAGCCTTTGCCATCAAGGGTCTTTTCTCCTGATCTCTATTTCCTCCACATCCAATAACTGTAATTAAGGTTTCATTCCTTGTTCTAATTGTCGCTATTGTTTGTAAAACATTTTCTAAAGCGTCTGGTGTATGAGCATAATCAACTACTACAGTAACTTTATTAGGTGTCTGAAGGGTTTGAAATCTTCCATTTACACTTTTTAACTCACTAATCCTCTTCAAAATAGATAAGCTTGGCAATTCCAAAAGACTTGAAACAGCATAGACTGCCAAAAGGTTTTGAGCATTAAATGCGCCAATCAAACTGGTCCAAACTTCTTGAGATTGAATTTTTAATAACATTCCAGAAAATTGACATTCTAAAATTTGTGCTTTAAAGTCAGCATGTTGTTTGATTGCATAGGTGTATTTTTTTGCCACTGTATTCTGCAACATATAAGTCCCATTTTTATCATCAACATTAGTCAATGCAAAAGCCGTCTTAGGCAGAGAATCAAAAAATTGTTTTTTGATATCGCGATAGTTTTTAAAATCACCATGATAATCAAGATGATCATGCGTTAGATTTGAAAATATTCCTACATAAAAATGCAATCCCTCAATTCTATTTTGAGCAATACCATGTGAGGAAACTTCCATAAAACAATGAGTAACTCCCGACTCAACCATAGCATGCAAATGCTTGTTTATTGATATGGCATCTGGTGTGGTATGAAGATTTTCAAACTGGTTTGTACCGTAAATGATTTTTACAGTAGAAAGTAAGCCACATGCATATCCCTCTGATGAAAACAAAGCGTATAGCAAACTGGCAATCGTTGTTTTCCCGTTAGTTCCTGTAACTCCAACTAAAGTCAGTTTCCTAGATGGATTGTCATAAAAATTTGAAGCTAACACCCCAAGTGTTTTAGATGAATTTTCCACTTTAACATATGCTACTCCAGCAACACATTCCGCTGGAATAAATTCACATACAATTACTTTAGCTCCATTTGAAATGGCATGTGAAATAAAATCATGTCCATCCACCTGAACCCCTTTTTGAGCTACATAAACAAAATCAATCTTAACGTTTCTACTATCGAAAACAACTCCTTTTACAGGAATAGTAGTTGCCCCTACTATTGCCTCTATAGATACCCCATACAATATGTCTTGAAGTGTCTTCATGAAAGATCGAGGATTATTTGTTGACTCACTTTAATTTTTTCTCCAGGTTTTATGGATTGAGTTTTCACCGTTCCTTCACCTTTTAAAACAACTGTTAGTCCCATCTGCTCAAGCGTAAAACGTGCTGCTTCCGATGACATCCCTGCAACATCAGGTACAGTTTTAAATATTATTTCTTGACTCCTCTGAGTTAAAACATTTAAGTCAGAACGTTTGATATTGACCTGATAAGGAATATCATTAAATATTTTCTTTGCAACTGATTTAAATACGGGCGCTGCAACGGTTGCTCCATAATATCCTTTTGTTTTATCAGGACGATGAATCACTACGATACAGGAATATTTAGGTTGCTCTGCTGGAAAATATCCTACGAAACTTGCTATGTACTGAACATTCCCTGTAGTATAATCAACCTGACAGGTTCCTGTTTTTCCTGCCATTGTTAGCAATGGATCTTTAATTGAATAGCCAGTCCCCCATTTCTTGTCTACAACATTAAACATCATACTCTGAACTTTAGCTAAAGTCTGCTCAGAACAGATTGAAGGATTTAATATTTGTTTTGAAAATACTTTAGTAGGAACATTTCCAAAATTGCTTATTTCCTCTAAAAATTTAGGCTTTACCATTTCACCTCCGTTTGCAATACCATTATAAAATGTCAAGGTTTGCAATGGTGTTAAACTAACTCCATATCCATAAGCCATCCATGGCAGGTCCAAACCATCCCAATCCGGATCAGAAGGATAAGGTAATTTAGGCAATCCCTCACCTTTAATCGAGAGACCCAAAGGCTTATTAAGACCCATATTATAAAGGCGATCCACAAACTGTTTTGGATTGTTTTTATAATTATCATAGACTATTTTTACCAAACCTACATTTGAAGAAACCTCAAATGCCCTTGCTGCAGAGATCGTCCCATATCCACCTCTTTTGGAATCTTTTACTTTATACTTGCCATAAAACAGCATCTCACCATTACCAGTTTCCACTTCCGTATCAACATCAATAACTTTATCTTCTAAAGCAGCAATCATACCCATTAACTTAAAGGTTGAACCTGGCTCATGAGCTTCTCCTACTGCATAGTTTAGTTTTTCGAAATATTTTCCTTCTTCTGTTCTTCCCAAATTTGCAATTGCTTTTATAGCCCCTGTTTTAACCTCCATAACCACCACAGTACCATGCTCAGCATCAAACTTTTCAAGCTGAGTTAGCAAAGCATTGTGGGCTATATCTTGAATGTTAACATCAATTGTAGTATGCAAATCGTAACCTTCTGTAGGTTCCTTTTCATTGGAATCACTGATTGGCTTCCATTGTCCATTTGCGATTCTTTGCTTGAGACGTAATCCGGAATTACCTCTTAAATACTGAGAAAAAGCCCCTTCTAAGCCTACCCTAAAAAAAGTTCCATCCTTATCCTTTAATTCATACCCGATAGTACGTTCTGCAATTTTGCCCAGCGGATGCTCTCGAACAATTTGTTGTTCTACAATCAAACCCCCACGGTAAGTACTTTTATTAAAAATGGGGAAGCTTTTATATCGCATATATTCTGAATACGAAATGTTTTTTGCCACTGACCAATACCTGTTTTTTTGCTTCCTTGCTTTAATTAGCTGATTCATGATTTTTTCTGGAGAAACGCCGGTGACCAAAGCCAATGAATCAGACAATGCTTTTTTATTGCTATCAAAGCTGAGTTGTGAAGGCACCAATGCATCCCAATGCAACTCATACCTGGAGATTGACGTAGCCAAAATGTTTCCGTCAGAAGCATAAATATTTCCTCTACTGGGTTCTAAAACAACATTTTTTATAATCGAATCAGGACTTAAACTTACGGCATCATTATTTTGATAAAACTGGATATAAATCAAATTACCTATCAAAAGGAAAGCAAATAAGGACAAAGAAACTACTAGCAGGTAAAACCGCGACATGATTGGCACATTTGTAACGGAATTATTATTCATCGCTAATATTTATTTTAATGGGTGGTGTTGCAGCTGGACCTATTCCCTTTTCAAACAACACTTGGGTAATTGTAGTTTCTTTCTTAAGTACCATGAGCACTTTTTTACCCTCAATAAAATCACTTTTCAATGCTCTAATCTCTGCATTAAGTGAGGCTATTTTGAATATTTTTCGGTCTGCACTATGTCCACTTGCTATCATAATCACTGCCAATCCAGATAAAAACAGAATCATCCTCCAATTCTTAAATGAATCATCTTTGATCAAAAACTCAATATTTAATATGGATAAAATCTTATTCATATTTTCTCTGCAATTCTTAATTTGGCACTTCTAGCTCTTCCATTTTCCTTTACCTCATCTGAAGAAGGAATAATTAATTTTCCAATTTTCTTCAAGGGTTTAATTGGATTTCCGTAGAAATCTTTTTCAAGTTCACCATCAAAACTTCCGGTCTGGAAATATCTTTTTACCAAACGATCTTCAAGAGAGTGATAAGAAATACAAACCAAACGTCCTCCTTGAACAAGGACTTCGTTAGCTTGAATTAAAAATGACTTTAAAGCTTCCAACTCATCATTAACTTCTATGCGTAAAGCCTGAAATAGTTGGGCTAAAATCTTATTTTCGATTCGTTTTGGAACTAAGGGTTTAACTAGCTCTATCAAGTCCATTGTGGTAATAATTTCACGCTCTTCTCGAGCTTCAACTATTGTTCTTGAAATAGTTTTAGAATTTTTTAACTCTCCATATGCAAAAAAGAGCATTCGTAATTTATCTTCAGAATAGGTGTTGATCACTTTGTGCGCATCCAAATCTTGTGACTGATTCATTCGCATATCCAAACGAGCATCTGTACGAATTGAAAACCCTCGCTCTTGCGTGTCAAACTGATGAGAAGAAACACCAAAATCAGCCAAAATCCCATCCACCTTATCTATTTTATGATATTTTAAATACTGTGTCAAGTGACTAAAATTAGCTGCCACAAAGTCAAATCGGGAATCTTCAATATTATTTGCCAAAGCATCCACATCCTGATCAAACCCCAACAAACGTCCTTCTTTACCTAAACGATCTAAAATCACACGAGAATGACCCCCACCTCCAAAAGTCGCATCTACATATATTCCGTTTGGACGGATATGCAAACCTTCAAGCGAGGCTTGAAGGAGGACTGGATTATGATATTGAGTCATCATTTTTATCTCCCATAACTTCCTCTGCTAAAGCTCCAAAATCAAGTGCAGCTTCATCTATCGCTTTCTCATAAAGCGTTTTATCCCAAATTTCAAGAATATTAACAGTTGAGGAAACCACCACTTCTTTAGAAATTTTTGCGTAGGTAACTAGGTCCTTTGGAATTAAAAGACGTCCAGAAACATCCATTTCGACCGTTTTTACACCTGCAGTGAAACGTCGAATAAAGTCATTGTTCTTTTTATTAAATCGATTTAATCCATTTACACTTTCCATCAATCCCATCCATTCCTTCAAAGGATATAATTCTAAACATGGATTAAAAACAGCTCGTTTCAACACAAAACCCTCAGACACAAAGCCAGCCAATTGTTTTTTTATAGCAATAGGCATCATGATACGTCCTTTTGTATCAGCTTTACATTCATATGTTCCAATCAGGTGTTGCACTTTTCTGTATTGATTTAAAACTCAAATATAAAATATATTTACCACTATTTCCCACAATTTACCACATTGTTAATAAGTTTTACCACTGCTTCAACAGGATTAATTTTAGTTGGGTTAGAAATAAAAAAATAAACTAAAATTGAATTGTCTATATTTACCGTTTATTATTCGCGTCAGATATATGGAGCATCAGATTGTAAATGAAAAAGAATATAGGTATGTTGAATCCGGTTCGGGTCAACCTATTATCATTCTTCACGGCTTAATGGGTGGATTGAGCAATTTTCAAGGGGTGTTATCCCATTTTCCTAAAAAAGGGTACCGAGTTATCATTCCTGAGCTACCCGTATACAGCCTGCCGGTTTTGAACACATCTGTTAAATCGTTATCTGAATTTTTACATGAATTCATTTTACATAAAGAATTAAAAGAATTCATTCTTTTAGGAAATTCTTTGGGAGGTCACGTGGGTTTATTATTCACAAGAGATTACCCCGAATTAGTCAAAGGATTAATTTTAACTGGGAGCTCTGGACTTTACGAAAATAATATGGGAGACGGTTACCCAAAAAGAGGTAGCTATGATTATATAAAACTTAAAAGTGAAGCTGTTTTTTATGACCCTAAAACAGCCACAAAAGAAATAGTTGATGAAGTTTTTGAAACCGTAAATGACAGAAATAAACTTGTACGAACTTTAGCATTAGCAAAGAGTGCAATACGACATAATATGTCAAAAGATTTACCTAAAATGAAAACTCCAGTTGCTATTATCTGGGGTGCTCAAGATAGCGTAACCCCTCCCAATGTAGCAGATGAATTCAACACGCTTCTACCTGACTCTAATTTGTATTGGATTGATAAATGCGGACATGCCCCAATGATGGAGCATCCCGAACAATTTAATAAGACGATTGAATCTTGGCTGGAAACTAGAAATTTCTAGAAAACATGCAAATTCGTTCCGCAACTTTTGTAATTAGCAATTCGGACGTCGCCAAATGTCCTAATTCTCATTTACCAGAGTATGCTTTTATTGGCCGATCAAATGTTGGGAAATCTTCATTGATTAACGCCCTTTGCAATAAAAAAAATCTTGCAAAAACTTCATCCAGACCTGGAAAAACTCAGTTGATTAATCATTTTTTGATCAATCAAAACTGGCATCTTGTAGATCTTCCTGGATTTGGTTACGCACGTGTTTCCAAAACACAAAAAAAAGTGTTTCAAAAATTCGTTACAAATTATTTCAAGGAACGAAAACAACTTGTAAATGCATTTTTACTAATTGACATACGACATGACCCTCAGCCCATTGACATGAATTTCATGGAGTGGCTTGGAGAAAACCAAATTCCTTTTTCTATAATTTTTACAAAAGCAGATAAACTAAAGCCTGCTGCAAGAGAAAGAAACATTAAAGCATACACAGAAAAGATGCTTGCCACCCTCTGGGAAGAATTACCTCCCATTTTTATTACCTCATCGCTTCACAAAACAGGAGGAGAGGAGATATTAGAATACATTCACTCTCTTAATGAATCCCTTTCTGAATCAATCCAGAGTTAATCTTTTTTTAAAGCTAATTTTTCTGCAAAATAATCGCAAAAATCTCTCATAGTAGCGGTCATTTTCTCATCTTGAGTTGCCCTGAAAAAGGTATCGCTTAGAGACATTAACGTTTGGTAAAAAAACATCTGCATTTGGTCAACAGGCATATCTTTTACCCATAAATCCATCTTGAGAGCTTCTTGTTTATCTGAATCCCAAAAAGACAATAACATCGCCTTAGTTTCTTGATCGTTTATTCCTCCATCTTCAGCTGTCCATTTCATTTGTTCAGGAATGTTATTTTCATCAAGAGCTACATGAATTTTAATCTCAGTATTTTTTTTAGTCGCCATATTATCGTTTCGGTTTGTATTTTGATAAATTAAATAGTTTTTGAGCGGGAAGTCTTAAAAGCTCATTTAATGGTGTTTCTGGATAATTTTTAGAATAACTTTTAACAATCTGCCAACCCAACCAAGAGCCAATTCTTCCAGGTGTTTCATTGTCCAGTTGTAAATAAAATTTTGAAAAAGGGGCGGGCTCAATAAAACGCTGAACCCATTCAGGTTGTGTTTGATACAACACTTGCTTTTCTACAAAATACTGCCAAACATATATTTCATTATCAAACGCCCAATTATATTCTTCTAATGAATATAATATTCTATTTTCAGGTGCAATATGAGGAAGAAAATAATCTTGTAAATAGAGTTTTTTTCCTTCATAGATCATTCGTGATAAAAAAGTACGATCCTCAGGCTGAGGAATTATAAATGATGCGAATTTGTCTGCAACTTGAACTTTAATATATTTTGGATCCAACTCCTTTCGTATGTAATTTGGAATACCATCGTACAGAGAATTATCTGATCCCAAAAAAGTGTCCAGTGAAAGTAAAATCAAACTATCTAAATAAACTGTTTTAATCTGATAATCAACATTATTTGTTAATGTTATAACTTTTGGAACTACTGTGCTGGGGAAATAAAATTTGATATGTTTAAAAAGATGGCTCAGCTCAGATTCAATTAAGTCTGTACTCTCAAAAGTCTTATTTACTTCATTTTGCAATAATAATTGTAAGCTATCGGTTTGCCTGCTTATCCAGATACTATCTGAAAATTGTTTGGGAAATAAAAATGGATATTGAGATTTCAAATTAGGAATCACCGATGCTGGTTGATTGTAAAATTTTAGGTCAAAACGATCTAAAGATATTTCAACAGGAATAGCGTCAATCTGAGTTTCATTTTCATTTTCAGATTGACAGGAATAACAAATAATGAAAAATAATAAAATAACTAGCTTAGGCTGAAGAAATCGTAAAAAAGAAACAAGTCTATTACTTAGAATTATTATCATATCATCAAATACTTTAATTTTGGGTAAATTTAATGGCTATAAATGATTTAATGATGAAATCACCTGAAAAAGTAGCAAACCACATTACTGAGTGGCTCACCAACTATCTTGAAGAAACCGGAATGAATGGTTTTGTTGTTGGAGTCTCAGGTGGAATAGATTCAGCGGTAACCTCAACACTTTGCGCAAAAACAGGCAAGAGCGTATTATGTCTTGAAATGCCCATTAAACAAGAGTCTAGTCAAGTAAATAGAGCTCAAGATCACATCAAATGGTTGAAAGCTAATTTTAAAAATGTTAAATCATTTAGACTTCCTTTGGATTCCGTTTTTGAATCCTTTACAGAGATTATTCCTACAGCAGAGGATAAAGAAGCTCAATTTTTAAGTTTAGCCAATACAAGAGCACGGCTTAGGATGACTAGCCTATATTATTTTGCAGCATTACATCACTGTCTTGTTGCAGGAACAGGAAACAAAGTAGAGGATTTTGGAGTAGGTTTTTATACAAAATATGGAGATGGAGGGGTGGATCTTAGCCCTATTGCAGATCTTATGAAAACTGAAGTTTTTGAGATAGCAAAATACCTTCAAATAATTGATGTAATTCAAAATGCGGCACCAACTGATGGCCTTTGGGGGGATGATCGAACGGATGAAGACCAATTGGGAGCAACTTATCCTGAACTGGAATGGGCCATGGAAATGTATCAAAAAAACAATTCGCAAAGTAGTTTTAATAGCCGTCAAAAAGAAATTTTTGCAATCTACACCAAACACCACCTCCAAAACCAGCATAAGATGAAACCTATACCCGTATGTAAAATACCTAAAGAGTTTTTATAAATAAATTCTTACATTGCAACAACTTAGTGCCCAAATCTATTTCTAATGATCCAAATCGTTCTTCTAGATCCTCATCCTGTTGTGCAAAAAGGGTTTAAAACATTTTTTAACAAAAAAGATCATATTAAAGTACTTGGAACTTTTTCAAAGACCCAACAACTTTTCGATTTTTTACAAAAAAATACCATTGATATAGTAATCATTGAGATGGAATTAAAAGATGTTAGTGCAGTACAAACAGTCAGAAAACTTAAATTACTATATCCAAATATATCGACTCTAATCTTTACCTCTCTTAGAGAATCTGTTTATGGAATTTCAATATTAAAGGCAGGGGCGAAAGGTTTTCTTTCAAAAGAAATAAGTAGAGAAACAATGATAGATGCCATTGAAAAAGTTCATCATAAAGGTTATCATATTACCTCTAATTTCGCAAATCAAATAAACAAAAATGTTGACCTTCATCGGCCTAGAAATGCCTACGGTACACTTTCATCACGTGAAATTGAAGTTCTAAAATACCTAATTGAAGGAAAAAGAAATGTTGAAATTGCAGCTACTCTGAAAATTCATCAAAAAACAGTAAATACTTACAAAAGTAGGTTGATGAAAAAACTCGAGGTAACTAATTCGGCAGATTTATATCAGCAAGCATTTAATCTTGAATTAATCTAGAGCACTCTGTTCAACTTTCGTGAAAGTAGTTTTTTTAAATTCTGATATTGTATTACGTCTTCTAAAAACAGCTTGTCTTCTTCTGTAGCATCAGGATCTTTTGCCGCATCCATTAAACTTTGGATTTTTTGATCAATCAAATACCTTCTAAAGGTTAGGATTGTTTCACTGACTAGCTGTCCCACTGCGCTTTTACGATCTTTAACAAAGATATTTTTCTTTTCCCAATCGTGGAGTTGATAAGCCTCATCAGCAAACAAAATATCTGTTAAAATTTGCCCCAAATGTGGGTCTTCTTGTTGAATTATTTTCTCAGGTTTTACATCGCCTTCCATTTGAAAGTGCTCGATGAGCTGTTTGTATAAAATCTGAAACTCAGGCTGAATTAACTCTACTTCATCTTGCTGTAAATCTAAAAATATTTTTTCGTGCACTTTAGATTCGACTGTCTTAGATTCTTCTTTCAGATTCCCTTCTTCATCAGCACTTATAAATAACTCATCAAAGGCTGCTTCCTGGCTTCCGTATTGTAAAAGAATACTAATAATTTGACGCTCTAAAGAAAGTATTGGGTTTACATGGGCTACTTTTGAGGGCGTTTTTTGTATGACTGTTTCAGCCCCAACTGTCGGTGTATTTATAGAACGAACAGGAACTTTTTTCTTACTTTTTTCCTGGGCAAGGGCATTAAACAATACAGCCTCAGACACATCCATAGTACTAGCACATTGCTTTATATAAATCTCCTGTTTAATAGGGTCAGGGATTTTTGAAATACTTTGCACCAACTCACGAACCGTATTTGATTTTTTTACAGGATCATTATCAGCCTCTTGAAGTAGAAGGTCTGTTTTAAATTGAATAAAATCCTTAGCTTCATTTTTTAAATACTCTTTAATTTCTTCAAGTGTATGAGACCTTGCAAAACTATCCGGATCTTCTCCAACAGGGAATGTGCAAACTTTAACATTCATTCCTTGTTCAAGAATCAAATCAATCCCTCTAATTGCAGCTCGAAGACCAGCAGCATCTCCATCAAATAAAACAACAATATTTGAGGTGAGTCTTCTGATTAATCTAATTTGCTCTGAAGTGAGTGCAGTACCTGAAGATGAAACTACATTCTCAACCCCTTGTTGATACATTTGAATGACATCGGTATATCCTTCTACCAAATAACAAACATCTTCTTTTGCAATGGCTTTCTTAGCTTCATACATCCCATACAACACCATGCTTTTATGGTAGACGTCACTTTCGGGAGAGTTGAGATATTTTGCAGTTTTTGCTGTGGCTGACAAGATTCTACCTCCAAAGCCCTGAACTCTTCCTGCCATACTCCGAATAGGAAAAATAACTCGCCCTCGAAATCGGTCAACAAAACCACGTTCATTTTTGATTACTAAACCAGTTTCTTCTAGTAAATTTTCTGCGTACCCTGCTTTAGTTGCTTTTTTATAAAAATGGTCTCTTTGTTCTGCTGCATAACCCAAACTGAAAAAACGAATAGATTCATCCGTAAAACCGCGCTCCCTGAAGTAACTTAAACCAATAGCCATTCCTTCAGAAGACTCCCAAAGGTCTTGAGCAAAACTGTCTTGGGCAAACTGGTTTATTAAGTATAGACTTTCACGAGTATTCGCTTTTTCTTTTTCTTCATCGGATTGTTCCGTTTCTTCAATCTCAATATTATACCTTTTTGCTAAAAAACGAATTGCTTCAGGATAGGTAAAATGCTCGTGTTCCATCAAAAAAGCAACAACATTACCTCCTTTACCACTACTAAAGTCTTTCCAAATCTGTTTTACCGGGGAAACCATAAAACTGGGAGTACGCTCTTGAGAAAAAGGACTTAAGCCCTTGAAATTACTACCAGACTTTTTTAATACCACAAAATCGCCAATCACCTCCTCTACTCGAGCGGTTTCATATACTTGATCAATGGTGTTTCTTGTAATCAAAAATTAGTGTTTTGATAAATTTAAAACATTCTTGGCAAATGCTTTATGTTGAGAGTGAAGTCTTTAAATTTTTCGTTCAATAACGTAATTGAGCATCAATTCTAAAGCATCACGATATTCACTTTTTGGAAACTCAAATAAAATTTGTAAAGCTTCTTTTCTGTAGGTCTCCATTTTTTTTATTGCAAAATCCAGCCCTCCGTTTTCTTTCACTGTGGCAATTAATTCTTTGACCTTAGCTTTGTCTTTATTCTTATTTTTTACAATGTTTATTAGTGCTTTTTTCTCAGCTTTAGAAACAACGTTCAAAGTGTAAATAAGTGGTAGGGTCATCTTTTGTTCTTTGATGTCAATACCTGTAGGCTTTCCTATCTTTTGATCCCCATAATCAAAAAGATCATCTTTAATTTGAAATGCCATACCAAGAACCTCACCAAAATGGTGCATTTTTTCAACTTCTTCAACAGTTGCATTTACCGACTGTGCACCTAGAGCACAACAGGATGCTAACAGTGTAGCTGTTTTTTGACGTATTATTTCATAATAAATTGTTTCTGTGATGTCAAGATTTCTAGCTTTTTCAATTTGAAGTAATTCCCCTTGGCTCATTTCTCTAACTGCAACCGAAATAATTTTAAGTAAATCAAAATCTTCATTTTCAATAGACAATAACAAACCCTTGGACAGTAAGTAGTCCCCGACTAAAACAGCAATTTTATTTTTCCAAAGCGCATTAATTGAAAAAAAACCGCGTCTTTTATTACTATCATCTACAACATCATCATGAACCAACGTTGCAGTATGAATCAATTCAATAACAGAAGCACCTCTATAAGTTCTTTCATTGACCTTACCATTTCCCACTAATTTTGCAACCAGGAAAACAAACATTGGCCGCATTTGTTTTCCTTTTCGATTGACTATAAAATGGGTGATTCTATTTAATAAAGCTACATTGGAGAACATAGATTGGGTGAACTTTTCTTCAAAAAGTTCCATCTCTTGATAAATAGGTACTTTAATACGTTCAACAACTTTCATAAGCCAAACAAATATATCAAATATTGAGTGACCTCAAGCATCTAGCAAAGGTTTACTTTACATCAATCTTGTTGGCCAACTGACCACAGGCTGCATCAATATCCACTCCTCTAGAACGACGGTAAGTAACGCTAATTCGTGCTTTTGTCAAGGCAGCTATATAGGCATCAATTACAGTTTGATTTCCCTGCTTCATGGAAGAACCATCAATAGGATTATACTGAATTATGTTTACTTTAGATGGAATTCGTCTGCATAATCCAACCAATGCTTGAATATCTTCTTTCAAATCATTTACCCCTTCCCAAACTACATACTCAAACGTGATTTGTTTTTTTGTGTATGCATACCAATATTCCAATGATTCAATTAATTCCGTAAGTGGAAATTTTTTAGCAAATGGCATGATTCTCTCACGTACTTCTTGACGCGCACTATGAAGAGAAACGGCCAATCCAAATTTCACCTTATCGTCAGCCATTTTACGAATCAACTTTGGAATCCCAGAAGTAGAGAGTGTAATCCTTCGTGGTGACATTCCTAAAGCCTCAGTGTCGGTTATTTTTTCTATTGCAGCGAGGACATTATTGTAGTTCATTAAAGGCTCACCCATTCCCATAAAAACAATATTGGATAAAGGACGCTGGTGATAAAGTTTACTTTGCTGGTCCATCGCTACAACTTGATCATAAATCTCATCTGCGTTTAGATTGCGCATTCTTTTCAAAGCAGCTGTAGCACAAAAAGTGCAATCCAAACTACACCCTACTTGAGAGGATACACACGCTGTAGTCCTGGTACTGGTGGGAATTAAAACTGATTCCACAACCAAATTGTCATGAAGTTTAACAGCATTTTTGATTGTACCGTCAGTACTACGTTGTTGAAAATCTATATTAATATGTTTTATTTCAAAATGCGCATCAAGTAAATTGCGATGCGTCAAAGAGAGGTTGGTCATCAATTCAAAATCATGAACTCCTTTTTGCCAAAGCCATTGATACACCTGACCCCCTTTGAATGATGGGGCACCTTGCGAAACAAAGAACTCTTGAAGTTCTTCTTTGGATAGGGCTCTAATATCTTTTTTTACTCTCTCTTCCAAGATTCTTCTATAAAAAAACCGCATTACTGCGGTTTTGATTTGTTTTAAATAATTAACATGGCATCACCATAAGAATAAAAATTGTATTTTTCCTTGATAGCCACTTTGTATGCGTGTTTTATAAAATCAGGATCAGCAAATGCAGAAATCATCATTAACAGAGTAGATTTTGGGGTATGAAAATTAGTAATCATGCAATTTGCAATAGAAAAATCATAGGGAGGGAAAATAAATTTATGGGTCCAACCTTGATATTCATTGAGTAATCCAGCAGAAGAAACAGAACTTTCCAAACCACGCATTACTGTAGTACCTACGGCACAAATTCTCTTCTTTGTGGCCAAGGCATTATTTACTTTAGCAACAGCTATTGCATCAATGATGAGCTCTTCAGAATCCATTTTGTGCTTTGACAAATCTTCTACCTCAACTGGACTAAAAGTTCCAAGACCAACATGCAATGTAAGCTCAGCTAAATCTATCCCTTTAATCTCAAGACGTTTTAATAAATGTTTTGAAAAATGAAGTCCCGCTGTTGGAGCTGCAACAGCACCTTCATGTTTAGCATAAATCGTTTGATAGCGCTCTTGATCTTCTTCCTCAATGGGACGCTTAATATATTTTGGAAGAGGTGTTTGACCTAATTCCTTAAGTTTTGTTCTGAACTCAGCATAACTCCCGTCAAATAAAAAACGTAAGGTTCGACCTCTTGAGGTGGTATTGTCAATTACTTCAGCTACTAAACTCTCATCTTCACCAAAATAAAGTTTATTTCCAATTCGAATTTTACGAGCTGGGTCAACCAAAACATCCCATAATCGTTGTTCTTGATTCAATTCACGCAATAAAAATACCTCTATTCGAGCTCCTGTTTTTTCTTTATTTCCAAACAAACGTGCTGGAAAAACTTTCGTATTGTTTAATACCATCACATCACCCTCATCAAAATAATTGATTACATCTTTAAATGAATGGTGTTCAATAGTCTCCTCCTTACGATTGAGAACCATTAAACGAGATTCATCTCGGTCAGCCGCTGGCCTTTGAGCCAAAAGAGCATTAGGGAGTTCAAACTGAAAATTAGAAAGTTTCACAGGCCTGTATTTTTTAATTAAAATTAAATTTTATTAAATGTTTTAATAAATTTTGAGGTGCAAATATACTATCTCAACATAGGGGATGTCAAGTAAAAAGTGGTTTATCTCTAATTTAATTGAAAATTAAGCTTTTTCATATCCTTCCAAAAATCTGGATATGACTTTGAAACCACATCTGATGCTTCAATTTGAAGTGGAATCTTTAAGGCCAACGGTGCAAAAGCCATTGCCATTCTGTGGTCATTATAAGTGGGAATTGAACAGTTTTCTTTAAAATTGATCCCTGGGGAAAGGTGTAAACTATTTTCAGTAACCTTAATGGTGGCCCCCAATTTTGAAAGTTCTGTATTTAAAGCTTCCAAACGGTCTGTTTCTTTAATCTTTAGAGTATGTAATCCAACCAAATCACAACCGATACCCAATCCATAACATGAAACGGCTATTGTTTGGGCAATATCTGGTGCTTTGGAAAGATCCAATTTTAATGAAGTAGGGAGGGGTTTGTTTTCTTTTTTAAGAATCAAAGTGTCTCCTTCAAAATGAGAGGAAACATTCAAATTGTCATATATAGATCGTAATACAGAATCACCTTGTAAGCTTTCTTTACGAAAGCTTGTTAAATGAATTTCAGCCGTTTCTGAAAGTGCTGCCATACTAAAAAAATATGAAGCAGAACTCCAATCAGACTCAACAATTTGTATGTCTTTCTTAATTTCTTTCATTGGTGAAACACAGATTAGCTGTCCCTCAAAAGAGGTCGATACGCCAAGTGAATTCAACAGGGATAATGTCATATTAATATAGGGAATGGATGTGATTTTACCTACCAAATGCAACTCTAAACCTTGCTCCAAAACAGGTCCTAATAAAAGTAAAGCAGAAATATATTGGCTACTTACATCGGCAGGTAGCTCAACCTTTCCACCGGCAAGCTTTTTACCATGAATTTTCAAGGGTGGAAATCCTTCTTCTTTTTCATAGCTTATGGAAGCGCCAATATCACGCAAGGCATCTACCAAAATTTGAATTGGACGTTCTTGCATTCTAGAGGAGCCTGTCAGCACAACAGATCTTCCTTGTATATGAGAAAAATAGGCCGTTAAAAAGCGCATCGCAGTTCCCGCATGATGAATATCAATCCTGTCTGACGATGTTTGTAATGCTTTTTGCATCACCTTGCTGTCATCAGAATTAGAGGTGTTTTTTAATTCAAAACCGTTAAATAACGCCTGTAGAAGAAGGAGTCTATTGGTTTCACTTTTAGATCCGGTAATATTGATTGATCCTTCGCAGTGACCATTTGGGTGTGCAATTTTAATATCCATAAATCAGTTATGATTTTAATTTTGGATTGTTATGATGCCGCGCATGATCACGTTGTGTTTTTTTAGCTATTTTTTTTTCAAAAGCATGCTGTAAGTCAACTCCAGTTTGGTTTGCTAAACAAATAGCCACAAAAATAACATCTGCTAATTCCTCTCCCAAATCCTTGTCTTTATCACTTTCCTTTTCGGATTGTTCTCCATAACGTCTAGCAATGATACGTGCAACTTCACCCACTTCTTCTGTGAGTTGTGCCATGTTTGTCAACTCATTGAAATAGCGAACTCCGTGGTTTTGAATCCACTCATCTACTGCTTGTTGTACTCCTTTTAAATCCATTTTCAAAAATAGCTATAAATGTTGGTATGAGCATAACTCATCTTCCAAGTTTGACGTATTAAAACAATGATTTTAATTCATTCAACGAATAAACAATTGGACATATATGATGCTCTTTTTCCCCATGAGAATTGAAATGGATGGCATACATACCTTGGTCTATAGCACCTAAAATATCAGCTTCAAGGCTGTCGCCTATCATGATTGAAGTTGCCGCCTGTGTCTCTGTGACTTTTAAAGCTTCAATGAAAATTTGAGGATGCGGCTTTTTATAGCCTACTTTTTCTGCTGTAAAAACATGTTCAAAATAGGATTGAATACCTGAATTTTTCATTTTAAAATGCTGAACTTCATCAAATCCATTAGTAATAATATGTAATCTATATCGCTTATGCAGTGTTTCTAACAAATCAATCGTTCCCTCAAATAAATGTGGAAATGTAGAGAGATAAGCAATATATAGTTCTGAAATCTGGCTAATGATTGTATCAGATACAGTTATCTTCAGAGCTTCGAAAGTTTTTGACAACCTGTTAAATCTTAACTCCTGTTGGGTGATTTTATTTTCTCTATACAACTTCCAATAGGCATGATTTATTGGGTTATATACTTCAAGAAATTCTTCTAGATTAACTGGCATGTTTACATCCTCAAAAACCTTGTCAAAAGTCAACCCCGAATTCTTTTCAAAATCCCAAAGGGTATGATCTAAATCAAAAAAAATATCTGTAATAATCTCAGGATTTATCATTTTATATGTTTTTGATTTCGCATTTATTATACCACTAAAAAAATGGATTAAAGTGAAAAAAATTAAAAATAAGTGGGGTGGATCAAACAGGGTTTTATAACAACCCTTCATCTGCGAAGCTAAAATAACCTTTTTTTGACACAATTAAATGGTCTAATATTCTAAGATCAACACTAGCGGCTGCTAGCTTGAATTTTCTAGTGATTTGTTCGTCTGAACTACTAGGAGTCAACCCCCCTGATGGGTGATTATGTGCTAAGATTAATCCCGTAGCTCCAACTTCAAAAGCTCGCTTAAATGCTAGGCGAAGATCTACTGTTGTTTGAGTAATACCTCCTTTACTTAGCCTATATTTTTCCAACAAACGGTTGGATTGATTTAAATATAAAATCCAAAACTCTTCGTGTGGCAGGGTGTCCAAATCCATGTAAATTGATTCATAAACTATTTTACTAGAGTTTAAAACAGTTGTTTTGTCTGGCTGTTGTTTTTGAAAACGCTTTGATAATTCAACTACCGCTTTCAGTTTAATAGCTTTTACCTCACCTATTCCTTTAAATTCCACAAGACGTTCTATGGGCAACTGATCAAACTTTTGAACATCATTATTTATACTCAAAAGTATTCGCTTCATGAGCCCAACTGCACTTTCACTGGAAGATCCAGATCCAATTAAAACAGCAAATAGTTCTGCATTACTTAGATAGGATGCGCCTTGTGATTTTAATTTTTCTCTAGGTCGATCGGATACATCCCAATCTTTGATGGTGAATGATTTCTTTTTGAGGGGCATTTGGGGAATTTTTCAATATCACTAAAATATAAAATATTTAAGAACCCAAAAGAAGCAATAACTAAAATCACTTTTTACTCAGAAAATTGTAATCACTTGCTTTAATTTCTCCCAATCTAAATCACCAAAGTTTCCTGAACTCATCATCACCAGTAGATAATTTACATATTCTTGTTCAAACAGCTCTTTTTGTAAAACTTTCGCTTCAGTGATTACCTCAATAGAAGAATGGTTAAAAGCTTTTTTGATTGCGTCAGGATCAATGGGGGCTCTGTTTTTTATTTTTAACGCCTCAGGGTCATAAAAAACAATAGCTTCATCTGCAGCAGTTAAGGAGTCTTTATATTGTTTTATAAAAGTGGCGTCTAAACTACTGTATGTGTGTAACTCCAAGCACACTTTGATTTTATGTCGTGAAAATTGACTTTTCACAGCTTTAGCACTAGCACTAACTTTACTGGGCGCATGAGCGAAATCTTTAAATAATATTGCTGTTTTACCCTTTGCAAGTCGTTCCATTCGTTTTGCTGCACCTGTAAAACTTGGAATTGCTTCATAAAAGTCAGAAACATCTACTCCCATGAGCTGTGAAATCCATCTGGCACCTGCAAGGTTCATTAAATTATGAGTACCAAAAACGGATAAAGGTAAACTTCCCTCGGAAGTGTTTAAATAAGTAATTCCATTATCTAAAGTATGCTCAGGGGTACCATAAGGTATTTTTTTTACGGGATGCGAGCAATTTTCTACTAAAGATTTTAACTCCTTATCCTCCTCATTGTAAAACAACACACCTCCCTCAACAATAGAATAAATAAATTTTTCAAATTGAGAAATATAGTCTTCAAAAGTTGGAAATACATTAACATGATCCCATGCTATTCCACTGATTAAAGCAATTTCCGGTTTGTACCATAAAAATTTGGGTTGTGAATCTATTGCAGAAGATAAATATTCATCTCCTTCCAATAAAATAAAATCATTTTCATCAGAAATAGACAACGTCTCAGTAACAGCAGGAACGGGTGCTCCTATCATAAAATCGGTACTGACACCATGGTAATTTAAAACATGTAAAACCATTGCTGTAATAGTAGTTTTACCATGACTCCCAGCAACAACCACAGTAGATTTTTCTTTACACATTGATGCCAAAAACTCAGGATAGGATTGAATTTTTAATCCTAAAGCTTGCGCCATTATAAGCTCTGGATTATCTGCCTTAGCATGCATTCCTAATAGTACCACATCTATTTCATTATTAAGTTTTTCAGGATGCCAACCCAATGTATCTGGAAGTAAATTTGCTTGTTCTAATTTTGTTTTGGAAGGGTCAAAGATGGCATCATCACTTCCTGTTACTCGATGTCCTAGGCGATGCATCGCAAGTGCTAAACTGTGCATTGCACTCCCTCCTATCGCAATAAAATGCAATTGCATCATAGTCTTAATTTATAAAGATCACGTATTTAAAAGTTTCCAGAGTGCATCTTTTAACTCCATTAAATGATATTGCGTTGCACTAGATATGATAAGATGAGGAATCTCTTTAAAAAGAGTTTTCATCTCTTTAGCATATTCTTCCTTCAACTCATCATCTAATAAATCGGCTTTAGAAAGCACTACCATAAATTGTTTATCTAAAAGCTCTGGGTTGTACTTTATAAGTTCTTTTTGAAGGATATCAAACTCTTTTTTTAAATTTTTGGTATCGGCAGGAATTACAAATAGCAGAATAGAATTACGTTCAATATGTCTTAAGAAATAGTGTCCTAATCCTTTTCCTTCAGCAGCACCTTCAATTATTCCTGGAATATCGGCCATTACAAAAGATTGAAAATCTCGATATTCAACAATTCCCAGGTTAGGTTTAAGTGTAGTAAATTCGTAATCCGCAATTTTGGGTTTTGCGGAAGTTAGTGCAGCCAATAGGGTAGACTTTCCAGCGTTTGGAAAACCAACAAGTCCAACATCCGCTAATACTTTTAACTCTAAAGTGATTTGAAAAGTTTTTCCTTCAATACCCGGTTGAGCATAACGAGGGGTCTGCCGTGTAGATGATTTGAAGTGCCAATTTCCTCGTCCCCCTAAGCCACCTTCTTGAATTATTACTTCTTGATTGTCTTCAGTAATTTCAAATAAAATTTCATTCGTTTCTGTGCTACGAACTACCGTACCCATAGGAATATCGATGTATATATCTTCTCCCTGTGCGCCACTACTCCTGTTTTTACTACCATCTCCCCCATGTCCAGCGGAAAAATGTTTTTTAAATTTAAAGGTATAAAGTGTCCAAAGTTGACTGTTTCCCCTCAAAATCACGTGACCTCCACGACCTCCGTCACCTCCGTCAGGACCACCCTTTGTAATATATTTTTCTCGATGTAAATGTATTGAACCTTTACCCCCATTACCGGAACTTACATAAAGCTTGACGTAATCAACAAAATTTCCTTCCGTCATAGTCTAGTTTAAACCACCTATTAACAAAGTCAAACGGTCAGTTATTTCCTGAATAGTACCTATCCCATTGACACTATGGAATTTCTGCTGGCCTTCATAATAATTACGTAACGGTGCTGTTTTTTGATTGTACTCATCAAAACGATTTCTTATTTTGATTTCATCTTGATCATCCGTTCTGCCACTTGTTTGACCTCTCTCCAATAAGCGTTGTACCAAAATATCATCATCAGCTTCCAACGCTATGGTTGCATTAATATGCATACCCTTAGTTTTTAAAAACAGATCCAAAGCTTCTGCTTGGGCTTCTGTTCTCGGAAAACCATCAAAAATAAAACCTTCAGCATTTGGATTTTGATCTACCTCAGCTTCTAACATATCAATGGTCACTTGATCGGGCACTAAATCTCCTTTATCCATATAAGATTGGGCTAATTTTCCCAGTTTAGTCTCATTTTTTATATTATATCGAAATAAATCTCCGGTAGAGATATGAACTAAATTAAAAGTTGTTTTTAAAAATGCTGCTTGCGTTCCTTTTCCTGCCCCAGGCTTTCCAAATAAAACTAAATTGATCATGGATTTTAATAATTTTGAACAAAGATATCCATTTTAAGTGGCTTTTTTCCATTCCAAAAAACTTATGCGTATTTTTGCAAAAAGGTTTTCATGGGATTTTTCTCTGGTTCACAAACAATTGGGATTTTAGGCGGTGGCCAATTAGGCAAAATGCTCCTTACTACAACGCGTCAATGGGACATTAATACTAAAATAATGGATCCTAGTGATCAAGCCCCTGCACGTATTGCTTGTAATTCATTTGTCGTTGGTGATTTAATGAATTATGATAAAGTAGTCAACTTTGGAAAAAATGTTGATGTACTCACCATAGAAATCGAAAATGTTAATACCGATGCACTTGCAACACTAGAGGAGCAGGGAGTAAAAGTTTATCCTCAAGCGAGTGTTCTAAAAATAATCCAAAACAAATGTCATCAAAAACAATTTTATAAATCAAATAATATTCCAACAGCTCCTTTTCAACTCTTTGAGTCTAAAAATGCATTAAAAGAAGCCGTAGGAAAAGGGACTGTTTCATTTCCTTTTGTTTGGAAATCAGAAGCCATGGGATATGACGGTTATGGTGTTCAAATTGTTCGATCTAATACAGATTTAGAAAGTGTTAATGAAGGGGCCTGTATGGCTGAAGACTTAGTTTCCATTGATAAAGAACTCGGAATAATTGTTTGTAGAAGTCCTAAGGGAGAATCCGTTTGCTACCCTTGTGTAGAAATGGAGTTTCATCCCACTGCTAATCAAGTAGAATATGTTTTGAGTCCCGCTCGAATTTCGAAATCACTAGCGAAAAAAGCGACAGCCCTTGCCCAACTCGTTTCACAATCTTTTGAGCATGTTGGTTTATTGGCGGTAGAATTATTTTTAACAAAAGAAGGTGAATTGATCGTCAATGAAGTTGCGCCAAGACCTCACAACAGTGGACATTTCAGTATTGAAGCTTCATATACTTCCCAGTTTGAACAACATATCCGTGCCATACTTGATCTACCTTTAGGAAATACAGAAAATAAAGTAGCAGGTGTTATGGTAAATTTAGTTGGGAAAGAAGGACATAGCGGACCTGTTCATTATAAAAATTTAGAAGATATTTTAGCTATAGAAGGGGTAAATCCTCATATTTATGGTAAAAAAGAAACACGTCCTTTTCGTAAGATGGGACATATAACCATAGTCAATAAAGACCTTGGTACTGCGCGTGATATAGCAGAACACGTAAAAGAAACAATTGAAGTAATTACAAAATAATATGGCACAAGTAGGAATTATTATGGGAAGTCAGTCTGACTTACCTATCATGGAAGAAGCAATTGCTGTTCTAAAAGAATTTAATATTGAGACAGAAGTTGATATTGTTTCAGCTCACAGAACCCCTGAAAAAATGATGTCCTATGGGTCTGAAGCTCACAAACGGGGCCTAAAAGTTATTATTGCTGGAGCAGGTGGCGCAGCTCACCTTCCTGGAATGATCGCTTCACTTTCTCCTCTACCCGTAATTGGGGTTCCAATAAAATCGAGTAATTCCATCGACGGCTGGGACAGTATACTCTCTATACTTCAAATGCCTGGAGGGGTACCCGTAGCTACTGTTGCTCTAAATGGCGCAAAGAATGCTGGAATATTGGCTGCTCAAATTTTAGGAAGTCAAAATTCAAAGGTTCAAGAACAGGTTATTTCTTTCAAAGAAAATTTGAAAGAAAAAGTGATTCAAAGCAGTCAAAATATAAAAAAATAAAAATCTTGGGTAATCCTCTCTTATTAGACTTCAAAACCCCTTTTGAAGCGGCACCATTTACAAAAATTAAAACCGAACATTTTATTCCAGCCCTTCAATATAGTATTGATGTAGCGTTAAAAGAAATAAATAAATTAGTTCAAAACAAAGAAATCCCCACTTTTCAAAACACACTAGATGCTTTAGAGAATTGTGGAAGTCTTATTGGAAGAAATAGTTCACTGCTTTTTAATTTAAACAGCGCTGAAACTAGTGACTCACTCCAAAAAGTGGCTCAGGAAGCAGCACCACTTTTAACAAAGTTCCAAAATGATATTCGCTTAAACGAAACCCTTTTCAAGCGTATTCAATTTGTCTATGAAAATGAAAACCGCGAAAAACTCAACACAGAACAACTAACCTTACTCGAAAAAGAGTACAAGGGTTTTGTTCGGAATGGTGCCTTGCTAAAACAGGATGCAAAAGAAAAACTTAGAACTATTGATACCGAACTGGCACAATTGAGTCTTAGTTTTGGAGAAAATGTTTTAGCCGATACCCAAACCTACATTCTACATGTTCAGAAAGAAAAAAACCTTAAAGGACTTCCTGAAAACATTGTAGAAATGGCACAACAGATAGCAGAACAAAAAGGATTAAAAGGATGGATTTTTACTTTAGACTATCCCAGTTATGTTCCTTTTATGACCTATTCAGAAAATAGAGAACTAAGAAAGGAATTAAGTCTTGCCTTTGGAAAAAGAGGATTTCAGGATAACAATCATAATAATTCAGTTGTTATTTTAAAAATTATTAAGCTCCGCCAAGAAAGAGCAAAGCTGCTTGGTTATGAATCTCATGCTGCTTTTGTTTTAGAGGAGCGAATGGCTAAAAGCGAGAAAAATGTAGAATCATTTTTAAACAACTTAAGCAAAAAAGCACACCCTGTAGCAAAAAAAGAATGGAATACCATGGAAGCATTTGCTAAAGAAAACCTGGGTATATCTACACTTGAAAAATGGGATACGGCCTTTGTCGCTGAAAAACTTAAACAAGAAGAATTTGATTTAAATGAACAAGTGCTCAAACCTTATTTCCCTTTAAACAAAGTCTTAGATGGATTATTTCAAATTATAGAACGCTTGTATGGTTTGAGTTTTTATAAAACTACAGAAATCGATACTTATCAGGAAGAAGTGGATGTTTATGAGGTTAAAAAATCAGATCAGTTTCACGCCTTGTTATACACAGATTTTTTTCCAAGATCTGGAAAAAGAAACGGAGCCTGGATGACCAGCTACCGCTCTCAGAAAAAAGGACAGCGTCCACACATTTCAATTGTTTGTAATTTTTCACAACCCACAAAAACTCAACCTTCATTGTTGACCTTTCAAGAAGTGACTACTTTATTTCATGAATTTGGACACGCCTTGCACGGGATATTGGCAAATACTACCTATAGCGGCTTGAGTGGAACCAGTGTGTATTGGGATTTTGTTGAGCTACCAAGTCAAATCATGGAAAACTGGTGCTATGAACCTGAAGCTTTGGCACTCTTTGCAAAGCATTATGAAACAGATGAAGTCATTCCACACGGATATATTGAAAAAATTAAAAAAGCCGCACATTTTCAACAGGGTTTACAAACACTCAGACAGTTGAGTTTTGGCTATTTAGACCTTTCTTTTCATACTAAAAACGCTAACTTAATCGAAGAAGTAAAAACGCATGAAAAAAATCAAATAGCCCCACTGCAATTTACCAGCGACATTTCTGAAAATTGTATGAGCACTTCGTTTTCACATATATTTCAGGGAGGGTATGCTGCCGGTTACTACAGCTATAAATGGGCAGAAGTTTTGGATGCAGATGCTTTTGAATTGTTTTTAGAAAAAGGAGTCTTTGACTCACAAACTGCAAAATCATTTATGGAAAACATCCTATCTAAAGGAGGGACAGAACACCCGATGACACTTTACAAACGCTTTAGAGGAAAAGAGCCCGACCCCGCCGCTTTGCTGCGAAGAGCAGGACTCGCTTAAGTCTTTGATAAAATTTCATTATCTTAAGGATTATTTTTTATTATTAATCCGAGAGGTATGCCCCAAATCAAACCCTCAATACTTGGAGTTTTATTCTTTATTGGCACTTTTAATTTAAGTTGTCAGGTTACTTTTTTTGGTGATTTGTATGTTGGAAAAAATAAAGAGTTACATATTGCTTTTAAAGAAACCTATTTTAGTGGTGGAAAAATTAAAACCCATCGCCAAGATCCTGTAGGAATTATTTCATTTGGTTCAGAAAGTAAATGGACTCAATTATATGAAAATTCATATGTAGATGGAATTATTCGAATTTATCATGATGGTGTTTTTACCTTCCCTATTGGTGACTTAAATATCTTTAGTCCCATTACTTTCTATTTAATAGGAAATGAAAACTATATTCAAGTTGAATACAACCATACTCTTAATCGATTATACTTTTCTAATTCAATGGAGATTGAAACTCCTCAACATCATTTTTGGAGCTGGAAAGTACAGGGAAATCCTTTTGCAAGAATTCAGACTTTTTGGTGGCCAAATCACAAAATAGTTAGTTTAACTAAAAATGAAGTGATAACCGATATTTTAAATATTGGATTACTTCTTCAGGGTAAATGGAAAAAATATTTTTCAAGCTTAACATCAAATCCTTTCACACCCGAATTTCCATTAAGTGCAAAGTTATAGGCAATGGTACAGGAAGTACAACGGCAAGTAGAACAGATGCTTTAGTTATGCTTAAAAACTGAACTACTTTAGTAAATGGTATGTGGACAGGCCCGGGATTTACAATTTTATCAGATAGACAATTAAAATCAAAGTCTTCAAAATTAAAACATGGAATTAAAGAACTAGAAAAGATCAATACATATAAATATGAATTAAAAA
>JABGUL010000023.1 GCA_018646605.1 Flavobacteriaceae bacterium
TAAATAATACCATTGAGATAATAAGGGTGTTCTTAAACAAGGTACACTGAGCCTTCTGCAGATAAGTGAGCGAATCTTGATGTTGTGGTATAATGTGGTCAATCATCTCCAAATCTACCCAACATCCCACAAACAAAAAACTTGAACTTTCTTTTGATTTACTTTATGGGGAACGCAGACCAAGGTTGTAACCTAAAATCCCATACGCCCATAGGGTTTAAAAGCGTGTCCTCCAATTTTGTGTCTTCTTTATGGATTTAAATGAATGAAGGTGAATAGAATAGAAACAAAAAAGCCCCACATTTAAGTGAGGCTTTTCTTGAGAGGCAAATGGTATTACTTCTCGGTGCGGGACCGAAGGGACTCGAACCCTCGACCTCCGGCTTGACAGGAAAAAGGCCTACATTTCACAATCCCGTAACTCCTAATATATAACGAGATACAGGTGGATGGTTTTCCGAAAATAAAAAAGTCCGGTAAATAACAGGTGGTTGGGACAGTTGACTTGCTATCAGTGTACGGAACGTGATGTTTTTTGTTTGTGGGATGATGAGTAGATTTGGATGTGAAAAGAATTATTTTAATTCTATTATTATTTGGATTGACTTGGGGACAAACATATTCAGCAACATTGGTTCTTAAAAAAGGGAAGCAAATTTTAGAATTTGATTCAGGACAAAGGTTAATTATCAACAACGATATTAAAGGTGTTTTTGAAAGTAAGACTAAAGATTATCTAAGCATTCGTACAAATTTATCACAAAAAGAAATTCCTATTTCTTCAATTACTAAAATTCATGTTCAAGATACTGTCTCCAGAAGTTTTACTGATGGTGTGTTAGCTGGAGCGGGAATTGTCATATTACCGATTGCTATATTATCAATTGGAAATCCAGAAGCACATTATGGATTAGTGTTCGCAGGTATAGCTGCACCCATCGTGGCAGTTTCAGGCGGATTAACAACTCTAATTTTTCCAAAAAGAGCTCGAACCAAAGTGTATCTAATCAAAAAAAATGCATGGGAAATAGTAAATGACTAAACACCTCACATTATTAATATTTATCTTTTCATCTTTTTGGAGTTGTGCTTCAACCAGTGATGATGCTTTAAGGCAACAAGAAAATTTTATAAAAAATCATCCTACTTGGGAAGGTCATCCACTTAATTTTGAAAAACGAAAGCCAGAACTGAATGCTCTTGAAATAATTGAAAAGATTAATAATGAAAAGAAAATGGATGCAAAAATAGATTCAATTATTTTAAACCAAAGCAAACAATAATTGTTTAAGCTGATACGTCCAGTATAATGTCCTTCTGTCCTTTTAAGACTTGAAGGGACAAAAGGACAAGTTTCCCCACACATATTCGTGGGGTTTTTTGTTTGTGTGATGATTGGTAGATTTGGATATGACAAAAAGAAGTATAATATATGGTTTGACTTATGGAATAAGCATAGGATTGGGAGGTGCAATAACTTTTGGTATTGCTCTTGAGAGTGTAGCTATCGGAATCTCAATTGGTTTAGGGTCTGGCATTTCTTTAGGTGTGGCTTTGGCATTATTATTAAATAAAGGTAATTCCTGCTAATCATAGGAACCATATTTAGTTTGATATTATCCAACCCCCACATTCATGGGGTTTTTTGTTTGTGGGATGTTGGTTAGATTTGGGTATGCGTAGATATTTATCATTATTACTATTCACTGGGTTGGCTTGGGGGCAAGAAAAAGTATTAAATGAAATTGCGAAATGTGCGGCTTTGATTTTAAAGACAAATATGGAGAATTAGGAGAGGGCTTTGCAGAATGCCATCATACAATACCTGTTTCTGAACTAAAAGATAATCAAAAAACTACTTTGTCCGATTTATCAATTTTATGTGCAAACTGTCATAGAATGATTCATCGAAGCAAGCCAATGCTTTCGGTCTCTGCACTTAAAAATCAATTGAAACCTTAATTGAAATATTTGGTTCTTAACTTTTGTTATTTTTTTTTTAATTGTAGATTTGTTTGTGTACAAACAAACTATTGGTTTTGTAAACTCTAAAATATTTAAATAATAATTATAATAAATAATTATTCATTAAACGGAGAAAATAAATGAAAAAGTTTTTTGTCATTCTGTTCTTTTTAGTTGGGATGAAAACATTTGCAAACAACGGGTCTTTACAGGGCAGTATCAAAGATGGTTCAGGGGAGTCACTCTGGGGAGCCAATGTATATCTACTTAACACCTCATTTGGTGCTTCAACCGATTCTGCGGGTACCTATCAGATCCAGAATATTCCTTTAGGAAAGTATACTCTTA
>JABGUL010000024.1 GCA_018646605.1 Flavobacteriaceae bacterium
ATCCCAGACTCAGTTTACGATTTTTGGAATGCATCTGAGGCTGGTGAAGTCAAAAACTCAGAATGGACAGATATGATGGATGTCTATAAGGAAAAGTATCCACAAGAATATAATGAACTTAATAGAAGAATAGCATCAGACATGCCAGGTGATTTTGAAGAAAAATACAATGAATTTTTAACTGAGTGCAATAACAATGACTCTTTAATGGCAACAAGAAAGTCTTCTCAAGTTTCTTTAGACTTTTTTGTACTTCGAGAAAGACCATAAACTTTAGCGCCTGCGAGACTCATCCCATAGGCAACAGCCTTACCGATTCCTCTTGACGTTCCGGTAACAATTGCTACTTTTGATTCAAGCGAAAATAATTGTTCAATATAACTCATAGGAGATCTAACCCATAACCACGCATTATTACTTCACATAATCCAAAATCTTCTTGACTATCTATCTGCATTCGTTTGTGCTCTTCCATGGCATAGGTGCCGATTTTCCCACCTAAGCGATTACTATTTTGCTTTATAAGGAAGGGGTTAAAAATATAAAAGGAACCGTTTTCCACAAAACTCCCATCGATTTTCTGTCTTCTTAGTCGCTGCCGCCAATCGTGATTGAGGCCGGATAATTCGTGTTCAGCATTATAGCCCTAGATAATGTTGTCTCGAACCTTACAAGAAGTGAATAAAGAATCCAGTTGCTGCTCTCTAAAGCTGTCAATCCCATTATCAAAATCTTTAGCTTCCCGCAGAGGAGAAGTACATTGAACACCAACCATAAAATTAATTGATCCTTCTAAATTCTCAATCGTTTCAATCGCATGTTTCCAAACCGATTCTGTACCAGCGTCATCTCCCGAAATTTCGGCAGGTCGCTTGATGGTTCTGGCTCCAAAGGACTCCCTGATTTCTAGGATTTCCTCAGTATCAGAGGTCACCCATACAGATGAAATATGTTGTGCAAGACTAGCTTGTTCAATGGACCAGGCCAATAAAGGTTTATCACAAAACATTTTTATATTTTTATTAGGAAGGCCTTAGACCTGCCTCGGGGAGGAATAACTGCAATAATGCTCATAAGGATTTTACCTGAGTATAGATGATGAAAATTTAATCGGGCTTGATCATATTTTCAGCCACTATGTCATTTCGATGTTTAGAAGAAATCTTCGAATAAACGGGGCAAGAAGAGGAGATTTTCTGACAAGAACATGGATTGATTATTTTTTAGACTTCCTAACTTTCTGATTCTAATATGTTCATTAGAATTTTGGCAACAGTTGGATTAGTATTTTTACTGAGATGGGGAACATCAAAAGTTTTTTTTGTAATAGTTTCATCTTCATTCAGCCATTAGATTCCCTCTGAATTACCCATGTTAATTGGTTTTCCATAAAAGCCTGAATGAATACCATCCACTAGTCCAATGACAAAAATCTTATGAGATGCCGTCCTGCAAAATCTTAAGGTACCTGATCTGGAACCAACTACGCCCATATATTCACAAAATTTCTCTGGCAAGGCATATTTAGTAGTATTGAGAGTAACGGTTTGAATGTTATTTGCTCGGAAAGCGTCTTCAAACCGTTTCTTTAAAGGTAGTTGCTCTCTCGGATGAAACCTTAAATGAATTTCAACGGGGTTCTTTAGTCTCTTTATTTCTTCGACCACAGTAACCCACCGTTTTATTTTGTGATCAGGAGATTTAAGGCCCATTCCCGTTGTGATGATTACTAATAATTTAGTTCGTCCTTTTTTATCACTGTTTTTAAACAAATCATATGATGGATGTTTAGCCCAAAACATTTTTTTAATTGTCGGGATCAATAGTTTTAAACCGTCATACTCTATTGGGTCAGTCACTATAACATAATCCGCCACGCCTACCGCAAAACTATATTTGGTAAATGCGTTTTTGGTAAAAGTCTTTCTAAACATGAAAAAAGGAATCAAACGATAGTTTAAAAAAGCATTCGTTCTAATTTTAATTTTGAATTTTAATACTGGTCGAAAAGCTAAGCTAATTCCGCCTTTGACTATGTCTATCGCACTTTTGTTTCTTATTTTCTGCTTCCATGATCGAGTCGCACCTTCTTTTACTAAATCGTCAAGAGGGAGTCCTTTTAATTTGTAGTAATCTTCAAAAAAAATGTCCTCAAATAGACCATCTCCAACGACAACACTCTTTCCTCCATTTGAGCTGACATGATTGATTAGATACTGGTCTACCTCAATAAAATCACTCCCCAAAAGAAATAGATCAATTTTTTTACCTTTTAATTTATTGATTACTTCAATTCCTCTTAGATATCGTTGCCTGCTTGATCTTTCTGTGTGTATTCTGGTTAGATGATAATCTTGAATACTTTTTGATTCAAACAGATTTTTAACTATTTGTAAAGATTGATCAGGTATATAACCGTATTCTAACAGCAAAATGATATTACATGTGTTCTCCAATTCTTTAATAATTGAAAAATAAAACTCTTCAAAAAAATAGCCATTACTACAATAAATTAAAACCGTTTTCATTCATACTCTAAGAGAGATAAAAATGAATTTTCCTCATTATGCCTGATAGCAGGAAATACATCTGCTTGCTCAACAAGGAATTGAATGCTACTAAGAAAAAGTCCAAGGCAGTTTTGTTCACTGAATCAAAAGAAGGGTTCAATTTTCATTACCATACCGTCCTGCCTCCATCGACACTTAGTATGGCCCCGTTCATATAGCTTGATTCATCCGCAGCCATAAAAACAATGGCACTTTTATAATCATCCACATGGGCCATCCTCCCCAATGGGATTCGAGAGGTGACGTCTTTTAAAAAAGTTTCATCTTGATGATTAAAAACTCCACCAGGGCACAATGCATTGCAACGAACATTTTTCTCTGCCCAATAGGTTGCCAAATAACGAGTTAACCCAAT
>JABGUL010000025.1 GCA_018646605.1 Flavobacteriaceae bacterium
AACGGCAGCAATGAATTGAATATCTTCTAAGGTTTCACGTCCGCTTATCAAATCGGTCATGTGTACATCGATAACCTCAAAACCTGCGAGGTGAAGTGCGTAGGCCATTTCTCGTTCGGAGTTGCTTCCTTGTTCTCTGATGACGGCAGCTTTTATTTTTTTATTGGTAGGAGTGTTGATTGGAAACCCACTAAAGCTTTTAGGAAAACGATAGTCTAACGCTTGATTTTTATAGTTTTTGAATCGTTCCTGTGACAAGCCGTTTGATGTTTGATGTTCATCTAATGCTGCAGACGTGGAATACCATACATCTCTTAATTTATTAACATCAAAGGCATGTTGTTCACCAAGATGGTTTAAGCTTAGGGTTTGACTATTCGTTGAAGATCCTATTTTAACGCAATTAATTCCTTCTGCAGCTAATACTTTATCTAATTCATTGTTTGATTGTAGAATAATTCCTGAGTTTTCACTAAACAATAAGCTAATTAGATCCTTTGCTTTAATTTTTGAAACATCAAGCTCCATTCCAGCCCATGAAGTAGGAAAACACATCTCAAGTAAAGTGGTGATTAATCCACCTGAGGATATATCGTGTCCAGCACTTATTTGATTATCAAGAATGAGCTTTTGAATGGTGTTGAAAACCTTCTTAAAGTAGCCCGGGTTTGTTATTGTAGAAGTTTCGTTTCCAATTTTATTTTTAATTTGAGCTAGGGCAGAACCTCCGAGAGATAAAGCTGACTGAGACAAATCAATATAAAAAAGATCACCTCCATCTTTTTTAAGATCAGGTGTCACAACTTTTGTGATGTCTGAACAAGCAGCACCAGCAGAAATGATTACAGTCCCTGGGGCTGTAACTTTTCCGTGATCATATTCTTGTTTCATGGAAAGAGAATCTTTACCTGTAGGTATGTTTATGCCTAAAGCAATTGCAAAATCTGAACAAGATTTTACCGCATCATAAAGACGCGCATCTTCTCCGGGATTGTTACAAGCCCACATCCAGTTGGCAGATAAACTAACAGACTTTAATCCCTCAGAGAGGGGCGCCCAAATGATGTTTGTCAAACTTTCCGCGATAGCCAATATACTTCCCTTTGCAGGGTCAATTAATGCGGCTATAGGTGCATGACCAATAGCAGTGGCAATTCCTTTCTTTCCTTTGTAATCTAGAGCAACTACCCCGCAATTACTTAATGGCAATTGAAGTTCACCCACCGTTTGTTGCTGCGCTACTCTACCACTAACACAACGGTCTACTTTATTGGTGAGCCAATCTTTACAAGCTACGGCTTCGAGACGAAGGACTTTTTCTAAATATTCATTGAGATTGGAAGGGGTATAGCAAATCTCTTCAAAGTTTACTTTTAGATGTTCATCTTTCATGATTGTTTTTGGAGCACTTCCAAACAATGCATCCAAATGAAGATCGATTGGTTTTGTGTCATTTTTTTCATCTAAAAATATAAATAGATGATCTTCAGTAACTTTTCCGACAACATACATGGGAGCCCTTTCTCGTGATGCAATTCTTTCTAATAAAGCTTGATCTTTTGGATTGATAATGAGTCCCATGCGTTCTTGAGATTCATTTCCAATAATTTCTTTAGCCGATAGGGTAGGGTCACCCAATGGAAGTTGGTTTATGTAGATTGTTCCTCCTGTTTCTTCAACCAATTCGGACAAACAATTCAAATGTCCACCTGCACCATGATCATGAATAGATACAATTGGATTTTTTCCGGTCTCTACAAGGGCACGGATGGTATTGGCAACTCGTTTTTGCATTTCCGGATTGGAACGTTGCACTGCATTTAATTCAATAGCATTTTCAAAAGCACCTGTATTGACAGATGAGACAGCAGCACCTCCCATTCCAATGCGATAGTTATCACCGCCTAAAATCACAATTAAATCTCCTTCAGAGGGCTTGGACTTGAGCGCTTGATCTGCAATTCCCATTCCAACACCTCCTGCCAACATAATAACTTTATCATATCCCCATTGTTGCTCTTTTTCTTGATGTTCAAAGGTTAAAACTGAGCCTGCAATTAATGGTTGTCCAAATTTATTTCCAAAATCAGAAGCGCCATTAGAGGCCTTGATTAAGATGTCAAGTGGTGTTTGGTATCGCCAGGGGCGTTCTGGAAATGCTTTTTCCCAGGATCTGTCTTTTGAAACACGAGAGTAGGGGGTCATGTATACCGCAGTTCCTGCTAGAGGTATTGAGCCTTTTCCACCTGCTAAACGATCACGAATTTCACCTCCAGATCCAGTAGCAGCTCCATTAAATGGCTCTACAGTAGTTGGGAAGTTGTGCGTTTCTGCTTTAAGTGAAATAATACTTTTCACTTCTTTTGAATGATAATTACTTGGAACATCAGGCTTGCTGGGTGAAAACTGTTCGATGGTATCACCTTCTATAAAAGCAACATTGTCTTTGTAGGCAGATACAATCGTATTGGGATGGATTTTTGAAGTTTTTTTGATTAGCTTGAATAGACTTTCTTCTTTTTCCTTTCCATCAATTATAAAATTCCCATTGAATATTTTATGCCGACAATGTTCTGAATTTACCTGTGAAAATCCAAAAACTTCAGAATCTGTTAAGGGTCTATTGATTGATTTTGAAAGGGATTCCAAATAATCTACTTCTTCAACGTTTAGTGATAATCCTTCTTTATCATTATAGGCACCTATGTCCTTAATTTCCTTGATAGGTTCGGGCGCAATTTTAATATCAAAAAGGTGAGAACTAAGGCTTTGGTATTTTTCGAAAAGCATCGAATCAAAAGGTGAATCTTTTTGTGTTGCATGGTATTGTTCTATCCTAACTATCCCTGCAATCCCCATATTTTCGGTAATTTCAACTGCATTGGTACTCCACGGTGTTATCATACTTGCCCGAGGGCCTATAAAAAAGCCAGAAATAATTTCTTGATTTACCCAAGGGGCGTCTAATAACCAAGATAACTTTTCGGTGGCAGTAGTGTCAAGAGAGGTTTTGGTCTGTAGCGCGATTATAGTTGTCTCAGGTGCGCCAAAAAACAGGATCATAAGCGTTGAATTGTAGTGTAAAAATATCTATTTTAATCCTATTGAGTATATCAAACAAAGGCGTTTTTATCTTATTTATCCACAGTTTATTCAGCGCTCAATTCTGCTATAAAGAATCCATCAAAACCCGTTTGGTGGGCTAGAAGCGTTTCCTCTCTCTTTAAGGTGAAGCGTTTTCCAGCTTCGCTATTCAAAAAGGCTTGAATTTGTTCACTATTTTCAGATGGGAAAATAGAGCAAGTTGCATAAATCAGTTTGCCTCCCTTTTTAACCAAGGCAGCATTTTTTTGAAGAATTTGAAATTGAAGTGATTGTAACTCCTTCATTCTCTCTGGATTAATATGCCATTTTGCCACTGGATTTCTTCTTAATATTCCTAATCCGCTACAGGGGGCATCAATCAAAACAACATCTGCTTTTTCAAGATTGGATTCAAAAACGGTTATTTCACTAGCATCATTTGTTTGAATAATATTAATTCTATTTCGATGAGCTCTTTTGATCAATTGCTCTAATTTTTTAGGATAATTGTCAATAGCGATTATGTTTCCTTTGTTTTCCATTAATGCAGCCATGTGTAGTGTTTTTCCTCCGGCACCTGCACAGGCATCAATTATTTTCATTCCGGGTTTTGGGTTTACCCAATGAGAAACTAGTTGTGAGTTTGCATCTTGAATTTCAAAAAGCCCTTTTTGATATGGCTCTAGATGGGTTAGTTTGGAATGTTTTTCTAAAATTAATGCTTCCGGGTAAGACTCGTTTAGATTTGATAAAATACCGAATTTTTTTTCTAATAATTTCTGAAGTTTTTCCGGAGTAGTTTTTAATGTATTGACTCTTAATACTAATGGACCCCCTTCATTTTGTTTGCTTAGCTCTTTTTCCCATATCACTTCTCCAAAAGCATCCATACCGACTTTATCAAGCCAATCTGGGATGGAGTGTCTAATAACTCTAGTTGTTTTTTTGGGTTCTAAAGGAAGGGTGTTTTGAAGTTTCTTTAGATCAATTAATTCTTCCCATTTTGGGAGTTCGTATTCTTTTAATAAAAGCCATACTCCTAAAAGTTTCCAATTAAAGTGTTTTGTCTTATCATCAAAATTTCCTAAAAAGGCATAGGTGGTTTTCCAGCGGATACAATCAAGGAGTACTTCTCCCAAAAGACGACGGTCTCTTGATCCCCATTTGCGGTTTAGTTTTAAAAGGCGCTGGAGTTCAACTCGGAGAGGGATTTTGTTCGTGAAAATATTTTGGAGTCCTTCAACGACTCCCAGTGCTATATTTCGGTGTAATTTCATTGGAGTAAAGGTATTGTTTTATCACCTCTTCTCTTCCTATTTTTTCTTATTATTCTCTCTCTCTCTAATGCGCTTGAGCATCTCTCGGTCAAATAGTTTTTCTTGGTATAAAATATTTAGTACTTCTTTTGCACTTATTTTTTCAAGCAACTTCTGATTACGATTATTACGTATGGTGATCCCCATTTTTTCCAGTTCGGAATATTCATTGATGTAGGAGGAGGCACTTTTTGAATTTATAGTGTCAAATGATTTTTGAATTTGCTTTTTTATTTGACGTTCTTTAATCCATACCGATGTGTGATATTTATCCTCATAATTACCAAATACACATTGAAAATGTTCTGCTTCTTCATTGCTCATATCTGTATTGTCCAATATAAAATTCAACTTCATTTCCTTGAATTTTTTGTGTTTAGGACTCGTTTCTTGTGCATGAATATTTACTGTTGGATTTACAATAAAAAACAATAAGAATATGATAGAAATTATTTTTTTCATCATTTAGGTTTTTTGTTATAATCTTCAAAATCCTGGCCCATGTCAATTTCCTCTAACATTGATATTATTTCATATCCGTCACTGTTGTCAAGATAGTAACTTTCTATGTAATCATTAAATGCTTGGTCTTCAATTATAGTTTCAGAATTCTCAATACTTGAAAGATTTAAAAGCACAGCAAGGGTTGCAGCAATTGTGGCTATTCCAAGAGCTATTTTACGCCGCGAAAAAGAATTTGACTTTACTGCTTTGTGCAAGATATCTTCTTCTAAAGTGTTGAAGTAGTCTTTAGGAATGGTAAACCCATGACTATATGATATAGATTTTGCATTCTTGAGAAGGCTGTCTTCAAGGTTCTTGAAATAATTTTCAGGAATTTTAAACGGATTTTTAGTATTAAAGTCAGTCATTTAATTGGGATTTAATTTTTTTAACAGCATGGTGATAGGATGCCTTGAGTGCCCCTATGCTTGTATCAAGAATTTTAGCCATTGATTCATAGGTTTGCCCGTCAAAGTATTTCATGTTAAACACAATACGTTGTTTTTCTGGGAGTTTTGCAATGATTTTTTGTAGAATTAAAGCGGCTTCATCTCCATCAAAATAGCTGTCTGCTTTTAATCCATTAGCCTTTGCTTCAATCCATTCTTGATTTTGCAATCCCATTTTGGAACTTTTGCTATTGATGAAATTTATGGATTCATTGGTGGCAATGCGATACATCCAGGTGTAAAGTGAGCTATCTCCCTTAAATTTATCTATATTTAAATGTATTTTGATAAAGGTGTTTTGGACTACATCATTGGCATCATCATGGTCTAAAACTAACTTTCGAATATGCCAATACAATCGTTCTTTATATTCCTGAACCAATCGCTTGAAAGCCTTTTCTTTGGTTTCAGGTTCTTGAAGTGAGCTAATAAATAGAGATTGTTGCGTTTCCACTTTTTCTTAAGTATACTATATAGACAATTAACACCGCAAATAGTTTAATCCATTTTTTGGATTTGTACCCATTTTTTGTATTGTTTGTTTGAAGATAATAATTCATGGTGATTTCCAGAAGCGATTATTCGTCCTTTTTCTAAAACTAAAATTACATCTGCTTTTTGAATAGTTGACAATCTGTGAGCAATTACCAAGGAGGTTCTATTTTGCATAAGTTTTTCAAGTGCTATTTGTACTTGCTGTTCTGCTTCGGTATCTAGTGCAGAGGTTGCTTCATCCAAAATAAGGAGTGCTGGGTCTTTCAGTAAGGCTCTTGCAATCGTTAGACGTTGTTTTTGTCCTCCTGATAATTTATTTCCTAAATCTCCAATGATTGAATGGTATTTTTTGGGTAAAGCCATTATAAAATCATGCGCATTGGCAGCTTTGGCTGCATTTATGATTTCATTTTCAGTAGCTTTAGGATTCCCCAGCTTTAGGTTGTTAAAAACACTATCGTTAAATAGAATCGACTCTTGGGTAACCATTCCAATATGTTGATAAAGACTCTTTTTTTGAATTTTATCAATGGATATCCCATCAATGGTAAGTTTTCCGTTTTTAATGTCATAAAAGCGATTCAATAAATAGGTGAGGGTGGTTTTTCCACTACCTGAAGGTCCTACTAAAGCAACCATTTGCCCTTTTTTGATTTCAAAGTTTACATCCTCCAATACTCTGGTCTCTTCATAATTAAAGGATACATTTTTGAAAATGATTTTTTCATTGAAGGAACTAAGAGCTTTGGCTTCTTTAGCGTCCTCCAGGTCATCTTTTGCATTGAGAATTTCTAAAATTCTATCGGCTGCAGCATTCCCTTTTTGAATGCTATAACTAGCTTTACTTATAGATTTTGCTGGAGTTAAGATATTGTATGCTAGCCCCATGTATACAATAAATGAAGTCCCTGAGATACTTCCGTCTAAAAGAACCATTTTGCCTCCAAACCAAAGTAAAACACCAATGGCAGTAATTCCCAAAAACTCGCTTGTGGGTCCAGCTAAACTTGCTCGATGTAGAAGTTGATTTGAAAAATGATAAAAGCGTTGTGTGGCATCAAAAAAGCGATTTTTAAAATGTTCTCCTGCTGAAAATGTTTTAATGATTTTTTGACCATTGACTGTTTCGTCTATAATAGAAAGAAAATCACCCTGCTCTTCTTGAATTTTTGCGGATTGTTTTTTTAATCGTTTACCGATACTAGAGATGATAAGTCCCGAGAAAGGGATGAAAAGAAATACAAATAAGGTGAGTTTAGAACTGAAAAGTAACATGGCACCGAGTGAAAAGAGAATGGTAAGTGGTTCTCTCACTAAAAGTTCTAATATAGATAAAAAGGATTGTTGTATTTCAGTTACATCACTTGTCATTTTTGACATTAAATCTCCTTTTCTTTTTTCATTAAAAAACGAGATCGGTAATGTTATTATTTTATTGTAGAGTTCATTTCTTAAATCTTTTAGTATCCCATTTCTTAGATATGTGATAAAATATAAAGCAAGATAGTTGCTGATATTTTTCAAGAAAAACAAACCTAAAACCAAACCAATAACAAAGATTAAAGTACCTTCTACATCTTGTTCTAATTTAGAAGAAATATAATAGTTTAAACTGTCCTTGATGTAGCTTTGAAGACTAAATATCCCTTCCCAATGTGCGGGTGTAAATTGCTTTTCGGTGGTTTCGAAAAGTACATTCAGCATCGGAATTAAGGAGATAAAAGAAAGTGCACTAAAAAGTGCGTAAAATGCATTGAAGAGAATGTTTAAAAAAGCATATCCTTTGTAGGGTAATCCGAAATGTAATATTTTACGAAACGGTGACATTATAATGCTTTAAATGAAGTTTCAAAATTATCAAGACGTGCATCCATAGCTGATTCTTGTTGCTCCCAGTTTTGATTTGAGTTGAATTTTTGATTCACGCTAAAGTAATATTTTATTTTTGGCTCAGTGCCGCTTGGGCGCAATGCAATTTGAGTTCCCTCTTCTAATTTGAAAAGCAAAACATTTGCTTTAGGCAGATCAATTTTTGTTTCCTGCTGTGTGGAAAGGGTTTTTGAAATTCCTGTTAGGTAATCTTCTACTGTAATTACTTTAATACCGGAGATTGTTTTAGGATTGTTTCTTCTAAAGCCGTCCATTAATGTATTAATTTCTTCAAGACCAGATTTTCCTGGTTTGGAAATCGAAATTAAGCGTTCTTTGTAAGCACCATATTTTTTATAGCAAGCAATTAGTAGTTCATGAAGATTGGTCTGTTTTGCTTTGGCCTCCACAGCTATCTCACATGCTAAAAGACTTGCAGAAATAGCATCTTTATCTCGTACAGTATCTCCTACTAAATAACCAAAACTTTCTTCTCCACCCCCAATATATTCTAGTTCAGGAAAATCATGTATGAGTTTTGCGATCCATTTAAAACCCGTCAGACATTTTTTAAATTGCACATTGTAGTAAGAAGCCATTTTTTCAATTGCTGGGGTTGATACTATTGTGCTTGCAATGAAATGTTGTGGAGTAAGTGTACCCTGTGAGGCTTTTTTATGTAATAAATATTCAGTTAAAACCATCATGATTTGATTCCCATTCAAAAACTTCCAATCGTTTTTGATGTCCTTCACAATAATTCCCAAACGGTCAGCGTCTGGATCTGTACCGATAACGAGGTCCGTGTTTTTTTCTTTAGCAAGATCCAATGCCATTTTTAGAGCTTCTGGTGTTTCTGGATTGGGTGAAGGTACTGTGGGAAAAGAACCATCGGGTTTTTCTTGCTCGGGAACAGTGAACACATTTTTATACCCCGCTTTTTTTAACACTTGAGGTAATGCAGTTATTGAAGTGCCGTGGATAGGTGTAAAAACTAATTGAAACGTGTCTTTAGGAAGTTGATGCATTTGTGCAACGTCCAATACCGTTTGGTGATAGGCAGTATCTACTTCTTTATCGATGTAGTGAAGTAAATCTGAATCCCCTTCAAAACAAATTGAATCAAAAGATGTTTCTTTAATTATTTGAATAATCTTCGTGTCATGAGGAGGCACTAACTGCCCTCCATCTTTTCCGTAGACTTTATAACCGTTGTATTCTGGAGGGTTATGTGATGCTGTAAGGACTATTCCACAGTGGGCATCCAGGTGTTTTACTGCGAATGATAGTTCGGGAGTAGGGCGCAAATCACTAAAAAGATAACAATGAATTTTATTTGCTGTAAAAATATCCGCTACAATCTTGGCTAACTCTTTGCTCTGGTGTCTTGAGTCATAGGCAATAACCACTTTTAATGTCTCTTTTGGATACTCTTGGCTCAAAAATTGGGACAATCCTTGCGTCGCTTTTCCTAGAGTATATTTATTAATTCGATTGGTTCCAACGCCCATTATGCCACGCATACCTCCCGTTCCAAAACTCAAATCTGTGTAAAATGAATCTTCAAGTTCTTCAATATTTTCTTGAAGTGTGCGTACATGATTTATAGTAGCTTCATCAAAAGGAGGGTTAAGCCATTGCTTAACGCTATCTCGAAAGGTCATTTGGATAGTGTTTGTGTTCTTATGTTATATCGTTTGTTTGATCTTTGGCTACGTAATATAATTTCACCTAAAAAACCTGCAATAAAAAACTGACTTCCAAGTAGCATCAATGTAAGTGCGATATAAAATTCTGGGCGTTCTGTTATGAGTCTAGCCTGTATGTTAAAAAACAATTTGTCAATACCCAGGTAAACTGTAAAGCCAAATCCAATAAGTAGCATTATGGTACCCCATAAACCAAAGAAGTGCATGGGTTGTTTTCCGAAACGGTTTATGAACCAAAGCGTGATGAGATCAAGAAAACCTTTAAAAAAACGATCAGCTCCAAATTTAGTATGTCCATATTGTCTAGCTTGGTGTTGTACTACTTGCTCACCAATTTTATTAAAGCCCTCATTTGCAGCAAGTACAGGAATATAGCGGTGCATCTCTCCATGTACGTCAATGGTTTTAATCACTTCTTTTCGATATGCCTTGAGTCCGCAATTGAAGTCATGAAGATAGATTCCAGATACGCCTCGAGCTGCCCAATTAAAAAGTTTAGACGGAATGTTTTTAAAAATAATCGAATCGTAACGTTTCTTTTTCCAACCAGAAATTAGATCTAGTTTCTGATCGATTAAAGTGTTTATTAAAGAAGGAATTTCTTCTGGGGAGTCTTGAAGATCAGCGTCTAAAGTAACAATAAAGGCACCTTGAGCCATTTCAAATCCTGCGTGAAGTGCCTGGGATTTTCCATAGTTCCGAACAAATTGAATCCCCTTGACATTTGGATTCTTGGTTGCAAGTGCTGATATAATACTCCACGAGTCGTCCGAACTCCCATCATCAACATAAATGACTTCATACGAACGTTTGTCTTTCTCGAAAACATCAGCAATCCATTGGTGTAGTGGACGTAAAGATTCCTCTTCATTTAATAAAGGTATAACCAACGAAATTTCAATCGCATTTTGCATAGGTAGCAAAACTACGAAATTTGACTTATTCCGGTCTTGATTTCTTGACGATAAGTCCTCCAATTAATGAGATGATGAATCCTAGGAAAAGAGCGCCAATTATTTGAACAGCAGAACTAATCAGTGGGGTTGCCATTTTTTCAGACATTCCGCGTGCCATGTCAATTTGATCTTTTGTTAATTCAGGGTTGTCTGCACGCATTTTTTCAAATGCAAAGTCAATTGTTTTTTCTATCGTATCCGGATCTAATACATTTGTTAAAATTAAAGAGTATACCGTTCCAATAAGTGCGGAAATTAAAGAGATACCCAAACCAATTTTCAAGGCTTCAGATAAAGAAATAAATCCTTCATTTTGTTTTTTGAACTGAATAAAAGCATAGATTAAAACACCAACCATGATTACTATGGATATAATTCCAACAGCAGGTGGTTGCTGATAATGCATATCCAAAAAGAAGAGCATAAGCTGAAAAACAACAGAAATACCTCCGAGGATTAGTCCATAAGTTATCATTGTCGTTTTAAGTGACCCTTGTTGATTTTCCATATTTATTGTTTTAAGGTTAAATTTATTTGTAGCAAATTAAAAAAAAATGGGAGAGTTAGAGTGCATTTTAAAAAATAAAATTAAATTTGCACTCGATTAAAAAATTATGAAAGCAGAAATTCATCCTGATAATTATCGTTTAGTGGCATTCAAAGATATGTCCAATGACGATGTGTTTATAACAAAGTCAACAGTTAATGCTAAGGAGACAATTGATTTTGATGGAGTTGAATACCCTTTAGTTAAATTAGAAATTTCTAGAACTTCTCACCCTTTCTATACAGGTAAATCTAAATTAGTAGACACCGCTGGACGAATCGATAAGTTTAAAACCAAATACGCAAAATTTAAGAAAGAAGAGGAATAGTCTTTTTTGCACGATATTTAAAAGCCGTTTTTAACGGCTTTTTTTATACCCTATTTTTTAGAAATCGTCTTAAGTACCAACAAATTGATTGGGTTGATTTCCATGCCTTCTACATTTTTTTGTACAAATCGAATAACTTGATCATAATACAAAGGGATGATGGGGTGTTCTGAATTTGCTAGCGAATCCATTTGACGGTATCTTTTGACACGAAGGGAGTCGGTCAATGTGCTAAGTGCTTCTTCATAGAGTGTATCATACTCTTTGTTTTTGAAATGGGTATAGTTGGGTCCATTGGGGGAGAAGTTTTTGCTGTAAAATAGAGAAAGATAATTTTCTGCGTCTGGATAATCTGCAATCCAACTGGCTCTAAATAACTCTAATTTCCCGGAGGATTTAGCTTGTCTTAGACTTGCTGTAGGTAATACTTCAACTTTTATATCAATTCCAATTTTCTGAAGTTCTCTTTGTAAATATTCACACAGGTCAAGGTAGTTAGCGTCAGTGGTTAAAGTAAGTATTGGTTTTTCACCCCCTTCTTCAATGTATTTTGCAACTAAATTCCGTGCTTTTTCAACATCATAGGGAAAGGGAATGCCGCTAGTACCTTTTAGTCCTTTGGGTATAAACCCTTGGTTGGCTGGGTAACCAATGTTATTTCTTAAATAAGCAATCATCAGATTACGATCAAAACCTAAATTGATAGCTTCTCTTATTTTTTTAGATTGAATAGCAGGATTGGAAGCATTGAGGTAAAATCCTATGTACTCCGTATTTAGATATGGACCTTTGAGCATGTTTAGGCGCTCTTTGTATTTCGATTGTAATGCTCCAGTAGGAGTGAGTAATTCGTCTTTATAAGACGCATCTAGAGAATTGATAAAATCTAATTTTCCTTGTAGAAAAAGCATAAATTCACTTTGAATGTCTGGAATAAATTGAATAGAAACAGCTTCCAAGTAGGGAAGTTTTCGACCTTTTACATCTTTTTCAAAATAACGTGTATTTTTTCTTAAAACTAGTTTTACGTTTTCATCCCATCGTTTAAAATAAAAAGGCCCTGTTCCAATGGGATTACTTCTAAAGCTAGAGCCATAGTAGGAAATGACTTCATGGGGAACTACGGCACAATACCGCATGGACAATAGACCTAAAAAGGCTGGGAATGGCGTTTTTAGCTGAATTGTAAAGGTGTGTTGGTCATTTGCTTTATATGATTCTACTTGTTGTAATACCCACCCTCCGGGAGAAGCAACTTTGGGATCTTTCAAGCGATCAAAGCTATAAACAAAATCAGAGGCCACCACTGCTCGTGTTTGATTTTCTCCAAAGAGTGGAGAACTGTGAAAAAACACATCTTTTCTTAAGGAAAATTGATACGTCAAGCCGTCAGGGCTTATGGTCCATGCTTTCGCAATCTCGGGTTGAATAGTTAGATTTTTATCAAGTTGTACAAGTCCGTTAAACAGTTGGTTTATGGGCCAAATATTCTGAGGATTTCTAGCAAATGCAGGGTCGAGAGAAGTTACATTCCTGTATTCATTGTAGCGAAAAATAGCATTTTCATTTACTTTATCACTTTGCGTACAACTATAAAAAAGTATTGTTAAGTAAATAAAATGAAGAATTAATCGCCTTTTTTGCATGAATAATTTGTTGGTATATTTACATCAAAATTACAGCTAATAATTTTCATGGAAACTATTCTTGAACCACATATAAAGCATGACCAATCAATACCCCGTGTTGCTTTTCATACTTTAGGGTGTAAGTTAAATTTTTCTGAGTCTGCAACTATCGCCCGCGATTTTGATGATAAAAACTACAAGCGTGTTGATTTTAATAGTCCTGCAGAGGTTTATGTTATAAATACTTGCTCTGTCACAGAAAACGCTGACAAACGATTAAAGGGGTTGGTTCAAAAAGCGTTGTCCCATAATCCAAAAGGATTTGTCGCTGCAATTGGATGTTATGCACAGTTACAGCCTGAAGAGATTTCAAAATTGGATGGAGTTGATTTGGTTTTGGGGGCTACAGAAAAATTTAATTTGATCGAGTATGTGAATGATCTTTCAAAAAATAAGCAAACTGAAATCCATTCCTGTGAAATTGAGACGGCAAATTTCTACAAGAGTAGTTATTCCACAAGCGATAGAACTCGAGCTTTTTTAAAGGTTCAGGATGGGTGTGATTATAAGTGTACCTACTGCACAATTCCACAAGCAAGAGGTGTTTCTCGGAGTGATACGTTAGAAAATATTATTAATAATGTTAAAAAAATAGGTGATTCCGGACTTCGGGAGATTGTATTAACAGGCGTAAATATTGGTGATTATGGTAAAGGAGAATTTGGAAATAAAAAGCATCAACATACTTTTTTAGAACTGATTAATGCTATAGATATGGTTAAATCTATTGATCGGATTCGTATATCTTCAATTGAACCAAATCTTCTGAATGATGATATAATTGATTTTGTGTCTGGGAGTAATCGGTTTGTGCCTCATTTTCATATCCCACTTCAAAGTGGTAGCGATCGGATCCTTAAAAGCATGCGTCGAAGGTATCTAACGCCATTATATCTTCAGCGGGTTGCGCGCATAAAAGAAGCAATGCCCAATGCTTGTATTGGAGTAGATGTAATTGTAGGTTATCCTGGAGAAACGGAAGAAGATTTTTTAACATCGTATCGTTTTTTAGCTGATTTGGATGTGTCTTACCTTCATGTTTTTACCTATTCCGAGCGTCCGAATACAGAAGCATTAGAAATAAAAGAAGTTGTTCCCCATGCAGTACGAAATAAGCGAAGTAAAATGTTACGAGCTCTTTCTGTCAAAAAGCGAAGAGCATTTTATGAGTCTCAGCTTGGTAAGACTTATTCTGTTTTATTTGAAGGAGAGAATAAAAAAGGATATTGTACTGGTTTTACAGAGAATTATGTGAAAGTAAGAACACCCTGGAATCCAGAACTAGTGAATACCCTTAAGGAGGTAGTATTGGATTCTGTAGACTCTGAAGGATATGTAAGGTTTGAACTTAAAGCTTGATTCCTACTGGAAGTAATTGCTTGTATCTTCTGTTGCGACGAACAAAACTTGCAATTTTAGGAGAAGTAGGGACAACACGAAGATTTTTATCTTCAATAAACTCAAGCACTTTAACTATAAATGCCTCTTCAAATTCTTCATTATGAATTTCATCTGGGATGGATAACTTGGTGAGGAAAATTTTCCTTTCTTGTTCAGAATATTCTATTCGAGCTAAAGTTTGGTCAACTTTTACTTCAAATTGTCGTAGAAACTCATTATTTACCAAAGTCAAGTCAATCATAATGGGAAGAATTAGTTAAAATCTAGAGTAATATGATAATTTTGTAATTGTCTTATTAAATTTAAGAGGATCATAAAAGTACTAAAAATTAACATTAAAGCTCGTATAATATTTTCAAAATGGATGAAATAGATGTTTATTGTATGCCAGGAATGGCAGCTAGCCCCAAAATTTTTGAGTTTATTAGTTTGCCGAAGCCATTTAGAATACATCTTTTAAGTTGGATTCCTCCCGATAAGGAAGAATCGCTAAGTAGCTATGCTAAAAGGATGTGTGAACGTATTACTTCGGAAAATCCAATATTGTTAGGAGTTTCTTTTGGGGGCGTTTTGGTTCAAGAAATAGCAAAGCATATACCGGTTCAAAAAGTAATAATTGTTTCAAGCATCAAAACGAATGAAGAGCTCCCTTTACCAATGAAAATGGCTAGAACTACCAACGCACATAAACTTTTACCAACGCAATGGATTAATAATTTGGATGCTTTAGCGCTTTTTGCTTTTGGAAAAGGTATAAAAAAACGATTGGAGTTATATCAAAAGTATTTATCAGAGCGTAATCCCGACTACCTTAACTGGTCCATCAATGCTTTAGTGAACTGGGACCAAGTAGAAGTGCCTACTTCTGTTGTTCATATTCATGGTGAAAAAGACACTGTTTTTCCTATCAAATATTTGTCTAATCCCTACATCAGAATAAAGGGAGGACATGCTGCAATAATGACACAGGCACAATGGTTTAATTCAGAGCTCCCAGATATCATACTTAAAAAATGATTAAATTCGAGTATTCAATTAAAAGCCAAGTTTTATGAAATTTAGAAATTTGTTATTATTCACCATCACTCTTTTATTGGTGCTGGTCAGTGCAAATGAAATAACTCCAGAATTAATAACAGCTTTTAAAGTAGATAGAGAAGGAGAATCGTATAAGGTTTATGCGCTTAGACTTCCTGAATCTATTCATTTTGCTGGAGAAAAAACCCCTTTAGATGCTCCCGATATCCAGGAGCGTTTAGATAAGGAATTACTCGTCAATACCTATTGGCAATCAAACATGATGCTTTTATTAAAACGAGCAAATAAGTATTTTCCTTTAATTGAAGAAATCCTTGAAGAAGAGGGTATTCCTTCTGATTTTAAATATTTAGCCGTAATTGAAAGTGGTCTAGAAAATGTAAGATCTCCAAAAGGTGCAAAAGGATTTTGGCAATTGATGCCAGCAACCGCAAAAGAATATGGTCTTGAGGTAAATACAAATGTTGACGAGCGATACCATATTGAAAAAGCAACCCGAGTAGCATGTAAATATCTCAAAAAAGCAAAAAATCGTTTTGGTTCTTGGACGCTAGCCGCGGCTTCGTATAATAGAGGAATGTACGGAACTAATCGTTTATTGGATAGGCAGTTGGTTGATAGTTATTATGACCTATTGTTAAATTCCGAGACAGGCAGATATGTGTTTAGGATATTAGCAGTAAAAGAAATCATGGCAAACCCAGAGCGTTACGGCTTTGTTTTTAATAGTGAAGATCTTTACAATCCTATTCCGGTCAAAAAAATTGGTTTGGATACAGCAATTGCCAATCTAGCTGAATTTGCTAAGGAAAAGGAAATAAACTATAAAATTTTAAAAATACATAATCCTTGGTTGATTGAAAATCACTTAAATAACAAATCGAGAAAATATTACGAGATATCCATCCCTGAGGCAGGACATTACTAAATTTTTTTCATTTGTTGCTGCATCATTTTCATTTGACCTGTCAGCATTCCATGTTTATCTAATTTTTTGGCTTCAGAGAGTAACTGTTGTGCCTCCCTTTTTCTTCTCTTTTGTAAATAAATTCCTGCAAGACTCATTTTTGCCATTGCCAGGTCATGGTTCATGGAAAGGCCTAGTTTAAGAGCTGCTTTAAAATATTTTTCAGCTTGAGTTAGATTTTTTTGAGATTGAATGATTCCCATCAAGTAGTTGTAGTACCCTTGTTGCTTTTGTACTAAATTTCTTTTAACATTAGGAATACGAAGGAGCCACTTTTCAGTTCCATCAAAATCTTGTTTTCTTAAACGAAGGAAGGAAAGAAAGATAAGTTCGTTTTTAAAATACAATAATATAAACATTCCAGCTAATAAAATGAGCAAGATGCCATTGCCAATATAGTCATCTACAATTTGATAAACTCCATAACTTAGGGTTAAGGCAGCTAGAATAATTTTAATTACTTTTGGAAACATGATTTTGATTTTTTTCAAAGGTAAAAAAAAATCATCCTTGAAATGTTTAATATCCTATTTGAAAGACAAAAAACTTATTGTATATTTGCCCGACTTTTAAGGAAAAAAGTATCCTGAGAAAAATATTATGAAAAGAACATTTCAACCCTCCAAAAGAAAAAGAAGAAATAAACATGGTTTCCGTGAACGCATGGCCTCTGCAAATGGGCGCAAGGTTTTAGCGGCTCGAAGAGCGAAAGGAAGGAAAAAGATTTCTGTTTCATCTGAACCACGTCACAAAAAATAATGTTGTATTATAATCATTTTAAAGGTGTTACTTTTTTTAAAGTAACACCTTTTTTTTATATTCATAATCTATATTTAATACGATGCCAAAAGTAAACTCTATCAAAAGTATTTTAGTTATTGGATCTGGACCTATAATCATTGGTCAGGCCTGTGAATTTGATTATTCCGGATCTCAGGCCCTACGATCCTTAAGAGAAGATGGAATTGAAACTATTTTGATCAATTCCAATCCTGCCACTATCATGACAGATCCAACTATGGCGGATCATGTATATCTTAAACCCCTCAATACAAAGTCAATCATTGAGATACTTAAGAAGCATAAAGTTGATGCTGTTTTGCCAACAATGGGGGGGCAAACAGCACTTAATTTATGTATTGAAGCTGATGAGAAAGGAATCTGGAAAGACTTTGGTGTTGAAATCATAGGGGTAGACATCGATGCGATTAATATTACAGAAGATCGTGAGAAGTTTCGCGAGTTGATGCTCGAAATTGGAATTCCAATGGCACCTCAAGCTACAGCCAATTCATTTTTAAAAGGAAAAGAGATTGCCCAAGAATTTGGATTTCCACTAGTAATTAGGGCTTCTTTTACGCTTGGAGGTGACGGTGCATCTATTGTATACAAAGAACAAGATTTTGACGAATTGTTAACTCGTGGATTGGAAATTTCTCCCATTCATGAAGTTATGATTGATAAAGCTTTAATTGGATGGAAAGAATATGAATTAGAGTTGCTTAGAGACTCTAATGACAATGTTGTAATTATATGTTCTATTGAAAACATGGACCCTATGGGAATCCATACTGGTGATTCTATCACAGTAGCTCCTTCAATGACCTTGAGTGATAAGACATATCAACGAATGCGTGATATGGCAATTCACATGATGCGCAGTATCGGAGATTTTGCTGGGGGTTGTAACGTTCAGTTTGCTGTTAGTCCAGATGATAAAGAAGACATTATAGCGATAGAGATTAACCCACGTGTATCTCGATCTTCAGCGCTTGCTAGTAAAGCAACAGGGTATCCAATTGCAAAAATAGCAGCTAAATTAGCTTTAGGATATCACTTGGATGAGTTGAATAATCAAATTACCAAATCTACGTCTGCTTTATTTGAACCCACATTAGATTATGTAATTGTTAAGATACCACGATGGAATTTTGATAAGTTTGAGGGTAGCGATAGAGAGTTAGGTCTTCAAATGAAAGCCGTTGGTGAGGTGATGGGAATCGGACGATGTTTTCAAGAAGCATTGCACAAAGCAACTCAGTCACTTGAAATTAAAAGAAATGGCTTAGGAGCCGACGGAAAAGGCTATAAAGACTACGATCAAATTTTGAGTAAATTAAAACATGCCAGTTGGGATCGTGTTTTTGTAATATATGATGCAATTGAAATTGGCATCCCATTGTCAAGAATTCATGAAATCACTAAAATCGACATGTGGTTTCTTAGACAATACGAGCAGCTACATCAATTAAAACAAGAAGTTTCAACCTATAAAATTGATGGGATTGACAGAGACCTTCTTTTGGAGGCTAAACAAAAAGGGTATGGTGACCGCCAAATAGCTCATATGTTAGGTTGTTTAGAGAGTGAAGTTTATAGTAAGCGAAAAGAACTTAATATAAACCGAGTCTACAAATTAGTAGATACCTGTGCTGCTGAATTTGAAGCAAAGACACCTTACTATTATTCTACTTTTGAAAGTGAAGTTGTATCTAAAGAGGGTGTGACTTATACCCATAATGAAAGTGTTGTAACTGATAAAAAGAAAATCATTGTCTTGGGTTCAGGTCCAAATAGAATAGGGCAGGGGATAGAGTTTGATTACTGTTGTGTGCATGGAGTTTTAGCTGCTGCTGAATGTGGATATGAAACGATTATGATCAACTGTAATCCTGAAACTGTTTCTACAGATTTTGATACAGCAGATAAGTTATATTTTGAACCCGTATTTTGGGAACACATATTCGATATCATTCAGCATGAAAAGCCAGAAGGAGTAATCGTACAACTAGGAGGACAAACAGCTCTTAAGTTGGCTGAAAAGTTAGATCGTTATGGAATCAAAATTATAGGGACAAGTTTTAAATCTCTTGATTTAGCAGAAGACCGCGGAAGTTTTTCAACCCTTCTTAAAGATAATGATATTCCTTTTCCAGAATTTGGAGTGGCTCAAACTGCAGATCAGGCCATTGAATTGGCAGACGGGTTAGATTTTCCAATTTTAGTTCGTCCATCATATGTACTAGGAGGACAAGGAATGAAAATTGTTATCAACAAGAAAGAATTGGAAGCGCATGTAGTTGATTTACTTCAAAAAATACCAAATAATAAATTACTTTTAGACCATTATTTGGATGGTGCCATTGAGTGTGAAGCAGATGCAATCTGTGATGGTGAAAATGTTTATATTATTGGGATCATGGAACATATTGAGCCCTGTGGAATCCACTCTGGGGACTCTAATGCAACACTGCCTGTTTTTAATATAGGAGAGTATGTGTTGCAACAGATAAAAGACCACACCAAAAAAATTGCATTAGCACTAAATACAGTTGGCTTGATAAACATTCAATATGCTGTAAAAGATGAAAAAGTATATGTTATTGAAGCAAATCCACGTGCTTCGAGAACGGTTCCTTTCATTGCAAAAGCGTATAATGAGCCTTATGTAAACTATGCTACCAAAGTGATGTTAGGTGAAAAGAAAGTAACAGATTTTAATTTCAATCCTCAACTAAAAGGATATGCAATCAAGCAACCCGTATTTTCTTTTAATAAGTTCCCTAATGTAAACAAGCAATTGGGGCCAGAAATGAAAAGTACAGGGGAAAGCATTCTCTTCATTGATAGTCTTAAAGATGATGAATTTTATAATCTTTATTCTAGAAGAAAAATGTATTTGACAAAATAATTTAAATTGCATAGTTTTACAAAAACAAACAATGAGATTGAATAAGGAAGAAATGAGAGTTGTTTTAGGGCTTGTATTGATAGCTCTTATTACAAGACTATTGCCACACCCCCCAAATTTTGCTCCAATTACGAGTATTGCACTTTTTACGGGATTTCATTTTGTGAATAAAAGATTGGCTTTATTCATTCCTTTATTATGTATGTTTTTGACAGATCTCTATTTAGGTGTTCATTCTTTAATGCCTATAATCTATTTATCATTTGTTTTGATTTCAATGTTAGGACTTAAAGCAAAATCAATTTCATTTGGAACTGTATTGACAGCTTCAACCTTATTTTTTTTCATAAGTAACCTAGGAGTTTGGTATTTTTATTATCCTACTAATTGGGCTGGATTGAGCAGTTGTTTCATTTTAGCCATTCCCTTTTTTATTAATTCATTAATGGGTGATCTTTTCTATACTTCTGTCTTGCAATTCTCTTTTGATAAACTCAAACAATCTTCCTTTACTACAATAAAATAGTTTTATCTTTCCCATGAAGGTTTTTGTAAAATGATGAAAAGGGAATTTGGTTCAAATCCAAAGCTGTACCCGCAACTGTAAGCTTAGTTTAATATAAACACTTCAATCTGTTCTTTGCCACTATCATTGTTTGATGGGAAGGTTGATTGAAGATGCAAGCCAGGAGACCTGCCTTTGTTATAATCGGTTTTAGACTTCGGGAAAAAGGTCAGTAAAACACATCTTAATATATAAATGAATCAATTTTTGAGTTTTATTTGTTTCACTTTGGTGAGTATCCCTCTCTTTGGTCAACAAAATAATGTTTTAGATACGCTAACAACGAACACGAAACAATTAGATGAGGTAGTGGTAAGTGATTCAAGGTTTCCTCTAAAGCGATCCCAATCAGGAAAGCCTATCATTAAAATTGATTCAAAAACAATCTCTAACTTTCAAGGGTTAGGTATAAGTGCCTTGCTAAAAGGCTACGCGGGTGTTGAAATTATTGGAAGTCAAACCTATTCAGGCCAAAATAAAACGGTCTCTTTAAGAGGGGGTAGAAATCGTCAGGTATTGATTTTAATAGATGGGGTTCGTGTTTCTGATCCTTCCAGAATTGATAATGATTTTAATTTAAACTTTCTCAGCCTTGATCAGATAGAATCTATTGAAATTATGAAAGGGGCTGCTAGTTCACTTTATGGAAGTGCTGCGGCTACAGGAGTTATTAATATTATAACTAAAAAAGCAGCTGCCGGTTTTAATGTAAATCTTCAAAGTAGCATGGGTTCAGATAGTGATCAATCATCTAAACGAGGATTTAACTTTTTTAAAAATGCCCTCCAGGTAAGTCAAGGAGGAGAAAGTTTTAAGACTAAGGCATATTTTTCTAATCATTTTACGAATGGAATGAGTGCCGTAATAGGCCCTGAAGTTGATCCTTTTTCACACACTAATTATGGTGCCTCATTAAATTTTAAAGGAGACAGTAAGTTTTCTGTAAATGCTGGATTTGACAGCTCTCATATTACTTCAGATTATGATAATAACTTTCCCATTGAAGATGCTGATTTTCAGTTAATCACAACGATGGATCGTTTTAATATTAATCCAAATTTTAACTACAAAAATGGAGGTGCATCACTCCAATTCGGCTATCAAAAGGTAAAACGAGATTTTAAAAGTGATTATCCATTTGAAACAGAAGCAGAAAACAGTCAGCTTGAGTTATTTAATAAATATGCTTTTGGAACTCGATTTTATACAGTTGTTGGAGGGCTTTTTCAAAAAAACTATGCTACTTATGAAAAAAGCCAACCTACGACGCAAACAGATGTTTTTGCCAATGTAGTGGCTGTGCTATCGGATCGCTCTAGAATTAATGTAGGTGGACGATTAAGTGGTCACAATACGTATGGATCCAATTTCACCTACAGTATAAATCCCTCATACCAGTTGATTAAAACACCTTCGAATTCACTAAAGCTTTTAGCAGCTCTAAGTACCGCATATATTGCTCCTAGTCTTTATCAACTTTATGATCCTTATTCTGGGAATAGTGAACTTAAACCCGAGGAGAATCAATCTTTTGAGTTTGGCTTTGTTTTAAATAGTTCGGAATGGGAAATATCTTCTACTTATTTTCAGCGTGTTGAAGATCCTTCATTGATTTATGATTTATCAACATATCGTTATGAAAATGCCAATGAAAATGCAAGGTATAATGGAGTTGAAGCACAAATTTCAGGATCTTTTAGTGATAAAATAAAAATTAATAATCAGCTTACCTTTACACAAACTAAGAATGGAGATTTACGTTATTTACCTAGGTTTTCATCCCAAACACAAATTTCCTATGATTTTCATGCTCAATGGCAAACGAATTTAAGTTTTCAGGCTATTGGGGAACGTTTTGGTCTTGATAATGAAACTCTTTTAAGTGCATACCAACTGCTGAATTTTAGTTTGCAGTATACTTTTAGGAAAACACCACTTAGATTATTTCTTCAAGCTACAAACCTGTTGAATGTTACTTATGTTGAAATTGAAAATTATACAACAAGAGGAAGAAATGTATTGGGTGGTTTTACTTTACGTTTACCTTACTAAGAATTGAGCTAAGATCTTTATCCACAATCATTTTTTGACGTTTTAAAAGCAAAGGATCTTGAATTAAAAGAGATCGATTCCATGTTGCTTGTCCATAACTCTGTTTTGCAGATCCAGATATTATGTTCAAAGCAGCAGAAAGATATGTTTCTTCAACATCGCCTAAAACTCCCAGGTTTCTAATGTCTTCTTCTATTTCAACTGTTGGTTCAAGTCCATTTGTATAATCTGCAAAACCTTCACTGTTGGCAATTTTTAAGACAATGGGTTGCATGGCATAGGTATGATCAGGATTCTTTGTTCTCTCTTGATTGTTGACGTAATCATATACAGTGATAGACCCAACATTTTTTCCAACCGTTTGTTCTCCAATTTGAATTACTTCAATAAAAGGTGCAAGGCCATTTATTAAAAGTTCACTAGCAGAAGCCGATTCAGAAGTGGTTAGGACAAAAAGTCTATTGAGGTTCATTGTATTAATTGCTTCCCCATCTGATAGGACACTTACAAAACGATCTATTTGACTTTCACTACCAAAATTTTCTTTAAAATAAGTGTTGAGTTTAGCATTCCATTCTTCTTTGGCAAAAATTTGATTACTGAATTGCCCAGTAATCATACTAGCCAATTCTACACAGTTTCTCACAGATCCTCCTCCATTATACCTAAGGTCTAAAATTAAGTCAGTGACATTTTGACTTTTAAATTCAGCAAAAATTTGATTTAGATTACTGCTTTTGGAGGCTACAAATTGATTATACATCAAGTACCCTACTTTTCCAGCATCTACATCAATTGTTTTATAAAGTTGAACAGGGTTTGTTTCAAAGTTTTCTTCTTTGGTAAGCTCTACAACCACACCATTTCCTGTTAATGTCCCATTTTGGATTTCAGCCATGTTTAGGGAGTAAGTTAAGGCATCACCAAACAGCAAAGATCTATAATTGTTTGCTGTAAGGGTAGTTCCATTTACACCAATAAAAACATCTCCTCTTTTGATGTTTTTGTTTTCTGCATCAGAGCCTTCAAGAATATATTTTACAACGCCAATCACTTCTACACAGTTTGAACAGGCATATAAAAGACTAAATTCAACACCATTTGAAGCAAAAATACCTTGCAATGAATTTTCTAACTCAAGATAGTCATCTTGAATCCAACTAAAACGATCGTCAGGATGATTTAAGAAATCAAAAAATGCTTCAGGATCAGAATTTTCACTAATGAATTGAGCATAAGCCTTAGCATCTTCTACTTTTGAATCTGCAAGATCAGTGACTTCTTCTTGCCAGTAATAAAATTCATTCAAACCTTTCCAAACAAAATCACTGATTTGTAAATCACCCTCAAGGCTTATGGCTGTGTCGTCTGTATCTAAATTACTAGTCGTGGTTTCTTCATCTATAGCTTCCGTACTGCAACTTTGGGCAATGAAAAATAGAATTCCAATGACAAAGTGATTAAAAGGGTAGTATTTTGATTCAGAGAATTTCATACTGATTCATCTAGTAAAAGGGTTAAAATACAAAGTTAGTCAAATTGTCCTATTTATTAATTTTTTTATTTGGCTGTAACAAAATACCGAGTAAATTCGTCATTAAGGTATAAACAAAGAATGTGCAGTTGATAGCCGACCAACAATTTTTAGATCAAATCCAAGCAATGCGAGATAAAATCTTCCGTATAACAAAGCGGATGCTTGTATCTCAAGAAGAAGCTGAAGATGCTACTCAAGATGTTATTGTAAAATTGTGGAGTCTTGGAAGTGAAAAAAGGGATCGATATAAAAGTATGGAAGCGTATACTGTAACAATGGCAAAAAACTATTGTTTAGATCGACTAAAATCCAAGCAAGCTCAAGTGCTTTCTTTTGATGATTCGATTCGAGTGCCTAAAACTTTATCATTACAGAAGGAAATTGAATTAACTGACGAATTGAATTGGGTGACCCAATTGATCGACCAGCTTCCTGAAAAAGAAAAAATGATAATTCAATTACGCGAGATAGAGCATTATGATTTTGATCAAATTGCTACTATACTAGAAATCCCAGAGGGAACCGTTAGGGTTTATTTATCTAGGATTAGAAAAAAGTTAAGAAAACAATTTTTAGAAATTCAGAATCATGGATTATAAAGAAATAAAACACCTTTTAGATCTTTATTTGGAAGGAAATACAAATTTATCCGAAGAAGAAAATTTACGTCTCTTTTTTAAATCTACTAAAGAGTTACCTCCTGAATGGGAGTCGTTCCGAAGTTTTTTTGGATATTATGACCAAGCCAAGTTGGAACGTTACCCCCAAGAAATAACTAAAAGAAAGTCTCTTTTCAGGCCCTGGATGGCAGCTGCTTCGTTGGTTGCAATAGTTCTTTCTCTGCAATTTTATTCGTCGAGTTTAAATGCACTCTCAACGGATCAGATGGATGCCCAAATTGCTTTTGATCAATTTAAAGACAACATGAAAAAAGTTTCATCTCGTTTAAACAAAGGAGCCAAACAAGTTTCTTACCTCGATTATTGGAATGAAACCACACAAAAATTAATTAAATAAAAAAAAATGAAAAATATAACCTTTATACTAATTGCCCTTTTTTCCACACTAGTAATGAGTGGTCAATCGATTTTTGAACGTTACGCAAATAGTGATGACGTAAGTCTGGTTTCGATCAGCCCTAAGATGTTTAAAATGTTAGGACAAATGAGTATCAATTTTGATGATCCGGAAGCCAAAGAGTATATGGAAATGGTTTCAAGCATTAATAACTTTAAAGTTTTAATTTCTGGAAACATTGAAGTTAGCGATGAGATGTTAAAATGGGTCAAGCAACAAATTTCTTTGGAAGATCTTGAAGAACTTATGACTGTAAAAGATCAAGAAGCTGATGTTTCCTTTTATGTCAAGAGTGGAAAATCTGATGACCATGTTGAAAAGCTACTCATGTTCGTAACGGAACACTCTGGAGGTAAAAACAATCTTGAAATTAATGGGCGCAACATAGAAGCAGTCTTGTTGCTGCTAGAAGGTGATATTGATTTAAATAAAATATCAAAGTTGACCGATCAAATGAATCTTCCCGGAGGAAAACAATTAAAAAAGGCGCAACAAAAAAAAGCACTCTAAATGAAAAATAAATCATCTCTATGGATTTGCTTGCTTATTGGCATAGTAGTAGTTTCCTGTGACAAAAAACCAAGCCTTCAATCCTATTATGTTGATAAAATGGATGACTCATCCTTTTTGATTGTAAACCTTCCTTTACAGTTAGACAGTCTTTTTTCAGATGATTTATCCTCAAAAGAGCAACAAGCATTAAATAGTATAGATAAACTAAATTTATTGTTTTTCAGGTCAAAGAAGGATCAAGAAGAAAAGTATCAAAATGAACTTACTAAAATTTCTACTATTTTGTCCCAAGATAAATATCAGCCCCTAATGGATTTCAAATCGTTTGATAAAGCTCAAGGAAGTTTCTTATTTGAAGGCGATACAGACAAAGTTGAAGAAGGAATTATTTTTCTCAATTCAGCCAAAATGGGATTTGGGGTATTGCGAATTATAGGTTCTGATATGGATCCAGGTGTGATTATGTCTTTAGCAAAAAAAGCAAATCCAGACCAAATGAAAAAACAATTTGGTTCTTCTGTTGGTGTGCTGGATGGAATCTTTGACTAAATTCCAGTATAGTTAAACGGTGTAATTGTTTTGAGTTTAGCCTTCAAGCTTTCATCAACATCAAGTCCAGCAATAAATTGTTGAATAGCATCTCTATTAATAATTGTATTGGTCCGGGTTAATTCTTTTAGTGCCTCGTAGGGATTAGGATAGCCTTCTTTTCTTAAAATCGTTTGAACGGCTTCAGCGACAACAGCCCAATTTGCATTAAGATCATCTTCAATTTTAGTGGTATTTACCAATAATTTCCCAAGACCCTTGAAAGTGGATTGAAGTCCAATGATGGTGTGTCCAAAAGGCACTCCAATATTTCTTAGGACTGTACTGTCAGTAAGATCTCTTTGTAATCTTGAAATAGGGAGTTTAGCAGATAGAAATTCAAAAATAGCATTTGCCATTCCTAAATTTCCTTCTGAATTTTCAAAATCAATTGGATTTACTTTATGAGGCATTGCAGAGGAGCCTACTTCTCCTTCTTTTATTTGTTGTTTAAAATAATCCATGGAGATGTATTGCCACAGATCTCTATTTAAATCAATTAATATGGTATTGATTCTCTTCATGTTATCACACAAGGTGGCAAAAGAATCGTAATGTTCAATTTGAGTAGTAGGGAAGGAATAGTTTAATCCCAAGGTTTTTTCTACAAAATGGGTTCCAAAAGCTTTCCAGTCGATATCAGGATAGGCAACTTTATGGGCGTTAAAATTTCCAGTAGCACCAGAGAATTTTGCTCCGTTTGGAACTTTCTCTAGCATTACCCTCTGGATCTTTAGCCGTTGCACAAAAACATCAAACTCTTTTCCTAATCTAGTAGGAGACGCTGGTTGACCATGAGTCCTCGCTAAAAGTGGAATATCTTTGAATTCAATCACCATTCCTTCAAGATGTTCAATGACAAGGTTCAAATTTGGAAGGTAAACTTCAGATATAGCATTTTTTACTGACAAGGGAATTGCAGTATTATTAATGTCTTGAGAGGTGAGTCCAAAGTGGATAAATTCTTTATAATCCTGAAGTTCTAATTTATCAAACTCCTTTTTTATAAAATACTCAACAGCTTTAACATCATGGTTCGTTGTGCTTTCAATTTCTTTTATCTGAAGCGCATCATCGGAAGTAAAATGCAAATAGATACTTCTCAACTCTTCAAATAATGAAGGGTTAAAATCAATTAGTTGAGGGAGCGGTAACTCACAAAGTCCAATGAAATATTCAATTTCAATTTGTACACGATACTTTATTAATGCTTCTTCAGAAAAGTAAGCAGAAAGGGATTTTGTTTTTGAACGGTACCGACCATCAATTGGAGAGATGGCATTTAAAGCGGTAAGTAACATGATGTTTTTATTAGTGTTGCAAAGATACGTTGAAATTAATAGTAGATGAAATTAATTCTTAAAAACACTTCTAATTACTGGAAAAACACCTTTAGAGAATTCTCTTTTTGAATGTAAAAGTAGGTCCTCTAAATATTCTTGAATCTCAGGAAATTCAGTCTTGAGGAGTTGTAGTATTTTGATGCAAAAATTAATCGGTGCTGCTTTGGTTTCTGTGATAATCCAGTCTAAACAAATTGAAATAACCCTTTCTTTTTGAGCTTTTGAAAGAGTATCGGATGTATTTTTATTTTTTAAAAAATACCAGAGTGTTTTACTGTGGGATCTTCTCATGCTGGAATGATTAATTTTTTTTAGCATAAACAGGTAGGTCTCAAAAAAGACAAGATATCTATCTAGTTTGGTTAGGATATAAAATTCCCAAATCCATGCAGCATAAATATGCTCTCTTTTGGCTTCTTCATTGTGTGCTAATTCAAAAAGCTCTCCAGTAAATTCAGGATTTTCTTCTATAAACTTAAGTCCTTTTAAACGATTTTCTCGAGAGGCTGATAATGGTTTTATAAAGGATATTAGTAAAGACATTTTCTAGAGTTGCAAGACTCTATATTCTTCATAACATTTACTAATTCCTTCAAGAATTTGAAGGTCATTTGCCTCTTTTATGAAGGCGTCAGAATAATTACAATTTCTGAGGATATCATCAATGTCAATTCTCTTCAATCCTAAGAGTTGCATTAATACTTGTCGGTCAAATTTTGAGGCCAAAAGATTCTTAATTTCATCGTCCTCTCTCATTTTTTTGAGCTTACGCATTTGTTGTGGATTCTTCCCGAATATATTATTTAATAAATCTGCAGGATTAAAAACATTACCAAGTACTTTGGAAATTGCACTTGGGTTTCTTGATCCAGATTCGTAACCACGGTTAGGTAAGCCTGAAATACTGTATCTACGAGCAGTATTGATAGGTGCATTTCTAACATCAATATCCAAATATCCAGTAAGTTGATAAGGACGGACTACAATTTCTTCAAGGGCAAAGGCAATTTCAGTCATTTTGAAATTTGCATTTCCAAACTTAATCATATCATTGGTTACGGCAATCTTAAGAGGTTTATATCCCAAATAGGAGAAATAAAGTGTATCATTTGCTTTTGCAGGAATTTGAAAATCTCCTTTTTGATTTGTGATGGTTCCAATTACTTGAGTGAGGTTAAGAATGTGGACACTTGGCATCGGAAGACCTGTAGTTTCATTTTCAACACGAGCACTAAAACTTTCTTGTGCAAAGCCACTGTAAAATGAAATTAATAAAAGCGATACCCAAATCTTCTTCATGGTATAAAATTAGCTAAAATTCATGGAAACTTTTTTAGCTCATTGGTATTATTATGTTTTTTTTAGCTTATTCAGTTTATTTAGAAAATATTGCGTTGCTATTGCACGATGACTGATGTTGTTTTTTACAATGTCTCCCAATTGCGCAAAGGTTTTATCATATCCCTTTGGAATAAAGATGGGATCATAACCAAAACCACCTTTTCCACGCTTTTCAAAAATTATATGCCCTTTTACAATCCCTTCAAAAAGCTCAATTTTTTTACCAAAAGAGGCAGCAATTACAGTTCTGAACTGTGCCTTTGTATTAGTTTTATCATTTAGTTCTTCCCAGACTTTTTTGATATTATCCTCATTATTTTTTGCAGCTCCGGCATACCGAGCAGAATATACACCAGGTGCACCATTAAGGGCTTCAATTTCTAGGCCAGAATCATCTGCAAAACAATCTAGACCGTATTTGTATTTAATAAAGGTTGCTTTAATTTTAGCGTTCTCTTCAAGGGTAGTGCCTGTTTCTTCTATCTCTTGATAACATTTTATGTCTGTTAAACTGAGGATTGAAATTGAAGGGGGTACTAGTTTTTTTAATTCTTTTACTTTATGTTGATTATGTGTTGCGAAAATAAGTTTCATTTAGTACTCTTTTGGTTTGGAAAAAATTGTAATTTAATAAAATTATAAACTAATTATTGTGATAAGGATGGTTGTTGATAATGGTAAATGCTCTATACAATTGCTCACAAAAAAACAGTCGAACCATTTGATGTGAAAAAGTCATTTGGGAAAGGCAAATTTGTAAAGGAAATTGTTGATAGAGGCTATCAGAAAATCCGTAAGCTCCTCCAATAATAAATACAATTCTATGAGTTCCCGAAACCATGTGTTGTTCTATTTTTTTTGAGAAAGTGATTGATGTAAACGATTTACCTTTTTCATCCAATAGATAAACAACATCTCCTGTTTTTATTTTTTGAAGAATATTTTTTGCCTCCTCATTTTTAATTTCTGTGGGGGCTGTTTTTTTATGCGCTTTAACGTCTGATAAGTAGTGAATTGAAAATTTAGTATAATGCTTTAACCTTTTTGCATACTCCTCAGTGGCATCAGCCCAAAAAGTACGATCTGTTTTTCCTACACACAACAATACAATCTCCATTATACAAAGGTACAAAGCCTTTGGATTTTTAATTGATTTATATCCCTATATGATTTTGCCGATTATCTTTGTAAAAGAGAAACAACTGACTTCATGTCAAAAATTGGGCAACTTCCTGTAGTTAAATCAATTATCAGTTTTACAAAAGCTGTTAAGCCACCTGGATTTTATGGATTTTCAATCTATGATCTTATCGAGATGTATGTAATTGGAATTGTAAAAGGTGCTTTATCCTATCGTGCGGGGAGTATTTCTTTTAGTTTTTTTATGGCTTTGTTTCCTTTTTTATTATTTATTATTAACCTTATTCCTTTTGTGGATATGATTCCCTTCATCCACATTGAAAATTTTGATCAAACCTTCTTAAATTATATCGAATTGTTTTTGCCCTCTGAAACACAAACCTTTTTCACAGGAATTTTTGAAGACATACGAAACAAACCCAGGGGAGGACTTTTGTCTTCCGTTTTCCTTTTATCAATTTTTCTTTCTGCCAATGGTGTCTCTGCTATTTTTGGAAGTTTTGAAGTTTCATATCACGTTAAGCTATCAAGAAGCTTTTTCCGACAATATTTATTTTCAATGGGAATAAGTGTTGTGCTTGCTTTTCTCTCTTTATTTGCAGTAATTATCTTTTTTTATTTTGAATTTTATATCCTTAATAACTTAGAGTCACTTGTTCCTTCAGAGGTCCGTTTAACAAGGATAAGTCAAATTAGTTTTTTTGGACTCTTTGCATACTTAACAGTGAGTATATTGTATTATTTTGGAACAATAGAAGGTCGAAAAATTCGCTTTTTTTCTCCTGGAGCTTTGATGACAACCCTTTTGTTTTTTCTCACCACATATGGCTTCGGGATATATATTGATAACTTCTCCACTTACAATCAACTTTATGGTTCTATTGGAGCATTGTTGATTTTTCTATTGTATATATGGATGAATTCAAATATTCTATTACTAGGATTTGAATTAAATGCCACATTAACACGATTTAAAAGAGCACCAAAGTTACGTTAAGATGGAGACTAAGAAATTGGTGCCTTTTTCTGATTATATTGATGTTCTGCTGCCTCTAGCTTTGCCAAAACCATATACCTATAAAATAACAGCAGAACAACTGGAATCCCTAGCTGTTGGTTTTAGGGTGGCTGTTCCTTTTGGGAAACAAAAAATATATACTGCCCTAGTAACAAAGATTCATCAAGTCGCCCCTCAAACGTATGAGCCTAAATCTATAGCTATGATATTGGACGAAGTTCCAATTGTTACAGACTCTCAATTAAAGTTTTGGGAATGGATGGCGTCTTATTACATGTGCAGTCAAGGTGAGATTATGAGAGCTTGTTTACCCGCTGCCTTACTTCTAGAGAGCAAAACAGTATTGGTCAAGTGTGAGGCTTCAGAAGTGCAATTGAAGGCGCTTTCAGACATGCAATATTTGGTTTATGAAGCATTACAAAAACAAACACTTACACTTGATGAAATAAGTAAAATAGTAGATCGTAAGCAGGTAATGCCTTTGGTTTTAGGGATGTTGGATATGAAAGTTGCTATGATTCATCAGCACTTGGAGGAGAAGTATAAGCCCAAAAGGGTTCGTTACGTTTCATTAGCCAAACACTATCACTCAGAAGAAAGTTTAAAAGCACTTTTTGATAGCTTGCAAAAAGCACCAAAACAACTTGCTGTACTTATGGCAATTTTCACTGATTCAACTGGACACAAAGAGCTTAAAAAAGTGTCAATTTTGAAGTCTAAATCAGGATCAGGTAGTAGCCAAATAAAAACACTAATTGACAAAGGGGTTTTAGAAGAGCAATATCAAGATGAGCACCGTTTGTTAATTAAACAACAACAAGATGTTTTAGGAAATAAAACACTCTCTGATGCTCAGCAATTGTCTTTAGATGAAATCAAAAAACAGTTTGATAATAAAAAGGTTGTTTTATTTGAGGGTGTTACCTCCTCAGGAAAAACGGAGGTATATATCAAGTTGATTGAAGAGCAACTAGCCCATGGAAATCAAGTTCTGTATTTATTGCCAGAGATTTCTTTGACCTCACAAATTGTAAATCGATTGGCAGCAAGATTTGGAGACCAAGTAACGGTATATCATTCAAAATTTTCTATTCACGAACGAGCCGAGGTGTGGCAAAAAGTATTAACTGCCTCTCCAGAAGCAAGAGTAATAGTAGGTGCACGCTCTGCTGTTCTCTTGCCGTTTGAAAATCTAGGATTAGTTTTGATCGATGAGGAACATGAAAATTCCTACAAACAATTTGATCCAGCTCCACGTTATCAAGCACGAGACAGCGCTATATATTTAGCAAATCTAATGCAATCAAGAGTATTATTAGGTTCTGCTACACCCTCTTTGGAATCTGCAGAGAATGTTCGAACTGGAAAATATGGATGGGTTCGATTAACAGAACGCTATGGTGGTGTTTCTTTGCCAAAGATTGAACTCATAGATTTGAAAGAAGCTAACCGAAAGAAAATGATGAAAGGGATGTTTTCGTCTCAATTAATTGATGCAATTCAACATACTTTATCTCAAGGCAAGCAAGTGATTTTATTCCAAAACCGAAGAGGTTATGCTCCAATATCTGAATGTACAAGTTGCGGCCATTCGCCTCAATGTACTCAGTGTGACGTTTCATTAACCTATCATCAAACACAACAACAATTACGTTGCCATTATTGTGGCTATAATATTCCTATGCCAAATCAATGTCACGCTTGTGGAATGCCAACTCTCACGACTAAAGGCGCAGGAACGCAACAAATAGAAGAACAGATTAAAGCTTTTTTTCCAGAAGTAGCCGTAGGTCGAATGGACTGGGACAGTACGCGAGGCAAATGGAGTTTTGATGCAATTATTGAGTCTTTTGTTCAAGAAAGAATTCAAATCTTAGTTGGGACACAGATGGTTGTTAAGGGGCTGGATTTTAAAAACGTTTTATTGGTTGGTGTTATCAATGCAGATCATGTATTGAACTTCCCAGATTTTAGAGCTCATGAGCGGAGTTATCAGATGTTATGTCAAGTTGCAGGTAGGGCAGGGCGCTCGGATAGGAAGGGTAATGTATTGATTCAAACTTATCAACCAGAACATCCAATATTAAGACAGGTTTTAGATCATGATTATGAAGGTCTCTACCAAACTCAAAAAAAGGAACGCCATGAATACAAATACCCTCCTTATTACAGGATGATCCGTATTACCTTCAAAAGTAGGCAGTATGACACTGTTAACTTAGCTTCTGAATGGTTTACTAATGTGCTCAGGCAATCTTATGAAGGAACAGTATTGGGTCCTGTATTTCCATCTGTTGCTCGAATAAGAAATCAGTATCACAAACAACTAGTCGTTAAAATTGATCATAATTTTACCCCCCAAGTGATAAAAAAAACCTTAGAAAGAACTCTACAAAGTTTTCAGGCTATTGCCGCTTTTAGAAGTACTAGAGTAAATTTTGATGTAGACCCTTATTGAAATCTGCTCAATAAAAGACGAAATTGTTTTTTCTGTGTTCGGCTTAAAGGGAAGTCTTTATTTTCAATATTTACGGAGGATGAAGAATAATTAATAACCTTTTTAAGGTTAATGATGTAGGATTTGTGGATTCGTGAAAACTGTTCTTGTGGTAAGCGGGTTAAAAAATCCTTCATTGTTGAGAGTACCAAGAATTTTTTTTTGTGAGTTATAATTTTTATATAATCTCCTACAGCTTCAATCCATTGGATTTGATCAATGGCTATTTTTTCAGTCTTAAGGTTGTGTTTGATTTCAATAAAATCATTTGTTTTTTTTGTGATACTAAGACTTAGTTTGATTCTTTGTTCAATACGGGCAATAGATTGTTCAATACGCTCCAATGAAAAAGGAGGTGAGATACAGTCGGCTAGATTTAAATCAAAAGCACGAAGAGCATCCTCTGCCTGTTCGGTCATAAGAATGATTTCTGTAGGGTCTTTTAACCTTTCAATAAAATCAAACCCATTATAAACAGGGAGTTTTGCAGAGAGAAATATAAGATCTACAGAGGAGTAATTTAGAAAATTTTGAGCTTCAACAGCGTTAGAAAATTCAGCAATAAAGTTTAGTGTTTTAACTTTTTTGAGGATTTGCGATAGGTAAAGGCGCCTAATTGGATTAGGATCAACCAAAATATAGTTAAGGAGCATTGTTTAAATAATATAGTGCTACAAATATAATTAAAAAAACTTTATTTTAAAGTGATCTTTATTTGGTATACTGTATAGTTTAAGTTATTTTTGCCAACCAAAATAAAGATTATGAATCAATATGAAACTGTTTTCATTTTAAATCCCGTTCTCTCTGAAACTCAGATTGAGGAAGCAGTTCAAAAGTTTGTAGAATTTATTAAGACCAACCAAGGTTCAATGACGAGTCAGGAAAATTGGGGTCTTAAGAAACTTGCTTATCCTATCGAGAATAAGAAAAGTGGCTTCTATCATCTTTTTGAATATGCAGCACCAAGCGAAGCCGTAGCGGCTTTAGAGGTAGAATTTCGCCGTGACGAGCGTATCATGCGTTACTTAACGGTTAAACTCGACAAGCATTCACTAGCGTGGGCAGAAAAAAGAAGAAAAAAGAACAAAGCAAAAGCATAAGCAATGTCTAAAATAGAAGAACAAAATTCAGGAAAAAAAGAAGGTGAAATTCGCTATTTAACTCCGTTAAATATCGATACATCTACTCAAAAAAAATACTGTCGTTTTAAAAGAACTGGTATCAAGTATGTGGATTATAAAGATCCAGACTTTTTAATCAAGTTTGTAAACGAGCAAGGCAAAATTTTACCACGAAGGTTAACAGGAACTTCATTGAAGTACCAACGTAAAGTTTCAGTGGCTGTAAAAAGAGCGCGTCATTTGGCATTAATGCCTTATGTTGCCGATATGTTAAAATAATAATCACTCATCATGGAATTAATATTAAAAGAAGACGTTCAAAATCTTGGATTTAAAGATGAAATCGTGAGTGTTAAAAATGGTTACGGTAGAAATTTTTTAATCCCAACGGGGGTTGCTGTTATGGCTACTGTGTCAGCTCGAAAAGTATTAGCTGAAAATCTAAAACAACGTGCATTCAAAGAAAAAGCAGTTGTTGATGAAGCAAAAGCTAGAGCTGAGAAAATCCAAGCACTTGAAATTAAAATCGCTTCCAAAGTAGGAAGTGGAGACAAACTTTTTGGATCAATTTCTAATGCAGATCTTGCGTCTGCAATAAGCTCTAATGGCGATGATCTTGACAAGAAGTTTATTACACTACCTGGGAAAACAATCAAACGTTTAGGTAAATACGAGGCAACTATTCGGTTACATCGAGAAGTAAGTTTTGAATTTCCGTTTGAGATTGTGCCTGAAACGAAAGCTTAGTAAAATTTAAACCCGCTTTATGTGGGTTTTTTTTATTCTAAAAAGTAAGAATGAAATATCACAGGCTCACTGATTCTCAATTTATTGAAATGCATCATGAGTTTGCTATTTTTCTTGCATCCAATAGCATCGATAAAACAAAGTGGGACAGAATTAAAGAGACAGAACTTCATACTGTTGATTTACTTTTAGATGGTTTTAGTGATTTAGTTTGGGAAAAAATTCTAACGCAATGTTCAAATTTCGAATTTGCTACTAAAGATCAATTATTTCTTTTTAATACCCGTCTAGATGAGGTGGAAACCCTGATAGTAAAGGTGGTAAATGTCGATTACGATTTAACTACTTCTAAAGGTTTTGAATGGGTACTTAAAAATATACATTCCGAAACCGTTTCTTTATTTCATGCAACAAGAGCATATTCTCCATCAAGAAATGAATTTATATATTCTTATCTAAGGAAAGGAGCAGTACTTTCTGAAGGAATCTATTTTAAGGAGCTTAAAAGTTATTTTTTCAATTCGATAAAATAGAAGATATTTGTGGTAGATTAACCATTATGGCAATTAAACCCGCAACACCCAAAGGTACCCGAGATTTTTCAGCAACTGAAATTGCAAAAAGAAACTACATTAGAGGCGTTCTGCAAAGCACCTTTGAATACTTTGGCTTTCAGCCTATAGAAACTCCATCTTTTGAACGTTTAGAAACGCTAACGGGAGTATACGGAGAAGAAGGGGATCGATTGGTTTTTAAAATTCTAAATTCAGGCGAGAAGGTTAAAAAAGCAGATACTGAAGCCTTAGCGTCTGGAGCCTATCAAAAATTTTCTAGGTCTTTGTCTGAAAAGGCCTTGCGATATGATTTGACAGTTCCTTTTGCTCGTTACGTTGCCCAGCATCAAAACGAACTGACCTTTCCTTTTAGACGTTATCAGATTCAGCCAGTATGGCGTGCAGACCGTCCACAGCATGGACGTTTCCAGGAGTTTTATCAATGTGATGCTGATATTGTAGGAGATCGTTCTTTGTGGCAAGAAGTGGAGGTTTTAGCTTTATATGATAAAGCTTTTTCTGATTTAAAAATAGAAGGGGTAAGTTTAAAAGTCAATCACAGAAAAATTTTAGCAGGTATTGCGGGAAAATTAGGAGCAGAGGAACGTTTAATTGATTTTACAATCGCATTAGATAAGTTAGATAAAATAGGCAAGGAGGGAGTTTTTGAGGAATTAAAATCCAAAGGTTTTAATGCTGGAGCTCTTCAATTGCTGGAAGAACTTCTTTCACTTCAAGGAACTGCATCAGAACAGCTTGATGTTTTAAAATCTATTCTTGCAGATCAGCCTGAAGGAATTAAAGGGATTGAAGAATTAGAATTTATTTTCAACCAGTTTAATGATAATGCTTTACACTCAGTACAACTCAATTTTGATTTGACTTTAGCAAGAGGCTTACATTATTATACTGGGATGATAGTGGAAGTAAGTGCACCCGCTAATATCAAAATGGGTTCTATTGGTGGAGGTGGTCGCTATGATGATTTAACAGCAACTTTTGGTTTAAACAACATGAGTGGAATTGGGATCTCATTTGGTTTTGAGCGAATCTATTTAGTTATGGAAGAGTTACATCTTTTTCCTGAAGAGTTACTTCCGGGTACAGAAGTATTGTTTGCCAACTTTGGTTCATTAGCAGCATCTACTGCCTATAGTTATGTTTCAAAATTAAGAAAACTTAATTGTTCTAGTGAATTATATCCTTCTGAATCAAAACTCAAGAAACAATTAGGGTATGCAAATCAAAAAGGAATTCAAAAAGTGGTTCTTATTGGAGAGGAAGAAATAAAACAAAAGACTTTTATCCTAAAGGATATGAAACTAGGAAACCAAACAACACATCCCTTGGCAGATTTAATTTCAATTCTTACTTGATCTCAGTCTCTGGAGCTAATGTTGGCTTCGAATAAGTTTGAAAGGGTTGTTTTAGAAGTGTTTTAATTTTTCCATTTGCTTCCTCATCAAAAAAGACATCTACCCCATACACTAATTTTTCTCGATCAAAGGGCAAGTAGGTTCCAAATAAACGATCCCAAAAAGAGAAAATATTACCAAAATTGGCATCTGTATATGGAAGACGATAATGGTGGTGTGTTTTGTGCATGTCTGGAGACACGATAAAATAACTCAAAAATAAATCTAGCTTCTTTGGGAGCTTAATGTTTGCATGATTAAACTGAGTTAATACAAGAGAGAGTGATTGGTAGAGCATAACAATACCCATGTTAGCACCAATAATAAAAACTCCAAAAAGTGTAAATCCAAAACGTATAAAACTTTCTAAGGGATGGTGCCTATTCGCGGTAGTGGTATCTACTTTATGATCACTATGGTGCACCAAATGGATCATCCACAAGGGTTTTACCTTATGTTCTGTCCAATGTGCTAAATAAGCTCCTACTAAATCTAAAAGCATTAAACCTAGAGTTACTTCAAGCCAAAGAGGCATTTCAGGGAGCCAGTGTAAAAGGCCAAATTCATTCGAAATCACCCAGTCTGAAGTTGATAAAAGTAAAAAAGCAAGAAGAAAATTAATGACTATCGTTGTTCCTGTAAAAAAAAGATTAGGAAGGGCATGTTTCCATTTTTTATAGTTAAACTTCATTAAAGGAAGACTTCCTTCTACAACCCAAAATAGAGTTAACCCTCCTACTAGTATTAAACTTCTGTGCAAGGAAGGAATCGTTTCAAAATACTTCATTATCATCTCCATTTGATCCTATTTTTAACTAAAATACAAAAATCAGTATTAATTATTCATCTTAATTTTTTTTTAATTAATTTAATACAGAATTTAAATAATCTATATGAAGCGTAAAGAATTTATTAAGCAGTCTGTTTTGATTGCAGGTGCTGGCATGACTTACCCTACGTATGCTTCATTGCTAAATAGGTCTGCTATTATCGGCGCAAATGATCGTCTTAGATTTGGTGCCATTGGAATAAATGGAATGGGTTGGGCTGATACCAAAGCGCTTTTAAAAGTACCAAATGTTGAATTAGTAGCCATTTGTGATGTAGATCAAAATGTGTTAGAAAAGCGAAAAACAGAGCTTGATAAAAAAGGTATTTTTGTAAAGATATATTCTGATTACAGGAAATTATTAGAACAAAAAGATATAGATGCTGTGGTCATTGGAACTCCAGATCACTGGCATGCACTAATGATGATTCATGCCTCGGAAGCAGGAAAACATATCTACGTTGAAAAGCCCATCGGTAACTCTATTGGTGAATGTCGGTCTATGGTGGGTGCACAAGAACGGTATGGTAATGTAGTTCAAGTTGGTCAGTGGCAACGAAGTCAGCAACATTTTCAAGATGCAGTTAATTACATTAAAACCGGGGTTTTGGGCCCCATACGTACAGTAAAAGTTTGGTGTTATCAGGGCTGGATGCGTCCTGATCCTATTGTAGCCAATAGCGCACCACCAAAAGGTGTAGATTATAAAAGTTGGTTAGGACCTGCTCCAATTATTCCTTTTAATTCAAGTCGTTTTCATTTTCATTTTCGCTGGTTTTGGGATTATGCAGGTGGACTAATGACTGATTGGGGTGTTCATTTGTTAGACTATGCCCTTTTAGGAATGGAGGCTTCCTTGCCAAAATCAATTGTAGGGCTTGGTGGAAAATATGCTTATCCTAATTTGGCTGAGGAGACCCCTGATACCTTGACAACACTTTATGAATTTGATAATTTCAATCTTGTTTGGGATTCTGCAATGGGAATCGATAACGGTTCTTATGGACGGGATCACGGAATTGCCTTTATAGGAAATAATGCAACCTTGATACTAAATCGTGGAGGTTGGGAAGTAATAGAAGAGCGACAAAGTGAAAATAAAGTTGCAAAACCCCTAGTAAAGCCAAGTGATAATGGTTTAGATAAACATGCTCAAAATTTTATTGATGCCATACGATCAAATACTCCCCAGTCCGTAAATTGTTCTGTTCAACAAGGCGCTCATGTTGCCACCGTTGCTCAAATGGGTAACATCTCCTACCGTTCAGGTCAAAAGGTGGTGTGGGATCAAAATGCAAGTCAGTTTACTGATTCAGCTATCAATAGAGAATACCTAACTAGTAAATACCAAAACGGGTATCTTTTACCAATGTTTTAACATCAAGTTTTATGAAATACTTATTTATATGCCTGCTAGTAGTAAATGTGTTATTTGCTCAAGAAAAAATGAAGCCTGAGGATACCGAAGTTTGGGAGCCTGAACCCAAGGTAGTTTCTCCAGGAGTCTTTTATTCTCCTCCTAGCGATGCAGAGGTGCTTTATGATGGTACTAATTTTTCTAAATGGTGGCATGAAAAGTCTAGAGTTGAAGTGCAGTGGAAAATGAACCCAGACAAATCAATGACAGTTAAACCTGGGACAGGTTCTATAGAAACAATAAATGAACATGGTTCTATTCAATTACATATTGAATGGAAATCTCCAACGATTATAAAAGGAGAGGGTCAAGGACGTGGAAATAGTGGAATTATTTTTCAGCGACGTTATGAAGTTCAAGTTCTAGACAGCTACAATAATAGGACCTATTCTAACGGTCAAGCTTCCTCAATATATAAGCAATATATTCCTTTGGTAAATGCAGTTCGTCCTCCTGGTGAATGGCAGGTTTATGATATTGTTTTTAATGAGCCGGAGTTTGATGCTACAGGAAAAACAACAAAACCAGGTAATTTCACTGTTTTTTTAAACGGTATACTTGTGCAAAACAATGTTGAGATTTTGGGAACTACAGAATATATAGGAAAACCTAAAACTGATCGTGATGCAATGCCAGGTTATAATGGGACATCCAAGAATCAACGTACACTTTTGCTTCAAGACCATGGTGATCTAGTTAGTTATAGAAACATTTGGATGCGAAAGCTTTAATCTTATTGATTGCAAGTTTTTTTATTTAAACTTTTTCTTCTTAAAGTTTTTCTTTGGAGAAAAAGTTTTACCCTTTTTAGTCAGTTCAACGCTTACCTTGCGATCATCCATTATAAGATTATCAAAAGATTTTAGGACATGGTCTCTATGGTCTTTATGTGTCGAAAAGAAAGAAAAGTTTTTCATTACTTCAACTTGAAAAACATCATCGGGCCCTAATTTTAGAAAAGAACGCAAAAAGTCTTTGAGTGTAGTCCACTCATATTGATCTCTTGCTCCTACATTTATAAAGAACCTGTCCTTGTCTTGGGGGGCATTTATTTTTCTATCGGAACGTCTGTCAGAGGAGCGATCTGAGCGATCATCTCGACTAAATTCTATTGCTTTAGGATGTAAGTCAAAGTTTTTGAATTCTTTAGACAACATCATTTCAATTAATGTTTCTTTTGAAATATCCTCCAATGCTTTAATAGCAAGTGGGAGATGATTGTGTAAATCACTCTTGATTGGGATATTTTTAACTTGATCTGTCCAATGAATAACTTTAGAAGTTAATACCTCTTCTGGTGAAGGCATTTCCAATTCTGTTAATTTGGTTTGTAATTTATTTTCGATCAACTTAATTTTTCTTCGGTCAGATTTGGTGACAAAAATGATAGAAGTACCTAATTTTCCGGCTCTACCTGTTCTTCCGCTTCGGTGAGTGTAGGTTTCAATTTCATCAGGAAGTTGGTAGTTTATAACGTGAGTTAAATCATCCACATCAATTCCCCGAGCAGCAACATCTGTTGCAATTAGTAATTGAATTCTTTTCTTTCGAAAGGACTGCATTACAATATCACGTTGGTTTTGACTTAAGTCACCGTGAATTGCTGCAGCTTTATAGCCGTCTTGAATTAGTTTTTCTGCTACTTTTTGGGTTTCAATTTTAGTACGACAAAATACTACCCCAAAGAGGTCGGTATTCATACTCACTACTGCCCTAAGGGCATTGTAACGTTCTCTTGCAGCTACTATGAAATACTGGTGGTCAATATTTTTAGCACTTGAATTTTTGGTACCTACAGTAATTTCAATAGGTTTTTTCATGAATTTTTTTGCAATCGTATTTACCTCTGGAGGCATTGTTGCAGAAAATAACCATGAATTTTTACTTTTTGGAGTATGGGTTAATATGTCTTTAATATCTTCATAAAATCCCATGTTCAGCATTTCATCGGCCTCATCTAAAACACAGTATTGGATTGCGCTGATGTCAACCAATCGTCTTCCAATCATATCTTTCAAACGTCCTGGTGTAGCCACAACAATCTGAGCTCCACGCCTTATTTTATTGGCTTGTTCTTGGATATTGGCACCTCCATAGATAGCGACAATATTTATGTTTTTTAACGCTTGGCCATAGATTCCCATTTCGTTTGTAATCTGTAAGCACAATTCACGAGTAGGAGCCAGAATTAACCCTTGGGTTGTTCTTTGTTTTGCGTCTATCCTTTGTAGCATAGGAAATCCAAATGCTGCTGTTTTACCAGTTCCTGTTTGAGCTAATGCTACAAGGTCGGTATTTTGTTCTAGTAATATTGGAATTACTTTGTCTTGAACCTCCGTTGGAGTTTCGAATCCTAGTTTTTCTACGGCTTTTAGAAGTTCCGTATTGAGTCCTAGGGACTTAAAAGTTGTCATAAATAGTATTCTGGCTGCAAAAGTAGTCTAAATTAAGTGGTTCTCAATTCTTTTATGACTTATTTTAATTTAAGTTAGTAGTATTATAAAAAAAAGCCCTGCTTTTTTGGCAGGACTTTTAGAGTTCAAAAGATCAAAATTTAGATTTTGAAACCTTCTCTGTATTCACGAGTTACAAATTGATTCGCGGCTTCAAGGTTAGTGATTTTCATATTTTCACCATCCCATAAGAGTTTTTTACGAGCATAATAATCCATTCGACCATTTGCCTTTTCTTCGCGAAGCATAAAACTACGAATGGCTAAATTACCCATTAAAACTGTTTCCGTCATTGGTCCAGCATAATCAAAAGAGGAAGTTAATCCTAAATGCTCTTTACTGTTAAACCCAGCTTTACATGCATCCACCCATTTGCGTTGATGACCGTATTCTGGTTCAATCATTTCTTCAACTTCAGGGCCAAAATCTGTTGAACCATCATTTAAAAATAATTTTGGCATTAAAGGGGAGCTATCATTAATATTGGTTGTTATTATTCCTTTTTCTCCAATCATTAATACCCCATTAGCACTATCAGTTCCACCAATATCACTATTTGCAGGAATAATGTCTGGGTGTGGAGGACGAATCCCACCATCACTCCAGCTCATTAAAATTGGAGATTTGCTTTTTTCTGTAGCATCAAAATTGATACTTATCAACGAAGAGGGAGGGCATCCTTCGGGTAAGTAATCTGCATTCCACATTTGTGAATATACACTTCCTACGCTGCATTCAGCCGAAGTAGGATATTTTAAACCTAGCGTTCGGAAAGGGATGTCGATTAAATGACACCCTACGTCTCCGAGAGCTCCTGTTCCATAATCCCACCATCCACGCCAGCTAAATGGGTGCATGTTAGGTGTATAAGGTTTTTCTTTTGCAGGTCCTAGCCATAAATCCCAATTTAAAGCGTCTGGCTTCATGCTTGGGTTTGGCTGTGGCATTGGAACTCCTTGAGGCCATACGGGTCTGTTGGTCCATATTTTAACTTCAGAAATAGCCCCAACTGCGTCGGTATCAATCCAATTCTGAACCATATTGAGTAATGGGTTTGATCCTCCTTGATTTCCCATCTGAGTAACAACTTTTTGTTCTCTTGCCATTTCCGTTAAAAGACGCGCTTCTCTGATGTTATGGGTCATCGGTTTTTGAACATATACATGCTTACCTCTTTGCATTGCAAATGCTGCTGCGGGTCCATGAACATGGTCTGGTGTTGAAATAGTTACTGCATCAATATCTTTTTCTTTATCCAGCATGACACGATAGTCAGCATATTGTTTTGCCGTTGGGAATTTTTTAGCAGTACGGGATGCACTTCCAGAGAAATCTACATCACAAAGAGCAACTACCCGCTCTCTTCCTTGAACGGAAGCATTACTTATATCACTAGCTCCTTTTCCTCCAGAACCAATTGCTGCTAAATTTAGCTGATCACTAGGTGAAATATAGCCTGGTCCTCCTAAAACATGTCTAGGAACAATCATTATGGATGATGCTAGAACTCCTTTTTTTAAAAATTCTCTTCTTGAATCCTTATTGTTTTTTTTCATTTTATTTTGGTTAGTGTGAATTGTTAATCTAAATATAGCTTTTTTTGTATAATTTTTCTATTCAAAAACTTTGGATTATAAAAATAGAGCGGATATTTGATATTAAATTATCAATATGATCAGAAAGCAACAAAATCGAATAGCTCTTGGCTGTTTCTTTTTTTTATGTGGTTTTTGTTTTTCAACCTGGGCATCTCGAATACCAACCATTATGACTTTATTTGAAATGAATGAAGCGCAACTGGGTAGTTTCCTTTTTATTTTACCCATCAGTTCTTTAATTGGTTTGCCGCTATCTGCATGGATAGTTTCTATGTTTGATAGTCGTTACCTTTTGTTTTTTGGATTTCTTCTATTTGCCACTGCTCTTTTTGGGATTGGAGTTTCAGGACAAATAGAGCACCTGATTTTTGCAGTTGCTCTATTTGCTTTAGGACTTAGGGCAATTAATATTTCTATGAATACTCAGGCGATTCAATTACAAAAACTATACAAGAAAAAAATCAATGGAAAATTTCATGGATTTTGGAGTTTAGGAGGGCTTTGCGGTTTGATATTTGCAACCTTAATTATAAATTTAAAAATTACTATCGGCTATCATTTGGGACTGGTAGCTATTGTTTCAATTTTTGTTTGTTTTGTGGCGTATTTCTATTTGTTAAGAAATGACAAAGAATCAACTGGAAATAAATTACAATTTGGGAAACCTGATAATTTCATTTTGTATACGGGTTTAGTGGTTTTTTCTGCTGCAGTTTGCGAAGGGGGAATTTATGATTGGAGTAGTGTTTATTTCCGTGAAGTTGTTGGTGCTGAATTGTTTACTTTGAGTTATTTAGTTTTTATGATTTCGATGACTATTTCTCGATTTTTTACGGATCAAATTATCACAAAAATCGGAATGCCCAAGTTATTTGTCTTTAGTGCAGGTGTTATTATTTTGGGAGTCAGTATCTTAATATTATTCCCTTATTTCTATACCGCTTTACTTGGGTTTTTTATTGCTGGTTTTGGTGTTGCTTCTATTTTTCCAATGGCTTTTTTGTTGGCAGGTCAATCAAAAAAGTATGCCCCCGGAATGGCAATATCAATTGTAGGAACCTATTCAACTTTAGGCGTTTTAATAGCCCCTCCTTTTATTGGATATCTAGCACATGTTTTTAACTTAAATAAGGCTTTTTTATTTTTTATAGCAGCAGCGTTACTCCTGTTGTATTTTTCAAGAAAAGCTTTTTTTTATTTGGAGAAGCAATAATTTTTTAAACTAACCTTCGTAAAATCTTGCTTTTTTACTTTATCATTATAAATGAGTGCTTTAATGAAATCTAAAATAGATTCAAAGGGTATGGTTTTTGGTAGAGTATTATTATTCTAAAATATATCTAAAATAAATCAAATGAAAAAATGCCTAATCTTTACCTTTTTAATAGTATCAACTCTTATATATAGTCAAAGGGGTAAGACAGGTGATAAAACGTTTCTCAATAGATTTCCTTCAGAGGTCTTTAATGAAGTCTCTAGTGCATCCTTAAAAATGATAAATGAAGTAGATCATGATATTATTGTTTTAATTCGTGATCAAGAGAAGAATTATTTGCGTCATGTTTACATTCGTAATAATGAAAGTTATACTTTCAAAGAGTTACCTATAACTCGATTATTCGTTCAGTTTAAGGCTAAAGATTTTTTTTATGAGGATAAAGAGCGGACGGTTATCAATTTTGGTGAAAAACACACATTTAATTTTTTCTTTGATCCAACTCAGATACAGAACTATATTAAAATTTCTGAGGAAGAATTTTTTAAACCATAGATTTTATTTAAAATTAGTTCTAAATAATTTTTTTTATTATTTTAATTGTCCAATTTTTATATCAATGCCAAAAAGAATTCTAAATTTTGAATTTCCTTACGGAATTTCCACTATCTATGTAGATGGAAAGCGGTATAATCGTGAAGAGTTTTATAAGGCTCAACAACTTGAAAAAAGAAGGAACAGCAATACAGGTAAGTTTCAGTCTAAATTAAATGTAAGTGTCAAGCATTACTAAATTTAGAAATCTCCTCTTCTTATTTATAAGTCTTCAAGTTCATATCTAACATAAGCAAATTCAAGTCCGTCTGGACTCCAAGAGGGTACGTTTATAGTTCCCTGTCCTCCATAGAATACGTCTGTTAAGTCTTTAATTTTTTTAGTTTCAAGGTCAATTAAACGTAATTTAACCGCTCTTCCAAAAGGGTGTTTGTCTTCTTGGTTTTCAATGTAACTAATTAATACTGCTTGGCTATTGTTTGGGGATATATGAGCAAACCAATTAGAATAGTTATCAAATGTCATTTGTTCTGCCTGAGTTCCATCGGGTTTCATTCTCCAAATTTGCATTTGCTTAGTTCTGAAGGAGTTGAAGTATATATACATTCCATCTGGTGAGTATTCCGGTCCATCATCTAGCCCCTCTGTAGAAGTCAAACGGATTTCTTCCCCACCATCAACATTCATTTTATATACATCATAATTTCCATTTCGCTCTGCACAATAAACGATATCCTTCCCATCTGGGGAAACACCATGCCAGTAGGAGGGAGTTTTTGGGGTTATTTGAACTGGAACACCTCCTTCTGCAGCTACCTTGTATATGTAGGAAGTGTGACTTTTATCTTCTTTTTTTCCGCTAGAAATGAATACTGTTTTTCCATCAAAACTATAACCATGATCATTATTGCATTTAGTAATTTGATCTGCATCTAAAATTCCTAATCGTTCTCCTTCTAAACTAATTTTTTCAAGTTTGCCATTGCTATTTATAAGTAAAGCCTTTTCATTAACAATCCAATTTGGAGCTTCAAAATGGCGTTTTTCTTTTAATATCAATTTTGAAAGTCCAGTTTCAATATTATAGAGGTATAAATTACTAATCACCTTTTTTCCTTCAGGAATTTGTGCCTGTAGACTTAACGTTAGTAAAAAGGAAAAAAATATATTTTTCATATTCTAATTTTAATTCATTTACTATTCTAATTTGGTTCTTCGTGAAGTAATTCTAAACCTACAGAAGTTCTGGGTAAAAATCCTTCCCATGGTTCTTGTGATGAAAGTTTTTCGGTATCAATATAAATATCATAGGTTTTTATATTTTTCAGTTTGATCCCTAAAAATGCGGTAATAAAATGCTGATTGATATTATTTATTCGCCGCTGATCCCATACTGAATCTGCATAGCGTAAATATTCATCAAGGTGTAGCCCAGGATTATTTGCCATTGCCGGTGGCGGATTTGGTGCTATATTATGTCTTGCATTTTCATAAGTTAGAAGATATCTTTCACTATTTATGGCCCCTTTAAAAATAGCTTTAATTCCTTTTTCATAACCTGAAATATCATCTTTACTACCTGCAATATAAAACGTTGGAATTTTTATTCCAGCCAATCCCTCAGCATCCCAAACACCACGCTCCATTCCCCATGGCGCCATTGCTACGATAGCTTTAATTCTTGTGTCAAAGGACTTTATAAATTCAGGATTTCCTGTCATGCGTTTTTGTAATGCATTATTGCCTTTGGACATGCTTGAGAAGAATCCCGCAGCCATTTTGCTATACCCTCCGCCAGCAACATTAAGAGCACCATATCCTCCCATAGAATATCCAATCAATCCTGTACTATTTGCATTAACAAGTCCTTTAAGAAATGAGCTTGAATCTTTGCTTAAACGATCTATTGCATTCAAAATGAATAAATCATCAAGGGAACGGTTTAATAGTGTGCTGTTAAAACCCGCTGCATCTCTAAAAGTAGAATCTGTATGATCTATAGCAACAACTACATAGCCTTTGGAAGCTAAATTTTCTGTTAAATAGCTCATCAAATAACGAGATCCTGTATATCCATGCGAGACAATCAGTAAAGGATATGGACCATCTGATATATTGGTTTTAGCATCTCTTAATGCCCTTCCTTTAAATGTAAAAGGAATGATAGGTCTTTCGGGGCTATTAAAATTACCCAATACTTCCTCATAAATAACATCTTGATTTTGTTCCTCAGAAAGTGAAGCAGGATACCATAATTCTATTGTTAGAGGACGATCATAAATCGAATCTTTGTCTTTTTTAGAATTTAAAACATCAATTTGCTTAGGGTTAATTAAATGAAGGGTTTTTACACCTACTTTATAATCACCCCTTGAAGATAAAGCAGGGGCATCTGGTAATTTATCTCCATAAACAAAAGCTGTTTCTTGATTTTGGGCGTTTACGTCAAAAAGTAATATGAGTAATGTAATTAGTGTAGTCAAGTAATTTTTAAATGGCATAATAGAGTGTTTTATTAAGGAAATTTTAAATAAATGAGTTGGAATTCTATATAAATTTACAATTTAATTTTTCACATAAATTGAACTTTTAATTTAATTTTATTTTAATTCAAATCATTAATGATCTTGCAATAAATTATTTGAAATTTATTATATTTGGTTGCATAATCATTTACCAATAATTGAATACAATCCTGTTTTATTTATTGATAATTCGATTTATAAGTAAACTATAAATTTATATCCATATGAATAAAGCACCAACGGTAGAGCTCAAACTACCCATAATAAAGGACATGGAGTTGATTGCCACTCAAACTTCTGAGGTTGTATCAAAGCACATGAGTCTGACTGATGATCAATCGGGCGAAATTTCAATGGCTTTAATTGAAGCTTGTATAAATGCATTTGAACATTCCGAAACGAAAAATGAAGTTTATATTCATTTTATTATCTCTGATAATGAGCTTACAATTAAAGTAATTGATAAGGGGAAAGGGTTTGATGCATCCAAAATTAAGATTCCAGAAATTGAAAATAAGATCAACACCAACGAAAGAAAAAGAGGGTGGGGACTGATGTTAATTAAAGAATTAATGGATTCTGTAGATTTTGAATCAGATCACACAGGAACGACACTTACAATGGTTAAAAAAAAGGATAGCAATGAGTAAAGTTACAAATACGAAAATAGTAGAGGATATAGTTGTAATTGCAACAGAAGGATATCTTAATAAAGACTTAGGAGAAGAGATTCAAAATATTGCACAAAAGTATATTGACGATGGGAGTAGTATTTTTCTTATTAATTTGAAAGATTCTAAAATTGTAAATAGTATTGGTGCTTCTATACTTATTGAGTTGATTGAACAACTTCAAGATATTGATGGACAACTTGTCTTTTGTGATCTTGCTCCAATTATAGAGAAGACCTTCAAAATAATGGGGCTCACAAAATACTGTAAAGTATATCCCACAGAAGATGAGGCAGTAAAAGAACTGGCTTAATTTGATGAAAAACTTAGCGGATTTTTTATTTGAATTTATTCAACAACCTTCTCTTTTAACCAAGATTAGTTTTTTGAAAAATGAAGCAGGATTTGAAGATATACAATTCCTGTTTTTTTCAAAAAAAACCTTAGTAAAATCCCTAGGTATTCATTCTTTTTCATACGTTGATAAAAAGTCTTTAGATTTTGATTATGTGGACTCTATTATTGAGGATCAACACGATGAGATATATTTGAATTCGAATGAAACAATTGCTGTTTCTATAACTATTGAATCAAAATCAATTGGCTTTATTACTGCTCCCACTATTTTAAATTCTAAAGAAACAAAAGTTGTTTTAAAGACATTAAAAAAGTTAATAGAGAGCGAGCTTATTCAAAAGAAACTTGAAAGCCAACTTCGGGATAGAAACAAAGAACTTAGTTATAAGTTACTGGAGATAGAATCACTGATTGACGTAACTAATATTATAAATGATCAAGATTCAGAACTAGAGATTCTTTTTGAAAATTTATTAATAACGATTTTATCAACCCTAAATGCATCTAAGGGAATGATACTTCTAAAGGATCCTAAGACAGACTTTTTTAATGTAAGCTCAAGTTTTAATCTTAGTAAAGAAGAACTCCCTTCTAAGATAATTAGAATAACCAAGGGAGTCTTAAAGGATATTAATGAGACTAAAAAATCATTGATCATAGACAATCCGGAGGAATATCCTCTACTTAAATTTTCAAAGAAAAATATTCTTATAAGCCCTCTTATTAATCAAAATGAATTGGTAGGAGTAATCCTGTTGGCTGATAAAGAGAGTAGGGCTGGCCTTGAGCGTTTTATCCAACAAGAACTTAGGCTTTTTGATAACTTGTCCAAAAAAGTGAGCTTGGCTTATGACAACATTCGTTTGATTGATTCTCTACAAAGTTCAAATAAATTAGTGGATAACATAATGACTTCCATTACTACAGGGATAATAAAAATTGATGTATTGGGTGAGTTGGAATACGTAAACCACTCTGCCAAAAAAATATTTGGCTTTGAAGAAGAGTTGATTCTTAACAATCACTATTTCATGGTTTTTCAGAAAAATCCACATTTGGTTAATTTAATTGAAAAAGCTGAAAATGATACAAATAAAGTACTCCAAGAGGAAAATGTTAAGATTGAAAATGAATTAGATGAATCCCATGAAGTAAATCTTACCCTTTCCACTGTTTATGATGAAAACAATAATCCCTCAGGACTTGTGTTTTCATTTGAAGATTTATCAGGAATCAATAAGATCAAATCTACTTTCAAGAAATATGTTTCTGAAAATATAGTTGATGAATTACTAAAAAATGAAACCTCTTTAGAATTAGGAGGGAGTCAAAATGAAGTATGTATATTATTCTGTGATATTAGAGGCTTTACATCAATGTCCGAAAAGATGAAGCCTAATGAAGTTGTTTATTTACTTAATCATTACTTTGATGCTATGATTGAGGTAGTCTTTAATCATAATGGCACATTAGATAAGATTATAGGTGATGAACTTATGGTTCTTTATGGTGTTCCTCTTAAAAATGAGAACGATGCTCAGGGTGCTGTAAATTCTGCAATTGCAATGTTTGAGGCCCTTAAAAAGTTTAATATTGAAATGGAGCAGCAGAATTATCCTGCCTTGGAAATAGGGATTGGAATAAATTATGGCAAAGTAGTTTGTGGTAATATAGGATCAGAAAGGCAAATGAATTATACCGTTATAGGAGATCACGTGAATTTAGCTGCACGTCTTTGCTCTCATGCGAAACCGGGTGAAATTGTTATTTCTTCTTCAGTGATTGAAAAGTTATCTTCAAAAGAAGACTTTATCCAGCAAAAGCCCATTTTCGTTAAGGGAAAGAAAAATGAAATCCCAATATGGATTTTAAAAGCCAAAACTTAGGCTGCTTTTTTAATAACTACGATAGTGATATCATCTGGATTCATTACGCCGCTAGCCCAACTGTCTGATAATTCTACGAGAGCATTTTTAATGCTTTCCGCATCTTTTCCAGCATTAGCACGAACACAATCTTCCACTTTTTGATAGTCCAGTAGTTCATCTTGAGGATTAGGAAGCTCTGGCAAACCATCTGAAATCATTACAATTACATCCCCTTCATTAAAGTCTTTTGTGATTCCATCAAATTCCTCTGTCTCTATTCCTCCTAAAGGTAGATTTGGCACTAAAACTTCTTCAACAGTATTTGCTTTGGCATTAAAATAGTAAGTGGGGGGCATCGCTGCAGAACTTAGTTCAACTGAATCCTTATTTAATTTAGCAACACTTAAACTCATCCGTAGTCGTCCAAAGTTAACGCGCTTGACAATACGATTTAACTGTTGTAGAATTTTACTTGGAGTTCCCATTGTTATTCCATTAAGCCCAGCTTTAGTAACTGAAACCATAATTCCTGAAATTACTCCGTGACCTGTAGCATCACCACAAATAGCATAAAAATACTCTCCTTTTTTATAAAAAAAGTCGTAATAATCACCACCTATTTCTGTAGCTGACTTTAGGTATGTGCTAATTTGAAATCCTTCAATGGTGGGATTTGTTTTGGGGAGCAAACTATTTTGCAACTCTCTTGCTTCTTCTAATTCTTTCGATTTACGCTCTCCCTCAAGGCGCTTTTTCGTTTGTGTTTCACGAATTTTAACTAGGGAGTATATTAGTATTATCGATAATATAACATATAATACAATAGTTTCTATTCGTAACCACCAGGGTGGGGCGTTATTGAATGTAAACTGTAGTGTGTTTATGCTCTTTTTACCATCGCCATCTATCGCGTAGATTTCTATATCAGAAGCGTAATAAGGGAAGGAGCTTAATTGAATTTTATTGTTAAATCCATTTGAAATCACCTCTGCATTTTCTCCTCTTTTGAAATAATAGTGAATCTGTTCTGACTTGAAATTACTGTCTGAAAACAAATCAAAGATTAAAGTGTTTGTTTTGTAATCGAAATCTAGTGTATTTTCATATCCTATTGGAATATTTGTTTCGTTATTTCCATCATCTAATCCAACTATATTTAGAACACTTATATTGAATTCATTTTTTTCTTTATCTAGTTCCGATAGCTTGAAAGATTGGATTTTATCATAGCCTGTCAATACTATTTCATCTTCATATTGATGCATTGATTCTTTATGAAACCTACTAATATTTAGCCCATCTTCATTGTTGATGTTTTTTACAATTCCATCTTCAATAAAATTAACCCCTGAACCAGTTTGAATAAATAATCGTTCTTTGACTTTTAAAAAGTCAAAAATATTATTGGATAAAAGTCCATTTTTCATGTCAATTTTCGAAAAACGTTGGTCGTTTAAATTGTACTTAAACATACCATTTCCGATGGTTCCAATGAATAGAATGTTTTGATTCTCATCAAAGAAAAGTTTTGTTGGTGATGATGAAGCAAGCGAAGTACTAGAATCTCCATCATAGGTAAAGCTTTTTTCGAAATTCGAAAACTCTTTATCATAAAGACTTACCCCCCTTTGATCATCTGTAACATAAAGTTTATCTCCTATTTTTTCAATATCATTAAACCCCCTAGGAACGTCTGGATTTAATAATTCATTATACTCATAAAACACGATATCTTGCTCGTTAATGTTTTTTTTATCATTTAATATAACTTCAGCGTTAATTTTAATTACCCCATTTTCTAAAGCGCAATAAACATCATTTTCAATTACTTTGATGTTTTTAATTATTCCATTTTTAAGATAGGGTTTTATTTTAGGAAATTTTTTTAATTGTTTTTTTTGGATATCAAACAACATGAGGTCATCATTTCCTAAAATAATGTTTTTATCAAATTTATCAAAAGCGACATTTGTGAAATCGCTATCATACCTTTTTATAAAATTTATAGTTCCTTTATTTTGCTTTAAAACCCCAATTTCAATAGTGTTTTGATAAAACGCTATATACTGATTATCAAAATTTGAAAAATACAGCACTCCTTCATTACTCCTAACATCGTTTATAAGTGCACTAGTTTCTGAAATTATCTCCACTCCTGAATTCGTGCTTATATAAATTTGATTATCATGTGGTGAATGTTCTATTGCATTAATTGAATTGGCAATGTTGTAGCTTGATATGGGATTTAATAAAGAGTCAGTTTTTATTATTTCATTTCCTTTATCTTCCCACACGTATAAATATTTATCCACTTCAATAAATTGATTGAATTTCAATTCATTCTTACGATCAAGTTTAAATCTTAGCTTATTGGATGAAGTTTTTTTTGATAATAAAATGTTTTCTTTAGCTGTGTTTAGAAGAATCTTATCACTAGAAATCAGTAGTGCAGATTCAACTGCTGTTTCAAAATGTATTATACTTTCAAAACGGTTTTCTTCAGGATAAAAGTCCACAAACTCGTTTTGAGTAATCACCCCAATTTTGTTGTCCTCTCTGGGAAGAATAGCAATAATATTGTTGGTTGTAAATGTTGTTTTATTTCCTTTGAAAAAGCGTTTAAATGCGTTTAAATTTTCATCATAAACATTTAATCCATTTTTTGTTGCAATTATTGTTTTGCCAGATTTTTCATCAAAAAGAATTTCCGATCCAGAAAATTGCTCAAATTTTGAAGTTGATATTGATAATGGGTTTAAAGGGTCAAACTCAAAATGATTGGTGGTTTTTAAAGCATTATCTAAAACATAAATCCCAGACTGACGTGTAAATACCCAATATGTTTTATTGGTAGGATTCAACAGCACGCCTTTAGGTTCAGATTCAAGTGGAATTTGTGAAAATGAAAAGCTAGAGGAGTCAAAAATACTTAACCCATCTTTGCTTAGCACTATTAGTTCTTTATTAATACCTTCTGAAAGTTTAAGTATATCAGAATTCAGTATGCTCAATGAGTCTTCGATATTAGAAAAAAAGACTTTCTTTTCTTTACCATAAATCAAATTCAACCCTTCGTCTGTACCCACCCATAACATTCCATTGCTCGCCTTTAATGTTGCATGAATGTTTGAGTTGCTTATGGGTAACTCAAGAGTTTTGACCTGACCATAAGCAGAAGCAAATGTTAATAAGAGGAATACACTTTTTAAAATTGATTTAGACATTTTGAAACCTTAAAGATTTGTTTTTATTTGTGCTTTAGCTAAGTTTTTAACGACTGCATTTTGCCAGGTAGCAAAATTATTATTAGCAAGATCAACCAGAATCTGCTTACTCTCCTCGTTTTGCCCTTCAGCTTTCTTTGCTAATGCCAAAAAATAATAGTGATATCCATCATCAGTCAAGATTTCTTTACTCAATTTAGAATAATCTTCTATTGATTCTTTTGGATTACCTTCCATTAAATTCAAATAGCCAGACAATTTAAAATATTCATTAAGAGCATTAGGATTATATTCAAGTTGCTTGTTAGATAGTTCTCTTAGAGAATTCAATGAAATTCTGGCTTCCTCATAATTCCCAAACAATATGTTAAACCATGTTTGGGATTCGATTGCAGCTTTCTCGTTAGCCAGATTAAATTTTTCTTTTTGCCTTTGATCTGAAACACCTTCTAATTGAATTTTAAGCCGGGCTTTGCCAATTTCAGCCATCCTTTTTACAGATTTGATAGTCTCTTCTTCTTGAAGACTATGACCAAATGCTAGGAATTTTGTGAATTCAGTGAATGACTGCCAATTCAATTTAATCAAAGGCTCTTCGTCCATTTCATTTATTACCTCTTGTGTCTTTGAAAGTAGATAAATTGCAATGGCAAAATCTTTTTGATACATGTAAGTGTGTGCTTTTAATTCAGACATTGCTACTTTCCAGTAATTATTTGAGATTACGATTCCTTTGTCATAGTACTCTCTTGCCTTATCATATTTCTCTGTAAATGTATACACATGGCCAACCATCAAGAGAGAATTAGCGTAAGAATCACTTTCAACACCTAATTCGTATTTACCTATAATATCAAGTGATTTCTCATAGGATGTTAATGCTTTTTCAAAATCGCCTTGAGCTCTATATACATTTCCTAAAAACCTTGACCAACGAGAACTTTCAGGATAAAGTTTACTTCCTCTGTTAAGCAAATCAATTGCAATGTTTAAGTCACGTTCATCCGAAGCAAGCATTATAAAATTATTACCTGTAGGAAAATGAAGAAATGCTCTATTAACAAGTCCTTCAAATGAGTTAGGATTTATCTCAAGCGCTTCTTTCCATCTTTGATCTGAGCCTTTTGGATTAGCTAACCTATTTTTTACATCTCCAGATAATATTCTTAGTTGGAAGTAGTCCTTATAATCTTCGATTAATGAGTCAATGATTTGATCCTCTCTAACTAAACTACCATTGATTCTTCTTTCGTAATTTGCTGCAATAAGTCTAGATTCAATATCACTAACCTTTTCTCTATTTTCATAGGCATAAGTTAAGTTTTCTCTTGTCTCCTTGCTCGTTTTGAAATTATTAGATCTTTTTGCCATTAAAAAATTTGGATCTAATTTTAAAATTGAGTCCATTAGCAATTCTTGTCCTTTAGGATTCCATCTATAATTTTCCATGTTAGAAAGAAACTCTTCAAATAAAACTTTTGCCTCCTCAGAAGTTGATGTCCATATAATCCGTTTCACTTGTTTTTCTTCTGAACAAGAAATTAAGGTTACGCATAGTAGTACTAGATAAATTAAATTTTTCATGATTGATTTATTTTAAAGTATATATAATAAGATTAGAAATAGTGCAAGGCTTATGATTGTTTTGATGAGTGACCGTATCGCATCATTCACATGTTTAAATTTTGTAAAAGC
>JABGUL010000026.1 GCA_018646605.1 Flavobacteriaceae bacterium
AATTAAAATCTTTCCCATAGGGTGAAGTCGTTTCAACTTAATTTTTATAATTCAAAGATTGTATCTTTGTCACATGTGGAAGTACCTTTCAATGACCGTCTTTTTTTGCAACCTTGCCTTGTGTCAACAGGGCAATAAAGAACGCTCACAATTATTGATCCCTCCAAAACAAATAGTTCAGGTTGAGTACCCATTTTATAAGGGTTTTACTACCAAAGTGTGGAACAAATCTAAATTTGATCTAGGTGTTTCTGTACATGATCGAACTACCGATTCATTGATAAAAGGCTTTGGAATGCCAAGGGGGAGTAGCAACCTATTGATTGTTGAAGAAGGCAGCTACCTCCAGTTTGAAAATCGATTTTTGACAACTCTTAAGGTAGAATTTTCGCTACAAAAAGGCATTTCTGGTAAAAAGAAAACACCACGACCCCTCACCCCACAACGCGCTTTTTATTTGGAAAATAACACGGCTCAAACTCTACCCCTAGTGATCCCCGGTGTAATGAGTCCCAAGCTAAATCCTTTCTCACGAAGTGGAGTTGACTTGCCAAATGGACAAAAAGTGTATTTGAATCTAAACGGTAAACGTATTTTAATTTTAACGATTTCAGACTCAATAAAACAGGGGGACAGAATTGATGTGGCAAATCTTATCAATAAAGCCTTGAACACAAATTAATTTTTGGTGTGATGAAGAAACACCTATGTTTTCTTTCAAGACTTTGTTACAAGTCAAATTGGTATTGGAATTTAAAATATAGCTGACTATTTTCTACCCCGTAACGATTATTGCTATTGATTTGGGAATAGCCATTGGTTCCTCCGATATAGAAAATGGTAAAGGGGTTTGGATTCCATTTGAGTAAGGGCTGGAAGAAAAATTTTTTATCAAAGTCATTAAACTCTCCCACTAAGCGAAAAGAAAAGGCATTGTTGAATTGAAAGTTAAACTCAGAACGCGCAATAAAGCCAGAAAAATATAAGGTATTATCTATTTTATTTTTTAGCTGTGAATACCGAAGTGTAGGGCTGAGTCTTACTTTTGGAGTAATCTGAAAGCTATTAAAAGTACCTATAAAGAAGTTATTACCCACTGCTGGATTTTCTTCATCATAGCGTATGGATTCTCCTATACTGGTAAACATCCCCAGTCGAAAAGCCTCTGTAGGGTTGTACCCTAAGAATAATTCAAAGGTATTCATACCTTCTGCAATAAATCCTTCATACTCTTCGTTTACGACGTGACTAAAGCTTATTTCACTTCGAATGTTATGCTTCATTTGAACAAAAGTATAGGCATCAAAATTTAAAAATTTTCGCAAGCTGTTGTAGTTATAGATGAGCTCACTTCCTACGCCAATATTTAATTGCTTGAAATAGTCTTCTTTATCAAAAAAGTGTTGATAGTCTTGGGAAGCACTTAGTGTTTTAATACTATTTTGAGTGACAAATCCCAGGGGTGTTTGATAATGGGGAGAGTAGTGTTTGTATTCTACCTCACTATTCCAATTTTTAGTATTTCTATTTAATGATATACTGAGGGCATCTCCATTGAGTTTTTCTCCATCAAGCTTCGTTGATAAAGTTCCAATGCGATCGTTTTCTTCAATCCAATCGGCTTTAGGCTCAAGGATGATACTTCGATTGTATTCAAAGCTAGCTGTATAGGATTTTTTGAAACGCAACAAACCATCAACACCAATTGTATGACCATAACCTCCATCTCTAAAAACTCTGTTGGTAGTCAAGAAACCGATATTACTTCCTTGATCATAGTTTCGCTGGTATCTGAAAATATTTGAAAAGGCTGCCTTTCCTTCACCAAAGTACGATCGGTTTTCACCAGCTATCAAATAAGGTGAAGCTTCATCAAAGGCAGTCAACCAATAAAACCGTTGATTTTCTCCTTGACTAATTATTTTAGTAGAAAGTAAAGGCTTGTTAACAGCGCGAGTGTACACCGTGTTTAATTCGGTTTCTATAATGTCATTTCCTTCGTTAAAGTAAGGACGCCGTTCTTCAAAAAAGATGGCAAAGGTATTATTGGCAGTGATTTGAGATACGTCAGCCTCTACTTGTGAAAAATCAGGATTGATGGCGTATTCTAAAGAAGTGGTATTGTTTAAGTCAAACAATCCACTCAAGCCAAAACTACCTTGGGGTTTGCCGTAGGCAAATCCGGATGTGTCTTCCTCTCCTGAAAGCCCTCCATAGACATAGGGTAAAAGACTTACTCGGTTTTTGGATTCTATGTTTTTTATGGTAATGGACGTGGGTGTTTGACAAGGTAAACACGAGTTGTTTAAATCAATGGGGAAATTTAAATTTCCGCTGCGGTTTGAATCGGTATAGGTGGATCGGAATAGTAAGATTTTCCAATTCATCTCTGGAGCATTTTTAAATTGGAGTACCGAAAATGGTATTTTTAACTCAACATGATAACTGTCTTTGTGTTTACTTGTTTTAGATTCAAAATTGATATTATAAGAAATATCATCATTTCCTGTGGATGATAATTTTAAGTCCAACTGATTTCCCTCGGGATTTGCTCCTGCAGACACCATAAAACGTCCATCACCATAGGTGTCAATTCCAATGAGAACATTGTCATCTTGAAAGCCTTCATCTCGATTTCTAATTGAGGAACGAAGATTTTCCATGTCGGCATAAGCAATAAAGCCCACATACAAATCGGTTTTTGAATAGGTGACAAAAACGTCTGTTAGATGGGGAGAAGGGATGTTGTTTCCTGGATCAATTTCATATTTAATGGAAAAGTTTTCTGCACCTTTCCATTCTTGAGCAGAAACAACGCCATCAAAAGTAGGTAGGATACCTTGTTGAGCAGTTAACAAGAATGAAAAAAGAGTTAGAATGGTTTGCAAAGTAGAGCGCATCAGCGTTTGTTTTTCTTTATGACTCCCGTATATGTGAATTGTTACACACAGCTTGTGTTTAATAAAATAATCCTCAGTATAAGTGAGGATTATTTTATTAAAAAAGCGAATAAAATTAAACCGTCATTAAATCGCCTGCCATATTTTTTTGTGGAAGGGTTGATTTTCCCATTAAAAAGGTATCTACTTGATGTGCAGCTTCGCGTCCTTCAGAAATCGCCCAAACAATGAGGGACTGTCCTCTTCGGCAGTCGCCTGCAGTAAAGATTGATGCCTTTTGTGTTTGGTAGTTATTTTCTCCCTTAATATTTCCACGGGCATCAAAAGTCAACCCAAATTGCTCTGGGAGTGATTTTTCAGGACCAGTAAATCCAAGGGCTAAAAGCGCCAAGTCACAAGGCCATTCTTTTTCTGACCCTTCTTTTTCAATAAGCTGTGGACGTTCTCCAGGGATCTTTTTCCATTGCACTTCAACGGTTTTAAGACCCATTAGTTTTCCGTTTTTATCCCCAACAAATTCTTTGGTTAAAATACTCCACTCCCTGTGACTCCCTTCTTCATGAGACGAGCTGGTTTTGAGTTTGAAGGGCCAGTATGGCCAGGGGTGTTCTTCAGTTCTACCGTCTGCAGGCTTTGGCATAAGCTCAAAATTGGTTACACTTTTTGCTCCATGACGGTTGGACGTTCCAATACAATCTGACCCAGTATCTCCTCCACCAATGACAACTACATCACGGTCAGTAGCAAGATATTGTGCTTTTCTTTCATGTTGTCCATCCACCGCTTTGTTGTTGTGTGGTAAAAAGTCCATAGCTTGTACCACTCCGTTTAAATCTGATCCTGGAATAGGTAGCTCTCTTTTGATGGTTGCACCCGTTGCAAGAACGATAGCGTCAAATTCTTTTTCTAAAGCCTCTGCAGTGATTGTCTTTCCAATTTCCACATTACATTTAAATTCAATTCCTTCTTCTTTAAGAACTTCAATACGTCGGTCAATCACGTTTTTTTCCATCTTAAAATCAGGAATACCATAGCGTAATAACCCTCCTACTTTATTGTCACGTTCAAAAACGGTTACAGAATGACCTGCTCTGTTGAGTTGTTGTGCAGCAGCTAGACCTGCAGGCCCAGAACCTACTATAGCTACTGTTTTGCCTGTTCTGTGTTCTGGAGGTTGTGGTTTTATCCAGCCCTCTGCAAAACCTCTTTCTACAATGTATTTTTCAATAAGTTCTATGGAAACAGGTGGGTTAACAATTCCTAAAACACAGGCTTCTTCACAAGGTGCTGGGCATAATCTACCAGTAAATTCAGGGAAATTATTGGTGCTGTGAAGAATAGTCAACGCACGCTGCCATTCATTTTGATATACAGCATCGTTGAAGTCAGGGATCAAATTTCCTAATGGGCAACCACTGTGACAAAACGGTACTCCACAATCCATACATCGCGCTCCTTGCTCTTGAAGTTTCTTTTCTTCAGGAGCAACCGTAAATTCGTTATAATTTTTAATGCGTTCTTTTGGATCAATTACCGACTCTTTGAGACGGTCAAATTCCATAAATCCTTTAATTTTTCCCATAACTTAAACTGTTTTTTCAGTTTCCTGATTGGCCATCATTTCCAAAGCGCGTTTGTAATCTGTAGGCATTACCTTAATAAATTTCTTACTGGAGTCAGGCCATCCTTTTAGGATTTCTATGGCCTTTGGACTCTTGGTGTAATCAATATGATTTTCTAATAATTTATGAATAGTTTCACGATCACTTTCTTGTAAGTCTTCCAATTCAACCATTTCTAGATTAAATTTCTTTTCGTCAAACGTTCCGTCTTCGCTGTATAAATATGCAATACCACCACTCATACCGGCAGCAAAATTTCTTCCAAATTCTCCTAAAACTACGGCAATACCGCCGGTCATATATTCACAGCCGTGATCTCCAATTCCCTCTACTACTGAGGTGGCTCCAGAATTCCGCACACAAAAACGTTCTCCTGCAATACCATTAATATAGGCTTCCCCTTTTGTTGCTCCATAGAGGCATACATTGCCAACAATGACATTTTCATGTGGTACAAAGGTTGCTTTTTCCGGAACTTTTGCCACTAGAGTTCCCCCAGACAATCCTTTTCCAAAATAATCATTGGCCGTACCAACTATTTTCATAAACAAACCATGGGTAGCAAAAGCACCAAAACTTTGCCCAGCCGTACCATTGAATTTCAAACTTAAAGTATTCTTCGGTAAACCATCGGCACCATGGATTTTAGAAATCTCATTACTTAAAATTGCTCCTACGGTTCTGTTAGTGTTTTTGATACGGTACTCTAGATGTTGTTCTTCTTTTCTGTATAAAGCAGGGTGTGCCTGACTTAAAATGTCGAAGTCCAAAACATTTTCTAAACCATGGTCCTGTTGTTTCGTGTTGCGTTCTTGAACTGTATTAGGAACGTCTGGTTTGTATAATATATTTGAAAGGTCTATTCCTTGCGCTTTAAAATGCTCAAGGGCCTTTTTCATATTTAGTTTTTGTGACTGTCCCACCATTTCATTGATACTTCTGAAACCTAGTTCAGCCATGATTTGGCGTAATTCTTCAGCCACAAAATACATGTAGTTGATTACGTGTTCTGGCTTTCCTTTGAAGTTTTTACGCAACTCAGGATCTTGTGTTGCTATCCCAACAGGGCATGTGTTGAGGTGACAAGCACGCATCATAATACAGCCAGAAGCAATAAGAGGGGCTGTGGAGAAACCAAATTCCTCTGCACCCAATAGACAGGCTATTGCAACATCACGTCCCGTTTTCATTTGGCCATCACATTCCAAAACAATACGACTTCTCAGGTCATTCATTACTAAGGTCTGTTGTGCTTCAGCAATTCCAAGTTCCCAAGGAAGCCCTGCATGTTTTAATGAGGTGAGCGGAGAAGCTCCTGTTCCACCGTCATAACCAGAGATTAATATTACATCTGCTTTTGCTTTTGCAACTCCTGCAGCAATTGTCCCTACGCCTACTTCTGAAACTAATTTCACATTGATTCGTGCAGCACGATTGGCATTTTTTAAGTCATAAATCAATTGTGCTAAATCCTCAATAGAATAAATATCGTGATGAGGAGGAGGAGAAATTAGCCCTACATAGGGAGTTGAATTTCTGACCGAAGCGATATACGGATTTACCTTAGGTCCTGGAAGTTGTCCCCCTTCACCAGGCTTGGCTCCTTGAGCCATTTTAATTTGAATTTCTTTAGCTGAACTTAAATAGTGGCTGGAAACTCCAAAGCGACCAGAGGCGACTTGCTTGATTGCTGAATTTCTCCAATTTCCATCTTTGTCCGGTTGGAATCGGAGTTTGTCTTCCCCACCTTCTCCTGAATTACTTTTCCCACCGATGCGGTTCATTGCTATAGCTAAATTTTCATGTGCTTCTTGACTAATTGAACCTAATGACATAGCACCTGTCTTGAATCGCTTTACAATGTCTGTCCAAGGCTCAACTTGATCTATTGGGATTGGGTCGAAACTTGAAAATTCAAACAAACCTCTAAGGGTCATTAGTTTTTCATTTTGCTCGTTGATTTCTTTAGCAAAAGCAGCATAACTGGCAGGTTTGTTTTGGCGTACGGCTTGTTGTAAGTTTGAAATGGTAGACGGATTAACAACGTGTTCTTCGCCATCTCTTCTCCAGCGATAATCACCACCAATTTCCAAGGGTAGCCCAAGATTGGATTCGTGAATATAGGCCTTAGTGTGACGACTATTGATTTCTTTTTCTATCTCATATAATCCAATCCCTTCAATTCGTGTTGCTGTATTACAAAAGAAACGATCGATCACTTTTTGCGAAAGTCCAAGCGCTTCAAAAATTTGAGCTCCACGGTAGGAGTGTAACGTTGAAATTCCAATTTTGTTCATCACCTTGACAATACCTTTGGCAATAGCTTTGTTGAAATTTTCGATGGCTTTTTCTGCAGGAATGTTGATAACGCTTTCTTTTGCTTGATTGAAAATAATTTCATTAATCATATAGGGATTTATGGCACTAGCACCATATCCAAACAATAAAGAAAAATGATGTGGCTCTCTGGGTTCAGCCGATTCAATTATAATTCCAAATTTAGAACGTTTTTTAATTCGTTTCAATGCATGGTGGGCATGAGATGTTGCCAACAGCATTGGGATGGGAGCCATACTTGGAGAAACACCGCGGTCAGATAATATAATAATATTTGCTCCCTCATGATCAATTGCCTTTTCAATGGCCAAAATCATTTCTTCAAGTGCATTTTCAAGGCTATTTAATCGTCCACTTATTTCATACAAGGTTGAGATTGTTGCAGATTTAAAATTTTCACTTTCAATGAATTTTATTTTGTCTAAATCCTCATTTGAAATAACAGGGTTTTGAATGCTTAGTTTTTTGGCATGATTAGCAGAGATTTCAAAAAGGTTAAACTCGCTTCCAATGCTCAAGCTAGTGTCGGTTACAATTTCTTCGCGGATACCATCCAGGGGGGGGTTGGTTACCTGTGCAAAAAGTTGCTTGAAATAGTTGTATAATAATTGTGGACGTTCAGAAAGAACCGCAAGGGGGGTGTCTATTCCCATAGACCCGATAGCCTCCTTCCCTTCGGTAATCATCGGCGTAAGAATTGTTTTTAAATCCTCTTGCGTGTAACCAAAGATTCGCATACGAGTTTCAAAATCTTCTTTCTCAGTAGGCGTTACATTTCCGGTATAGGGTACTTCCTTTAAAGGGAGTTGGTTTTCATTCAACCATTTTTTATAAGGACGTTTTGTGGTTACTTCATTTTTGATTTCATCATCTTCAATGATGCGCCCTTCATCCATGTTTACTAAAAACATTTTTCCAGGTTCCAGACGTCCGTGACGTTCAATATTTTCAGGAGCGATATCAAGGACTCCTGTTTCAGATGACATTACCACATAGCCGTCTTTGGTAACTGAATATCGCGATGGGCGAAGTCCATTACGGTCTAATAGCGCACCAATATATTTTCCATCAGTAAAAGGAATGGATGCAGGACCGTCCCAAGGTTCCATGATGCATGCATTATACTTGTAAAAGGCTTTCTTGTTATCATCCATTGCAGTATGCTTTTCCCAGGCTTCTGGAACAAGCATCATCATCACTTCTGGGAGTGATCTTCCCGTAGCTAATAATAATTCAACGACCATATCCATGGAGGAGGAATCTGATTTTCCTTTTAGTATAACGGGTAGAATTTTTTTTATGTCAGAGCCGAATAAATCACTTTCTAGTAATTCTTCTCGAACTTGCATTCGACTTAAGTTTCCTCTAAAAGTGTTGATTTCTCCATTGTGACACATATAGCGAAAGGGTTGAGCTAAATCCCAGGTGGGGAAGGTATTTGTGGAAAAACGTTGATGGACTAATGCCAGTCGAGTGACAACAGCAGGATCTGATAAATCTTGATAATACCCCTTTATATCTTCTGGAATTAAAAGTCCTTTGTAAATTAAAGTATGTGTAGAAAGACTAGGCAAATAAAAATAAGAAGCTTGAGATAATTTGGAGCTTAATATCGTGTGCTCAGCTATTTTACGAGCGATGAATAGTTTGATGTTAAATTCATGGTCAGATAAATCTTTATCCCCTCTACCAATAAATATTTGCATGATGTATGGCTCTGTTTGAGCGGCAATACTTCCCATAACTTCAGGGTTAACGGGTACCTTTCTCCAGCCTAAAACCTCAAGACCTTGTTTTTTAATTTCAGACTCAAATACTCCAATGGAATAGGTGCGTTGGTTTTCCTTTTTTGGAAGGAATACCATACCCACCGCATATTGATGAAGCTCAGGGAGTTCAAAGTCACAGTTTGTGACTAAGAAATCATGTGGAATTTCAATTAAAATTCCAGCTCCATCTCCAGTTTTACCATCCGCACTTACAGCACCTCTGTGCTCTAGTTTGTCTAGTATATCTAGTGCTTTGTGGATGATATCGTTTGTTTTCTTTCCTTGAAGACTACAGATAAATCCTGCACCACAGTTATCGTGTTCAAATTCTGGATTGTATAGTCCTTGTTTAGCTGGCAACATAAAATTAATTTTTGAAGGACAACAAAAATAAGAATCTATTTAAACTGATTATAATAAAGTCATTGGTAAAACTGAATCATTTGGGATGTCGTAATAATTGTAATCAAATTTAATGATATTTTAATTTTTGCTACTCAAAACTGCAAATACGTTAATTTTATCTTTCTTTGTTCCCATCTAGCTCAATGGTATGAATGAAACATCTTATAGTGTTTTGGGTGTTATGTCAGGAACCTCTCTTGATGGGATTGATGTAGCCTACATTCATTTTAATAAAAAAGAAAACTGGACTTTTTCTATCGAGGCAGCAGAAACTTTTCCCTATTCCCAAGAGTGGAAAGAATCCTTGCGGTCACTTCATTTAGCGTCTACGGAAGAATTGGAGCTTGAAAACACCAGGTATACTAGATTGCTTGGTCAAACTATTTTGAAATTTATTCATTCCAATCAGATTGAAAACATAGATGCAGTTTGTTCTCATGGGCATACCATATTGCACGAACCCAACAAAGGCATAACATTACAAATCGGAAACCTCCCCCTATTGGCATCTCAGTTGAATCAAGTTGTGGTATGTGATTTTAGAAGTCAAGATGTTGCAATGGGAGGACAAGGAGCTCCTCTCGTTCCTGTAGGAGATAAGTTGTTGTTTTCTGAATATGATGCCTGTTTAAATCTGGGTGGTTTTGCCAATGGGTCCTACTCTCAAAACGGAATAATGATCGCTTATGACTTGTGTGCAGTCAATACCGTTTTAAATTTTTTAGCAGAAAAAAAGGGAGTTCCTTTTGACAAAGACGGAGTATTGGCAAAAAATGGAACATTAATTCCGGATTTTTTTAATGAATTAGAGGGGTTGAGTTTTTACAAAAAGACTCATCCAAAATCGTTAGGAATAGAATGGGTATATGCTACACTTTTTCCATTATTGGAAAAACACAAAACCAATTCGATTGAGGATCTTATCCATACCTATACATTTCATATAAGCAAAGTGATAGGAATTAGCTTTAGTGCGGGTCAGAAAGTTTTAGTGACGGGCGGGGGCGCAAAAAACACCTATTTGATGTCACTTATTAGGGAGCACAGTGATGCTCTCATGGTTGTTCCTGGGGAAATGGTTGTTGATTTTAAAGAAGCTTTGATTTTTGGATTTTTGGGGATTTTGCGGCTGAGAAACCAAGTGAATTGTTTGGCTTCTGTTACGGGTGTTTCAAAGAATCATAGTTCAGGCTCTATTTTTTATCCTATAAATGATAGGTAGGGTAAAGAATTTTAATATTTTTAAACTTTAAAATCTGAATCGTACTTATGGAAACTATAATAATTGTTCTTTTTGTGTTAGGATATCTTGCCATCACACTCGAGCATAATCTTAAGGTAGATAAATTAATTCCTGCATTAGCCATGATGGCATTTATGTGGGCTATTATCTCCTTAGCACATTTACCTGTTTTTGAGGTCAATGCAGAACTAAAAGAATTATCACCTTCACATATTGACGAAATATTATTGCACCATCTAGGTAAGACCGCTGAAATTATTATTTTCTTATTGGGAGCAATGACTATAGTTGAGATTATAGATTATTTTAATGGTTTTTTTACCATCAAAAATTTCATAAAGACAAAAAGTAAAAAGGGATTATTATGGATTTTTGGAATTTTGGCTTTCATTCTTTCTGCGATAATTGATAACCTAACAGCTACTATTGTTTTAATCACCATATTACAAAAGGTAGTGCATGAACGTGATACACGCCTTTGGTTTGCCGGGCTTATAATTGTCGCTGCTAATGCTGGAGGAGCATGGTCTCCAATTGGAGATGTTACTACTACCATGTTGTGGATTGGTAACAAAGTAACGACACTCAAACTAATAAGTTATGTTTTGGTTCCATCCATAGTTTGTTTGATATTGCCTGTTGGAATTGCCTCTTTTTTACCTGCTTTTCAGGGGAATATAAAAAGTACAGAAGAGGACGCTAACATTCAAACTCACAAGCGAGGTGCTGCCATGTTATACTTGGGGTTATCGGCAATTGTTTTTGTTCCAATATTTAAGACACTCACCCATCTTCCCCCTTATGTTGGGATGATGTTATCATTGGCAGTTGTTTCAACATTTGCAGAGATTTTTAGTAAATCAAAAATTAATATAACCTCTATAGATGCGGAAAGTGATGCGCATCAAACTGCAAGTCCCTTACATCGCTCGTTATCAAAAATCGAACTTCCAAGTATATTATTCTTTTTAGGGATTTTACTAGCTGTTGCAGCACTAGAATCACTAGGAATGTTATTTAATTTTGCTGAAGGATTAAATACTGCTATACCCAATACCGATATTGTAATTGCACTCTTGGGAGTGGGGTCGGCTGTAATTGATAATGTACCTTTGGTTGCAGCTAGTATGGGGATGTTTTCAATGGGTACAGACGATCCGGTTTGGCATCTAATCGCTTTTTCAGCGGGGACAGGAGGGAGCATGCTTATTATTGGTTCTGCTGCTGGAGTCGTTGCAATGGGAATGGAAAAAATCGACTTCTTTTGGTACTTTAAAAAGATAGCATGGTTGGCATTGATAGGCTTTTTAGGTGGGTTTGGTGCCTTTATACTAATTCGTGATTACATTCTTTAAAAGCAATCATAAAATTTTTTATAATTAAAAACGTTATATAATAAATAGACAATACTTTTTTATGATTTTAATGCAAGCACAAGAACCTTCGCCTCTTCAAACAGAAAAAACGCTTTCCTTGATAGAGTTAATTCAAAATGGAGGTCTAGGTGGACAATTGATTATTGGGCTTTTATTCATTCTCCTTTTGATGGTTGTTTATATTTATTTTGAACGTCTTTTTGCAATACGTTCTGCGGTTAAGATAAGTCCAAATTTTATGCCCCAAATACGCACCTATGTTATGAATGGTAAAATTGATGGAGCTCAACAGTTGTGTATTACAGAAAATGCTCCTGTATCTAGATTAGTTTCTAAGGGACTATCAAGAATAGGACGTCCCTTGGAAGATATCAATACCGCAATTGAAAATGCAGGTAGACTTGAGGTGTATCAGTTGGAGAAGAACATAAGTATTTTGGCGACTATTTCCGGTGCTGCACCTATGTTAGGGTTTTTAGGGACTGTAATTGGGATGATACTTTCCATTTTTGAAATTTCAAATGCCGGAGGAAATATAGACATGCAATTACTTGCAGATGGATTGTATACGGCAATGACTACTACAGTAGCTGGTTTGATCGTAGGTATTTTAGGGTATATCACCTATAACCATTTAGTGGTTAAAACGAATAAGGCTGTTTATCAAATGGAGGCTTCAAGCTTAGAGTTTTTAGATCTTTTAAACGAACCCGCTTAAGATGAAATTAAGAGGGAGAAATCAGATTCGTCCTGAGTTTAATATGTCATCAATGACGGATGTAGTATTTCTGCTATTAATCTTTTTCATGATCGCTTCAACGCTTTCGAAACAATTAAATACGATAGAAGTAAAATTACCACAAGCCGATGGCAAAACAGAAAATCGAAGTACTGTTGCTGTTACTATCACTAATGCAAATCAGTATTATATAGATTCTGATAGAGTGAGTAAACGGCGTTTAGAAAATAAGTTAATTTCTGTTTTATCTTCTTTAAATACTCCTTCAATTGTATTGCGCACAGAGAAAAAAGTCGCTATAGATGAGGTTGTTTATGTTATGAATATCGCCAATAAAAATGGCATCAAAGTTGTATTGGCAGTAGAGACACCCCAATAAATACTATGAAAATTCTAAATACACCTCACAAGAAAAAATCAGCTGTTTTAACAGGGATTTTTGCGTTTTTAATTTTGTTGTTATTTTTTGTCTTGGGACTTACTTATTATGATCCTCCAATCAGTTATGGTATGGAGGTTAATTTTGGAACTCTTGCACAGGGAAGTGGTTCTGTTCAGCCAAAGAAACCCGTTGCTGCTCAACCTGCTGAAGTTCAAGAAAACCAAATCGAAGAAAAACAAGAAGTTACACCACCACCGATCAACACCCCAGAGAAAACGCCTGATGTACTTACGGAAAAAGAGTCTATAGTTGCAGTTCCAAAAATACAAGAAACTAGAGAGAAAGTTCAACCAGAAAAAAAAGCAAAGGAAGAACCGATAGAAACACCCCTTGAAAAGGTTGTTCCCAAAGTTTCAGAAGCTACAAAAAGTGTCGTTTCAAATTTGTTAAAAAATAAAACTCAAGAGGGAGATCAGGTAGCTGGAGAAGGAGATGATTCTGTCCAGGGAGATAAAGGAAAAATAGACGGTAATCCTTATGCTTCCAGTTATTACAATACCGCTGGATTAGGCGGTAGAGGAAAAGGTTTTGGGCTAAATGGTAGAAATCTTCAGACCAATGGTAAGGTCATTCAGGGATGTAACCAAGAAGGAACTGTAGTAGTTAGGATTACGGTAAACAACCAAGGGAATGTAATTGCTGCTGAACCGGGAGTAAAGGGGAGTACAAACACCCACCCTTGTTTACTGCAACCTGCGAAAAAAACAGCATTATTACATAAATGGTACCCAGATAATAATGCTCCTTCTGAGCAAATCGGTTTTGTAGTCATTCAATTCAAATTAGGAGAATAAAGGTGCGTTCATATAAAGAAACTTTGGCCTGGATGTTTTCAAAATTACCAATGTACCAGCGCATTGGCGAGGCTGCATATCGTCCTGGACTTGATACAATGAAGGGCTTGGATGTCCGTCTAAACCACCCGCATAAAAAATTTGAAAGTATTCATGTTGGAGGCACCAATGGAAAAGGTTCAAGCGCTCATATGCTTGCTTCTGTTTTTCAACAAGCAGGTTTTAAAACAGGACTTTATACATCACCTCATTTACTTGATTTTAGAGAACGAATCAAGATTGATGGTAACATGATACCAGAGGATGAAGTGGTTGATTTTATTAAGAAACACAAGGCTTATTTTGAACAAAAAAAACTTTCTTTTTTCGAAATGACTGTAGGGATGGCATTTGCCTATTTTGAAAAAGAGAAAGTTGATTATGTCATAGTTGAAGTTGGTTTAGGTGGTCGTTTAGATGCTACAAATATTATTAATCCTATACTATCTGTGATAACCAATATCGGTTTAGATCACACTCAATTTTTGGGAACAACACGGGCTGAAATTGCTGCTGAGAAAGCGGGAATAATTAAAGAAGGTGTTCCTGTAGTAATTGGTAAAAAAGATGCAGAAACAGAATCTGTTTATAGAAATAGAGCCAAACTTAATAATGCTCCAATTATATTTGCCACAGAGGAGGGTAGCCATTTCAAAAGTGATTTGAAAGGCAATTATCAAAACATGAATATTCAAACGGTTGTTACTGCATTGAAACAGCTTAGGATAAAAGGGATTACTGATCTAGTAATTCAAGAAGGTCTTTCTCGTGTTTCATTAAACACAAACTTAATGGGACGCTGGCAAACCCTTTCCGAGGCACCAAGAGTAATAGTAGATGTAGCGCATAACAAAGAAGGATTGCAATATATTGCTGCTCAGTTGAATGATCTTACTTATACGAAACTTCACCTTGTAATGGGTTTTGTAAAAGGACGTGACGTTGATGAATTGATCTCACTATTTCCTCTAAATGCAAGCTATTATTTAAGCACGCCTAATCTTGATCGGGGTCTTCCTATTCAGGACCTGAAAGATGTATTGAGAGAAAAGGACTGTTCTTTTAATTATTTTGAATCTGTGTCAATTGCATTTGAGGCTTCAAAAGCGGCAGCATTCTCAGAAGATTTAATCCTTGTTTGCGGAAGTACTTTTGTGGTAGCTGAAGTTTTATCGTATATTAAAAAGTAGGTATAAGTCTAATTTTAATACTTTCATTAAATCTTTTTAATTGTGTTGAGAGATTATTCTTTTGAATCTTATTTTTTTAGTAAAATTGAATTCATAAGTTAAACGTTTTACTGAGTAGGGAGGTACGAAAAATTTTAATTTATGTATTGTGTAGAATGAAAAGTCTGCTATATTTGCACCTCTAAAAAGGTGTTTTGAGTTAATATTAAATACCTTGAATAGGGCGCTTAGCTCAGTTGGTTCAGAGCACTTGGTTTACACCCAAGGGGTCAGGGGTTCGAATCCCTTAGCGCCCACCAAGTATAACTGACCTTCACGTAAAGTGAAGGTTTTTTTATATTCCCAACTCTCACAAAAGACCTATATTTTCTTCTCACAGAAAAACACTATTTAAGCCAAAAAGAGGTTCAAAATGTCAATTAATTGATTTTCCAAAGACTTCGGAATAATATAAATTACCATCCTTTATTCTTTCTGGATATTGAACCTTAAGAGAGTCTCCTTTTAATTCTAATTTAACATAAGCATCGCACCCGCCCCCTGGGCCACCATTACATAAATACCAAGTTGCTTTTCCATATGCTTTATTAAAAGATGAAGAAATTTCAAAACCAAAGTTGTTGGTGATTCTAAAGTGAACTCCAAAACCAGGAGTCTTGTGTTTTGGAGAATGAAATAGTTATTTAATATTAAGAGCATAATAGGTTATTGAGCGTCTTTTAAAGCTCACTTGGAAAAAACTTTAACTTTTACTTCTTAGAATTACGATATTCTGTTGGAGTACATGATTTTAATACCTTGAAAACTCTATTAAAATTTTCCTGTGAACTGAATCCAGACTTTTCTGCAAGAGCTTCCATAGAGTAGTTTTGTAAGTAATCTTCATCTATCAATTTAATTGCATACTTAATCCTGTATGAATTAATAAAGAGCGGAACACTCATCTCAGAATATACCTTTATACTACTACGAATCAATTCACTTCTTATTCCAGTATCTGCAGAAATACGAGCTGGTGTATAATTAAAATCAAGGTAAGAATCAGTGTTTGAAAATAAAGATTCAATCTGATGGTAAATATTTTTTAAGCCTTCATCTGGATCATCAGAATTTTTAATACGTGAAATTTTTCTCAACATTTCAGGTCTAATGACTAAGAAAAGTATGGTTAAAATTCCCAAAACCTTAATACAAACTATGAAAATAGGCCATTTAATGTTTAATAAAAATGCACTTAAAACCAAGAGAGTAGAAATACTAATAATTGTAATTAGCACATAATAATATTTAATGAAATCAGAAATGATTTTTTTGTTTTTATCAGTTAAAATTTCACTTTTTAATATTTGAAAAAATTTATTAAAAATTATCCCTGTAAAAAAAAGAGTATTAAGACATAAAAC
>JABGUL010000027.1 GCA_018646605.1 Flavobacteriaceae bacterium
ATAATTTTGTTGAATTTGGACTTATAGATATCAAATAATGACACAAAACTACTCATTAACTTTAGTGGCGTTTTCTTTCAAACCACAGGCATTTCATCTTCAGTAAGTTCTACAATACACTTTACCAAGAATGAAACAAGCTTCTAATGAAGTAAGTGAAGATTTGCCTTTGTTTGTTTAGTAAGTTCTGGGATTTATTATATTTGAGTATTATTAACCATAAATCTATTTAAAATGAAAAAATTATTATTTGCATTAACTTTTATAATTGGGCTTAACTCTTATGGACAGTCAACAGTAATGTTGGCAATGGTTCTTGAAGATGGAAAGGAAGATGCTTATCTAAAAATGGAAAAAAATTGGCAAATATTGAATGAGGCAGCTGTTGACAAAGGAATAATAACTCAATGGTCTGTCTGGAAAAGAACCCCAAGAGAAGGAGATGAAGGTTGGGCAGAATATTTTGTTATGATTAGACGTAATGCTGCACAAGAGAAGTTAAACGTAGATTGGGAAGAATTATCTTACACGGTTTTTAAGGGGAAAAGCAAAAAATCAATTGATAAAATGCTTTCAAACCAGGGGATAGTAAAAGAAATGAGAAGTAGGACTTATAAACTAGAAACTACTACAGGCTGGAGAGGACTTGAGTGGGAAATCGGCGATAAAGCATACTTTCATTATATGACACAAAAAAACAAAGATTTTATTGATTATGAGAGAACTGTTTGGAAGCCAATTGCTCAACAAAGAATTCTTGATGGATATTTAAAATATTGGGGAATTAGTAAACTAGTTGATTCAAATGATTTGACAAAAGAATTAAAATCAAGTTCAACTCATATAGCATTCAATTTTCCAACTAAAAAGCAAAATGAACCAGAAATGATTCCATCTGAAGACTTTTTAAGTGCTAAATCTTGGGAAGGTCTTTTAAACTCTAGAGAAATGTTGCCAGCTGAAGAACTAACTTTAGTTTATTCATCATTCTAGATAAAACACTTTTTTAAACACTTTTAACGTCACTAATTAACTTTAGTGGCGTTTTCTTTTAACCCACAGGCATATCCTCTTCAGTAAGTTTGGGGATTTCTGACCCTCTTAAATAGGTTTTCTCACTCACGAAGAAAGTAGTTAATGGTAAGGTTCAGTTCTTTTATAACTTGAAGAGAATCAACGCTTCAAGATATTACGAGTTGAGGTACGAATTGAGTAAAAAAAGGTAAAAGTGAAGTATAATTGTACCCTAATCTGTACCCTAAAAAGAAAAGAGGAAGCGTTAACTTCCTCTTTTTTTGTGACCTCGGCAGGATTCAAACCTGCAACCTCTTGAGCCGTAATCAAGTGCACTATTCAGTTATGCTACGAGGCCATTTTACGATTGCAAATATAGCTATTTTCTTTTTTCACCACAGCAGAATGTGCTTTCATTTTTTTAAAAATAAAAATGATTTAGGTAACTATAATGTATCTTGTGCTCTTTTTATTATGGACTTTATAGCAATTGGATTGGGATTATTTCTTCTTATAAAAGGAGGGGACTGGTTGATGGAGGCGTCAGTTTCATTATCATTACAATTAAATATTCCTAAAATCATTATAGGAATGACGGTTGTTTCTTTTGCTACTTCTGCGCCAGAGTTGATTGTTAGTATAAAAGCAGCTCTTATGGGTCATCCCGATTTGGCTATGGGAAATGTGGTGGGTTCAAATGTTGCAAATTTGGCTTTTGTTCTTGGAATTGTGATATTGATATCTCCTATTTATGTTACTAAAAATTTCTATAAGTTGGATTGGCCCATGATGTATGTGGCTTCACTAATTTTTTATTTTTTCGTAGTTCAAGATGGAATTCTAAGTCGTTTTGAGGGGGTTATATTATTGATTCTTCTTTTTGGCTTTTTGATTTTTTTACTTTTTTTCCAAGGAAAAGCTGTACTCGAAGAAGGTGCGATTCAAACCGCAACGACTAGCTTCAAAATGATAGGGTTTTTACTTTTTACTGGGGGTTGTTCATTGTGGTTAGGATCGGAGGTGCTGATCAAAAGTGCCGTCTCTTTAGCTCAGAACTTAGGGGTAAGTGAACGTGTCATAAGTATTTCTATTATTTCAGTTGGTACCAGTATCCCTGAGCTTACAGCTTCAGTTATTGCTATCATCAACAAAGAAAAAGCATTGTCATTGGGTAATTTGATCGGGTCAAATATCTTTAATATCCTTGCGGTAATGGGTATTACTTCGGTTATACAGCCAATAGTAGTTCAAGATCAGAATCTATTGAACGTTGACTTTATATGGATGCTTTCAATTTCTTTACTGATTCTACCTTTAGTTTTTGTATTTACTAAATTCAAATTAGGACGTTATGAAGGGCTTATCTTACTGGGTTTATATACATTATTTATTCTTCAGATGATTTCATAAAAAAACACCCTAATACTGTTTAGGGTGTTTAATTTTCAACAAATCTACTTTACATTAAAGTTTAGCCGATTTTACAGTTTTTATGATTCTTGCTGCGATTTTGTATGGATCACCATTTGAAGAAGGTCTTCTGTCTTCTAGCCATCCTTTCCAACCTTTTTCAACAGTCATAATTGGAATTCTAATAGACGCTCCTCTGTCGGATACACCAAAACTAAATTCATGAATAGATTGTGTTTCATGCTTTCCAGTCAAACGCAGCTCATTATGAGCCCCATATACATCGATGTGTTCTTTAACAACAGGTCTGAATGCTTCACATATTTTACTGTAGACTTCTTCAGAACCACAGGTTCTTAGGATTTCATTTGAGAAGTTAGCGTGCATACCAGATCCATTCCAATCTGTATCACCTAGTGGTTTTGGGTGCCATTCAATAGCAAGACCATATTTTTCTCCTAGACGTTCAAGTAAATATCGAGAAACCCACATTTCATCTCCCGCTTTTTGAGCACCCTCAGCAAAACACTGATATTCCCATTGGCCAGATGCAACTTCAGCATTAATTCCTTCTACATTGATTCCTGCCTCAAGGCATTGGTCTAAATGCTCTTCAATCATTTCTCTACCAAAAGAATTTTTGGCACCAACAGAACAGTAAAATTGTCCCTGAGGTGTTTGATCTTTAGGAAATCCAAAAGGGAGGTTTGTTTCCGGATCCCACAAGAAATACTCTTGTTCAAAGCCAAACCAAAAATCATCATCATCATCATCAATGGTAGCTCTACCATTAGTTGGGTGTGGTGTACCATCAGCATTTAAAACTTCAGTCATTACTAACCATCCATTTTTACGATCAGGATCTTCATATAATGCCACAGGTTTAAGAAGACAGTCTGAAGCGTTTCCTTCTGCTTGTCTAGTTGAAGAACCATCAAAAGACCACATTGGACAATCGTCTAATGTTCCTTTAAAATCTGTTACAATTTTGGTTTTACTGCGGAGATTTGCAGTTGGTTGATAACCATCTAACCAAATATATTCTAGTTTAGCTTTACTCATGATTAATTAATTTTTTGCTAAAATAAAATTTTTAAGGCACCCCAAATAAAAGAATGATGCAAAGAAATTAACAATATTATATTTTTATTAACCCCCTATAAATTTGGGGGTAAAATTTAATATATCTCATTTTTTTTGATTTTGACCGTCAAATATTCAAAATGACTATCTTTGATGCAATAATTTTATCCTTTCCTTTTCATGCAAACCCTACGTAAAAAAAGTCTTTTTAAGTTATCCTCAGCCTCTGAAGAGGTTCCTATGACAACGGCAAATAGTTTAGATTTTGGAGCTCATGTTTTTGATATACCTAAGTTAAAACAATTTTTAAGCGAGAAAGCTTTCAAGCAAATGCTTCAATCAATTGATAAAGGGATACCTATTAACATAGTACTTGCTGATCAAATTGCTTCTGCGATAAAGGCTTGGGCAATTTCAAAGGGAGCAACTCATTACACACATTGGTTTCAGCCCATAACGGGCGCTACTGCAGAAAAACATGACTCTTTTTTTAATCTTGACGAAACGGGAATACAAATCGAAAAGTTTGAGGGTGAGCAGTTGGTTCAACAAGTACCCGATGCTTCAAGTTTTCCGGGCGAAAGTTTAAGAAATACTTTTGAGGCAAGGGGTTTTACGACTTGGGATCCTACCTCACCTGTTTTTATTTATGAGGGTACGCTATGTATACCATCGCTTTTTATGTCCTACACTGGTGAGGCACTTGATTTTAAAGCTCCTCTTATTAAATCTCTGCAAAAATTAGATACTGCCGCTACTGATGTTTGCCAATATTTTGATAAAGGAGTTGGTAAAGTAAATGCCACCTTAGGTTGGGAACAAGAATATTTTTTAATCGACAGAAGTTTGGCTGCAAGTCGACCTGACTTGATGCTCACGGGAAGAACATTATTAGGACATCCCCCTTCAAAAGATCAAGAATTGAATGATCATTACTTTGGTTCTATTCCAGGTCGTGTAAGCCGTTTTTTAAAAGACTTGGAGTCTGAAAGCAATGCCTTGGGTATTCCAATTAAAACATATCATAATGAAGCGGCTCCAAGTCAATATGAGATAGCTCCAGTGTATGAAGTTGCTAATCTTGCCGTTGATCACAATGCGCTTTTGATGGATTTAATGAATAAAATGTCGTTCAGACATAATTTTATTGTGCTTTTTCATGAAAAGCCTTTTGAGAAAATAAACGGTTCTGGAAAGCACACAAACTGGTCTTTAGTTACTAATTCTAAGATTAATCTATTGAGTCCAGGAAAGACCCCCATGGGTAATTTGCAGTTTTTATCCTTTTTCATCAATACAATTGCTGCTGTTTTAAAACACGAAGCCCTACTTAGAGCCTCTTCAGTTTCTGCAAGTAATGATCTACGGATTGGATTACATGAAGCTCCGTCTGCAATTCTTTCGATTTTTATCGGAAAGCATTTGATGCAAGTTTTAGAAGAGTTAGAAAACGTTTCTAAAGGAAAGCTTTCTCCACAAGAAAAAACAGATATTAAACTAAATGTAATTGGTAAAATTCCAGAAATCTTGTTGGACAATACCGATGAAAATAGAACTTCTCCGTTTGCTTTTACAGGGAATAAATTTGAATTTAGAACAGTAGGTTCAAAAGCAAATTGTGCAAAATCCATCACAGTGCTCAATACTATTGTTGCTGAGCAATTATTTTTATTTAGAGATTCGGTAGATGAATTGATAGAGAATAAAAACATGAAGAAAGACGATGCGATTTTTAATACGCTGAGAGAGATTATCACTTCAATTAAAGATATTTTTTACGCCTCCGAAAATGAAAAGGAAAAAGCAGAGTCATTGGCAAAAAAGAAGGGATTAAGTAACAATAAAACTACTCCTGAAGCATTACCTGCCTACATAAATGAGAGTTCAATTAAGCTCTTTGAAAGCTTAGGAGTTTTTTCGGAAAATGAACTTCAAACACGATATCAAATTGATCTAGAAGAATACATATCTTCTATTCAAATAGAATCAAGGACGCTAGGTGATCTGGCTCAGAATCACATTATCCCAACGGCGATTAAGTATCAAAACATTTTGATTGAAAATGTCAAGGGGATTAAAGAAATATATGGGTCTAGCTTTAAAGAACATGCTAGTGAACAGATTTTAATTTTGGAAAGAATTTCAAAACATATAACTGAAATAAATAGTGGAATTTATGCTATGGTGGAGGCTAGAAAAAAAGCTAATGTTATAAAAAATCATCATAAAAAGGCAATGGCTTATTGTGAAAATATTTTGCCATTTCTTTCGAGTATTCGTTATCATTGTGATAAGCTTGAGCTTACGGTCGATGATGAAATTTGGCCGATGGCCAAATACCGCGAATTGTTGTTTATTCGTTAATAACTATATCGAGATTTGAATGCCTTGTTTTATCAAAAAAATTATTTTTGTATAAAATAATTATATGTCAGATCGTTACAGCCGTCGAGGTGTTTCTGCTCAAAAAGAAGATGTCCATAATGCCATAAAAAAAATCGATAAAGGATTATTTCCCAAAGCTTTTTGTAAAGTTATTCCAGACGTTTTAACGGGTAGTGATGATCATGCTATCGTTATGCATGCAGATGGGGCAGGAACCAAGTCAGCTTTAGCGTACATGTATTGGAAAGAAACAGCAGACCTCTCTGTTTGGAAAGGGATTGCCCAAGATGCTCTAATCATGAATATTGATGACTTACTTTGTGTCGGTGTGACCCAAGATATTTTACTTTCTTCAACTATTGGGCGAAATAAAAATCATATTCCGGGAGAGGTAATCGCTGCAATTATAGAAGGTACAGAAGAGCTGCTTGAAAACTTGAAGGAATGGGGAGTTTCGATTTACAGTACAGGAGGGGAGACAGCCGATGTAGGTGATTTGGTAAGAACAATCATTGTTGATTCTACAGTAACGGCTAGAATATCTAGGGCTAAAATTATTGACAATGCTAATATTAAAGACGGCGATGTGATTGTAGGACTTGCTTCCTATGGACAGGCTACTTATGAAACTTCATACAACGGAGGGATGGGAAGTAATGGCTTGACATCAGCTAGGCACGACGTATTTGCTAAAACGTTAGCTGAAAAATATCCCGAAAGCTTCGATCCTGAAGTCCCTGAGGACTTGATTTATTCTGGTTCACGTGAGTTAACGGAAACATTAGAAGGAGTGCCAATTGATATTGGAAAATTGGTATTGTCTCCAACACGAACCTACGCACCTATCATTCAAAAAATATTTTCAGAAATGGGATCAAACTCAATTCATGGAATGGTACATTGTAGCGGTGGTGCACAGACTAAAATTTTACATTTTGTGGACAATCTTCATATTGTAAAAGACAACCTTTTTCCAGTTCCTCCTTTATTTGATATGATTCAAAAAGAGTCTGGCACCTCCGGAAGAGAAATGTATCAGGTTTTTAATATGGGACATCGGATGGAATTATATGTTTCTCCAGATAAAGCAGAAGAAATTATCGCTATTTCTAAGTCTTTCAATGTTGATGCTCAAGTTGTTGGCCACGTAGCTTCAGCGCCTATTAAAAAATTGACTTTAAAAACACCTTATGGTGTTTTTGAATACAATTAAAACGACATTAGTCTTTACAAAAGTTTCTAACTATTATTCGCAAGACAATTTGTAAATTTGCACTATCATGATAGAAAAACTTCAAATCATTCAACAACGATTCGATGAAGTCTCTGACTTAATCATTCAACCCGATGTGATTACGGATCAAAAGCGATATATTCAACTAAACAAAGAATATAAAGAGCTTTCAGTGATGGTTGAAAAGATGAATCAGTACAAAATTATCATCTCTAATCTTGAGGAAGCAGAACTCCTTCTGAAGGATGAGCAAGATGAAGAAATGATTGCAATGGCTAAAATGGAAATTGAATCTGCAAAGGAAAATCTTCCAAAGCTAGAAGAAGAAATCAAATTTCTATTGATCCCTAAAGATCCTGAAGACGCTAAGAATGTTGTTGTTGAGATTCGCGCAGGTACAGGAGGAGATGAGGCAAGTATTTTTGCGGGTGATTTATATCGTATGTATACTAAATATTGCCAATCACAAAATTGGCAAGTTAGTTTTGTAGATTCAAGTGAAGGGACAGCAGGTGGATTCAAAGAGGTTATTTTTGAGGTTTCAGGCGATGATGTTTACGGCACATTGAAATATGAATCTGGTGTTCACCGTGTTCAGCGTGTTCCTCAAACAGAAACGCAAGGACGTGTGCATACCTCTGCGGCAACCGTAATGGTATTGCCGGAAGCAGAAGAATTTGATATTGAAATTGACATGAATGAAGTGCGGGTTGATTATTTTTGTTCTTCTGGTCCAGGAGGACAGTCAGTTAACACCACCTATTCTGCAGTTCGTTTAACCCACGAGCCTTCAGGAATAGTAGCACAATGTCAAGATCAAAAATCACAACACAAAAATAAAGATAAGGCCCTTAAGGTATTACGCTCTCGTTTGTACGAGTTAGAATTATCTAAAAAATTAGCTTTGGATTCAGAAAAGAGAAATTCACTGGTTTCTTCTGGGGATCGATCAGCAAAAATAAGAACCTATAATTACCCTCAGGGAAGGGTTACAGATCATCGCATAGGCTTAACGCTTTATGATCTGCCAAATGTGATCAATGGTGATGTTCAGAAACTCATTGATGAACTTCAGTTATATCAAAATACCGAAAAACTTAAAGAGGCTGGAGAAGTATTATGACCACTGAGAAACTAGTTGATCAAATCAAGAAAAAAAAGTCATTCCTATGTGTCGGTCTTGATATTGATTTGGATAAAATTCCTCCACATTTAAAAGATGAGGAGGATCCAATTTTTTCTTTTGCAAAGGCAATAATTGATGCCACTCATAAATTTGTAGTTGCTTACAAGCCAAACTTAGCTTTCTTTGAATCTTATGGAGTTGAAGGATGGCAGGCTTTCCGTAGGATTATGGATTATTTAAACACGCATTTTTCAGATCATTTCACCATTGCAGATGCTAAAAGAGGGGATATTGGAAATACTGCAAACCGATATGCTAAAGCTTTTTTTGAAACGTATAATGCAGATTCTGTTACGGTTGCTCCTTACATGGGAAAGGATGCTGTTGAGCCGTTTTTGACTTTTGAAGGAAAACATGCTATACTTTTAGCTTTAACGTCTAATCCAGGGGCATTTGATTTTCAATACACCAAGGAAAATAATGACACATTATTTCAAAAGGTTTTAAAGACTAGTTTGACATGGAATAATGCAGAAAGACTTATGTATGTTGTGGGTGCCACTAAAGCCGATGCCTTAACTTCAATCAGGGAAATTGTCCCTAATTCTTTTCTTCTTGTTCCAGGCGTGGGGGCTCAGGGAGGTAGTTTGTCGGAGGTTGCTCGAGCTGGAATGAATTCACAGTGTGGACTATTGGTAAATTCCTCTAGGGGAATACTCTATTCTTCCAAAGGCACTGATTTTGCTGAGGCTGCTGCAAAAGAAGCAAGTCAACTTCAAAAAGAGATGGCAGTTTACTTAGAAGAAAAAGGAATTATATAGTGCTTTATCACTCGATATATCCTGCCGAAAATAATTCAAAAAAATGGATCTGTTTTGTTCATGGAGCAGGAGGTAATTCTTCAATTTGGTTCAATCAAGTTCGATTTTTTAAAACCTATTTCAATGTTTTGCTGATTGATCTTCGCGGTCATGGAAAGTCAGAAGTATCTCCAGAAGGAACAGAATATACCTTCAATATTATTATTGATGATATCCTAAATGTTTTGGATGAAAACAAAATCAAAAAATCCCATTTTGTAGGGATTTCCTTGGGGAGTATTTTAATTCAGAAAATGCTTCAAAACCACAGTAATCGTGTTGAAAAAATTGGTTTGGGAGGTGCAATTTTGAATTTAAATCCACAATCACGATTTTTAATGCTCATGGGTAAATTGACCCAAAGTATTTTACCTTTTATTTGGATCTATACCTTTTTTGCTTACGTTATTATGCCGTACAAAGCGCACAGAAAATCAAGAGCACTTTTTATTAAAGAAGCAAAAAAAATTTCACATAACGAATTTAAACGCTGGTATCGGTTAACGGCAACCATTCTTCCTGTGCTGAAGCGTATTCGAGATAAAGAAATGAGAACACCAATTTTGTATATTATGGGTTCACATGACTATATGTTTTTGCCTTTTGTTAAAAAGATTGTTGCTTTACATCGGTCTTCCAGTTTAATAACTGTTGCTAATTCAGGACACGTTGTTAATATAGATCAGCCTGAGGAGTTTAATAGTCAATTGTTATCTTTTCTCCTAAGTGACTAACTATGAGTTTTACTTTAGTTGAAAAGTGTTTCTGAGTTTTCAAGTGATTTCACTTTTTAAATCCCATTTCTTTTACAAAATGCATGAGTTGCTTATACTACTTAGAGTAAATATTTATTCATGATACATTAATTACCTGGCTGAATTATTTTGAAGTTCTCTTTGATTTTAGCTTCATCAACCATTTTCTTTACTTCTCTAAGAAGTTGTTTTGCATCATAAATGAGTCCCTCACGAATGGTATATTTTACACCACCCACTCTAACCACTTCATTATCTTCATTGAGTTTTATGGCTCCTGTTCCGTAGAGTACTTTGAAGTTTTGTAATGGGTTTTCTTCAACAATTACAAAGTCAGCACTTTTTCCAATTTCAATTGAACCTGTTTCGTCTGAAATCCCAAGTGCCTCTGCACCATTCAAGGTAGCTGATCGGATGATTTCAAGAGGATGAAAACCTGCTTCTCGAAGTAATTCCATTTCACGGATGTATGCAAATCCATAAAGCTGAAATATAAAACCAGAATCTGAACCTGTTGCAATACGCCCCCCTCGGTTTTTGTATTCGTTAATAAAAGTCATCCAAAGTTTGAAGTTTTCTTTCCAGGCGACCTCTTCTTCTGTACCCCAATAATGCCAATAAGATCCATGTGATATTTTACTCGGTTGATAAAAACGCCAAAGAGATGGAAGCGTATAGTCCTCATGCCACTCTGCTCTTCTCGCGCGATGTAAGTCTCTACTAGCCTCATAGATATTAAATGTGGGTACCATAGTAAAATCTAGTGATATCAATTCATTCATAACGGCATTCCAGTGATCTGAATAGGGTTCAGCAGCTTGTTTCCATAATTTTCCTGCTTCTCCAAAACGGTGTTGTTCGTTTTGATAATTATAATCCAAAGGGTAATCCTGTACGGTACGATCTTCAAACAAAGCTTCAGGGAGTCCATACCAATGCTCCATTGATGTAAGTCCTGCTCTTGCAGAATGTAAAACGTTCCATCGTGCAACACTAAGTTGAGCATGGTGTGCTGCAGAGCGTAATCCTAACTTATTATTTTCATTTAATGCCGCAGACATGATTTTGGGTTCAGCACCAAAAAATTTAATACCATCGGCTCCATTTTTTGCATTTTCTCTAACCCATTCTCTAGCTTGCTCTTCAGTACTTATAGGCTTTTTACTACCCTGACCAAAACCGGTGTAAGCTAAAATTCTTGGAGCAATAATTTCATTTTTTGAACTTCGCTTTTTCAAATCAACAGCATATTCAACTCCCCTGCCACTGGGCTCTCTCACCGTTGTGACACCGTGAGCAAGCCAAAGCTTAAATACATAATCCCAATCTGCTCCTTGCGATACACCTCCTATATGTCCGTGCATATCAATGAATCCTGGAAGGACAAACATACCGTTTGCATTAATTTCTTTGCCTCCTTTTTTTAATTTTGGTCTTTTGTTTTCTTGAATAGAAACACCGGGATAGCCGACCACATTTATAGCAGTTATTTTATTATTTTCAACTGTTATGTCAACTGGGCCCAGCGGGGGAGCACCATTTCCGTTTATTAATGTTGCCCCTCTAATAATAAGTTGTGAAAAGGGGCCTTCAGAAGAATTGGTAGCTTGCGAAATGCCAAGGGTTGTGATAAAAAAGAAAAGAATTGATAAAATGAATGAAGATCTCATGATTATTTTTTTTCAAGATAAACAAAAAAACCTCCTGATTCAACAGGAGGTTTTTCAAAAGTTAAAAATTTAATCTTAACTATTAGTGTTGGTTTAATCTAAAATCTGCATAAGCATCCATGCCATGTTCAGCTAAGTCTAAACCTTTTGATTCTTCTTCGGCATCAACACGTAAACCGATCGTGTATTTGATCACTAATAGAATAATTCCAGCTGTAATTACAGAGAATGCACCTACAATACCAACGCCCGCTAATTGAATTAAAAATTGATCAACGCTTGCCATAGCACCAAATATACCTACCGCCAGGGTTCCCCATATACCACAAATTAAGTGTACGGCAACAGCCCCTACAGGATCATCTAATTTTAATTTATCAATTAGTGCTACTCCTAGAACGATGATTACTCCAGCAATAAGCCCAATTAAAATAGCGTCGGTAGGACTCATTTGGTCTGCGCCAGCTGTAATCCCTACAAGTCCTCCCAAAACGCCGTTCATAAACATAGTTAAATCAAAATTTTTGTACATAATATTAGAAAATATTGCAGCAGAAACACCTCCTGCAGCCGCAGCTAAGCAAGTTGTTACTAATGTTAATGAGGTTAATTCTGGATCTGCTGATAGCACTGAGCCTCCATTAAATCCAAACCATCCTAGCCAAAGAATTAATACTCCTGCCGCTGCCAGTGGGATGTTGTGCCCGGGAATCGCATTGGGTTTTCCATCTTTACCAAATTTTCCAATTCGAGCTCCTAATAAATAGATTGCTACAAGTGCAGCCCATCCACCTACAGAGTGAACTAAGGTAGAGCCTGCAAAATCATAAAACCCCCAAGAATCTAGGAATCCACCTCCCCATTTCCAAGAACCAATAATGGGGTAAACAAGTCCAACATAGAGAATTGAGAATAACATAAATGCATTTAGTTTAATTCGCTCTGCTACTGCTCCAGAAACAATCGTAGCAGCGGTAGCAGCAAACATCCCTTGGAATAAAAAGTCTGTCCACCAAGTGTACCCGCCACTAGCATATTCAACAGTCATTCCACCTTCAGGTGCTGCAATCCCGAAGCCTGCAAATTTTAAAATTCCCAGAGAACCTTCTTCAAAACCTGGATACATGAGGTTGAAGCCTCCAAGGCAGTAAAGTAGCAGCCCTACGGAGATCACAAAAAAGTTTTTAAATAAAATATTGATTGTATTTTTCTGGCGTGTCAATCCTATTTCTAGAAATGAGAAACCAAGGTGCATAAAAAAGACTAGGGCTGTACAGATCATCATCCATACGTTGTTGGCAGTAAAAAGTGCAGTACTTTCCATAAAATTGATTTTAAAGTTTATTTTTTAATTTAAAGATTTTCCTCCCTTTTCACCGGTACGAATTCTATAGGCTTCGTCTACAGGTAGGATGAATATTTTTCCGTCTCCAACATTGTCAGTTGCTGCAGATTTTATAATTGCATCAATAGTTGGCTTTACAAAATCGTCATTTACTACGATGGATAAATAGCGTCTTTGGATTTCAGAAGTACTGTAGCTAATACCACGGTATACATGACCTTCCTTCTCGTTTCCTACACCAGTTACATCCCAATAGCTAAAGAAATTTACCTCAACATTGTGAAGAGCTTCTTTTACTTGATCAAATTTTGACTTACGGATAATTGCTTCGATTTTTTTCATGAGTTATTAGTTTTAATGTTGTTAAATTTTTATGAATATACATTTAAACATTTAAAAAGAATAAATAGCTGCAACTACAAATGAAGCAAGGCTATCAGCAGTTTCTGTTGGAGAAATAGCAAAGATTTCAGCAGAAGCAGAGTCGATTCTAAATTCAGGCTTAAAAATAAAGTTTCCAGCAGTGTAGCTACCCGTAAGTGTCAGTGAGAAATTATCAGCATCTCCATTATCAACGAGTGCTCCATAACCATCTGTTTCTGAGAAAAATTCTCCTCTAAGTCCTATTGCAAAGGAATCTGAGGTTGTAATTTGTGGATATAAAGCAACACCAGCAAAACCTTTGTCGCCATCAAGAGCAGCAGTAGTAGCATTGATTCCCAGGAAGAAGCTATCTGATAAATCAAATCCTCCTGTATAGTCAAGCTGGAAATAATCTTCTCCTGCTAATAAATTAATAAATTGACCATAAAGCCCTAGTTGAGCACCAAAGGCAGTATATCTGTCATAATTTGCTTCTGTCTGATCTGTTTGATTAAAGATACCTAGCATTAATGAAATGTCATCTGACAAGGTAAAGTCTGCTTTTACCCCAGTGTGAGAAAAGGGACCATAGGAGAACATGTATGAAGTAGAGTAGTTGAAATTTGCAGCAGGAGAAATAACTTCATATCCTAAGAAGGTATTGAAATTTCCTAAAGTAATTTTTACTCCCTCAGCAAGATTGTAATATGCATAAAGTTGATTTACAAGCTCCGAGGAATTACCAGAAGAACCAAATACTGCATCAGTACCTCGAGGTCCAAAAACAACATCGGCAACAAAGCCTGATTTTTCTCCTTCATAGGAAACGATAAAGTTTGCCATTCCTAAAGCAAAACCGTTTAGGTTAGCAAAAGAAGTTCCAGGTGCTACTGGGTCTTCAGAGAAGCTTGCTCTGAAGTAGGTATCAACAGTTCCACTAAAATTAAAGCTTGGCGCATCTTGAGTTTCATCAGTTTCTTGGGCGTTTACTGCTGAGATGTTTAACAGCGTAATAGAAAGACCAAGAATAAATAAGTGTTTTAAGTTTTTCATAAAATTAATAGTTAAAGATTTTTAACAAAAATAGATATGAATCAAAAGTACCCCCTAAGTTATAGGGGGGTACTTTTATATTTTTATTTATTTAAAAATATATACCCTATAAAAATAGGGGTACTATAAAAAAAAGGCTATGAATTTATGAAAATAACAAAAAATAGAGATTCGTTTACGAATTTGTAAGTCGAATTAACGAAAAACCTAGTACAACCATAATTAGGCCTCCAATAAGGCTTAATAAGGCATAAGAAAGAAAAGTGGTGTAATTTCCTGTTTTAAGGAATTCTAGACCTTCAGCACTAAATGTAGAAAAAGTAGTTAGACCCCCACAAAAGCCAACAGTGGCAAAAAGATAAAGGTCAGATCGAAGGAGGTTCGCTTTTAATGCCCACCCAATAAGTATTCCAATAAGAAGACACCCAAAAAGATTGACAAATAAGGTAGGCCATGGAAAGGCGCCTTTTGCAACGGGGATTATTTTTGATGTGAGAAAACGAAATACACTTCCTAAGCCACCCCCTAAAAAAATATACAAGATGGTTTTCATTTTTGAGTTAAATATTTGATTAGTACTAATAAACTAAAAGCAATTAAAAATCCTAAAAGTATTTTATAACTCCCTTTAAAGTACTTAGGTTGATTTTTTTTATCTGTTTTATAAGAGTAAATAATAACTCCTATAAACACAATGAAAAAACAAAGCCCAAAAATCAATTGTCCAAAAGAAAACATTTTTTAAATTTTGTCTAAATTTAGAAATAAATAATCCATTAACATCTTTTATAATTATGATTAAGAAACCTATTGATGCAGTTACAGAATTTCATAAAGCTTACGGGCTAGGAATTGAACACGAACCTCAAGCTAATTTACCCAAAAAAATAATTGAGTTGCGCTACAATTTAATGAAAGAAGAAAACGAAGAATACTTACAGGCTGCTGAAGAAAATGATCTTGTTGAAATTGGTGATGCATTGGGCGATATGTTGTATATATTATGTGGAACAATTATATCTCATGGGTTTCAAGATAAAATGGAAGCTATTTTTGATGAAATACAGCGTAGTAACATGAGTAAGCTGGGAATTGATGGTAAGCCGATTTATCGTGAGGATGGTAAGGTTTTGAAAGGACCTAACTATTTTAAGCCAAATCTAGCGAAGATTTTAGTCAAGGATTAATCTACGGATAGTCTCCAGTTAAAAGGGTCTTCGCATGTATTATACTGAATTCCCACTAATTTATCTTTTAGTTGGTGCGCTACGGGTGTTTGCTTAGAGAGACGGTAAGATTTTCCCTGATGCGAAAAACTATGAATAGGAAGAACGACAACTGCAGTTCCGGTTCCAAAAACTTCTTCTAAAATTCCTTTTTCATGCGCCTCTTTGAGTTCGCCTACCTTGATGGGACGTTCTTCAACCGGAAAACCATTTTGTTTGGCAATTTCAATAATACTTTTTCGAGTTATCCCGTCCAAAATTCTATCGTTTGTAGGAGAGGTAATAAGCGTTCCGTTTATTTTGAAGAAAATATTCATCGTGCCTGCTTCTTCAAGGTATTCATGATTACTGGCATCAGTCCAAATAATTTGTTGAAATCCTTTTTTAAGTGCTTCGGAGGTGGGATAAAACTGGGCAGCATAGTTTCCTGCAGCCTTTGCAAATCCAACACCACCATTGGCAGCACGGCTATACTCTTCGGCGATTAATACATTAATATCACCTCCAGTATAATAAGCCTTTACAGGTGCGCAAATGATCATGAAAATATATTCCATTGATGCAGAAGCTTGAACACTAGGTTGACTAGCAAAAACAAAAGGGCGAACATAAAGTGAATTACCTTCTCCAGATTTTACCCAATCCCGATCAAGTTTTAACAAGTTGTTTAAACCTTCAAAAAAATAAGTTTCTGGAAACTCAGGAATTTGAAGACGTTTGGCTGATCGGTTAATTCTATCAAAATTTTCTTTTGGACGAAATAACCATAACTTTCCAGCATCGTCTTTAAAAGCTTTCATTCCTTCAAATACCGCTTGACCATAATGAAATACACTAGCTGAAGGATCCAGTGTTAGGGGCTTGTATGGGCTAATTTCTGGGTCTTGCCAATTGCCATCGCGATAATGGCAGATAAACATATGATCTGTAAATGTCTTTCCAAAAACCAGGTTTTCAAAATCTACTGAATTGATTTTTGTATTTTGAACTCTTGTTATATTCATTATCCCATACTAAGATTTAAGGTAAAATTAGTTTTTTTCTACATAAAAAAAAGAATAGCGATTAATAATTATGTCTTTTTTTGAAACCTTTACTTTTTAATTAAAAAACTAGACAATCATTCTTTATTTTTAACTTTTTATAACTTAATTATTATTTATTAATAATGAAACCTGTAAGGCATCAGATTATTACCGACGATGGTTCATCAACTCTACGGATTGAAGACCTCAAGGAAACCTATCATTCAAGGCACGGAGCTGTTGTTGAATCTAAATTCGTGTATATTAATAAAGGGTTTGAGTATTGGTTGGAAAAATCTCCAGCTAAGATTTGTCGGATTATGGAATTAGGGTATGGAACAGGCTTAATGGCATACCTCACTTTTTTAAGTTCACAGAATCAGAAAGTAGCTTCCGAGTATGTGAGTTTGGAAGCCTTCCCTTTGTCAGATACAGAAATGGAGGGTTTAAATTATACTCAATTTTTTGATAAAGAGAAATCATTACTTTCTTTTAACGATTTTACTATTTTGCCATGGGAAAAACAACATTCTGTTTCCTCTTTTTTCTATTTAACGAAAAAAGAAGTGAAATTTGAAAATTTTGTCACTTCTTCTAAATTTGATCTTATTTTTTATGACGCTTTTGGGGCTCATGCCCAACCGGAGTTATGGTCTGAAGAATGTATGCTAAAATGTTATAATTTATTAAATGATGGGGGAGTATGGGTAAGTTATTGTGCAAAAGGAAGTGTTCGAAGAGGCTTGGAAAAAGCGGGTTTTGAAGTTACTAGACTTCCTGGCCCTCCTGGAAAGCGAGAAATGCTCAGAGCTATAAAGCTTTAATTGTTTATTTTTGCAAAAAAAAATGAAGCTACTCATAACAGGTGCAACGGGGCTTGTGGGAAAAGAATTAGTCCAAAGGACACTCAGTCAAGGTGTAGGCGTACATTTCTTAACAACACGGCAATCAAAGATAAATAGTATTGAGGGTGCAAAAGGATTTTATTGGAATCCTTCACTTCAGGAAATTGACATGGATTGTTTTAAAGGAGTAGATACTATTATACATTTAGCAGGTGCTACTATTTCGAAAAGATGGACTTCGGCTTATAAAAAAACAATAAAGCAAAGTAGAGTAGAAACAACTCAATTATTATTAAAAGGAGTACAAGACTTGTCAGGAGATAATACTGTTACGCAACTTGTGTCAGCTTCCGCTATTGGAATTTATCCTTCAGATTTTGATGTCACTGTCGATGAGGAAACCCAGGTTAGCCCACAAAGTTTTATGGAAGAGGTGGTTATTGAATGGGAAAAGCAATGTAATAAATTTAGTTCACTAGGTGTTAAAGTGAGCAAGTTACGTATTGGTCTTGTTTTGTCAGAGGATGGAGGTGTTGTTGGTACATTAAAAATACCCACTTTATTTGGTTTGGGTGCAGCTTTTGGAAATGGAAAACAGGGTCAGTCATGGATTCATATTGATGATTTGGTTTCAATGTTTTTATATGTAATAGAGCAAAAATTAGAAGGTGTTTTTAATGCGGTTTCACCAAACCCCGTTTCACAATCTCGATTTATTTCAGCGTTAGCAAAGGCAATCAATAGACCTCATGTTTTTCCTCCACTCCCTAAATTTTTAATTGACCTTTTAATGGGTGAGATGAGTAGTTTAGTTTTGGACAGTCATTGGGTAAGTTCAAAAAAAATATTAAAAAAAGGATTTACTTTTAAATATGAAACAATTAATGGTGCATTAGACAATATTTTTAGCAAATAGAAGTAGTGACAATTTGACATTTTTTGATTGTGGCAGTACTTTTGTATTACATAGAAACTTCTAAAAAAGATTTAAATGGCAAAAAAAGAGGTAAAGGTACCTGCAAATAAAACAACTTCAAAAAAGCAAGGATCTAAGGCTGCAAAGTCTGAAGATAAGCTCAGTTTGCAGTTGCTAGAGATAAAAGAAACTTTGGAACAAGAGAAGGATAAGTTTTTACGTCTATTTGCAGAATTTGAAAATTTCAAAAAACGTACTGCAAGAGAGCGAATTGAATTATTTAAAACGGCAAATCAAGAAGTTGTTTCCGCAATGATTCCAGTGTTAGATGATTTTAATAGAGCAAACAAGCAGATTGAAAAGGATGAGAATGCAATGGACATTGAAGGTTTTAAATTGATTTTTAATAAATTTCAAGACATACTCAAAAGCAATGGGCTTGAAGCAACTAAAGTTGAGGCTGGAGATACTTTTGATGCGGAAATACACGAAGCAATTACTCAAATTCCAGCTCCTTCTGAAAAAGAGAAAGGCAAAATTATTGATATTGTAGAAACAGGTTATCAGTTAGGCGACCGAATTATTCGCTATCCAAAAGTGGTCGTAGGCCAATAGATATGAAAGAAGATTATTACGAAACATTAGGAATATCTAAAGCTGCAACGGCAGCAGAAATAAAAAAGGCATATCGAAAGAAAGCGATAGAATTTCATCCAGATAAGAATCCAGGAGATTCAACTGCGGAAGCAAAATTTAAAAAAGCTGCTGAAGCCTATGAGATTTTAGGGAATGAAGAAAAGCGTTCTCGTTATGATCAGTATGGTCATGCTGCTTTTGAAGGAGGCCAGGGCTTTGGCGGGGGTGGTATGAATATGGATGACATCTTCAGTCAGTTTGGTGATATCTTTGGGAGCGCATTCGGCGGAGGTTTTGGTGGAGGAGGTTTTTCTGGAGGACAAAGGCGTGCTAAGGGTTCCGACATGAGAATTCGTGTAAAGCTAACGCTAGAGGAAATTGCTGCAGGTGTTGAAAAGAAAATTAAAGTACCACGAAAAGTACAGGCACCAGGGGTTGAATATGGGACTTGTTCTACTTGTAAGGGTAGAGGGCAGGTAATGAAAATCACCAACACTATTTTGGGAAGAATGCAAACTTCTGCAGCCTGTAATGCTTGCGGTGGTAGTGGCCAAACGTTACTTAACCGACCAGCAGGTACCGATGCTCAAGGAATGATTAAAAAAGAAGAAACGGTATCTATTAAAATACCTGCGGGAGTTGAGGAAGGAATGCAATTAAAGGTTTCTGGTAAAGGGAATGACGCTCCAGCAAATGGTATATCTGGCGATCTGTTAGTCTTGATAGAAGAGACTACTCACAAGACATTTGTTCGTGAAGGAAATCATTTACATTATGATTTGTACGTAAGTATCTCAGAAGCCACTTTGGGTATTTCAAAAGATTTAATTCTTTTGGAAGGTAAAGCACGTATTAAACTAGAATCTGGAATTCAATCAGGCAAAACATTAAGACTTAGAGGCAAAGGCCTACCGAGCATAAATGGATATGGAACGGGTGATTTGTTAGTTCATATTAACGTATGGACTCCTAAGACGCTTAATAAAGAACAAAAAGTATTTTTTGAAAGTATGCTGGAAGATCCAAATTTTATTCCTAGTCCAGAAAAATCTGACAAATCATTTTTTGAAAAAGTAAAGGATATGTTTGCTTAAAGTTTATGATTTTAAAAAAAATTAATATATTTGAAATATTACTAACTTCAAAGTTGGTATTATTTTTCTTTTTCATAGCAATTTTTTCCCATCCTTTCACGAGGGTGGGTTTTGTTTTTATATTATCTTACCCTAGATTATGAATGCATTTAGAAACTTTATTGAACTCCTTAATTATAAGCTTACTATAGGCAATAGTCTTTCCTTTACACCAAAGTCTATACTTATTGTTATTCTTGTCTTTGTATCTACTTTCTTTTTTTTAAAATTATTTAGAAAAATAATCTACAGAACACTTTCAAGTGAAGCTAAACTCAAGTTTAAAAGTATTTTCTCTTTTTTCAATTACTTTGTTTATACTATAGTAATTCTTCTATCTTTTCAGAATGTTGGGGTGGATTTAACGGCTGTATTTGCTGCTTCTGCAGCCCTACTGGTTGGTGTTGGTCTTGCTTTACAAACCTTCATACAAGATATTATTTCTGGAGTATTCATTATCGTTGATCAGTCTGTACATGTAAATGATATTATTGAAGTAGATGGACAAATAGGTAAGGTCGAGAATATTAAACTCAGAACCACGCGTGCAGTCACTCGAGAAAATAAGGTGCTTATCATTCCCAATCACAAATTCATGACCTCTATTTTGTTTAATTGGACAGAAAATGGAGTCATCACAAAAGAGTTCGTTGAGATAGGGGTGAGCTATAACAGTGATGCAAAGCAGGTTACTTCCATACTTTTGGATATAGCAAATAAGCACAAATCTATTTTATCAAATCCTGAGCCTACAATTATTTTTAATGACTTTGGAGACAATGCCATTATATTTCAGTTATATTTTGCATTAAACAGCAGCTTCGCTTCCAATATTGTAAAAAGTGATTTACGTTATGAGATTTTTGAGGAATTTCACAAGCATAATATAGAAATTCCATTTCCACAGCGAACACTTACCTTTGTTAATCCTCCAAAAACGCTAAAATGATTCAAATTTTATTGATTGAAGATGAAGAACCGATTAGACGTGTACTTTCTCGTATTTTATCAGAAGAAAATGATTCGTATCAAGTAACAGAAGCTATTGAAGGAAAAGAAGGACTATCACACTTAAGTAAGAAACAATTCGATTTGGTTTTATGTGATATTAAAATGCCTAAAATGGATGGTATTGAAGTACTGCAAAAAGCAAATGAAAAGAATATTAACGTTCCCTTTATAATGCTGACAGGGCATGGGAATGTTGAAACTGCCGTTGAGGCGATGAAGCTAGGGGCATATGACTTTATATCTAAACCACCTGACTTAAATCGATTACTAACTTCTATACGTCACGCACTTGAAAATAAATCATTGCGTTCAGAAAATATAAAGCTAAAAAGTAAAGTTGCTCAAAAATATGTCATTATTGGTGAGAGTCCTCAAATTCAGGAGGTAAGAGAAATGATTTCTAAAGTGGCATCAACAGATGCTCGTGTCCTCATAACCGGTGAGAATGGAACAGGAAAAGAACTTGTAGCACATCAATTGCATGAACAAAGTGATCGAAATGCTGAAAATTTAATTGAGGTGAATTGCGCTGCAATTCCATCTGAACTAATTGAAAGTGAGCTTTTTGGGCATGTAAAAGGTGCTTTTACATCTGCTGTGAAAGACCGGTCTGGAAAATTTGAAGCGGCCCATAATGGTACTCTGTTTTTGGATGAGATAGCTGACATGAGTTTGGCTGCTCAAGCTAAAGTATTAAGAGCTTTACAAGAAAAAAAGGTTCAGCGCGTGGGCAATGAGAAAGATATTTCTGTAAATGTTCGTGTAATCGCTGCAACCAATAAGAATTTAAAGAAAGAAATTGAAGAAGGAAGATTTAGAGAAGATCTATACCATCGTCTAGCTGTTATTTTAATTCATGTTCCTGCTCTTAGTGAGCGATTATTAGATATTCCTTTATTGACAAATCATTTTACAGCACTATTAGTTAAAGAACAAGGTCTTGAGCCGAAGATTTTTTCAGATCAAGCATTAGAAAAATTACACGATTATCCGTGGACTGGAAATGTGCGAGAACTTCGAAATGTTATTGAAAGGCTTATGATTTTGGGTGATAATCCAATAAGCGCAAAAAATATTAATCAATTTGCACCTAAATAATCTTATTATGAAAAATCTCCTGTTACTTTTCTTTTGCACAATGAGTTTTACTTTAATTCAAGCACAAGAAGATATTCATAAAGAAAAAATTGATGCAATTTATACTGAAGCATTAACCAAAGGTAAAGCATATGAATGGCTAGATCATCTATCGAATAATATAGGAGGAAGACTTTCGGGTTCATTAAATGCTGAACGAGCTGTTCAGTGGGGAAAAGATGAATTGGATGAAGTTTCTCTAGATCGTGTATTTCTTCAAGATGTTATGGTCCCAAAGTGGGTAAGAGGTACTTTTGAATATGCTAGCATAATTACTGGCCCTGGCCGAAGCATGAATGTTCCCGTTTGTTCTTTGGGAGGATCTGTTGCTACTCCTTCTGCTGGTTTACTTGCTAGGGTAGTTGAGGTAAAAAGTTTTGAGGAATTAGAAGCGCTAGGGGAAGCAAAGGTAAAAGGCAAATTTGTCTTTTATAATCGTGCTATGCCCTCAGATTTAATTAACACTTTTGAAGCGTATTCCAAATCTGTAAATCAACGTTCTCGTGGAGCTGCTGTTGCTGCTCGTTTGGGAGCCGTAGGTGTAATTGTTCGATCTATGAATTTAAGATTGGATGATTATCCTCATACTGGAGCTATGTATTACGGTGATTTACCAAATAAATTAAGAATTCCTGCTGCTGCAATAAGTACTAATGGGGCTCAACTATTGAGTTCAATGCTTTCATTGAATGCTGATTTGGACTTTTACTTAAAACAAGACTGTAGAAATTTTCCTGATGTTCCCTCACATAATGTGGTAGGTGAAATTAAGGGGAGTGAATTTCCAGATGAGATAATTGTTGTTGGGGGGCATTTAGATTCCTGGGATTTAGGAGACGGCGCTCATGATGACGGTGCTGGAATTGTTCAATCAATGGAAGTTTTACGATTATTCAAGGCAATGAAATACATTCCTAAGAGAACCATTCGCGTGGTATTGTATATGAATGAAGAAAATGGTTTACGTGGTGGAAAAGCATACGCTAAATATGCTAAAAATAATAAAGAGAACCACATTTTTGCTTTGGAATCCGATGCGGGTGGTTTTAGTCCAAGAGGGTTTGTTTTTGAAGCTAGTCCCGAGCAATTTAACCAAGTATCCTCTTGGAAAACATATTTTGAACCCTATCTAGCAAATAATTTTAAATTGGGGGGTAGTGGTGCCGATATTGGTCCACTTCGAAATGGAAAAATAGTACTTTCAGGATTACGTCCTGACTCACAAAGGTATTTTGATCATCACCATGCTGCAAACGATACATTTGATGCTATTAATAAACGTGAATTGGAGTTGGGAGCTGCAGCAATGGCTAGTTTGGTTTATCTAGTAGACCAATATGGTTTTTAATCCACTTTCTTGAATGATAGTTGCTTTAAGTCAATATACCAAAGAGTTTAAATACAATTTAAAGCTTGCTTCTCCAGTAATTGTTGGTCTTTTGGGACATACTTTTGTCCAATTGGTAGATAATATAATGGTAGGGCAGTTGGGTACTGCTGAGTTGGCTGCTGTATCGCTAGGGAATAGTTTCTTTTTTGTTGCGATGTCTCTAGGCATTGGTTTTTCAACTGCCATTACTCCTCTAGTGGCTGAAACAGATGGTGCAAATGATATTCAGTCAGGGCGAAATGTTTTTATACATGGCCTATTGCTATGTACTTTTATTGGTATTTTTTTAAGCCTAGCGGTTTTATTAAGTAAACCTCTTTTATACCATATGGGGCAGCCTGAAGAGGTAGTTGTTTTGGCTTTTCCCTATTTAAAATGGGTTGCTATTTCACTTATTCCTTTAGTAACGTTCCAAGCTTTCAAACAGTTTTCAGAAGGCCTTTCTCATACCCGACCTGCAATGTATGCTACATTGATAGGAAATGTTATTAATGTAATTCTAAATTATGTTTTAATCTTTGGATTTTGGATCTTTCCAAAGATGGGAGTGGAAGGTGCCGCGTTAGGAACCTTAATATCCCGCTGTTCTATGCTTTTATTTATGGCTTTATATGTTCGGTATAACAAGCGCTTTATAGACTTTGCTCAAGGGGTGGTTTGGAAAAAATCGGACTGGAATTTATTTAAAAAAATAATTCGATTAGGATTTCCTTCTGCCATGCAAATGTTTTTTGAAGTAATTTTCTTCACTGCCGCAATTTGGTTATCTGGATTTTTAGGAAAAAACCCACAGGCAGCAAATCAAATTGCTCTTAACTTATCTTCCATGACTTTTATGTTTGCCATGGGATTGGGTGTTACCGCAATGATTCGTGTGGGAAATCAAAAAGGGAGGGGAGATTTTGTGTCCTTAAAGCGAATAGCATACTCTATATTCCTACTCATCTTTTTGTTTGATATCCTATTCTGCTTATTCTTTTTAATTATGAATAGCTACCTTCCTTGGATTTATCTAGATGGCTCTAACCCACTTCAAATCATGGATGTTAGAGAAGTAGTTCAGATGGCTTCTTCTTTACTTATTGTTTCAGCATTCTTTCAAATTTCTGACGGTTTACAGGCAGTGGTGCTAGGTGCGCTCAGAGGTCTACAAGATGTTAATATTCCAGCATGGATTACTTTCTTTTCTTATGGGATTTTTGGATTTCCAATTTCCTATTACCTTGGTCTACATACCTCTTTAGGAGTAATAGGTATATGGATAGGCTTGCTTTCAGGACTTACGGCTTCTGCTGTTCTTCTTTATATTCGGTTTAATCAAATGACGTTAAAATTAATAGAAAAATAAAACTATGGAACTTCCTAAATTTCTCATTGCAGACAATTCTTCTTTTGAAGATGATCTTTTTATTGTACATACAGAATACCCGCGCTTTATTCTAAACGTTTCTAACGATGAGGTTCACTGGCTTGAAGATTTTGATAAAGAAGATGAAGCTAATTTAAAAGCAGAATCTCATTTTCTGATTGAAGCAGCTTTCGATTTTTATGATAATGAAATGGAATCACTTGAATAATAATGGACTCATTGATTGCCTGGGATAAGGCTCTTTTTATATGGCTAAATAGTTTAGGAACTCCAACTTTTGATGGTTTCTGGATGATGATGACTCATCGTGCATCAAATGTGGTTGTTTATTTAGTTCTTTGGCTACTTATTTCATGGAAAACCTCTTGGAAAAAGGGACTTTATTTATTATTTTTTACGGGGCTTTTAATTTTGGTAACAGATCAGTTTACAAATTTATTTAAGGTAAATGTAGGCCGATTAAGACCCTGTTATGATGAAGAAATCAAATCCTTGGTTCGTTTGGTGAAACCTACTTGTGGTGGCCGATTTAGTTTCTTTTCTGGCCATGCTTCAAATTCTTTTGCTCTAGCAATATTTTTTGGGGGAATTTTAAAATTTTACCTCCGTTATTTGCCTTATATATTACTTTTTATAGCTGCCTTAATTGCTTACAGTAGAGTTTATATAGGAGTTCACTTTCCTTTAGATATCCTTAGTGGTGCTCTTTTTGGAAGTGGTATAGGTTACCTCTTTTTTAAGTTGTGGATTCGCTTTGTAAAACGGTTTTTAAGCTAAAAGTATAATGCGTTTTTTGATTGTAAAGCTCTCCAGCTTTTATTAAAGTTGATGGAAATTTTGAAATATTGGGTGTGTTGGAAAATTTTTGTGTTTCAAAACAAATCGCCTCAAAGTGCGGTGGAGTAAAAACAACTAAACCTGGCTGATTGGTGACTGTTTTCATTTCAATTCCAGTTTCTTGTGAAAAGAGAACAGCAGCTTCTTTCGAGTCATTTTGTAATACAAAGTAATCATCTAAGCGTGTATTATTGATTTGTTTTTGTTCTTTGAAATCAAATTGCGTTTCTTTCACACTTTTTTTAATACCATTAGGCACTAATGTTGATTTAAGTTCTAAAACTTCATCAGCATGAATACATAGATATTGGGTATTAATTTTACCTTTTGGATTTAAATTAAAATAGGCATGATTTGTCAAATTGATATGTGTGTCTGCACTTGTTTGAGCAAGATAGTTTAGATGTAAACTATTCTCTTTAAGATGATACATTATCTCTGCTTCAACATAGCCGGGAAAACCACTCGCTCCTTCTGGACAAAAATGGCTAAAAGATATCATGTCTTTTTTTTCTTCCTTTAAATTCCATGTCTTTGTATTCCATCCACTACTTCCGCTATGTAATAGGACACCGTCTGAGTGTTCTATAGGGATTGGTTTTGATTGAACATGGATTGGGTTTTCTAATCTTCCTGCAAACCGACCCACTACAGCTCCACGTGACCAAGAGTCTTCAAGGTACTCTTTAGGAGTCTCTAAACCCATAATTACATTTGTAGGAACTCCCTTTTTATCTTTTACCCATAGTTGGTGTAAGGTAGCGCCGTAATCTAAAAAAACAGCTTTAAGGAGCTCGTTTTCTATCGTAAAGACCTTCACAGGTTAATGTTTTTCTTTTAAAAGCTCAGGATAGGCATTTTGAAACTTACGGAGACGCGGAATGGATACTTGCTTTACATAAGGATTGTTGGGGTTGTTTCGCTCGTAATTTTGATGATATTCTTCTGCGTAATAGAATTTTTCTAGTGGCTTGATTTCAGTTACTATTTCATTATTAAAGATTTCTTTTTCTTGTAATAACTCAATATACCGAATAATAATTTCTTGTTCCTCAGGAGATGTGTAGAAAGCAATTGAACGGTATTGCGATCCACGATCAGGTCCCTGACGATTGGGAGTAGTAGGATCGTGAGAACCAAAGAATACCTGTACTAATGTGGCAAAGCTAACAACTTCAGGATCGTAAATAACTTCTACGGCTTCAGCGTGGCCTGTTTTTCCTGTTCCTATCTGATTGTAATTGGGATTTTTTGTAAATCCTCCTGCATAACCTGAATAGGCTTCTGAAACTCCTTTAACACTTTCATATACAGCTTCAACACACCAAAAACAGCCCGAAGCAAAATAGGCTTTTTTCATTCCTTGAATAACCTCAGTTTGAGGTTCCCATATAGGTTCCGAATAATTTATTGGGGGTGTACTTGAGATACATGTTTGCAATGTTATAACAGTGAGTATTATCAATAAGGTTTTCGTCATGGGTAACTTTTTTTATGTTTTAGAAAAGAATTTTGCCTAATTAAAATCTAAAATAATAAATCTTCACGTAGGTGAAAGACTAACTTAATTTTTATTGTGTATGATTACGGTTCCTTTTTTATTCAATTTTATTTTAAATATTTGGAAAACTTTAATTGCATTTGTAAGCTAAAAGTCCAAAAGAGTAAAAGAAATTTCTAGATTACACGCATTTCATATATTTCAAAATCTTCAATATAGCCATCAGTTGCTTTTTGATAAGCTGCAATATGAGACGAAGCATTGTGGTCTAGCCAAAGAGCTCTGCTTTCCCAGTTTTCATAAAAGAGGAATATGTTTTCATTGGTATGATCTTGATGTAGGTCATAATTGATACATCCTTTCTCCTCTAATGTAGGAGTGATTAATCCCAATAAACCCTTCTTAACTTCTTCTCGATGAGCTGACTTGGCTATAATTTTTGCAACTATGGTTAAGGTGTTCTTGCTCATGCTTAGTTTTTGTTTTAAAATGTTGTGGGTGTTTATCCTAATATTTGCTTAACCAAATAATCACCTACTTCAGAAGTAGAATTTGCTTTGACACTTCCTTCTTTAAGGTCTTCTGTTACGACTCCTTCCGCTAGAGAAAGATCAACTACTCGTCGAATTTCAGCACCTTCCTCTATCAAACCAAAGCTCATTTCAAAAAGCATGGCAGCAGAAAGTATCGTAGCAAGTGGGTTGGCAATACCTAAACCTGTCGCTTGTGGAAATGATCCATGTATGGGTTCGTACAAAGCGTTTTCTGTTCCAACAGAAGCAGAAGGCATCAGTCCCATAGAACCTGAAATAACCGAAGCCTCATCAGTGAGGATATCACCGAACAAGTTTTCGGTAATTAAGACATCATAACTGTTGGGCCATTGCACTAAACGCATGGCTACTGCATCCACAAATTCGTATGACACTTCCACTTCTGGATAGTCTTTTTCCATAGCTTGTACGGTTTCTCTCCATAGACGAGAACTTTCCAAGACATTGGCTTTGTCTACACAACATAATTTTTTAGACCTGGTCATTGCTAATTCAAAACCCTTTACGGCTAAACGCTTGATTTCTTCTCGCGTATAGGTACAGGTATCAAAAGCTGTATTACCATTATCTTTTCGGCCACGTTCACCAAAGTATATCCCTCCGGTTAATTCACGTAAAAAAACTAAATCTGTACCTTCAATGCGTTCTCTTTTTAGAGGCGATTTATCCAACAGGGAAGGGAAGGTAAAGGTGGGACGTACATTCGCAAATAAGCCTAATTTTTGACGCATCTTCAATAAACCTTGTTCAGGACGTATTTTTGCAGAAGGATCATTATCAAATCGAGGATGTCCTATTGCACCAAATAAAATAGCATCTGCATCAAGGCAAATTTGGTGTGTTTCTTCAGGGTAGGGATCGCCCACAGCGTCAATAGCAGCAGCTCCTGTAAGAGCGGGTGTCCACTCAATGCTATGATTAAATTTGTTAGCAATCGCATCAGAAACCTTTACGGCTTGATCAATCACTTCGGGTCCGATACCGTCTCCGGCTAAAAGGGCAATTTTTAAATGCATATAGGTTTTAGTTTTGAATGATATTCAACATTTTTTCAGTGGCTTTTATGGCAGCGACCGTTTGGTCAGAATCTAAGCCACGAGTAGTAAATTCTTTGGTTTCACTTTTCCAAGTGATGGTAGTTTCACAAAGACCATCTGAGTTACTCCCAGGAGGAATACGTACAGCGTAATCAATTAATCTTGGTAAATCAATATTTTGTGGATAGTAAATTTTTTGTAGTGCATTCCAAAAGGCGTCATACTGTCCATCACCCGAAGCATTTTGTTCGTGGCTTTTTCCATCTATTTCTACAGAAACACTGGTAGTTGGGCTCAAACCTTTAGAGTGGGTCAATACATAGGATTTGATTTTTACACGACTGGCAACATTATTACCCAAGACATCGGAGATGATAAAAGGTAAATCTTCAGCAGTCATACGTTCTTTTTTATCACCGAGCTCAATGATGCGTTGGGTAACTTTTTTAAGTTCAACATCATTAAGTGTAAGTCCTAATTCTTGGAGATTCTTTTGAATATTTGCTTTTCCGGATGTTTTTCCAAGGGCGTATTTACGTTTACGTCCAAAGCGCTCCGGAAGAAGATTATTAAAATACAAATTCTTTTTTGAATCCCCATCAGCATGGATTCCTGCAGTTTGTGTAAACACATTTTCACCTACAATAGGTTTGTTTGCAGGAATACGAAACCCTGTTAGTGTTGCTACTAGTTGACTCACTTTAAAAAGCGAATCTTCATTTATGCTGATGTTTATTTCGGGCATGAAATCATTTATAACAGCAACCACACTCGCTAAAGGGGCATTTCCAGCTCGTTCTCCCATTCCATTCACGGTAAGGTGTAAGCCATTTACTCCTGCTTTAACTGCCTCCATAGTATTAGCTACACTTAAGTCATAATCATTATGTCCATGAAAATCAAAATGAAGCGATGGATAGCGATCAATGATTGAAGTAAGATAATTTTTCGTTAGTTCGGGAGTCAAAACTCCCAATGTATCAGGAAGTAGTACTCTTTCAATAGGTTGATCAGAAAGAAAATCTAAATAATCAAAAACGTAGGATTCGGAGTGACGCATTCCATTACTCCAATCCTCAAGATATACATTGGTTTTAAACCCCTGTTCTTTTCCTAGTTTAATGGTTTGTTTAACATTATTAAAATGTTCAAGCGGTTTTTGGTTAAGTTGATATTTCAGATGGTTTAAAGAACCTTTAGTCAATAGGTTTTGAACTATTGCTCCTGAATCTTGCATCCATTTTATTGAAGTTCCTCCATCCACAAAAGTGAGTACTTCTATTTTTTCAATAAAGTTATAATCTTTCGCCCAAGAGGTAATTTCTTTAACTGCTTTAAATTCTCCGTCGGATACTCTAGCAGAAGCAATTTCTATACGATCAACTTTAAGTTCTTGTAAGAGTAGTTTTGCTAACGTTAATTTTTCAGACGCTGAAAAGGAAACACCAGAGGTTTGTTCCCCATCTCGTAGTGTCGTGTCCATTATTTCTAGCATTCTTTTTTTCATCTAAACGGTATCTGATTTATAGAGGAGTGTTTAAAGCAAACCCTTCGATTTCTGATTTGATATTACTCAGGTAGTCTATGTCATCATAGCCATTGAGCATATTATCTTTTTTGTAGTCATTGATGTCAAAAAACTCGGATTTCCCATTAGATGATAGAACGATACTTTGTTTATGTAAATCAACAGTTAATTGTGTTGAGGGATCATCTTGAATAGCTTCAAAAATTTCAGCTAAAAATTCAGTAGAGACCTGGACAGGAAGTACCCCTATATTCAAACAGTTATTTCTGAATATATCTGCAAAAAAGCTGGAAACAACGCAGCGAAAACCATAGTCATAAACAGCCCACGCCGCGTGCTCACGAGATGATCCTGATCCGAAATTGTGTCCACATACAAAAATTTTTCCTTGATAGGTTGCGTCGTTTAAAACAAAATCAGCTTTGGGTGAGTCATCTTGATTGTAACGCCAATCACGAAATAAATTATCTCCAAAGCCAACACGTTCTGTTGCTTTTAGAAAGCGGGCAGGTATGATTTGGTCCGTATCTACATTTTCAATAGGAAGCGGTACCGCTGTACTTGTTAAAATACTAAATGAATCGTATGCCATGTTTATTGTATTAATGTTCTTGGATCTGTTATTTTTCCTGTAATTGCTGCTGCTGCTGCAACTAGGGGACTAGCAAGTAAGGTCCTCGAGCCAGGTCCTTGACGCCCCTCAAAATTTCTATTGGAGGTACTTACTGCGTATTTTCCAGCAGGGATTTTATCATCATTCATTGCTAAACAAGCTGAACATCCTGGCTCACGAAGCTCGAATTCAGCTGCTTCAAAAATCTCAAGCAACCCCTCTTCTTTAATAGAGGCTAAAACTTTGTGTGATCCAGGGACTAACCATGCAGTGACATTCTTAGCTCGTTTTTTTCCTTTCACAATACTGGCAAAAGCTCTAAAATCTTCAATTCTACCATTTGTACAACTTCCAATAAAAACAAAGTCAATAGGCTTTCCAATCATACTTTCTCCTTCGTTGTAACCCATATAGTCTAAGGATTTTTTATAAGTTGCAGCTCCGCCTTCTACGCTAGCTGCAGTTGGAATGACCTTAGTGATACTCATTCCCATTCCTGGGTTAGTTCCAAAAGTGATCATGGGATCAATTTCTGCTCCATCGAATGTAAGCTCCTTATCAAAAGTAGCTCCTTCATCTGTATATAAGGTTTTCCAATAGGCCATTGCTTTATCCCAATTGGAACCTTGAGGTGTAAATTCTCTTCCTTTAATGTATTCAAATGTTTTTTCATCAGGCGCTATCATACCGCCACGAGCACCCATTTCAATACTCAAATTACAGACGGTCATCCGTCCTTCCATGCTCAGTTGCTCAAAAACTTCTCCTGCATATTCAACAAAATAGCCTGTCGCTCCTGAAGTGGTAAGTTTTGAAATAATAAAGAGTGCTACATCTTTAGGTGTCACACCATGATTGAGCGAGCCGTTAATTGAAATACGCATTTTCTTTGGCTTGGGTTGCATGATGCATTGGGTTGCTAAGACCATTTCAACTTCTGAAGTTCCAATTCCGAATGCAATTGCGCCAAAGGCTCCATGTGTTGAGGTATGCGAGTCACCACAAACTATAGTTGCTCCCGGTTGAGTAATTCCATACTCAGGTCCTACAACGTGAACGATACCATTTTTTTTATGTCCTAACCCCCAATAAGAGATGCCATGCGCTGTTGCATTTTCTTCTAAGGCTTTTAATTGATTTCTTGATAATGGATCAGCTACCGGGAGGTGCTGGTTCAGAGTAGGGGTGTTATGATCAGCAGTAGCAAATGTGCGTTCAGGATATAAAACAGGTAATTTTCTGTTTTTTAATCCAAGAAAAGCAACGGGACTTGTTACTTCGTGAATCATGTGACGGTCAATGAAAAGTACATCAGGACCATTGTTGATGCTTTTAACAACGTGGGAGTCCCAAACTTTATCAAATAGGGTTTGTTTCATTTAAGTGGAAATTCAAATTAAATATTACTCGCTTTGATGATTTTTGGTAAATCATCATCATTAATTTCTTTCTTTTTATCAGCTTCAATTAAAAACTGATTGTAAACTTTATCTAATTGTAGTTTGTCTAATTCATAACCTATATTTTTAGCACGGTAGGCTATTGCAGCTCTACCGCTTCTAGCAGTTAGAATAATAGACGATTCAGTTACCCCAACATCTTTAGGGTCTATAATTTCGTATGTTTCGCGTTTTTTAATAACTCCATCTTGGTGAATTCCAGACGAGTGAGCAAATGCATTTGCTCCAACAATGGCTTTATTTGGCTGCACCGGCATTGCCATACTTTCAGAAACCAGTTGACTTAATCCAAAAAGCATTTGTGATTTTATTCGGGTATCTAAGTCAAGACTTGGGTGTTGCCTTAAAATCATGACAACCTCTTCTAAAGAGGTATTGCCTGCTCGTTCACCAATGCCATTAATGGTACATTCTATTTGACGTGCACCATACTGTACCCCCGCAATTGAGTTTGCGGTTGCCAATCCTAAGTCGTTATGACAATGACAAGAAAGGCGTGCTTTGTGAATCCCATTTACATTTTCTTTCAAGTACTTCATTTTAGCACCGTATTCCTCGGGTAGACAATATCCTGTTGTGTCTGGAATATTTAGAACCGTAGCTCCTGCTTTGATAACAGCTTCACATACTCGCGCTAGGAACTCGTTGTCCGTACGTCCTGCATCTTCAGCATAAAATTCAACGTCTTCAACATAGCTTTTTGCATGACTTACGGCAGCGATAGCTCGTTCAATGATCTGGTCAGGGGTGGCGTTGAACTTATAACGCATGTGACTTTCTGAAGTTCCGATACCTGTGTGAATCCGAGAGCGTTTAGCATATTTTAATGCCTCCGCAGCAACATCAATATCTTTTTTTACTGCTCTTGTCAAACCGCAAACGCGGGCATTTTTTATTAATTTAGAAATATCCTCCACTGCTTTAAAGTCTCCTGGACTTGAAATAGGAAATCCAGCTTCTAAAACATCTACTCCAAGGAAGTCTAATTGCTCTGCAATTATTAACTTTGTTTTAGAGTCTAATTTACATCCCGGGACTTGCTCTCCATCTCGTAAAGTAGTGTCAAAAATCTCAACATATTCCATAGGGAAAACGGATAAAGTTTTAATTAAATTACTAAATTACATCTTAACTAATAAGTAAGATAAAATCCCTATTTTTGTATTACAACATCCTACACGTGAAACAACACCTTAAAGCACTAATAATTAGCAGTTTGCATCAAAAAACTTTACAATGACAAATGAGCAGAAAGATAATTTATTTGTACTTGTAAAATCCCTCACCAAGTCAGAGAAAAGACAATTTAGATTGTACGTTGGACGAATGGGGTCTAATAACGACTCTAAATTCTTAAATCTTTTTCAACAATTGGATCGGATGAATCGTTATGATGAAAAAGTAATTTTAAGTAAAGGGATTGTTACCAAACAGCAATTATCAAATTTAAAAGCACATTTATATAAGCAGATATTAATCAGTTTACGGATGAATCCTGTCCACAAAAACATTCGGATTCTAATTCGTGAACAACTTGATTTCGCTACTATTCTATATCAAAAGGGTTTGTATAAGCAAAGTTTGAAAGTTTTGGAAAAAGCGAAATTAATAGCTTTAAAAAATGAAGAAAAATATAGTGCCTACGATATTGTTGAATTAGAAAAAGTAATTGAATCACAATACATCACCCGTAGTTTGAGCAATAGAACTGAGGCGCTTATATTAGAGTCAAATTTATTAAGAACTCAGAATGATTTAGCAACTAAATTATCTAATTTATCTCTTCAGTTGTATGAACGATTGATTAAAGCGGGATATGCTAAGAGTGATGAGGAATTTCGAGAAATCACACAGTTTTTTTATGAAAAACTGCCCAAGCTTGATTACGATACTTTAGGTTTTCGTGAAAAACTCTGGTATTTTAAAGCCCATGTTTGGTATAGTTTTTTAATTCAAGATTTTCTATCAACTTACCGTTATGCTGCAAAGTGGATTGAGATGTTTGAAGAAAAGCCGTCCATGATTGCAATTCATCCTGTTTTCTATTTAAAAGGAAATAATTATTTGATGGAAAGTTTGACATTAATTAAATACCCTTCCAAGTTTAAGGATACTTTAAAGCAAATGATTGTAAGGACCACCCATGAAGATTTTCCTGTTAATGATAATCTAAAAGCCCTTAACTTTCTTTTTTATTACAGCAATAAATTAAATCTTCACTTTTTAGAAGGGAGTTTTGACGAAGCAGTCACCGTAATACCGGAAATTTTAAAAGGAATAAAAGATTATAGTAACCAAATTGATGCGCATCATATTATGATGTTTTATTACAAGATTGCTTGTGTTTATTTTGGAGCTGCCGATTATGAGAACTGTATTGTTTTTCTAGACAAGATAATAAGCAATAAGCGTTTAAAAATGAGAGAAGATTTACTTTGTTTTTCTCGAGTGTTAAACATTTTCGCACACTATGAAGCTGGGTTTGATTACCATTTGGAAACTCACCTTCGTGACACCTATAAATTCTTAATTAAAATGAACGACTTGCATGCCGTACAAAAGGCTATGATTCGTTTTGTGAGAAATTTAGGTGATATTTATCCACATGAGATAAAAACTGCCTTTGAAAATCTTTACACTGAATTGAAGCAATATGAAAATGATCCTTACGAAAGACGCTCTTTTTTATATTTGGATATACTTTCGTGGCTGGAAAGTAAGATCAAAAATGTGCCAATTGCAGAAATAATTCAGCAAAAGGCAACGCTGCTTAATCGGAAAGAACGGCCTTCCATATCCCAGATTTCTGAGGGTTAGCTACAAAACTTACCGTTTCATTAGTAATTGGGTGTTCAATTTGTAACTTTCTAGCATGTAAGCTTATACTGCCATCTTTATTGCTTCGATCTGCACCGTATTTCAAATCTCCATGGATGGGAAATCCTAAACTACTCAGTTGAGCTCTTATCTGATGATGACGCCCAGTTTCTAAAGTAACTTCTAAAAGGCAATAATGCTCAAATTCTTGAATTCTTTTGTAGCTTAACTTTGCGATTTTGCTGTTGGGAACTTCATTGATGTGAGCTTTAGATTTGTTTTGTTTTTGGTTTCTAGTCATCCAGTGGGTCAAGTTCCCTTTTTGTGTGGGAAATGATTTGTCTACTACTGCCCAATAAGTTTTTCTTGGGGAACGTTTTTCAAATTGCGCATTAAGCCGGGCCAATGCCTTGGATGTTTTTGTGAAAACAACAACGCCACTTGTGGGTCTATCAATGCGATGCACTATTCCTAAATAGACCTCACCAGGTTTCTTGTATTTAACCTTTATGTAGGCTTTTAAATGATCGGCTAATGTGGGGTCACCTGTTTTATCGCCCTGTACAAGCTCTTTTGCTTCTTTATTTACAATAATTAAATGATTGTCCTCAAAAAGAATACGCTCTTTAATATTCATAGAATTTAATATTGCTCTTTTTCGTTAGGAAAATCTCCTTTTTTGACATCTGTGGTGTAAAACTGGACCGCCTCACTAATACTAGTATTTAGATCTAAATAACGTCTTAAAAAACGTGGACTAAACTCTTTACTCATGCCTAGCATGTCATGTAAAACCAAAACCTGACCATCAACTTGATTTCCAGCTCCAATTCCTATGACTGGAATGCTAATTTCTTTTGCAACTTCTCCAGCAAGAGTTGCAGGAATTTTTTCAAGTACAACCCCAAAACAACCAATTTGTTCTAACATTTTGGCATCTGCAATAAGTTGCTTAGCCTCTTCTTCCTCTTTTGCACGGACAGTGTAGGTTCCAAACTTATAGATCGATTGTGGGGTCAACCCTAAATGACCCATTACAGGAATTCCTGCTTTTAGGATTCGTTCTATAGATTCTTTTACTTGCTTACCCCCCTCAAGTTTTACTGCATGGGCTCCAGATTCTTTCATAATTCTAATTGCAGAACGAAGGGCTTCTTTAGAATCTGCTTGGTAGGTTCCAAAAGGCAGGTCAACAACAACAAGTGCTCTTTCAACCCCTCGAACCACACTGCTTGCATGATAAATCATTTGATCCAAGGTAATAGGAAGCGTAGTTTCGTGACCTGCCATGACATTGGAAGCAGAATCACCAACTAAAATAATATCAATCCCCGCCTGATCTACTATCCCTGCAAGGGTGAAATCATAAGCAGTAAGCATGGCTATTTTTTCCCCATTAGCTTTCATTTCTGAAAGACTTTTGGTCGTAATTCGGGTATAGTTTTTCTTCGCTGAAGACATGTTTTCTTTTTTTCAAAAATAGTATTTCTTTTTTAACCACTTTAAAATAAATACAAGAGTCAAAGCAGCAGTTTTAACTTAAAGTTTAGAGCTCATTTTTGTTTTTTTAAAAATAAAAATAGTAGTTGTATTTATTCGGATTTAATTTAAACTGTCAAGCTGTCAGTTATTGTATTGTGGCATAATGCTTGAAAAGGTTCTTTTAAATATTAATAAATTATCATGAGTAAAATTATTGGAATTGATTTAGGAACCACCAACTCGTGTGTTTCTGTAATGGAAGGGAATGAACCTGTTGTAATCCCTAACGCAGAGGGGAAACGTACAACTCCATCGGTCATAGCTTTTGTTGAGGGAGGTGAAATTAAAGTAGGTGATCCGGCTAAAAGACAAGCGGTTACCAATCCTACCAAAACCATTGCTTCGATCAAACGATTTATGGGAAATAAATTTTCTGAATCAAGTAAAGAATTAAAAAATGTAGCCTACAAAGTCGTAAAAGGAGACAATGATACTCCCCGGGTTGACATTGATGGCAGATTATATACCCCCCAAGAATTATCAGCGATGACACTTCAAAAAATGAAGAAAACAGCTGAAGATTATTTAGGACAAGATGTTACAGAAGCTGTTATTACTGTTCCTGCTTATTTTAACGATGCGCAACGTCAAGCAACCAAAGAGGCGGGCGAGATCGCAGGCCTTAAAGTGCAACGAATTATTAATGAACCAACTGCTGCGGCACTCGCTTATGGTATGGATAAAGGTGGTTCTGACAAAAAAATTGCAGTATATGACCTTGGAGGAGGAACTTTTGATATTTCAATTTTAGAGTTGGGTGATGGTGTTTTTGAAGTACTTTCTACCAATGGTGACACTCACCTAGGAGGAGATGACTTTGACCAAGTAATCATTGATTTTTTAGCTGAAAAATTCATAAAAGACGAGTCTATTGACTTACGAAAGGATCCTATGGCATTACAACGTCTGAAGGAAGCTGCTGAAAAAGCAAAAATTGAATTATCCTCATCTACACAAACCGAGATTAATTTACCCTATGTTACAGCAACAGAAAGTGGGCCTAAGCACTTGGTTACATCTCTAACAAGAGCCAATTTTGAGCAGTTAGCAGATGATTTAGTAAAGCGCTCTATGACTCCTGTTAAAAAGGCATTAGACGATGCTGGACTTTCTACATCTGAAATAGATGAAATTATTTTAGTTGGTGGTTCTACACGAATTCCTGTAATACAGGGCGAAGTAGAAAAATTCTTCAGTAAGAAGCCTTCAAAAGGAGTAAACCCTGATGAAGTTGTTGCAGTAGGAGCAGCGATTCAAGGAGGTGTATTGACTGGAGATGTAAAAGATGTTCTCTTATTAGATGTTACTCCACTCTCTTTAGGTATTGAAACTATGGGAGGTGTAATGACTAAGCTGATAGAGTCAAATACGACTATTCCCACAAAAAAATCCCAAGTATTTTCTACGGCAGCAGACAATCAGCCTTCTGTTGAAATTCATGTGTTACAAGGAGAACGATCAATGGCTGGAGATAATAATACAATTGGGCGTTTCCATTTAGACGGACTTCCACCTGCACAAAGAGGAACACCACAAATTGAGGTAACATTTGATATTGATGCTAATGGAATAATCAAAGTAAGTGCTCAAGATAAAGCAACTGGAAAATCGCAAGACATTCGAATAGAGGCCTCTTCTGGATTGACAGAGGAAGAAATTGAAAAAATGCGTAAAGAGGCAGAAGCTAATGCTGATGCAGATAAAAAAGCGAAAGAAGAAGTAGATAAATTAAACAGTGCGGATCAAATGATTTTCCAAACGGAAAAACAATTGAAGGAATTTGGTGATAAGCTATCAGATGACAAAAAAGCACCAATTGAAGCTGCTTTTGAAGAGTTAAAAACAGCACATGCAGCGAAGGATTTAGAAGCAATAGATAAAGCTTTAGAAACGATTAATGAAGCATGGAAGAATGCTTCAGAAGAAATGTATAAGGCTCAAGCTGAGGCAGGTGGTGATGCAGGACAACCTCAAGAAGGAGCTCCTGGACCTGATGCCGCTACTGGTGGAGATGATGTACAAGATGTAGACTTTGAAGAAGTTAAATAGAATTAAAATTTAAATGTAAAATAAAACCTTCTGTGTTTAAAACATAGGGGGTTTTCTTATTTTAGCAAAAAGGTAAAAATGGATAAAACACGGATTTTAGAAATGAGTAATTCTATCTGCAAAAATACGCTGATGGAAACCCTAGAAATAGATTTTATCGATGTGGGAGAAGATTTTTTGGTTGCAAGAATGCCGGTCACTAAAAAAGTACATCAACCAGACGGAGTTTTGCATGGTGGAGCTACAGCTGCGTTGGCTGAAAGTGTGGGAAGTGCTGCCGTTTTTATTTTAAACAGGGATCCCAGTATAATGGTAAGAGGTATAGAGATTACAGCAAATCATGTTAAAAGTATTTCTTCAGGTTATGTATTTGCTAATGCAAAGGCTATTCATAAAGGGAAAACAATCCAGTTGTGGGAAATTAGAGTTACTGATGAGGAAGATCAATTAATTTCTCTTTGTAAACTAACAACCTATTCACGTCAGAAATAAAATATGTATTTGACAGGACTAGAGAAGCGACTTGATGCCTTGTGGGAAAGCCAGCTCCCTTTTATTGTATTTCGATTACCTGAATCTCAAAAAATCACCCTTTTTACTCAAGAAAATGATATTTTACATACTACTTCAGATCTTTCTGAGTCCGGTTTTGTGATGACTACATTTAAAGGTTTAGAAAAAAATCCTATAATTCCAAATTCAAAAACTGAGTATTTCCCAAGACCAGAAAAACAACTGATTGATACCATTCAAACAGCTTTTTCAGAGAATGAAAAGACCAAACAGCAGTTTAAAGAGCTAGTCAATAAAGCAAAAAAAGAAATTGCTCATGGGAAGTTGAAAAAAGTAGTTCTTTCTAGGCCTATTGATTTAAAGTCAAAGCGAAAACCACAAACTCTTTTTTTAGCTTTAGAAAATAGATATCCCAATGCCCTTACTTATTTGTGGCACCATCCACACACTGGTACTTGGCTTGGTGCAACTCCTGAGCAGTTTGTTGAAGCTTCGTCTACGGAAACACAAACAATGGCATTAGCTGGCACGCAGGTTTTTAATCCTGATGAAATTCCTCTTTGGTCAGATAAAGAGAAGGATGAGCAAGCCTTGGTTACCGAGCAAGTTCTTTTGGATTTAAAAACCCTTTTTAAGGATGATCAAATTCAATATGGCAAACCTTTAAACAAGAGAGCAGGAAACCTTGTGCATCTCTGTACTCGTTTTACTTTGCCAAAATTAGAATCACGTTTGATGAATTTAATTTCGGCGTTACACCCTACGCCAGCAGTAGGAGGAGTCCCTAAAAAAGAAGCTAAAGAATTTATCGTAAAAAACGAGGGGTATGATCGTTCATTTTATACAGGTTTTTTAGGTCCTTTAACTTCTGAGAAAGCAAACTTATTTGTGAACTTAAGATGTGCTGAGTGGAATTCGGAAAGGGTGCGACTATTTGTTGGAGCAGGAATCACTTTATCTAGTGATCCAGAACTAGAGTGGTTAGAAACTCAACGAAAAGCTGAAACGCTAACTCCTATTTTATAAACTCCTTTTTGTGTTTCCTGAAGTGCCTTTGGTTTTGTACTTTTGTATGAAATGAAGTAGACTCTGACGAATGAATAAATACCCTCTGATTCCCCTTGCCCAGACTTTGGTTCGCCTTTGTGCGCACCATCAAATTGAGCGGATTGTCATTTGTGCAGGCTCCAGAAATGCCCCTTTGACCAATGGTTTTGTTTCTGATTCTTATTTTAAAACGTATAGTATTGTTGATGAGCGAGCAGCTGCTTTTTTTGCCTTGGGAATGGCGCAGCAATTAAATCAACCAGTGGCATTAGTCTGTACATCAGGTTCAGCTCTATTAAACTTTTATCCTGCAATTGCAGAAGCTTATTATAGTGATATTTCTTTAGTTGTTTTATCCGCAGACCGAATGCCGCACAGAATAGATATTGGCGATGGACAAACCATCCGGCAAACTGGTGTTTTTGAGCCACACCTTGAGGCTGCCGCATTATTAAAGCCCGATGTAAGTCATGCCACACAGACCTTATTGCAAAACCCGATGCAAAAGTTGATTCCTTTTGATGCATCTGAATCAGTAATTGCTGATATACAAGCTTCCATTCAAACCTACAACACAAAAGAAATATCAAGAGTCTTGCGAATTTCTATTGACCGCAAGGGTCCGGTTCATTTTAATGTTCCCATGGAAGAACCTTTGTATGGTATGACTTCGAAGGCACTGCTTTTTGACGAAATAGACACGAATCAACTTGCGGAATCAAATATCGAAAAGGGGCTGGATTCAATAAAAAAACTTTGGAATAAATCCTTGAAAAAATGGGTAATCATAGGTGTTTTACCTCCTGGTTCAATTGAAAAAAAACTCATAGAAAGACTTTGTGAAGATACTTCTGTTGTCGTTTTTACCGAAACAACCTCAAATATAAACCACCCTAGGGCAATTCACTCAATCGACACTTTAATGGCTTCATTAGAGCTAATTGACACAAAACATAGGGCAGCTATGTCTCCAGATATTGTATTAACTTTTGGAGGAATGGTTGTCTCAAAAAAAATAAAATCTTTTTTGAGAACACATGCACCCAAGCATCATTGGCATGTTAATGAAAAAAAAGCTTACAATACTTATTATCGTTTAGATCAGCATTTTGTTCAAACACCAAATTCATTTATTAGTGAGTTGTATTATTCGGTTGAAAATCATGTTAAGAATGATTTTCACACTACTATTTTCTCTAAATACCAACACTTTAAAAATCAAGGAATAGCGTATTTGAATAACCTTCCTTTCTCAGATTTAAATGTCTTTTATCAAATAGCAAATACTATACCCAATGGGGTACACTTACAAATAGCAAATAGTTCTTCTATTCGCTATGCACAATTAGTAGACTGGCCTGAAAGCACCAATTTTTTCTGTAACAGAGGAACCAGTGGAATTGATGGAAGTACAGCTACAGCTGTAGGTGCAGCACAAATAAGTAGTAAGCCAACTGTTTTGATTACTGGTGATCTAAGTTTTTTTTATGACATTAATGGGTTATGGAATGACTACATTCCCAAAAATTTTAAAATCATTTTAATTAATAATCAAGGGGGAGGTATTTTTAGAATTTTACCAGGAGAAAAAGACAGCCCCTCTTATGATCGTTATTTTGAAACGATCCATAATCGCGATGCTAAATATGTTGCTAAGGCATTTGGGTTTAAATATCAAAAAGCAACCTCAAAATGGCAGTTAAAACGAAAATTAGCTCGCTTATTTAGATCTTCAGAGGGTCCTAGAATATTAGAAATACAAACGCCTAGAAAAATAAACGATACGGTTTTGTTAGATTATTTTAAATCTATGGCATCAAATAACATGTTTAATTAAAAAAGTAAGAATGAGAAAATGGAAATCTTTAGCAACCTATAGTGATATTCTTTTTGAATTTTGTGAAGGAGTTGCAAAAATCACAATCAATAGACCCAAAGTTTATAATGCTTTTCGTCCCGAAACAAATATTCAAATGCTTGAAGCAATAGAGGTTTGTAGAGAAGACAACGACATAGATGTTGTTGTTTTTACAGGAATTGGAGATAAAGCTTTTTGTAGTGGGGGAGATCAAAATGTCAAAGGAGTAGGTGGTTATGTTGGTGAAGATGGTGTTCCTCGTTTGAATGTACTGGATCTTCATAAACGTATTCGTGAACTGCCTAAGCCTGTTATTGCTATGGTAAATGGATATGCTATTGGTGGAGGTCATGTATTGCATGTCGTTTGTGATTTAACAATTGCTAGTGAAAATGCACTTTTTGGACAAACAGGACCAAAAGTTGGAAGCTTTGATGGTGGTTTTGGTTCATCATATCTTGCGCGTCACGTGGGACAAAAGAAAGCAAGAGAGATTTGGTTTTTATGTCAGCAATATACGGCACAGGAAGCTTTTGAAATGGGCATGGTAAATAAAGTAGTACCACTAGAGCAACTGGAAGATACTGTCATGGAATGGTGTAGTATCATGCAACAAAGAAGTCCATTGGCACTTCGAATGATAAAACGATCTTTGAATGCTGAATTAGACGGTCAACATGGTCTGATGCAATTAGCAGGAGACGCAACATTGATGTATTATTTGATGGAAGAAGCTCAGGAAGGAAAAAAAGCTTTTTTAGAAAAGCGAGCACCTAACTTTAAAAAATACCCCAAATTTCCCTAAACTAAAGGATGCAACAATTTAAAATTTGGCTTAGTGCCGCTCGCTTACGAACACTTCCCTTGTCTATTTCAGGGATACTAGTAGGTAATGCTTTATGCTTAAATCAACCCAATTTTTCATGGGTTTTATTTGTTTTGATGTTGTTTATTGCAATTTCTTTTCAAATTATCTCCAATTTTGCTAATGACTATGGAGATGGAATTAAAGGGACAGACAATGAAAATAGGGTAGGACCAAAACGGGTTCTACAACAAGGTCTTTTGAGTAAAGAAGTTTTAAAAAACGGAATTATTTTTATGTCTTTAGTTGCGTTAATTTTAGCTTGTACTCTTATTTTTCTTGCATTTGAAAGTCAATCTTGGCTATATATTATTGTATTTATAGGATTAAGTATTTTTAGTGTTTGGGCTGCAATATCATATACAGTAGGGGATAAAGCATATGGCTATAGAGGTTTAGGGGATCTTTTTGTATTGTTATTTTTTGGAGGTGTAAGTGTTTTAGGGGCCTATTTTATTCAATTAAAAACACTCTCTTTTCCCGCATTTTATCTAGCATTATCAATAGGCTTTTTTTCTGTGGGTGTTCTAAATCTCAACAATATGAGAGATCAAGCAAATGATGCTGCAGTAGGTAAGAAAACAATGGTTGTATTTTTAGGAGCTAAAAGAGCAAAAATGTATCATATAATCTTGATGGTTTTAGCGATTATTTTATTCGTAGGTGTTTTTCTTTCAAATATTTATACTTTTTTTTGGATACCATTTTTAGCGTTAATTCCGTTTTTTCTTCATTTAATTGCTGTAATCAAAAATTCAGACCCAAAGCAGTTGGATCCTGAATTAAAAAAAGTAGCCTTATCAACCTTTATGTTGTCAGTTCTTATATTTATTACTCTCTATATAGGATGATACAAGCCAAATTTGTTAAACATACTTTTGATTTTAAACGTCCTAGCGGAACTTCAAGAGGAATTTTAACGACTAAGGATAGTTGGTTTTTAATTTTGACAGAACATGGCAAAAAGGGTGTTGGTGAATGCAGTATCTTAAAGGGATTGAGTTATGATGATCATCCTACATTTGAGACTACCCTGAGAGCACTTTGCGATCAAATAAATACAGGGCAAGCCCTCATGGATTTAACTCCCTGGCCTGCAATTAAAATGGGTTATGAAACAGCACTTTTATCTCTAAACAGTGCTATGACTTATAATCTTTTCCCTTCCTTATTTACTCAGGGTAAAGCAGCTATTCCTATCAATGGATTAGTTTGGATGGGCTCTTTTGATTACATGAAAGAACAAATCGACAGTTTATTAGATCGTGAGTTTGATTGTATTAAAATAAAAATTGGCGCGATCGATTTTGATGAAGAATTGCGTCTGCTAGCGCAACTAAGAAATCGATATTCGGCTAGTACAATTTCAATAAGGGTAGATGCCAATGGTGCTTTTGGACCAAAAGAAGCTTTGGGTAAATTAGATAAATTAAGTGCTTTTGAGATTCATTCTATTGAACAGCCCATTGCTGTAAAACAATGGCAGCTGATGACCGATTTATGTAAAAAAAGCCCAGTGCCTATTGCTTTGGATGAAGAGTTAATAGGTGTTTTTGATTTCGAAACCCAATCTGAACTCCTTTCCCAGATTCAACCGCAGTATGTCATATTTAAGCCCAGTTTACTTGGTGGATTTTCAAGCACAAAACAATGGATAGACTTAGCTGAAAAAAACAAAATAGGGTGGTGGGTGACTAGTGCGTTAGAAAGTAACATTGGATTAAATTCAATAGCCCAGTGGACTTATACTCAAGACTTAAAACTTCCTCAGGGTTTAGGTACAGGCTCCCTATTTAGTAATAATATTGATTCTCCTATGGTTATCAGAAAAGGTTGCTTGTGGAATGATAATTCAATATCTTGGAGAGAAATTTTTTAATTTATGTTTTTAAAACAAGTTGACTTCAGCAAAAATCCTTTCTGGAAATATTTACTCGGTTCTTTTGTAATTATTATTTTTAGTGTGATAGGTCAAATACCTCTCACTTATTTTCTTATCGAAGCAGGTCCAGTTTCCCCTGGAGTTGATCCTATGGAGATGTTGAGAGACTTGGATAAAAACTTACAACTATTTTTATTATTAATTCCCTTCGCCTTGGGGCTTTTGGGATTTTGGTTAGTTATTAGAAAGCTACATGAACGTTCCTTACTTAGTGTTACTTCAAGTAGAGATAAAATGGACTGGTCCAGAGTAGTATATGCTTTTCTGTTTTGGGGATTGGTGAGTATTGCATTAATCGTAGGAGATTACTTGTTTTCTCCAGCATCATATGAATGGAATTTTAACATAAAATCGTTTGCTCTACTATTTATAATTGCGGTTGCATTGATCCCAATTCAAACTAGTTTGGAGGAATATATTTTTAGAGGATATCTGATGCAAGGATTTGCTGGTATGTTTAAAAATAGATGGGCACCACTTGTGATGACTTCAATTATTTTTGGAGGTCTTCATTTATTCAATCCTGAAGTTGAAAAACTTGGCTACGGAATTATGGTCTATTATATCGGTACAGGCCTTTTTTTAGGAATCCTTACCCTTATGGATGAGGGTATTGAATTGGCTCTTGGATTTCATGCGGCAAACAATTTATTTACCGCTTTATTAGTTACTTCTTCATGGACGGCTTTTCAAACAGAATCTATTTTAATTGATACTTCTGAACCTTCTTTAGGTGCAGAACTTATAATTTCTTTGCTAGTTCTTTATCCTATTTTTCTTTTTTTTATGAGTAAAAAATATGGTTGGAACCAATGGAAACACAGGCTAACTTCAAAAATATAAAGATGGAGACACCTCATTATACTAAAATTCATAATCGCTTTTTACTCAATGGTTTTTATTATGATTTCAATGGACTAAAAGCAGTTGCGTACAGCTTTATAAAAGAAGGAGATTTATTTGAGCGCTACATGGGAAATTTTTTAATGGACTGGTTGGATCATTCTGACACCATTTATTTAGAAACCTCTGGAACTACTGCTTCACCAAAACGAATCCAGTATAAAAAACAAGCTTTAGTAAATAGTGCCATTGCAACAGGCAATTTTTTTAATATAAATGTTGGAGATAAAGCACTGCATTGTCTTCCGGCAAATTTTATTGCAGGCAAAATGATGCTGATTCGAGCCATGATACTCGGATTATCACTTGACCTAGTTTCTCCTTCAAAAAATCCCTTTCACAAAAATGAAAAGGAATATGATTTTGTAGCAATGACACCCATGCAGGCCTTTCATTCATTATCAAACTTGAATCAAGTTAAAACTTTAATAGTAGGGGGAGCTTATGTGTCTGTTGCACTCCAGAATGAACTAATTAAATTAAAAGTAAACGCTTTTGAAACCTATGGCATGACAGAAACTCTTTCTCATATTGCTGTTCGTGCTATGATAGATCCTCCTTCTGAATTCAAGTGTTTATCCCATGTTTCTATTTCTCAGGACGAAAGGAGATGTTTGATTGTAGATTCACCACAATTGAATGTGAAAAATCTAATAACAAATGATGAGGTCGAAATGCTTGATAAAAATAGATTTCGATTAATAGGAAGAGTAGACTATGTAATAAACTCAGGAGGTGTAAAGTTGCATCCGGAACAGATAGAGCGAAAGCTTTCTGAAATATTATCTCTGCATTACTTTATATCGAGTTTACCAGATCCTGTTTTAGGGCAAAAAGTTGTTTTGATATTGATAGAAAATAAAAATTTGGATTCTGTCAATTTAATGAAACAAATCAAAGATTCAGCCTCTTTAACTTCTTATGAAATCCCAAAGGCAATTATTTTTTATAAAGATTTTGAAAGAACCCATAGTGGAAAAATACAGCGAGAGAAAACATTGGCCTTAAATCCAATACGTATTTTAGACCTGTAAAATCCCCATATTAAACTTTTCCTGACTAGGTGATTGATTTGCAATATCAATCCCCATACTTACCCAAGAACGAGTCTCTTCTGGCTGAATTACAGCATCTACCCATAGATGGGAAGCGGCATGAAGAATGTCCGTTTTTTCATCATAACGGCTTTGGATATCACCTCTAAGCTTATTTTCAGCGGCTTTATTTATTTGCGTTCCTGCTTTTTTAGCAGAAGCTTTTTCAATTTGTACTAATACATCGGCAGCTTGTGCTCCCCCCATAACGGCCAGTTTTGCAGAAGGCCAAGCTAACATAAGTCGTGGATCGAAAGCTTTTCCGCACATGGCGTAATTTCCTGCTCCAAAAGAATTTCCAATAATAATAGTGAATTTCGGTACGACAGAATTCGCAACTGCATTGACCATTTTAGCACCATCTTTAATGATTCCACTATGCTCTGCTTTACTGCCCACCATAAATCCGGTTACATCTTGAAGAAATACTAAAGGAATGTTTCTTTGATTACAATTTGCGATAAATCGTGTTGCTTTATCAGCGGAGTCTCCATAAATAACTCCTCCAAACTGCATTTCACCGGTTTTACTTTTTACCACTTTACGTTGGTTTGCAATTATACCCACAGACCAACCTTCAATTTTTGCATAGGAGGTAATTAAGGTCTGTCCATATTCTTTTTTATACTCATCCATTGAATCCTTATCCACAATTCTATCAAGTATTTCGTAGGTGTCGTAGGGTTGAGTTCTAGATTTAGGGAGCACGTTATAAAGAGAGAGTGAATCAAATTTTGGATTCTCTGATTTGGTGTGTTTGAATCCAGCATTGGGTTTACTTCCTATTTTTTCAATTAAACTTCTAATCTTTTTTAGTGCAGCACTATCATCTTTTACTTTATAGTCTGTTACCCCACTTATTCCACTGTGCGTATCAGCACCTCCTAAAATCTCATTATCAATATTTTCGCCTATTGCTGCTTTTACTAAATAACTTCCAGCAAGAAATATGCTTCCTGTTTTTTCAACAATAATAGCTTCGTCAGACATTATGGGTAAATAAGCTCCTCCAGCAACGCAACTCCCCATAATCGCTGCAATTTGAACAATCCCCATACTGCTCATTTTTGCATTATTTCTAAAAATTCGCCCAAAGTCCTCTTTATCAGCAAAAATTTCATCTTGAAGGGGAAGGTATATTCCAGCACTATCAACCAAGTAGATAATAGGAATTTTATTTTCCATGGCAATTTCTTGTGCCCGTAAATTCTTTTTGGCAGTCATTGGAAACCAAGCACCAGCTTTGACAGTAGCATCGTTAGCAACAATAACACATCTTTTTTTGGCTACGTGTGCAATCACAACCACGACTCCAGCAGCAGGGCAACCTCCATGTTCTTCATACATTTTTTCGGCAGCTAAAATACCCACTTCAAAAACTTCATTTGGATTATCAACCAATTGGTTTATTCGCTCTCTTGCAGAGAGTTTTCCTTGTTCGTTTAATTTTTTTAAACGAGCTTTTCCTCCCCCTAATTTTATTCTACGAATCCGCTCTTGTAGCTCCGCCCAAGCCATTTTCAAGGCATCTTTATTAATTTCTTCTTCTAAATTCATATTCTTTCTCTATGAGATACGAAAGTACTAAAATTCTATAGGTAACATTTTAAATTTTTATTCGATATTTGCTAATCTACAATAAATCAAATGAGCTTAAACAAAAATAAGATAATGGGGTATGTTGCACTTATAATGGCCATACTTGGTAGTGCACTCATCTTAATAGGAGTATTGAAATATCCAGAGTATGCAATAGGGTTTTCAATCGCTGGAGTTGGATTTTATGCCCTTGCATGGGCTTTTAACGCTTTAAGAGGAAGGATATAGCTATGTCAGAAGATAAGAAAGTAATATTTTCAATGACGGGGGTGACTAAAACCTATACCAACGCTAATCAACCTGTTTTAAAAAATATTTATCTCAGTTTTTTTTATGGTGCAAAAATTGGAATTTTAGGACTTAATGGCTCAGGTAAATCAACACTTCTAAAAATTATAGCTGGAATAGATAAGAGTTTTCAAGGAGACGTTGTTTTTTCTCAAGACTACTCAGTTGGTTACTTGGAGCAAGAGCCCCAAATGGATGAGAATAAAACAGTTTTAGAAATTGTAAAAGAAGGAGCGGCAGAGACAGTTGCCATTTTGGAAGAGTATAATAGTATTAATGATCAGTTTGGTTTACCTGAAGTATATGAAGATGCTGATAAGATGCAGAAACTAATGGATCGTCAAGCTGTTTTACAAGATGAAATTGATGCATCAAATGCATGGGAATTAGATACCCAATTGGAAATAGCTATGGATGCGCTACGGACTCCCCCCGGAGACCAAAAAATAAGTATATTATCGGGTGGAGAACGCAGACGGGTAGCTTTGTGTAGACTGTTATTGCAAAAGCCAGATGTTTTATTATTAGATGAACCTACAAACCATCTAGACGCGGAGTCTGTGCACTGGTTGGAACATCATTTAGCCCAATATCAAGGGACAGTGATTGCAGTTACGCATGACCGTTATTTTTTAGATAATGTAGCAGGTTGGATATTAGAATTAGATCGTGGAGAGGGAATTCCTTGGAAAGGGAATTATTCTTCTTGGTTAGATCAAAAGTCAAAACGCTTAGCCCAAGAACAAAAACAAGCATCCAAGAGGCAAAAAACCTTAGAGCGTGAATTGGAATGGGTGAGAATGGCGCCAAAAGGAAGACAGTCGAAACAAAAAGCACGTTTGTCTAATTATGATAAACTGATGAGTCAGGATCAAAAGCAAATTGATGATAAATTAGAAATTTTTATTCCTAATGGGCCTCGCTTGGGGACAAATGTCATTGAGGCTTTGAATGTAGCAAAATCTTACGGGGAAAAATTGCTATATGATGACTTAAACTTCACTTTGCCTCAGGCAGGAATTGTTGGGGTAATTGGCCCTAATGGAGCCGGAAAATCTACCGTTTTCAGGATGATTATGGGCGAAGAGACTCCAGATGGAGGAAGCTTTAAGGTAGGGGAGACTGTTAAGTTAGCTTATGTTGATCAAGCACATTCAAATATTAGCCCTGACAAGAGTATCTGGCAAAATTTTAGTAATGAACAAGAACTCATTATGCTTGGTGGAAGACAGGTTAATTCGAGAGCATTTTTAAGTCGTTTTAATTTTAGTGGAAGTGAGCAAAACAAAAAAGTTTCTGCTCTTTCTGGCGGAGAGCGTAACCGTTTGCATTTGGCAATGACACTCAAAGAAGAAGGAAATGTTCTTTTGTTGGATGAGCCCACTAATGACTTGGATGTAAATACGCTTCGCGCACTCGAGGAGGGACTTGAAAACTTTGCCGGATGTGCTGTTGTAATTTCTCACGACAGATGGTTTTTAGATCGTATTTGCACCCATATATTGGCTTTTGAAGGAGATTCTCAAGTTTACTTCTTTGAAGGATCCTATTCTGATTATGAGGAGAATAAAAAGAAGCGTTTAGGTCAAGATTTAATGCCTAAGCGAATTCAATACCGTAAGTTGACTCGAAACTAGATTAAAAAAAATATTCTTTTTATTTCCAACTGAGTTCACTATTTCTAAATAACATCACCGTAATTAATCCAAAAAGTGGAAATATGGTAAACAGCGAAAATAATTTTTGATACTCAACAAGTGTTGGATTTTCACCTAAGATATACCCTGTGAATAGGGACATAAAAATGTCTGGAGTAAAGCCAATGACTGAGATTATTCCAACTAATGTTCCCGTTAGTTGAAGTGGTGTTTTTATTTCTTCCAATAAAGCAAAGTAAAGCCCTCTCAATGAGTAAGTTCCAAATGCAATTAAAATAAAAAGGGAAAAAGAAATCACAAAGTAATTTTTTTCAAATCCTCCAAATCCTATTAAAAAAGAGGCAATTCCCATACAAATAAAGCAGGGTATAATTACTTTTGAAGGTGAAATTTGATCGGCAATCCAACCAATGATAACGACAGTTATCGGACGTGTAAATTGAATAAAAACCGAAAAATAGGTAGCATTTTCAATACTAAAACCCCATACATCTTTTGAATAAATTCCAAAAACTCCAGTAAGCTTATAACCACTATAAGCTGCTAAAATTAATAAGGAATAAAAAAATATTTTTGGTTTTTTTAATAAAGCTAAAGCTTTTTTGAAGCTAAAATCAGTTTCCTCATTTTTTGAATCTATAGTTTGTTTGGGAAGTGTAAACCATACTGATATTCCAATAATTAGCACTATAAAAGTAATGTTAATTAAGATGTATTGTAGTGTTATCTTTTTATCTGCATAAGTAACTTCAATTGATTCTTCTGGAAAAAAATAGCTTAAAATAGCCGCACCTGATAAGGCGATAATAGCAGCAAACAACCCTCTCCCACCATCAAGTAAACCAAAAGATAGTCCTTGGTTATTTTCATTCCCCCATTGTCTAGTAGCCTTAATTAAGGCTGACCAAAATAAAAAAATAGTTGATACGCCCCACAGTGCATAAGATATTTTAAAAACTAGAACTGAAGGTATGGTAGTCATTACTATGCCTCCAAAACTAGTGAGGATTAAAGAAATAGATAATAATCCTTTGGCTTCCCATTTATCTGCTATAAAGCCACCAAGAAAATAAGAAAGTAGGGCAGTAATTCCATATATTGCTTGTGCTTCACCAATCTCGAGGTCAGAAATCCTAAAGACATCACGTATAATTGGTTTAAAAACACGCATCACTATAAAAGGCAATAAAAAAATAGCTTCCCCTGCAATAATTAAAGCAGCCATGGAAGTGAATTTAGATTTCACTTTTTCAATATAGTGTTTTTAAAATGAAATGAAATTTAATTCCCTTTATTGACTTATTTTAAGTCTAATTCCATTTTAATATTACCGCGGGCATATTTTATATCAGGATCGATTGGAACTTCTATAAATCCATATTTACGGTATAGATGAATGGAATTTTCTAAAATAGTACTGGAATACAAGATAAGTTTATCCCAGTGTTGTTGTTTTGCATAGTGAATTACAAATTGTACAATTTTATTCCCATAGCCTTTTCCTCTTTCTGAAGGCCTTACTGCCATTTTACTGAACTCATAGACGCCATTTTCTTTTTTGATAAAGGCAAAGGTCCCTATAATAATCTTATTTAGTTGAAGCATAAAGATAGCTCCACCGGGGGCAATGATTTGTTCAACTGGATTACTTAAGACCAAATCATCGTATGGTTCTACAACAAAAAATGTTTGTAGCCATTCAATATTCAGTGCTTTAAAATCTTTAGCATACTGCGATTCAAAGGGTACAAAACTCAGCTTGTCAGTCATTTCCAGTCATTTCTTCGGGGCGAACCCAGGCGTCAAAATCTTCTGAAGAGAGATAGCCCAAAGCCATGCTGGCTTCTTTAAGTGTTTTTCCTTCCTCATGAGCTTTGTTTGCAATCTCAGCGGCTTTATAGTATCCGATTTTGGTATTTAAAGCTGTCACTAACATTAAAGAGTTTTTAACCAATTCATCAATACGTTTGTGGTTGGGTTCAATTCCTTTTGCACAATTTTCAGTAAAACTTTCACATGCATCTCCAAGCAATTGTGCAGATTGTATACAGTTTGCTGCCATAACAGGTTTAAATACATTAAGCTCATAATGCCCTTGGGTTCCTGCTACGGTTATTGCAACATCATTTCCCATTACTTGCGCACAAACCATAGTTAAGGCCTCACATTGTGTAGGATTCACTTTTCCTGGCATAATAGAACTTCCAGGTTCATTTGCAGGAATAATGATTTCTCCAATTCCTGAGCGCGGTCCTGAAGCCATCATACGGATATCATTTGCAATTTTATTTAATGATACAGCTAGCTGTTTTAATGCACCATGGGTCTCAACAATAGCGTCATGTGCTGCTAGTGCTTCAAATTTATTGGGTGCTGTAATAAAAGGAAGCCCTGTAAATTCAGCGATATATTGTGCTACTTTTTCTGAATATCCTTTTGGAGTATTGATTCCTGTTCCAACTGCTGTTCCTCCTAAGGCCATTTCAGATAGATGCTCTAGTGTGTTTTTTAACGCTTTAATACCATGATCCAATTGTGACACATACCCAGAAAACTCTTGACCTAAGGTGAGTGGTGTTGCATCCATTAAGTGGGTTCGTCCAATTTTCACAACAGATTGAAAGGCTTTGGCTTTTTGATCTAATGTGTCTCGTAATCTAGTGATACCCGGAAGTGTTGTTTCTGTAATTTTTTTATAAATAGCAATATGCATACCTGTTGGAAAGGTATCATTTGATGATTGTGATTTATTGACATCGTCATTTGGTGCTAGGGTTTTCCCACCATCACCAAGTGTATTTCCTGCTATAACATGCGCTCTATTTGCAATTACCTCATTTACATTCATGTTGCTTTGCGTTCCAGATCCAGTTTGCCAAATCACTAATGGAAATTGATCCTTGAGCGCATCTGTTAGAATTTCATCACACACCTGCGCTATCTTATCTCTTTTTTCTAGACTGAGAACACCTAAGTCATGATTGGTATATGCAGCCGCTTTTTTTAAATATGCAAAGCCATGAATTATTTCCATAGGCATTGAGCCTGGAGCGCCAATTTTAAAATTGCTTCTTGAGCGTTCTGTTTGCGGTCCCCAATATACATTTTTAGGCACTTTCACTTCTCCAATTGTGTCTTTTTCGATACGGTATTCCATGGGATTTCATTTTGAATTGTAAAAATACTCGATTTAGAAGAAATCGTTTTTATAAGTTTCATTTATTTTGTGAATAAGCCGTGTGAAATTTCATTAAGTGGGGTGATCTCATTAAAAAAAATATGTATTTTTGTTATTCAAAACACAAATTATGTTTGAATTTGATCAATACCTAGGTTTTCTTGCTTTTCTTTCCATCTTAACGATTGGATTTTGGTTGATGATTTTTTTATTGACTTTCGTTATTCCTTATTGGTTAGTAGGGGCGATAATGGAACATTTAAAATACGGAAAGAATAAACAGAAGATTGAAAAAAGAAAATAAAAAAGGGGCCTAAAAGCCCCTTTTTTTATAATTAAAATCCATTGTCTTCATCTCCGCCATCGCCACTATATCCTTGGTTCCTTCTTCGACGTTCGTTTTTACGTTCATTTATCTTGTATGTAAAAGTCATTACGTAAGAAGGTCTTCTCCACTGGAATTCATTATAGTTTGTAAAGAGTTCTGTAGTTGTTGTATTTTTAAATCGACTTGAGTTCAAAAGATCACTCGCATTAAAGGAGAGTGTTCCTTTTTTCTTTAGAATGTCTTTGTTTATTGCGCCAGACAAAACAAAGAACCCTTTGGATCTACTTTGAGCAGTAGCATTAGGTCCTCTATAGAAACCTCTTAATTGAGCTGTCCAACCTTTCGGTAAAGTGATATTTCCATTAATTCTTGCAAACCAACTAACTATTTCTGCATCAAAGACTTGATTATTATAACTTCCAATAGTCTCAGAATTGAAAATATTAAAGTTTCCACTCAATCGAAACTTTCTAGATGGGGAATAGGTTAACGTAAATTCAGTACCTATTCGATTATTTTCAGCTAGGTTGATTGAAGTTGCTCGAAGTGAGGGTATCTCAATTAGTGGATCTTCACTTACTCTAACAACTTCACCAGTTGCTTCTGTAATTCGAGTGATTACTTGTGTTGCTTTTTGATAATAAGCAGAACCGTTAAAAGTAAATTTATCCCAGCGCTTCAAATATCCAAAATCAAAGGTACTAGAGTAGGAGGGATCCAAATCAGGGTTTCCTTGTCTGAAAAAAGTCACACTAGATCTTGATGGGAATGGATTTAATGACCAGCTTCTAGGGCGTCTTATTCTTCTACTAAATCCTAATGTTATATTTTCTTCCTCATTAAACTCGTATGACAAGTTTAGTGTTGGAAAAAAGTTAGTATATTTTTTTTCTTTAAAATCGTTTGTAGTTTTCTGATCAATAACAATGTTTGTATTCTCCATTCTTAAACCGGCGAGGTAGGAAAATTTATTAATTTTCTTCCCAAACTGAGTATAGAGTGCGTTTACATTTTGCTCAAAAAGTAGAATATTTGAAAGGTTTCTGTCAACTACAAATTGACCTGCTTCCAGTATTGCAACTTCATAATCGTTTTCTTGTGCACTAAAATCTCCACGGTAACCAAATTCAAACTGCGTATTTTTATCGATTGGCCAGACGTAATCTAGCTGAAATAAATTTCTTTTTTGAGATTCTAAGGTTCCTACCGTTTCACTTGGAGAATCAGTATTTGTGATGTCAGCAAATTCATCTTCCGAGCTTTTTTGTAATTGAATTTCGGCCACTAACTCATGCCCGTCTTCATTGAATTTTTTCGTAAAATTAGCGGTAAGTTGACTTGAATTATCTTTTTCAGCTTCTTCTTGTAAACGTCCTACTGAATTGAGGATGTCACCATTTGAATTTAAATCGTCAATTTCTGTACTTGAATCACTCGTATTATCACTATCCCGAATAAATCCACTAATTGTGAATGTTGTTTTATCATTGATGTAATATTCTGCTCCTAAATTGATAAAATAATTTTTTCGAATTCGATCATAGTCACGTATTTCATTTACAAAAGAACTTGGCAGATCTCCATTGAAATATTCACTATTAAAAACCCCACCACCCAGTGATTTTTGATCTCTGTAGGTAGTAGTAGTAAAAATATTTACCTTATCTGTTCTCCAGTTTAGTGTGGCTGTTCCACCCAAATTTTTTGGAAGACCAGCATTAGCAATGAAAGTAGCATTGAAGCCAACTAACTCCTCTTTTTTCAGGATAATATTCAATATACCAGCAGTTCCTGAAGCTTCGTATCGAGCGGATGGAGATGTAACTACTTCAACTTTCTCAATGGATTCAGCAGGTAATTGACGTAAAGCTGCAGGGCCAGATAAGCCAACCAATCCAGAGGGTTTTCCATTAATTAAAATCCTTACGTTATCATTTCCTCTTAAAGAGATGTTCCCTTCTACATCAACCGACACTGAGGGAATATTGTCCATTACATCTGTAACGCTTCCTCCTCTGACAGTAATGTCTCTTCCAACATTATAAACCCTTTTATCTAATCTTATTTCAACTTCAGTTCGCTCTCCAACCAATTCTATTTCTTCTAATGATTCAGAATTTATATTGAGTTTAAAGTCTCCTAAATTTATAGATTCAGTAACGCTTCTATCTTCAAGTATGATTTTTTCAAAACCGATATATTCTATAGTGATATTATATTTTCCAGGAAAAATTTCAATATCAAAATTTCCCTTAGTATCGGTGATTCCTCCTTGAATTCTATCTGGGAATTGATCGTTTACAAGAGATATAGTTGCGTATTCAAGTGGTTCTGATGTTTCAGAATCAGCAACATTTCCGGTAATTTTAATTTTGGTAAAATTTCCACCATTAGGGGGGCGTTGGGCATTAACTGTATTTGTAATACATACCAATAACAGCATTAATATTAATCTTTTCATATATTTTTTAAGTAATGCTACTTTGACAGAATTAAGTAGTTAGGGTTTAATATGATTTAAGAAATAGAGTCAAATTTTCTAATGGTCGAGCTAGGACTCCTTTGTCACCGATTACTACGATAGGTCTTTCAATCAATTTTGGAAATTTGACAAGAAAATCAAGTGTTTCATCCTCGCTCAATACTGATCGATTGGGAATGTCTTTCCATTGAGTTTCATTTTTACGAACAATAGCGCTAGGTTGAAGATCAATTTTATTTAAAACCTTTTGGAGACTTTCTTTAGTGAAAGGGTATTCTATATAATGGATTACCTCACCCGTAAAGCCTTTTTCTTCAAGAAATTTTAATGCTTCTCTTGATTTACGACATCTTGGATTATGGTATATAGTAAACTTTTTCATGGTCTAAAAAAAAACTACCCGAAGGTAGTTTTAAAATTATTTGATTTTATCTGCGATTGCTTTAAAAGCATCGGGATGATTCATCGCAAGGTCAGCGAGCACTTTTCGATTGAGCTCAATATTATGGGATTTAATTTTCCCCATGAATTGGCTGTATGACATTCCGTTGATTCGTGCACCTGCATTAATACGAGTAATCCAAAGGGCTCTAAAGTTACGTTTGTTAACCTTACGGTCACGATACGCATAAAGCATTGCTTTGTCAACAGCATTTTTTGCAACCGTCCAAACATTCTTACGACGGCCAAAAAAACCTTTCGCTTGTTTTAATATTTTTTTTCTACGTGCTCTTGAGGCAACTGAGTTTACTGATCTTGGCATTTTATTTAGTTTTTTGAAGGAGGCGGTATCGCTACGCTTTTAAAGCCTTACTTCGGGTTGATAATTAACGTTTAACCTAGTTTGACTTAATTAAGTCTTAGTTGTTGTTTGATATTTTTTTCATCACTTTCATGAACCAAACCAGAATGCGTTAAAGCTAGCTTACGCTTTTTAGACTTCTTGGTTAAGATGTGACTTTTAAAAGCATGCTTACGCTTGATTTTACCGCTTCCGGTCAATTTAAAACGTTTTTTAGCACTTGATTTTGTTTTCATTTTTGGCATGACAGTTCCTTTTTTTATTTTTTCTTAGGAGAAATCAAGATACTCATCTTTTTTCCTTCCAATATTGGCATTTGTTCTACTTTTCCTAACTCTTCCAAATCTTGTGCTAAACGCAGCAAAAGAATTTGACCTTGTTCTTTAAACACAATTGAGCGTCCTTTAAAAAACACAAAAGCTTTTAATTTAGCCCCTTCTTTAAGAAACTTCTCAGCGTGTTTCTTTTTGAATTCATAATCATGTTCATCGGTTTGTGGACCGAAGCGAATTTCTTTCAGAATAATCTTACTTGTTTTCGCTTTTAGGGCCTTTTCCCGCTTTTTTTGTTCATACAGAAACTTTTTGTATTCTAAAATTTTACAGACCGGTGGTGACGCGTTAGGCGAAATTTCAACTAAATCCAGTTCTAAAGATTCTGCAATGACAAGTGCTTTATTAAGAGAGTAAACTCCTATTTCAACATTATCACCTACCAAACGAATCTCTTGTGCCGTAATTTTTAAATTAATACGGTGTGGATTTTCTTTGATTACCCTTCCAGGGCGGTTCGTTCTACGTCTACGTATTGCTATGTCTTCTCTTTTTTAAATTAAACTTTAAAGCTAGCTAGGCTACTTTTTATTTCTGTATTTATTAATTCTACCACACTTTCTGTCGAAAAGCTTCCTAAATCACCTTCAGAGTGCTTTCGTAAAGAAACTGTTTGATTTTCTTCTTCTTTCTCTCCTATGATAATCATATAGGGGACTTTGGAGATTTCGGACTCACGAATCTTCTTCCCAATGGTCTCATTTCGATCATCTAAGAGGGCGCGAATTTCGTGATTTTCCAAGAAATTTGAAACTTTTAGAGCGTAATTTTTACATTTTTCACTCACACACAAAATATTTACTTGATTTGGCATTAACCAAAGAGGGAAATTACCGCCTGTATGTTCTAATAAAATAGCAACAAAACGTTCCAAACTTCCAAAAGGTGCTCGGTGAATCATTACTGGTCTGTGTAATTCATTGTCACTTCCTTTGTAATTCAAATCAAAGCGCTCTGGAAGATTGTAATCTACCTGTATGGTTCCTAATTGCCATTTTCTTCCCAGCGCATCTTTTACCATAAAATCGAGCTTAGGGCCGTAAAAAGCTGCTTCCCCTGTTTCGATTACATAATCTAAATTTTTCTCTTTAGCTGCATTGATAATAGCTTGTTCTGCTAATTCCCAATTATGGGTTGAACCAATGTATTTTTCTGGTTTTTCTGGATCTCTTAGGGATACTTGAGCAGTAAAGTTTTCAAAACCTAAAGAACCAAAAACATACAAAACCAAATCGATTACTTTTTTGAACTCATCATCCAGCTGACTGGGCATGCAAAAGATATGCGCATCATCTTGGGTAAATCCTCTAACCCGAGTTAATCCATGGAGCTCACCACTTTGTTCATAGCGATACACAGTTCCAAATTCAGCATATCGTTTAGGTAAATCCCGATAACTCCAGGGTTTTGCATTGTATATTTCACAATGGTGTGGACAGTTCATCGGCTTGAGTAGAAATTCTTCCCCTTCTGCAGGCGTTTGAATCGGCTGGAAACTATCAGCACCATATTTTTCATAATGACCCGAAGTCATATACAACTCTTTACTTCCAATATGTGGAGAAATCACTTGTTCGTAGCCTGCCTTATTTTGAGCTGCTTTAAGGAAGTTTTCTAGTCGTTCTCGGAGTGCAGCTCCTTTAGGTAACCACAAAGGGAGGCCTTGTCCTACTTTTTGGGAGAACGTAAATAATTCTAATTCCTTTCCTAGTTTTCTGTGGTCTCTTTTTTTGGCTTCTTCAACCAGTTCAAGATATTCTGTTAATTGTTTCTGTTTGGGAAATGAAATACCATAGACACGAGTCAATTGTGGTTTTGTTTCATCTCCTCTCCAATATGCACCTGCTATATTGGTTAGTTTGATCGCTTTTATAGATCCAGTGTTTGGAATGTGTCCACCACGACAAAGGTCTGTAAAGTCTGCATGGTCACAAAAAGTAATAGTACCATCTTCAAGATTTTCAATGAGTTCAGTCTTAAAGGGGTTATTTTCTTTTTTATAATAAGCAAGGGCTTCAGCTTTGGAAGCACTTCGCATTTTAAATTCAAATTTTTGTCGAGCAAATTCCAAAAATTTCTTTTCTATTTCAACTAAGTCTTTTTCTGTTAGACTATACTCACCAAAATCTGCATCGTAATAAAACCCATTTTCTATGGCTGGCCCTATAGTTAGTTTGCATTCAGGATAAAGTGCTAAAAGAGCTTGCGCCAATACATGCGCTGATGAATGCCAAAAAGCTGTTTTTCCTTCTTGGTCATTCCAGGTAAAAAGTTGAATTTTTCCATTTTCGTGCAAGGAGGTGACGCTTTCTACAATCTGCCCGTTAAACTTAGCAGACAATACATTACGTGCCAATCCCTCACTAATACTTGAAGCAATTTCAAAAGGAGTAACCCCTTCCGAATAGGTTCGAACGCTCTGGTCTGGAAATTGAATTTCAATCATAGTTTTATTAAAATGCCACGCAAAGATACGGGGTCTTGGGATAGCAAGCAATGGTTAGAGAAAGTTTCTAATACTCCCTTTTTTTCCTTTTCTCCCCCAAAAGTGCAGTCACAAGTGTCCGAATCCCCTTAAAGCCAAAATAAAAGGTAAGACCAAGAAGAATCAACCCTAAAGCGAGTACTGGATAATAAAGTGAATGAGACTTGTTTTGAAATGCCTGATGTACCACAAAAGGTCCAATAAAACAGAGCACTAGAAAATAGCTCATGAGTTTAAGTCCTTTTTGAAGTAAAATTTTATTCATGATTTTTGGAGGCATTTATGGCGTTTCGGACATTACCATGCAGTTCTAGTAATTGTTTTGCTTTTTCTTGTGAAATGTTGAGTTCAACAATAAGCATTCCTTCAGCGCGTCCTACAAGTTTTTTATTTGATAATTTCATGTCCACCATTTTATTTCCTTTCACATGACCTAATCGGATCATGGTAGCTGTTGTAATCATGTTGAGGATAAGTTTTTGGGCAGTTCCCGCTTTCATCCGAGAGCTTCCTGTCACAAACTCAGGTCCCACAATCACTTCAATTGGAAAGTTACTAACGCCTGATAAAGGACTGTTTTGATTACAACTAATGCTTCCAGTTTTGATGCCTTTAGATTGGCAATCATGTAAGCCAGAGACCACATACGGAGTTGTACCTGAAGCGGCAATTCCAACCACAATATCATCTGTGTTAATGTCATAAGCGTTCAAGTCTTCCCACGCTTGATGCGGGTCATCTTCAGCGTTTTCTACAGCGTTTCGTAAGGCGTAATCTCCTCCTGCAATGAGTCCAATTACTTGATTTGGATCGGTCCCAAAAGTAGGGGGGCACTCAGAGGCATCTAAAACACCTAAACGACCACTAGTTCCAGCTCCAATATAAAAGAGACGTCCTCCAATTTTTTGTTGTGTTACAACTGCTTCAATTAAAACCTCGATTTTATCTAATACTTTTCCAACTGCTTCGACAGCATTTTTATCTTCTTGATGAATACCCTCCAACAAATGAACAATACTTTTTTGTTCTAGATTGTTGTGATTTGAATCTTGTTCGGTGATTTTTACAAAACCCATAGTGTTTTGGTTTTTAACGAATTTAAAAAATAAACCTCACAATAAAATATTGTGAGGTTTAAGTTTATGAATTAAAAAAGTGTTTTAGGCGTTTCTTTTCAGCTCTAGATTTTCTTTAAGAGCAGCCAAAAACTGTTGTGTAGTTAAATAATGTGAGCTGTTTAGCTCTTTTCCATGGATCAAAATTGCAAGATCTTTTGTCATTTTACCACTTTCAACTGTTTCTACACATACATTTTCAAGGGTAGAACAAAAATCAATAAGTTCTTGATTGTCATCTAACTTTCCTCTATGTGCTAATCCTCTTGTCCATGCGAAAATGGATGCAATAGGGTTGGTAGATGTTTCTTTTCCTTGTTGATGTTGTCGATAGTGACGTGTTACAGTTCCGTGAGCCGCTTCCGCTTCCATTGTTTTTCCATCGGGAGTAACAAGGGTAGAAGTCATTAATCCCAGAGAACCAAAACCTTGTGCAACGGTATCTGATTGAACATCTCCATCGTAATTTTTACATGCCCACACAAAACCTCCGCTCCATTTCATTGCAGCAGCTACCATGTCATCGATAAGCCTGTGTTCATATGTAATTTCTGCTTTTTCAAAACGATCTTTAAATTCATTGTCAAAAACTTCCTGAAAAATGTCTTTAAAACGCCCATCATATGCTTTTAGAATGGTGTTTTTTGTAGATAAATACAAAGGCCATCCTTTGGTTAAGGCTTGATTCATACAAGAACGCGCAAAACCATAGATAGAAGAATCTATATTGTACATGGACATAGCTACACCGTTTTCTTGGAAATGATAAACATCCCATGTTTTCGGAGTCCCACCATCATCGGGAGTAAAAGTCATCGTTAATTTTCCTTTTCCAGTGGTTACCGTATCAGCTGCCTTATATTGATCTCCAAAGGCATGTCGTCCGATACAGATGGGTTTTGTCCAACCTTGGACATACCGTGGTACGTTTTTCATTATAATGGGTTCTCTAAAAACCGTTCCTCCTACAATATTTCTAATGGTTCCATTGGGAGAACGCCACATGTTGGAGAGGTTGAATTCAGTAACACGATCTTCATCGGGTGTTATTGTAGCACATTTGATACCTACATGGTGTTCTTTAATAGCATTAGCTGCTTGAATTGTAATTTTATCTTCAGTAGCGTCTCTAGAGGTTACAGATAAATCATAATAGATAATCTTTAAATCTAAGTATGGAAGTATAAGTTGATCTTTAATGAATTTCCAGATGATTCTTGTCATCTCATCTCCATCCATTTCTACAACTGGATTTACAACTTTAATTTTTGACATGCGAGTTTAAATTTGTTTCGGGTGCAAATATAAGTGCTACAGTTTATTTTTTAGGTAGAATTAAGTAATAAAAAAACCGCTAAACACTAGATTCAAGTGGTTAGCGGTTTTAAATTAGGTTAAACCCTGATTAAGAATCCATTCTGGCTTCTTTGATACGAGCTTTTTTACCTCTTAATTGTTTGAAGTAGTAAATACGTGAACGACGTACTTTACCTTTTTTATTTACTTCGATTTTTTCTAATGTAGGGAGGTTTAATGGAAAGATACGTTCAACACCTACAGTTCCTGACATTTTTCTAATTGTAAAGGTTTTTGATAAACCTTGCCCTTTAATTTGAATTACTACCCCTTTAAAAAACTGAGTACGTACTTTTTCTCCTTCTCGGATTTGGTAGTAAACCGTTAAGGTATCTCCAGCATCAAACTTTGGAAATTCTTTCTTTTCGATGAATTCGTTTTGTACAAAATTGATTAACGCTTCCATATTATGTTTTTATTGAGTTGGAAAAGACAACATTCACGATTTTCGTCAGAGGTTGTTCATTTCGTGGTGCAAAATTAAACTTTATTTTGAAGTAGGCAACTTGATTATCAAAAATTAATAGACACTATCAACTCCACTCACTTTGGTGACGTGACATCCATCTGACTTAATCTCAAAGACTTCACGTATAGGGTTTGCAGTTCTTTCACCCACAAAAATAAGTTGTTCTGTACTATCCCGTTCTAAACTAGACACTAAATTATCATTTACAATTGGGTAATAATTCTCAAAATAGGATTCAATTTTGAGGGTGTCTGAGGTCTTGGGACGAAGCGTATAATAGTTAGTTGGTGCATCACCCATTATTTGGATTGTGATTGTTACGAATTGTTCTGTGCAAATAAGAAACTCATCCTCTTGGGATTTAAGGTTGTTTTTCACACAGGATGAAATGATTATAAGCAGAATTATAAGTACTGTGATTTTCATTTTATTCAAGTAAATCTGGGCGTAATTTTTGAGTTCTTTCCAGTGCTTTTTGGTCTCTCCACTCTTCAACCTTTGGTGTATTCCCTGAGGTTAATATTTCGGGTACTTCCCACTCTTTATATTTGGCAGGACGCGTATAAATTGGGGGTGCTAATAGGTTGTCTTGGAAACTATCGGTCAATGCAGAAGATTCGTCTCCAAGCACACCAGGCACAAGTCGGATGACACTGTCACAAAAAATAGCTGCGGCTAACTCTCCACCAGAGAGTACAAAGTCACCAATAGAAATTTCATGGGTAATTAGGTGATCCCTAACACGTTGATCTACTCCTTTGTAATGTCCACACAAAAGAATAATGTTATTAAGTGTGGAGTAATGGTTTGCTGCCTTTTGGTTTAGTGTTTTTCCGTCTGGTGTAAGATAAATGATTGCATCATAATCTCTTTTCTTTTTAAGAGCTTCAAGGCAACGATCTATGGGTTCAATCATCATGACCATGCCGGCTCCTCCACCAAAGGGATAATCATCTACTTGTTTTTGTTTATGGGTACTGTAGGTTCTTAGATCATGAAAATGAACTTGTGCAATCCCAGATTCTAAAGCTCTTTTTAGAATAGATACTTCAAAAGGACTTTTTAAAAGTTCTGGAAAAAGCGTGATAATGTCAATTCGCATGAAAATTAAATTAGATTAAAGCAAAAATAGAAAAAGTCACAGCAGCACTGTGACTTTTTCTATAAAGGTTGAAGAATTAATACTCCAGTGATATTCTTTCCTTTTCTCCTGAGGGATTTAAAAAAAGAATACTTTCTAGATCATTTACTTTAATGTTTTGAACATCTTTTAGTTTACTGACTTCTTTGTCATTAATTTCTAAAATGACAAAGCCATTGTCAATACCTTTTTGGTAAAGCCAGCGATTGTTCATATTGGAAATGTATAGACCCTTTTCGGTTAAATATTCGTTTTTTTGATCTGGCGTTAGTTCTCTAACTTCCATCAAAAAGAAATTGGCTCTATTGATTTTTTCCAAACGGACTTTAACTTTATTTTCTTTTCCATTACGATTATAGATGATGTTTACTTCTTCTCCTGGGCGTTTACTGGCTAGGTATCCTGATAAATCAGCAAATTTATTTATTGAAATTTCATCTACGCTTTTGATAATATCATTCGGTTTAAGTCCAGCAAGATCTGCACCTAAACCTTCTTCGAGGTCGGTTATGTAGAAGCCTTCTGTTTCCTTAACCTCAAATCGCTCAGCCATTTCAGAATTTAATGCTTGCCCCATAACCCCCAAAAGACCCTGTTGTACATCACCAAATTCAATTATGTCTTCAAAAACTTTTCGAGCTACATTGCTTGGAACTGCAAAGGAATAGCCAACAAATCCTCCTGATACTGAAGTGATAGCCGTATTAATACCAATAAGCTCACCTCTTGTATTGACTAAAGCGCCCCCACTATTTCCTTGATTTACCGCTGCATCGGTCTGGAGGTACCATTCATTTTTTCTATCTTTTTGATTCAAGTCCCTTGCTTTTGCACTTATAATACCTGCTGTTACTGTTGAATTTAAATTAAAAGGATTTCCAACGGCAAGAACCCATTCTCCAATTTTTGTACTGTCTGAATTTCCAAAAAATACATAGGGTAATTTCTGATCTGTATTTATTTTAAGGACAGCAATATCACTGCTTGGGTCAGATCCAACTACAGTTGCTTGATAGGTTTTATTGTCATTGGTTGTAATTTCAATTTCAGAATTATTTTCAATGACATGATGGTTTGTAATAATATATCCATTTGGAGAAATAATAACCCCCGAACCCGTTCCAATACGATCAGGCAATTCGTCATCCCCATAGAAATAGCGATAAAATGCGGGAAGATCGGATGAGGATGAACTCGTGTTTTTAACATGAACTACCGCATGTACAGTTTTTTCTGCAGCTACTGTAAAATCAGTTAGTTCAGCAGCTACATTTCCAGAGTTATAGGTATAATTTGCTGGAATTAAACTAGCCCCTACGTTTCCTTTAATGATTTCTTCAGAAGCGGGTTGAAAATAAAAGTCATAAATAAAAATGCTGAGAACAGCACTTCCAAGTGCAATACTAAGGGTTTTAATAAATGATTTCATAGTTTATATTTTTTTTCAAAATTATATATTTTAAGGAACATTAAAATGCATTTAACGACCCTTTAACACCTTGATAACTATTTTTTCAAAGAAATATTGAAGTTAATGAATCGTTGTTTTTTTATTATGAATCTCTTCTGATGGATGTAAATAAACAAATAAAAAATTCATGTACTTTTGGGGTCTATGGAGATTAAATTTAACAAATATCATGGTGCGGGTAATGACTTTATTATTATTGATAACCGATCAGGAAATTTTGACTTAATTTCAACTACTCAAATACAATTTTTGTGTAACAGATTTAAGGGTATTGGAGCGGATGGTGTTATTTTTATTGAAACCCATGAAACTTGGGATTTTGAAATGCGCTACTTTAATTCCGATGGGAACCTAAGTTCTATGTGCGGAAATGGGGGAAGATGTGCAGTTGCCTACGCATTTAAACACAGTATAATTTCAAAAGAAACAAAATTTTTAGCGGTGGATGGTCTTCATAAGGCAGAACTTATTACTGCAGATAATATTCGACTTCAAATGAAGAATGTAGATCGTTTGATTCAAAAAGGGAATACAATAATTACCGATACAGGCTCACCTCATTTTGTTGTTTTACTAGACGATATTGAACCTTTAAATGTGAAGCAAGATGGGGCTGCAATTCGTTATTCAGATGCTTTTAAGGAAGAGGGTGTCAATGTTAATTTTATAGCGAAAGAAGGCCCACAGAGTTATGCTATAAGAACCTATGAGCGAGGGGTAGAAAATGAGACTCTTGCCTGCGGAACGGGTGCTGTAGCAGGAGCTTTAGCAATGCATTATTTAGGTAACACCGAAAAGTCTACCCAAATTTTAATGAAAGCTCTAGGTGGAAATTTAATTATTGATTTTGAAGTTGCAGAACAAGGCTACAAGAATGTTTTTTTACAAGGTCCTGCTACTTTTGTTTTTTCAGGAATAATTTCATTATGAATTTAGAATCAATTTTCTTGAGAGCCCTTGAGCCAAGAGATCTAGATGTTTTGTTTGAAATCGAAAACGAAAATGAATTTTGGAAATACTCAAACCGAACAGAACCTTTTTCAAAAAATGTGTTACGAAACTATATTGAACAGCAACATCAAGATATTTTTGAAGTAAAACAAAAGCGTTTCGTTCTTTCGGATGCAAATAGTAATGTTTTAGGTTTTGTTGATCTTTTCGATTTCGAACCTATCCACAGAAGGGTAGGAGTTGGGATCGTTGTGCATCAGACAAAGCGAGGATTAGGTCTAGGTAAAAAGGGACTTATGCTTTTGGATTTACATTGTAAGACTCATTTAAATATACATTGTTTATATGCTAATATTGCCGCAGAAAACAAAACAAGTTTACGTATTTTTGAACATTGTGGATATGAAAAAGTAGGAATTAAAAAGGCTTGGAATTTTTACCAAGGTGCTTTTCATGATGAATTTCTTTATCAAAAATTATTTGACTGATGTACAAGAAGAAAATTTTAGTTTGGATTAGTCTAATAGGGGTGGTAATTGGTTCTTATTTTGTCTATAATTTTTATGTAACTTTTTTTTGGGATAATACTGTTTTTGAAAATGATTCTTCTTTTGTTTTTATTGACCGAGATGATACCATAGATTCACTTCAAGTCCAATTGAATCCATTATTAAAATCTACTTCTAATTTTCGAGTAGCAGCAGATAAAAAGGGATATTCAAAAAATGTTAAACCTGGGAAATACAGATTACTGAAGGGATTAGGGAACAATGAAATTATCAATCTTCTTCGCTCCAAACGTCTAGCTGTTAAAGTAGTGTTTAATAATCAAGAACGTCTTGAAGATCTTGCAGGGCGGATATCACAACAAATAGATGCCGATAGCATCAGTTTATTATCTGCTTTTTACGATACTGAATTTTTAAGCGAAAATGGTTTTACTCGTGATAATGCTTTAACGCTGTATTTACCAAATTCTTATGACTTTTTCTGGGATACCTCTGCTGAGGATTTCAGAAAAAAAATGCTTTCTTATTATAATCGTTTTTGGAATGATTCAAGAAGAGCAAAGGCAGCAACTCTAGGATTAAAACCACAGGAGGTTTCAATTTTAGCTTCTATTGTTCAAAAGGAATCACCTAAAAGAGATGAGCAAGCTCGAGTTGCTGGAGCATATTTAAATCGGCTAAAAAAAGGAATGAAATTGCAGGCTGATCCAACCGTAATCTTTGCAATGAAAAAAGCTTCAGGTGATTTTAATCAAGTCATTAAAAGGGTACTCTACAAGGATTTAAGACTAAAGTCTCCTTACAATACCTATAAGTCGAAAGGGTTACCTCCAGGGCCTATTGTAATGCCTGATTTATCCACTATTGAAGCTGTTTTAAATCCAGAGAAACATTCGTACATATATTTTGTTGCTGATCCTTCCAAACCAGGGTATCATATGTTTGCGAAAAACCTAATTGAGCATAATAGGAATAAAAAAATCTATGTAAACTGGATTAATCAAAAGAAAATATTCCGCTAAAATGAACCTTCAATTATAAAAACACAAGGTCTTTTGATAAGATCGGGTTTGACTTTTTTCCATTTTTTTACAGGTAGGGTTAGTGTAAATTCAGAATTTAAGCTCAGGTCACATCCCACAAAAAGTAGTGTATTGGGATCTAAAGTTTTTAAAAAATCTTTAAATAATGATTCGCTTCTATAAGGAGTCTCTATAAAAAGTTGTGCTTGATTTTCACGAAAAGCCTTTTTTTCATATTTAGCAATACTTTGATTGCGTTGTTTTTGTTCAATTGGAAGATAGCCGTTAAACGCAAAACTTTGACCGTTCATTCCTGAAGCCATAAGTGCTAATATAAGAGAGGAGGGTCCTGTCAAAGGTTTTACAGTAATCCCTAATCGATGTGCTTTTGAAACGATAACTGCTCCTGGATCTGCTATTCCTGGGCAACCAGCATCAGAAAAAAGACCCATTGAGATTCCTGACTTACAGGGATCCAGATAACTTTCCATTTCTTCGGAGGTTGTGTATTTATTGAGTGGGTAAAGTGTTATTTTATCTTGATTTTTGTTAGGAGTGATTCTCTTTATAAACTGCCGTGCGGCTTTTTCGTTTTCAATAATAAAGTGTTTGTGCTCTTCCATTACTTTTTTTACCGACAGTGGAAGTACTTCAAGAGGGGAATTGTCTCCAAGTGGAGTTGGTATCAAATAAAGAACCCCCATAGGAGTTATATTCTCATTCATTTTCTAAAGATTTAACAATTCGATCACATGCATCCTCTAGCAATGTAAAACAATTTTGAAAACCTTCTGGTCCTCCGTAGTAAGGATCTGGGACTTCCTCTTGATCGTTCAAGATGAAATTTATTTTTTTTAGTTCTTCCTCTGAAGCTGCTTTGGCGATAATTGCATTATAATTACTTCGATCCATAACGAAAATATGAGAAAATTCTTTGAAGTCTGATAAAGAAAATTGTCTCGCCTTCTGTTGGCTTATATCAATACCATGTTTTTTTGCGACAGCAATACTTCTCGGATCGGGTGAGTTTCCAACATGATAGGCTTCTGTTCCAGCAGAATCAACGGAAATAGTTAATCCTTTTAGTTTTGATTCAAGAATACCTTGCGCAAGGGGTGAACGACAAATGTTACCCAAACAAACCATGAGTACTTTTGTGTGGTCCATAAAAAAAAAGGTTTTATAAGGTAAGCTTTTGGCTTAGGTCTTCAACATATTTTCTGAACTGTTTGTCAGTAAAACTAAGGTTGTCAACAGTTTTGCATGCATGCAAAACTGTAGCATGATCTCTTTTACCAATTTGATTCCCAATACTAGCTAAAGATGCTTTGGTGAATTTTTTAGCAAAATACATTGCAAGTTGGCGGGCCTGAACGATATGTCTTCTTCTTGTTTTAGATTGGAGTGTTTCAACATCCATTTGGAAATAATCAGAAACAACTTTTTGAATGTAATCAATAGAAACCTCACGCTTGGTGTTCTTAACAAACTTCATTACCACTTCTTGAGCAAGTTCAAGAGTTATTTCAGCTTTATTAAAGGAAGACTGAGCGATTAACGAGATAATTGCACCTTCTAACTCTCTGACGTTTGTTTTGATATTTTTTGCTACATATTCGATGATGTCATCATTGATATTCACACCATCTCGATATAACTTGTTTTTCAATATTGAAATTCTAGTTTCGTAGTTTGGAAGTTGTAATTCAGCAGAAAGTCCCCACTTAAAACGAGAGAGTAAACGCTGTTCAATATCTTGCATGTCAACAGGCGCCTTATCAGAAGTAAGTATGACTTGCTTTCCATTTTGATGTAAATGATTAAAGATGTGAAAAAATACATCTTGGGTTCCTGTTTTTCCTGAAAGAAACTGAACATCATCAATTATTAGTACATCTAACAGTTGGTAAAAATGAATAAAATCATTCCGAGTATTTTTCTTAACGGCTTCTATGTATTGCTGAGTAAATTTTTCTGCAGCGATATAAAGAACCGTTTTGTCCTGATACTTTTCTTTAATTTCGACTCCTATAGCATGAGCCAAGTGAGTTTTTCCTAAACCAACTCCACCAAAAATAAGGAGGGGGTTAAAAGATGTTCCTCCTGGTTTAGCAGAAACTGCTAATGCTGCTGATCTTCCGAGACGATTTGAATCACCTTCAAGGAAGTTGTCGAAGTTATAGTTAGGATTTAATTGAGATTCAATTTGTAAATTCTTAATTCCAGGAATTACAAATGGATTTTTCAATTCACCAGCATAAGAATTTATTGGCGCATCTACGTCCTGAGTGAGAACACCAGAACGATTACTACTTGGAATTTTCTCAGTAAAGGGTGCTTTGTTACCAAAAGTATTTTCCATTCTAATGGCATACAACAAACGGGCATCTTTACCAAGTTCACGTTGAAGAGCTGTCTTCAGAAGCTTTACGTAGTGCTCCTCCAACCATTCATAAAAGAACTTACTGGGGACTTGTATCGTTAAAATGTTTTCGCTAAGTTTTACAGGAGTAATGGGTTTAAACCAAGTTTTAAAAGCTTGAGGAGGAATATTATCTTCTATAAATGAGAGGCAATTTGTCCAAACTGTAGAAGCAGTAATATTCATTTTTAAATTTATTTTGATTTTAAATTTATGGTTAACTCGTAATTCTTTGATTAATACAAATATTGATTAAAAAATTCCAAAAAAAAAATCAAATTGCTATTGAATTATAACTTTTTTTTCATGATATTCTGAATCTGTGATTTGACAAGAAATTTGATTAATCTCTTGTAAATTTATATTACTAATATGATTTGATGAAATACAAAACAAAAAAAATTGATGTACGCTATTCAGAAACGGATCAGATGAAGTTTGTGCATCACAGTAATTACCTAAAATACTTTGAATTAGCTAGGCTAGAATGGCTTACCTCAATGGATATATCGTATGCTCAAATGGAGCGAGAGGGTATTTTGATGCCGGTAGTAAAAGCTTCCTTGGAGTTTAAAACCCCTTTATATTATGGTGATTTTTTCCAAGTAACTGTTATCTTAAAAAACAATCCTAAAGCGACGTTGGAATTTGATTATGTACTTGTGAACCAAAAGGATGAAATTATTTGTAAAGGAAATACGGTTTTAGCTTTCTTGTCCCCACAAACTAAAAGACCAATGCGATGTCCAAAATTTTTGCTTGAAAAGTTTAGTTGAAATAGATTGATACAGTGTCTGTATCATTTTTTTCAATATTAAAAGCAGCTTTATTTATTTTTGGAGCTTTTACTCCCTTTATAAGTTCTTTATTGCTTGAAAAGATCCTTGCTTCATCCCACAATTTTGCATCGATGAATTTTTGCAATGTTATGAGTCCCCCCTCAACAATGATAGATTGAATTTCATTTTCGTAACAATTTTGTAAAATTTTCTCAATAGAAAAAGGCTCTATTTTAATATATTTTTTGTTTTTCAGAAATGTGCCTGTTTTGTGATTAGTAAAAAAAATAGTAGGCTCTGAATCTGAATGTACACTTGAATCTACTGGAGTTCTTGCACTAGGATCAATAATAAGACGTAATGGGTTTTTTCCTGCCCATTCCCTGGTTGTTAATTTGGGATTGTCATTTACAACAGTTTGAACACCAACTAGTATAGCTGCTTCCTCACTTCTCCACTGATGTGCTTGTTGTTTTGAAATTGAGTTTGAAATCCAAAAAATTTCAGTTTTTTTGTTTTTATCAGATAAAGGAGCGATGAGTGAATCTTTTGTTTGAGCCCACTTTAATATGACATAGGGGCGCTTTTTTTTATGAAAGGTAAAAAAACGACGATTGAGGAAATCACTTTCTTTCTGTAAAACATGGGTTACAACTTCACAGCCTGCGGCTTTTAATTTTTTTATACCATTTCCAGCAACCTTTGGATTAGGATCATTAGATCCAATTACGACTCTTGGTATCTTTGAAGAAATAATTAAATCTGAACAAGGAGGTGTCTTCCCAAAATGACTGCATGGCTCAAGATTGACATAAAGGGTAGATTTTTTTAAAAGGTTTTTATTGATCACTTGGTTGATTGCATTAACTTCTGCATGAGCTCCCCCTGCTTGTTTATGCCAACCTTCACCAATAATTACATTATCATGAACAATTATAGAACCCACTAAAGGATTAGGATAGGTGCTCCCCAATGCCATTTTTGCAAGCTCATGGCAGCGTTTCATGTAGAATAAGTCTTGTTCTTTGTTCAAATCTAAGTGTAAATAAATTTGCTTTAGTTGTTAAGCAAATTAAAATTGACTGTAAATTTATAACAAAATTTAAGGAATGCACATTCGACCTATTGAAGCATCTGATAATAAACTCCTTGCTGTTGCTATTCGTTCAGTTTTGATTGAAATGGGAGTGCCAAAAGTTGGTACAGCTTATGCTGATGTTGAGCTTGACGCTATGTTTGAGACTTACCTGGATGAAAGGGCAATTTATTATGTAGTTTATGAAGGTGAAAATATTTTAGGAGGCGCAGGTATTGCTACCTTGAAGAATGGAGATTCTTCAGTATGTGAATTACAAAAGATGTATTTTACATCGAAAGCCAGAGGGAAAGGACTTGGGCTTGAAATGATTCAGAAATGCCTTGATTTTGCAGTGTCAAAGGATTTTAAATTGTGCTATATTGAAACCATGCCTAATATGGAAGCTGCACAAAAATTATATAAAAAAGTGGGTTTTGATTATATTAATCATCCCATGGGAAATACCGGACATTGTTCTTGTCCTATTTGGATGACAAAAGCATTGGTATGACATATAGTGAAGGAAGGAATATTTTTAGGGAAAAATTAAAATCACTTTTTGAAGTAAATGAAATTGATTTTTATTTCAAAACAGTGCTTCAATCAATTTTTAATATTGAGCAAACCGCTTTGGCCCTATCTCCAACTAAACTTTTTAATGAAAATCAAAAAAGAGAACTAGAAAAAGTGTTGAAACAACTTCTTCAAGAACAACCCTTACAATATATAATAGGTAAAGCGTATTTCAGATCGCTCACCCTTACTGTAAATTCTTCAGTACTCATTCCACGTCCCGAAACGGAAGAGCTCGTGAACTGGGTGTTAGAGGACCATCAAAATCTGGAGGAAAAACAGACTCTTATTGATTTTGGAACAGGAAGTGGTTGTATAGCTATAGCTCTAGCTAAAGAGCAGCCAAGTTTTGAAGTTACTGCAATTGATTTTTATTCATCGGTATTGAATCTTGCTAAACAGAATGCAATAAAAAACAAAACATCAGTTTCTTTTTTACAACACGACATCCTTCAATTGAATACGCTAAAGTTGAATGTTGATATTATAGTTTCTAATCCTCCATATATTCCTCCTAGTGAGCAGCGGGAAATGAAACCAAATGTATTGAATTATGAACCCCATTTAGCTTTGTTTGTTCCTGAAAACGATCCTTTAATTTTTTATCGTTCTATTTTAGAGTATGGATTACTTTACCTAGTTTCTGATGGATTGATTTATTTTGAAATAAATCCCCGTTTTTTATCGGAAATGAAAAGTCTTATATTGTCTTTTAAAGTCTATTCTATTTTGGAACGAAAAGATATATTTGGTAAACTAAGAATGCTTCGGGTTCAAAAAAAATAATATGCAAGAAATTAGAAATAAAATCGAGGCTTTACGAGAGGTATTGCATGATCACAATCATCGGTATTATATTCTTGATGATCCAATTATTAGCGATTATGAATTTGATCAATTGTTACAGCAATTAAATGAGTTAGAAGTTCAAAACCCAGACCTTACAGATCTAAATTCACCGACCCGAAGAGTAGGGGGGGGTGTTACAAAATCTTTTGAAACTGTTCCACATAAGTATCCTATGTATTCTCTTTCTAATACGTATTCTAAAGAAGAACTGATGCAATGGGAAGAACGGCTAAGAAAATCTCTTGGTGAAGAAACTCAAATTGAATACACCTGTGAATTGAAATTTGATGGTGCTTCGATAAGTTTAACTTATGAAAATGGTATCTTAATCAAAGCAATTACCAGGGGCGATGGTTTGCAAGGCGACAACATCACAACAAATGTAAGAACCATTAAGACCGTTCCACTAAAACTCAAAAGTGACTTTCCTAAGTTTTTTGAAATCCGTGGCGAAATTCTACTGCCTTGGGAGGGTTTCCATAAAATGAATGAGCAAAGAGCTATATTAGGTGAACCCTTATATCGAAATCCAAGAAATACAGCTTCAGGAAGTTTAAAGTTGCAAGACAGTAGCATTGTTGCTGAAAGACCCTTAACTTGTTTTTTGTATTCTTTGGCAGGAGATAATTTACCTGTAACTTCACAATATGATGCACTAATTAAAGCAAGAGAATGGGGGTTTAAAGTTCCTGAATCAGCACGATTGGTTAATTCTATAGATGCTGTTTTTGAATTTATTACGTATTGGGAGGAACAACGAAAATCACTTCCATATGAAATTGATGGTATCGTTATAAAAGTTAACAGTCTCTTTCTTCAAGAAGAACTTGGATTTACTGCCAAAGCGCCTCGCTGGGCTATCGCATATAAATACAAAGCGGAACAAGCCTCTACTCGATTGAATGCGGTACAGTATCAAGTGGGTAGAACTGGCGCTATCACCCCTGTAGCCCAACTGGAGCCTGTTGTGATATCTGGAACTACTGTAAAAAGAGCATCCCTCCATAATGCAGATCAAATAGAAAAATTAGATATGCGCATCGGAGACACTGTTTTTGTAGAAAAAGGAGGAGAAATTATTCCAAAAATCACAGGTATTGATAATCATAATCGGGGTAAGCATGAAGATCGAGTTCTGTTTATTGAAAATTGTCCTGAATGTAATAGTCCACTTAGAAGAGTGCAAGGAGAAGCACAACATTATTGTTCAAATGAACTGAGTTGTCCCCCTCAGCAAATTGGTAAGATTCAGCATTTTATTGGTCGAAAGGCAATGGACATAGAAGGACTAGGAGGGGAAACGGTTGGTCTTCTCTATAAAGAAGGGTTGTTGCGTAGCATTGCGGATTTATATCAATTAAAAAAAGAGCAGGTTTTACCTATTGAACGTATGGCAGAGAAGTCAGTAGCTAATTTGTTAGAGGGAATTGAAAAATCAAAAGAAAAACCATTTTCTAAAGTTTTATTTGGTTTGGGAATTCGCTATGTAGGAGAAACTGTAGCCAAACAACTTGCAAGGGAATTCAAATCTATTGATCGACTGGCATTAGCTACATTAGAAGAACTCACAAATACGGAAGAAATTGGTGATAGAATTGCTCAAAGTGTATTGGATTATTTTGCATCCACAAAAAACCAATCTCAAATCTCAGCGCTGAAAAATTTTGGCCTTCAAATGCAAGCTTTAGAATCAGAGCATAATTTTCATGATGATTTTGTTGGGAAAAAGTTTGTTGTTTCAGGAGTTTTTGAAGTATTTTCACGTGAGGTTTTGAAATCTGAGATTGAAAACATGGGAGGTAAAGTTGCTAGTTCGGTTTCTGCTAAAACAGATTATTTAATTTCTGGAGAGGGTGTAGGGCCATCAAAAAAAGAAAAAGCAGATAAGTTTGGTGTAACTATTTTGGATGAGAAATCCTATCTTGCTTTAAAGCAAAAACCTTCATAATTGTTATGTATGTAACATTTTAACAAAAAAAAACACGAAATATTTTTTTTTTATGCAGCGACTAATTGTTTCCCTAATATTGCAACGATATAATGTTTAGATTTTTATCAGATTTTGTTTTGCGCTATAGACTTAATAAGAATTTAAAGCAGTTAGCGGGAGTATCAAAAGAGCGTTTTACTCATTTTAAAAACATCATTATTTTAATTCCTCAAGAATATGAAATAGAGGATCAATTGTTTTTAAAACTTTCAAAAGAATTAAAAGTTCATAAACAAGATATATCAATTGTACAGTTTGGTAAGAATGATGAAAGTGAAGTGAGTGGCAAAATGATTTACAAAATGAATTTTTCTAAAAAGGCGATCAGTTTTTGGGGTGTTTTAAATGATGATCATGTATTGTTTTTCGACAAAAAATTTGATTTATTAATTAATTATTTTGATGATAAAACCTTGTTACCTTCCTATGTTAGTAGTCTATGTAAAGCAAAATTTAGATTGGGTTTTTCTAACGCAGATCATACTTTAAATGATTTAATTCTAACAATTAATCCTAAAGATGTTGATCTATTTCTTTCCGAATCAATAAAGTATTTGAGAACAATAATAAAATAAGTCTTATGAATTTAAAGGGATTAGGAGTAGCCATGGTTACTCCATTTAACCAAGACGGAAATGTTGATTTTGATGCGATTCCTAAAGTTGTAGAAAACATCATTACAGGTCATGCAGACTACATCGTTGTGATGGGAACTACTGCCGAGGTTTCTGCTCTTAGTGACTCGGAAAAAAAGGCAGTTATCAATGCAATTTGTGATGCAAACCAAAATAAAGTTCCATTGGTCATTGGTATAGGGGGAAATAATACAACAAAAGTATGTGAAGAAATCCAAGCAACAGATTTAAGTCCATTTCAGGCCATCTTATCTGTATCACCCTATTATAACAAGCCTACACAAGAAGGAATTTATCAGCATTACAAACAAATTGCAAATGTAAGTCCACTTCCTGTAATTGTTTATAATGTACCCTCGAGAACGGGTAGTAACATTGAACCATCGACCTTTGTAAAATTGGCAGATGAGGTTGATAATATTATTGGTATTAAGGAAGCGAGTGGTGACATGGATCAGGCGCAGCAAATTTTAAAAGACTGTGCCTCTCATATACAGGTTATTTCAGGCGACGATGCATTAACATTGCCTATGTTATTAGCAGGTGCTGTTGGCACTATATCCGTTTTAGGAAATGCTCTACCTATACCTTTGAAAGAAATGTTTCATTATGTAGAAACAGGAAATTTAAAAAAGGCTTATGCTTTACATTATCAATTGTTAGACGTGATTAATCTTATTTTTGAGGAAGGAAACCCTGTAGGGATAAAAGCTTTGATGGAGTCAATGGATTATTGTGAAGGAACAGTTCGGTTGCCTTTGATAAAAGCTACACCTTCTTTAAAAGAACGCCTTCAGCGTGCTTTAGAAACATCTATATTCACTTTATAACTTTAAAAAGTATACTTTAACATTGTCTTTGTAATAAAAATTTACAAAGTCCATGATATTTAGTACTTTCGCAGGATGAATTTCAAACCGCTTTCAGTCTTGAGTTTAATAGTGTTGTTGTCAACATTCATTTCTTGTAATGAGTATCAGAAGTTATTGAATAGTGATGACGCCTCTGAAAAATACAAGCAAGCAGAAGTTTATTATAATAGTGGAGAATACCGTAAGGCAAATCGCTTATTTGAGCAAATTATCCCCAAGTATAGAGGAAAAGCACAAGCACAGCGAATTATTTTCTTTTTTGCAGATTCATATTTCCAAACAAAGAGTTATTATCTAGCGGCTTACCAGTATGAAAATTTCATAAAATCATACCCCCAAAGTGACCGTATACAAGAAGCTACATTTAAAGCAGCAAAAAGTTATTATTTCTCATCCCCAAAGTTTAGTTTAGATCAAGAAGATACTTATACGGCTATTGAAAAGCTTCAAGTTTTTATAAATTTATATCCCAATTCAGAATTTATTGTTGAAGCCAATCAGATGATTTCTGAATTACAAGAAAAACTAGAGCAAAAAGATTTTGAAATAGCAAAGCAGTATTATACTATTAGAGATTATCAATCAGCCATTAAATCAAGCGAAAATTTTATTGCAAGTTTCCCTGGAACAAAATACAGAGAATCAGCATTATTTAACAAATTTAAGGCCTCTTATGAAATAGCAGTAAACAGTGTGTTTTCCAAAAAATTAGATCGTTTACAAGAATTACAACAACAATACGAAGTTATTTTACGTTATTATCCCGAAACTTTATTTTTGAGTGAGTTAGAAGATAAAATGAAAACGGTAAATACAGAAATTGATAAATTAAAACAGACCACCACAACCCTCACAAAATAATCATATGACAAAGTATAGAGAATCAAAAGCTGCCCTTAATTCAAAAACCTATGACCGTAACAAACTTGAAGCGGCTACAGAGAATATTTATGAAGCATTAGCTATTATAGCAAAACGTTCCATTCAAATCAATTTGGACATTAAGAAAGAATTGCATGAAAAATTGGAGGAATTTGCTACTCACAATGATAGTTTAGAGGAAATTTTCGAAAATAAAGAACAAATTGAAGTTTCGCGCTTTTATGAACGTTTGCCGAAACCTCATGCACTAGCTGTTGAAGAGTGGTTAAATGAAAAGATATACCACCGTAACACTGATGAACCTAATAGCTAACGATGAGTTTGCTAGGCGGTAAAAAGATATTACTCGGAATTTCGGGAGGAATAGCCGCTTACAAAACACCTTTGTTAGTTCGGGAATTAATTAAAAATGGCGCTCAGGTTCGTGTGGTTATGACCCCTGCAGCAAAAGATTTTGTCACTCCTTTGACACTGTCTACACTTTCAAAAAATCCAGTACTTTCCAGTTTTTCTGCAACAGACCAGGATAATCCTCTTTGGAATGATCACGTAGAATTAGGTCTTTGGGCAGACCTTATGCTAATTGCTCCTGCAACTTCCAACACACTATCTGCAATGGCTCATGGGCGTTGTAATAACTTGCTCCTTGCTGTGTATCTCTCTGCCAAATGTCCCATTTTTATTGCTCCAGCAATGGATCTAGACATGTTTGCACATCCTGCGAACAAAAAAAACATTGAGATCTTATCTTCTTGTGGGAATTCAATTCTTCCTGTTGGAGAAGGTTTTTTAGCAAGTGGACTTGAAGGTAAAGGACGCATGTTGGAGCCAGATCAAATTACAAGTTATATTATTGATTTTTTCAATCCAAATTTACCCCTTAAAGGTAAGCGCGTATTGATTACGGCTGGTCCAACCTTTGAAGCAATTGATCCAGTTCGATTTATTGGTAATCATGCCTCTGGTAAAATGGGTTTTGCATTGGCAGAAGTTGCTGCCAATTTAGGGGCTAAAGTTACATTAGTTAGCGGTCCTACATCAGAAAGAACAAACCATCCTCATATCAATGTCAAAGCAGTCGTAAGCGCCTCAGAAATGTTTGAAGCAGTCAAAGACGTTTATGACAATGTTCATATCGCCATAGGTGCAGCAGCAGTTGCTGATTACAAACCTGAAGTGAAAGAAAAACATAAGATTAAAAAGAAAAGCGATCACCTTGCAATCAATCTGGTACCTACTAAGGATATTCTTGCCTACATGGGGGAACATAAAAAAGGGCAATATCTTTTAGGTTTTGCCCTAGAAACTCAAAATGAGCTAGAAAATGCATTGGAAAAACTTCAACGAAAAAACTTAGATGGAATAGTATTGAATTCAATGCAAGATAAAGGAGCAGGATTTTCAGTTTCTACCAATAAAATAACTTTTATCCATTCCGACAAGAGTATACACAACTTCCCTTTACAGTCCAAATGGGCCTGTGCGGAAACTATTTTTGACCAAATCTTAACCTATGATTCGTAAATTTTTAATACTGTTTTTATTTTGTTCATCGATTCAAACTCACGCCCAAGAGTTAAATGCTCAGGTGGTTGTGAATTCTGATTTGGTCAATCAAACCAACCAGCAGGTTTTTAAAACCCTTGAACGTTCATTAAATGAACTAATTAACACGCAAGTCTGGACAGGCGATTCTTATTTAAATCAGGAGCGAATAACCTGTTCCTTTGTTTTTAATCTTTCACGATATAGTAATGGTCAGTTTGAAGCGACACTTCAAGTTCAGTCGCAACGACCTGTCTTTGACACAAATTATGACAGCCCCATATTAAATTTCTTAGATAAAGACATTGTTTTTTCCTATCAGGAGTTTGAACCACTTTTTTTCAACCAATCTAGCTTTGAGTCGAATTTGATTTCTCTAATTAGTTATTATGCTTATGTTATCATTGGAATGGATGCTGATAGTTTTTCTCAAGAGGGTGGAACACCCTATTATGAAAGAGCATTACAGGCAGTCAATTTAGCGCAGGTTTCTTCACGTAGTGGATGGAAGCCTTCTGATGGTACAAGAAACCGATTTTGGTTAATTGATGCCCTACGATCCAATACATTTCGTGAATTTAGACAAACGTTATATGATTATCACCGTCAGGGTTTGGATAAAATGACTGATGATCCCCTCGCTGGAAAAATTGGTCTTATGGGAGCAATAAAAAAGCTTGAACCTCTCAATCAAAGAAGACCTAATAATTTTCTGATACAAATCTTTTTTGATGCTAAAGTTGAAGAAATTGTAAATCTCTTTCAAGACGGACCCAAAGTCGATTTTAAGGAGACCGAAGAAATATTAAAAAAAATAGCCCCTTTCTTTGGTGCAAGATGGAAACAAATCAAGGCTTAATTTTTTAGAATATCCGTATCTTTCAAGCAAATTCTTAATCCGTAGAAACGCTTTGTTAACCCATCTTGAAATACAAAACTTTGCTCTAATTGAGCATTTGGAAGTCTCCTTTTTAGAGGGTATGACATGTATTACAGGTGAAACAGGAGCTGGAAAATCAATTTTACTTGGGGGTCTTTCTTTGGTTTTAGGTAAACGGGCAGAAATGTCCAGTCTTTTAGATCCTTCAAAAAAATGTGTGATAGAAGCTACCTTTGATTTAAAAGGATATGATCTTGAACCCTTATTTAGTTCTTTGGATTTAGAGTATGATAACCAGACGCTTTTAAGACGTGAAATTCTTCCTCAAGGGAAGTCAAGAGCTTTTATTAATGATAGTCCGGTATCCTTAAATATTTTACAACAAATTGGAAGTAAGCTAATTGATATTCATTCTCAAAACGAAACTCAATCTTTATTAGAGAGTGAACACCAGTTTGAGGTTCTGGATGCTCTGGCAGAAAACAATTCTTTATTAATTGAGTTTGAAGATTGTTTACTAGCCTTTAAAAAGACAACTAAAGACTATACGTATTGGTCTAATTTGAAAAATCAGTCTCTAAATTCTCTTGAACTTAAGCAGTTTCTTTTTGACGAATTGAACGCTGTAGAGCTTCGGCCAAGTCAATATTCTGAATTAGAAGCAAAAATCGCTACTCTTTCCCATGTTGAATACTTGCAATCCAACCTTGGAGAATGCATTCAGTTATTAGAAAATGAGACTACAGGAGTTTTTGATCAAACTTTGAGATTAAATGTTTTAAGTCAGGGCTTATCAAAAAAATCAGATCAATTTTCTTCTCTTAATGAACGCATGAAAGGAATGTCTGTTGAAATAGAAGATTTATTGGATGAATGTAAAATGCTACTTGAAAACTTGGAGTTTAATCCTATAGAAATGGAACAATTACAGGCTGAATTGGATCAATTGAATGGATTATTTCAAAAACACAAAGTATTGACTGTTGATGAATTAATAGAGGTCAAGTCTTCATTAGAAAAAGAACTTCAGGAGACTTTTGATATAGAAGACAAACTAAATCGTCTTTTAGTAACTAAAGACCAATTAGAGACAAAATTAAAAACAGTATCTCAAACAATTTCCCAAAACAGGAAGCAAGCAGCTAAAACTTTGGAGGAAGAATTGAAAAGCTTAGTTGGTAAGATGGGAATGCCCGATGCTGTTTTTAGAATTGACTTAAACCCTAGTCCAGAGTTTTTATTAAATGGTACGGATGTAATCTCTTTTCAATTTAGCCCAAATAAAGGGAGTCAATTTAATTTGCTTAAAAAAACAGCTTCTGGAGGGGAGCTTTCAAGAATTATGTTGGGTGTTAAGTTTATTTTGTCACGCTATAAAAAACTCCCTACTCTCATTTTTGATGAGATTGATACCGGGGTTTCAGGTAAAATATCAGATAGTGTAGCTGATCTAATGATCGTTCTAGCTCAAAAACTTCAGGTACTAACAATTACTCACCTCCCGCAAGTAGCAGCAAAAGGGAATCATCATTTTAAAGTTCAGAAAGTAACTTCTGGGACAACTACACGATCTCAATTAATACCTTTATCAAAAGCCGAACGAATAGAGGAGATTGCAATGATGTTATCCGGAAATCAAATAACCCCCACAGCAATTGCTCACGCAAAACAATTAATGAATTAAACGTATCTTTGAAAACAAATTTTAACAGATGAAACACAAAATTTTAGAAGGGAAAAAAGGAATTATTTTTGGCGCTTTAGACGATCAGTCCATTGCATGGAAAACTGCTGAATCTGTAGCCGATGCAGGAGGTACATTTGTGCTAACGAATGCACCTGTAGCATTGCGCATGGGTACAATAAATTCCCTAGCGGAAAAAACAGGATCTCAGGTGATTTCAGCAGATGCGACTAACCTTGATGATTTAAATACCTTAATTGATCAAGCTCAAGAAATTCTTGGAGGGAAGCTAGACTTTGTTCTTCATTCTATAGGAATGTCTGTAAATGTTAGGAAAGGGAAGCATTATACAGATTTAAATCATGATTGGATGGCTAAGGGCTGGGATGTTTCAGCAGTTTCGTTTCATAAATTAATGCAATGTCTTTATCAGAAGGATGCAATGAATCCATGGGGGAGTATTGTGGCACTTTCTTATATTGCTGCACAACGTACTTTTCCAAATTATAATGATATGGCTGATAATAAAGCATATTTAGAATCTATAGCTCGTAGCTTTGGCTATTTCTTTGGGAAGGATAAGAAAGTTCGTGTGAATACAATTTCACAATCTCCTACATTAACAACTGCTGGCAAAGGGGTAGAAGGATTAGATGGTTTTCTTAAGTACGCTGAAAAAATGTCTCCTCTTGGGAATGCAACGGCCAAAGAATGTGCAGATTACACGGTCTCTTTATTTTCAGATTATACCCGTAAAGTAACCCTTCAAAATCTTTTTCATGATGGAGGATTTTCAAATGTGGGTGTAAGTCAAGATATTATTGATTCTTTGTAATCTATTTAGGCACTCTGAAAGGATGAAAAAATTATGCAATCAAAAACAAAACGTTTTGAAGCCATTTTCAAAGAATTTCCTTCTCGAGGGCGGTTTCAATTCTTTCTGCTTTTTGTTCTTCTTTCTTTCAGTTTTTGGGTAAGTACCAAATTATCTAACACCTATCAGGTTGATCAGGATTTTGAAGTAGTTTGGAGCTCTCCTCCAAGTGATATTATCTTGAGTGATTATACTGCAAAAATTAACCTATCTATTACAGCAAGTGGTATCGAAATCTTATGGTATCGTTTGTTTAAAAACAAAATTAATTTGGAGCTCAAGGAAACTGATTTTACCATTGCAATGGGTAAGGTTTCTATAGAAAAACAGCGATTTTCTATTCGTCAATTTTTATTTGACAACACAGAATTGAACGCTATCAACACCGAAGATTTACAAGTTAAATTCAGTAGATTGGCATCAAAAAAAATAAAAGTATACCCCCAAGCAACAATAAAAATGCGCCCGGGTTATCTTTCTGTTGGTCAAATTATCTGTATTCCAGATAGCGTATTGGTAATGGGATCAGAGTCTGTTTTGGACACATTATTTCAAATTCACACGGCCCCTTTTGTTTTAAATGACGCTCACGAAGATTTTTCAAAAAGACTAAACTTAAAATCTATTGATGCTGTACAATTTGATGTTGATTCTGTTTACATCAGACAAACGATAACACGATATTCTGAAAAGGAATTTATCATCCCCATAGAAATAATTAATTTGCCAAATAACATTAGGCTAAAGCTATTTCCTCCTACTGCTAAAATTAAAGCGATTCTTCCCTTAACTTTATATAATGGAATAAAGGATTCAGATTTTATTCTTGCGGTTGACTATAATCAAATTTTAGAAAAACAGACTACTCAACTTACCCTTAGCTTAATAAAACAGCCAAGCCAAATTAAAAAAGTTACTTGGGAGCCAAAAAAGGTTAATTATTTGATACGGAAATGAAAGTAATTGGATTGACAGGAGGTATTGGAAGCGGAAAGAGCACTATAAGAAAGTGGTTTGAGTCTCAGGGGGTGCCTTGTTTTGATTCTGACGAAATAGGCAAGCAGCTACTCAATTCTGAATTAAAAAGTAAAATAAAAGAAGAATTTGGTGCTACTTTATACAATGATAAAGGAGAATTAGATCGAGCTCAATTAGCAAATCTTGTTTTTAATGAACCCGAGGAATTAAAAAAGTTAAATAAAATTGTACATCCTGCAGTAGCCAATGCATTTGAAGTTTTTAAATCAAACCATAAGTCTGCTATGTTTGTTATTAAGGAAGCAGCAATTTTATTTGAATCCGGTGCCTATAAAAGCTGTGATGAAATTATTTTGGTGTGTGCTCCAACGGAGATGCGAATTGAACGAGTAATGAAACGAGATCAAACGACTAAGGAAGCGATCGAAACTAGAATGCAATATCAATGGTTAGATTCAGAAAAAAAGGTACTTTCAGACTATGTCATTCAAAATGAATATCTTGAAGCTGCAATTAATAAAGCAAGACAAGTTTTTAAAACATTAAATAGGAGTAATTAGGTATTAACATACTCTTAGGATTTTTTTTGATTTAAAAAAATGAAATTTGCAAATAACTTTAAATCACCCCAGAAAGGGTTTATTTTAGAAATGATAGAAGCAAGAAAAAATTTCAAGCGAAAGGTGATAAGTAAAGACTTCGTGCATGTGTTACTTTTGAAAAGTTAAAAATTGCACCTATGAAAAAAATCGTATTTATTTCTTTAGTAAGTTTTATGATTATTTCCATCTTGGGGATAGTTGTTTTACAAGGGTATTGGATTTATTCTGCTTGGAATGATAAGGAAAAAGAATTTTCACTTGCCGTTCAGCAATCCCTTCAAATTGTTGCTGAGGAGATACAAGAACGAGAATTATCCGATTATATTTCTAAATACGAACGTTTAATTGATTCCCTTGACACTCCTGATGACGCAAGTTTTGCTAATTTATTTTTCTTCATAGACGAAGACAAAACAAACAATCTTTTTTCCTATTACGCCTTCGGTATACTTAAGGAAGATTACAATATCACCCCTTATTTGAATCCAACTCTCGGTGATACAATAAGCCAACTCACGGATGTAAAACAAGTTAAAAGCACTACGATTATAAAAAAGAACGATGTTTTTGATCGAGAAAATAATATCGCTAGTTCTATTGAAAAGATTAAAACTGTGGATCGCATGAATATTTCCAATCAGCGAATTCAGTCTGCTTTTAAGAGCTATACCGCCAACCTTCCCATACATAAACGATTAAATGTAGATGAGTTAGATTTTGTCCTGAAGCGAGAATTTGATGCTAAGAAAATAGTCACTCCATATGAATTCGGTATTTATAGCGATGGTTTAGCAACAAAAATTAAATCCAACAACTATGCTGAGGAACAAGAGGGATTTCGCTATACTACACCCATTTTTATTGATCAGAGTGGGATTGGAAAATACGAACTTGTAGTTTCTTTTCCTCAAAAAGATCAATATGTTTTTTCTTCTATTTTGGGAGTTGGGGGGTTAACCCTTTTTCTAACTCTGTTCATTGTTCTAGTTTCGAGTAGTGCATTATACCAAATTATTCACCAGAAGAAAATATCTGAGATTAAAACAGATTTCATCAATAATATGTCTCACGAGTTTAAAACACCAATAGCGACCATTAATCTCGCACTTGATGCCATTTCAAACAAAAAGACAATTGCAGTTCCTGAAAAAATTGAGCGTTATGTGAAAATGATACGCGAGGAGAACAGTAGGATGCTTTCTCAAGTTGAAAACGTATTACGGATCTCCCAATTAGAACGAAGCAATGAGCCCATTCAAAAAGCTCCCATTGATTTGCATGAAATCATCAAAGATTCGATTCATCACATTGACCTAATCTTAAAAAGTAAATCTGGAAAATTAGAAACAAACTTCAATGCCAAAAACAGTTTAGTATTTGGAAACAAGAGTCACTTGACCAACATTATCATTAACCTTTTGGATAATGCACTGAAATATTGTGAAAATAATCCAGAATTAATGGTTGAAACGCTAAACGATGAATCAAATTTCATTTTTAAAGTGAAAGATAATGGCATCGGGATGAGCCCAAATACTCAGAAAAAAGTTTTTGAAAAATTTTATAGAGCTAGCTCTGGAAATATTCACAATACAAAAGGGCATGGTCTTGGATTGGCCTATGTAAAACGTATTGTAGACCTTCATAAAGGAGCAATCAATTTGGAAAGCAAAAAGGATTTCGGTACAACAATAAGTATCTCTATACCCAACGAAAGATTAATTTAATAACGCCTCGATTTAAAGAATATGAAAGATTCAAATAAAAAAATTTTAATTGTTGAAGATGATCCAAATTTTGGAAGCATTTTGAAAGAATATTTAATCATTAATGATTACGATATTACCCTTGCAAAAAACGGAATTGAAGGATTTGAAAAATTCAAAAAAGATGATTTTGACTTGTGTATTCTTGATGTAATGATGCCATATAAGGATGGTTTTACACTAGCTAAAGAGATTAGAGAAAAGAATGATGTTATTCCTATTTTTTTCCTAACAGCAAAAAATCTAAAAGAAGATGTTTTGAAAGGATTCAAGATAGGAGCTGATGATTATTTAACCAAACCCTTTGATTCAGATGTTTTGTTAGCAAAAATTAAAGCTATTTTAAATCGTCAAAACATTCCTGCACTCCCTAATAATGACGAGTTCGAATTTACTTTTAGTAGTTTTAAGTTTAATTCTAAACTTCGTTTTTTAACCTACAAAATGGACAAACCCATTAAGCTTTCACCTAAGGAAAATCAATTATTGCGTTTATTGGTTTTGCATATCAATGACTTGTTGCCTCGTGATGTTGCTTTGAATAAAATTTGGAGAGATGACAACTATTTTACCTCTAGGAGTATGGATGTCTATATTGCAAAGCTCAGGAAATATTTAAGTGTCGATGTAAAAGTTCAAATTCTAAACATTCATGGCGAAGGTTTTAGACTGGTGATCGACTAAGATTTTGTTCTAGGATGGAAACGTTCGATTACTGAACGTAAATGCTGGGTGTCTAGATGGGTATATATTTCTGTTGTAGTAATACTCTCATGACCCATTAGAATTTGTATCGTTCTCAAATCAGCACCATTTTCTAAAAGATGTGTAGCAAAAGAATGTCTAAATGTGTGAGGACCCACTTGTTTTTTAACATTGGCTTTAATCGCTAAGTCTTTTATAAGTGTAAAAATCATTTGTCGAGTCAAGCCATTCCCCCTTCTATTTAGAAAAACTATATCTTTATCTTTCACACTTATCTTTTGATTCTTCCGCGTTTCAGTAATATATTCTTCTAAAAATTCTTTACTAATCCCTCCCATTGGGACTAAACGCTGCTTATTACCTTTCCCATGTACTCGTATCATATCTTCTTCAAAAAACAGATTTGAAAGGCTTAGGTTCGTTAATTCTGAAACACGGATACCACTGCCATAAAGTATTTCCAAAATTGCTCGATTACGTTGCCCCTGAGGATGACTAAGATTTATCTGATTGATCATTAATTCGATTTCTTCTGTGCTAAGTACATCAGGGAGTTTTCTGCCTAGTTTAGGGGCTTCAATCAAATCGGTAGGATTACTTGTTCTGTATGATTCAAAAATTAAATAATCAAAAAAACTTCGCAAACCTGAAAGACGACGTGCTTGAGTATGTGGGCTCAATATTTTTGCGGTTTCATAAATGAACTTCTGAACAGAGTCTAAACTACAGTCAGTAGGGGACTCTTCAATTTTTTCGTTAATCAAAAAGTATTGAAGTGCATGGACATCCAAGATGTAATTCTGTATCGAATTTTCTGAGAGCCCTCTTTCGATAGTCAGGTACATTCTATAATCCTCAAGGGCTTGTTTCCAATTCACACCATTTGTTTTTAGGGGAATAAATCTAATTTCTATACTTTTACTAAAATAATAAAAATGAAGGTCAGTATCATAAACGGTCCAAACTTAAATCTTTTAGGCACTCGTGAGCCCTCCGTATACGGAAATCAAACTTTTGAGGCTTATTTTGAAAATCTTAAAAAACAATTTCCTGAGGTACATTTTGATTATTTCCAATCCAATGTTGAAGGGGAGTTGATCAATCGCTTGCATGAAGTAGGCTTTTCTTCAGACGCTATTTTACTTAATGCAGGGGCTTATACCCATACTTCAGTTGCTATTGGTGATGCAATCAAAGGAATTGATACAAGTGTGATTGAAATTCATATTTCAAATACTTTTGCTCGTGAAGACTTTCGACATACTTCCTACATTACTCCAGTCTCAAAGGGACTTATTATTGGATTTGGTTTAGATTCTTATCGTTTGGGTGTAGAAAGTGTCTTATACGCTGATTCCAAATAAATACCCTACAAAAGCAGTTAAACCCATCGCTATTGTTCCCCAGAAGGTTATTCTTAAAACCGCTTTTCGAATACTTGAGCCTCCAGTTTTTGCTGCTGTTGCTCCTAGTGTGATTAAGAAAAAAAGCGCTGAAGTATAAAGTGCAATTTCCATATTCTCTACTGGGAAAAAGAGTGTCACTAGAAAAGGCAAAGTGCCACCTACGGTAAAGGATGCTCCTGAGGCTAAGGCTGCTTGTATTGGATTAGCTTGATTAACTTCATTAATTCCTAATTCGTCTCTAACGTGTGCTGCTAGAGCGTCCTTCTTCGTGAATTCAAGTGCAACTTTAAGCGCAGTTTCCTTTTTCAAACCTCTTTGCTCGTATATCTGTGCTAAAAGCTGAAGTTCCATTTCAGGATCTTCTTGCAGCTCTTTTTTTTCCCTTTCAATATCGGCTTGTTCAACGTCCGTTTGTGAAGAAACTGAAACATATTCTCCAGCAGCCATAGATAAGGCTCCAGCGACAAGACCCGCCAGGGTTGCGAGTGCGATTTGTTCTCTTAGGTCTGTAGCTGCTGCCATACCAATAGCGATACTTGCGGTGGAAAGAATTCCATCATTGGCTCCCAATACAGCTGCTCTAAGCCAGTTACTGCGATGAATATAATGGTGATCTAAATAATTTTCTAATGTTTTTTTAGGCTTCATTTTAAGACATTTTTCAACTACAAAGTTGCATGAAAAGATTTAAATGCTTCAAGTACAGCCTTAGGATCTTCCACATGGGGATAATGTCCTAGGTCTAATTTATATGTTTTTCCTTTAGGAACTTTTTCTTCAAAACGATCTGCAGTGGCTTTTCCTGATATGGGGTCTAAAATACCATTGATCATTCCCAAAGGAAGTCTGGGGTGGAAAAGGGGTTCTTCCCAGCGTTTTTTATTTACCTTCCGTTCTGTGAGGTATCTTCCTAAAATAGGAAGCATTTTTCGACCATTGTTTTTAATTAAGATAGACCAAGAAGTGTCTAGAAATACTCTACTGGGTTGAGTGTTTTTTCCAAAGATGCGTTTCATCGTTTTTATAAAAGTTATTTTAAAGCTCAACTTGCCAATTAAGAATCCAATAGGTGAATCCAATAGTTTTTGAATCAATCTTGGTGTATTTGTTTCTTGAAAAATCCCACCATTCATAAAAACACATGATGACCATTCAATTTTACTAACTCCCTCTTTTGATCTACACATAAGTTCGAGAGCGACAGTGTCACCTAGATCATGGGCGAAAATGTGGGCTTTAGTTATTCCTTTGTTTTCTAATAAAGCTTCGATGGCCTCCGCTTGATCGGAAATAGTTATAAAACTATTTCCAGACGAGGAACGTCCTAAACCAATTAAATTACTGCAAACACAATGATAGTTTTTTATTAATTCAGGAAATACTTTAGCAAAATCCCAGGAAGAGGTTGGGAATCCATGAATAAGAATAAGGGTCTCTCCTTCGCCTTCTTCCAGGTAGTGGATTTGTGCATTTTTATGCTTAAACCAATGTGCTATTGAATCCCATTCTTTAATTGTCATTTCTTTTTGTTTATAGTTGTAAGGTAGTGTTTAAAAAGAATTGTGATTCAAGTTTTATCACTTGTTTATGATTAAAAGGGTTAAGATAAAATAGGAGATAAGTAGATCAAAATAGGAACTATTATTTTTGTTTTAATTTCCAATAAAAGATTTTATTTTTAATTCTAAATCAAAAAATTAATCACAAATCAATCACCTCAATTGCTCCTCGATCTGCCAGGGTGACAAAACATCTTTTAAAGTCATTACTAAACGTAAGGTTTGAGGGCTTTTTCCCTTTTAGTGCTATTTCTTTTATAAATTTTCCTCGGGGAGAGATTAGGACAAGCGTTCCTTTGCCATATCTGCAAACATATAAAACCCCCTTTTTGTCCGTCCGCATTCCATCCAAACCGAAGTCCTCAAAAGCATAAAAAAGTTTTTTGTTTTGTATGTTTCCATTTTCAGTGATATCATACACCCGTATCTTTCGTTGAATTGACTCATTGACATATAATTTAGTTCCCTCAGGATTGACTTCAATTCCATTGGTCGTTCCCATATTTTTTTCAAGTAATTCAACCCCTTTTTCCTTAGTTATTTTCCATAATTGACCGGTACTGTCTGACCACTTTGGATCACTCGCAAAAACTATATTCTTTCGTAAAACGGTAATATCATTCGGCTGATTCGCATTAGTTTCATGAGCGAAAACAGTAAGTTTTTTTGTTCTCAAATCAATTTCTAAGATGTTGTGATTGGTGAAATCCGCTATAAACATTTGATACTTTTCTCCAAAACGAATTCCATTTCCTATACTACCGTTGGGTAGTTTAATGAAAATACTGCTTTTCCCTTCAGGAGTAACTCTTCCAATGGTTCCCTCTTCTTCAAAATTTACAGCATATATATTTCCTTCAAAATCGGTTGCAGGACCTTCAATACCATTGGTAAAACTACCTTCTGGAGCAAAAATCTATGACAGTTTTAGCGGGATAACAACTCAGTATAATTAGTGATGTTAGAGCAAAGATGGTTTTTGATTTCACGAGTGAGGCTTTTGAAAGTTCTAAATGTAAATATTTCTTAGTCAGAATCAAAATAGATTCATTGCGGCAACAAGAAATTCCAAGTATCTTTGTTTAGACCAAAACCAAGCAGTGCGGTATTTTTTAGAATTTTCTTATGCAGGTACAAATTACCATGGATGGCAACGCCAGCCAAACGCTGTTTCAGTTCAAGAGGTTTTGGAGCATGCACTGAGTACGCTTCTCAAAGAAACGATCTCCTTACTTGCATCGGGAAGAACAGACACAGGGGTACATGCACGACAAATGTTCGCACATTTTGATGGAAAACTCAGCCTGGAAACTTTTCAGCAGTTGGTATATCAACTCAATCAGTTTTTACCTCAAGACATTGTAGTTCATTCACTTCGCGAGGTAAAAGCTGAAGCTCACGCTCGTTTTGATGCTCTTTCACGTTCTTATGAATATCATATAGCTTTGGGCAAAACTCCTTTTGGAAACAGCATGCATTATCGTATCAATCAAGATTTAGATCTGGAGGCTATGAATGAAGCTGCCGCCATCCTTTTGGAATATGAAGATTTTGAATGTTTTTCTAAGTCAAGAACGGATGTGAAAACTTTTCTTTGTGACATAAGTTATGCCCAATGGAGTAAAACCAAAAATGGTTATATCTTTACGATCACTGCCAATCGATTTTTAAGAAACATGGTGCGTGCTATTGTGGGGACCTTGATAGAAATTGGTTTGAAGAAGAAAGAAATAGAAGATTTGCGAGGTATTATAAAAAGTAAAAGCCGCTCAAAGGCCGGATTTTCTGTCCCCGCTCAAGGTTTATTTTTAACCCGTATAGAGTATCCGATTTCAATTTATAAATAGACTATGGCCAAAGTAAGTGGTAAAATATTTGACATACAGCTTTTTAGCAAACTTTTAGAGTTCGTAAAGCCTTACAAGACCACCTACTACTTTGTGATGATTGCAGCTATATTATTGTCTGTTTTTTCTACACTTACTCCTTATCTATTAAAAGTGACCGTGGACGATTACATCCGTTTACAGGACTATGAAGGAATGGTTTTGATGGTGAGTTTGATGCTCGGGGCTCTTTTGTTTGAGGTTCTATTTCAATTTTTATTTGTTTTTTATGCCAACTGGTTGGGGCAAAAAGTGATTAAAGATTTACGCGTTAAATTATTCAGAAAGATTCTCTTTTTTAAAATGGCTTATTTTGATAAATCAGCGGTTGGACGTCTGGTGACAAGAGCTGTTAGTGATATCGAAACCATTGCCAGTATTTTTTCACAGGGACTCTTTATGATAATTGCGGATTTGCTAAAAATGTTTCTAGTAATCGGTGTGATGTTGTATGTAGATTGGCGTTTGTCAATAATTGTTTTTTCTATACTTCCTATTATACTCTATGCCACTCGATTGTTTCAGAAGTCGATGAAAATCGCTTTTGAAGAAGTTCGCCTTCAGGTAGCGAATCTAAATTCTTTTGTCCAAGAGCGTATTAGCGGAATGAAAATTGTTCAGTTATTCCACCGCGAAAAAATTGAATACAATAATTTTATAGAGATTAATGAAAAACACAAGCAAGCTTGGTTGAAAACAGTTTGGTTCAACTCAATTTTCTTTCCTATAGCTGAAATTTCATCATCTGTTACTATCGGACTGTTGGTTTGGTATGGCGGTTTTAACTTAATCTCAGGAGGTAATATTTCCCTGGGAACAATTTTCTTGTTTATTCAAATGTCACAAATGTTGTTTCGTCCTTTACGACAAATAGCAGATAAATTTAATACCCTCCAAATGGGTATGGTTGCTGCCGATCGTATTTTTAAAATCATTGAAACGGAAAGTAGTATTGAGGATAATGGTACGTTTGCTCCCCAGAAAATTAAAGGAACTATTTCTTTTGACCAGCTCCATTTTTCTTATATTCCGGGAGAGGAGATTTTACATGGAATCTCTTTTGAGATAAAAGCGGGGGATACCATCGCCATCGTTGGTGCTACAGGTGCAGGCAAATCAACTATTATTAATTTATTATCTCGATTTTATGAATTTGAATCGGGGACAATTGCAATTGATGGAACTTCAATTCGTGATTACAAATTAGCGGCTTTACGTAATCATGTAGCGGTAGTGCTACAAGATGTATTTTTGTTTGCAGACAGCCTGTATAACAATATCACTTTATTCAATCCTGAAATCTCAAAAGAACAAGTAATTACAGCAGCAAAAACCATTGGAGTACACGATTTCATTGAATCCTTGCCTGGGGGGTATGATTATAATGTTAAAGAACGCGGGGTTATGCTTTCTTCAGGGCAACGCCAATTGATTGCTTTTTTACGTGCATACATATCAAAGCCTAACATCTTAGTTCTTGATGAGGCTACTTCTTCTGTAGACAGCTATTCCGAGGAGATCATTCAAAAAGCGATAGACACCTTGACAGAAGGTAAAACATCTATTGTAATTGCCCATCGTCTGGCTACTGTAAAAAATGCAAGTAGAATTGTAGTAATGGATCATGGAAAAATTGTAGAGCAAGGGACTCACGATGAGTTGTTAAAAATACCGGATGGATTCTATGCTAAATTATATGAAGTTCAGTTTGCCGAAACCCCTGTATTGTAGTTTATTCGCTGATATCCTGAGCGAGTGTTTCTTTGAGTGCAGTGGTGGTTTTAAATGAGAAAAATTCACCGTTTTTAACGTAAACAATTTTACCTGTTTGTTCTGAAATAACAATAACTAAGGCGTCTGTCTTTTCGGTGATTCCCAATGCTGCACGATGGCGAAGGCCATATTTTGAAGGAATATTTTTTTTGTCGGATACAGGAAGAATTACACGGGTAGCAATAATATTATTTTTATCTATGACAATTGCACCATCATGAAGTGGGCTATTTTTAAAGAAAATAGATTCTAAAATTTGAGGGACTAGCTTTATGTTAGCACCATTGGTTTCACTGATGGTAAAATCCAAAGAATTACTTCGTTGCAGCACGATAATGGCTCCTGTTTTACTTTTTGACATTTCCTCACAAGCATCCAGTAAAATATTCAAATTTAAATTTAACACCCGATCATTTTGGTAAAGAAACCGGAAATAACGAACTACATTGCGTCTATTCGTAAAATTTGTAGATCCCAGAAGAAGTAAAAATTTTCTGATCTCCTGTTGAAAAACAACAATTAGGGCGAAAAACCCAACACTAATAAACTTACCCAAAAGATTACTCAAAACATCCATGTTAAGCAAGTCTGTAAGTCTCCAGATCAGGTAGATTATAACAATACCAATAAAAATATTGATTGCTACAGTACCTTTTACTAATTTATATAGGTAAAACAATAGAAGAGCAACCAATAGAATATCGATTACATCAATAAAAGAAAAGTCGATAAAATCGGTTAAATCCAAGTGTTGTTTTTTGTAAAATTATAAAAACTATTGGAGTGCTCGCCATAAGTCAACACATTCTTTGGCTTCTTTAACATCATGAACACGAAGTATTTGGGCTCCACGATCCAAAGCAAAGGCATTTAATGCGGTGGTTCCGTTCAAAGCATGTTCGGCAGTAGTTTCTAAAAAATTATAGATCATGGATTTTCTGGACACTCCAATTAAAATTGGATATCCTAGTCTTTTAAATTGTTGGAGGTGTTTAAAAAGAGTGTAGTTGTGTTCGATGCTTTTCCCAAATCCAAAGCCAGGATCAATAAGAATGTCTTGAATTCCAGCAGCATAAGCAACTTCAATTTGTTTAGAAAAAAATGCTAAAATTTCTGTTACGATATCCTTATAATTTGGGTTTTCTTGCATGGTTTCTGGTGTGCCTTGAATGTGCATCATGACATAAGGGATGGCATGTTTAGAAACCGTTTCGTGCATTTTGGAATCAAAAATACCTCCTGAAATATCATTTATCATGGAAGCGCCAAGCTCAATAGATGCTTGAGCTACCTGGTGATTGTAGGTGTCAATAGAGAAATGAGTTTCTGGAAAACGACTTACTAATGCATCCAATACAGGCAAAACTTTCTTTTTTTCATTTTCTGGTGAAATGGGCTTACTGCCTGGTTTGCTTGTTGCTGCTCCAATATCAATAAAAAAAGCGCCTTGTTCAAGCATGCTTTCCGTATGAGAAAGAGCCTTATCGATAGAATTATACTTTCCTCCATCATAAAAAGAATCTGAGGTAAGATTTAGGATCCCCATAATTTTGGGTACACTCAAATCAATGAGTTGTCCTTTACAATTGAGGGTTTGAGCTGTGATATTCTTTTTAATAACTTTTTGCTTTGTATTGGGTGAACTAACTAAATAAATTCGAAATTTATTGCAAATTTAGAATTAAATGGAGCTTACCAGTAAAGAGTATCAAACAATTATTTTAAGATGTAGAGAATTATTTGAAAAGAAAATGAAAGATTATGGAGCGGCATGGCGAATATTAAGGCTTCCTTCATTAACAGATCAGATTTTTATAAAGGCACAACGAATAAGAAGTTTACAAACCAATATCATTCAAAAAGTAGATGAAGGACAAGAGTCTGAATTCATTGGAATTGTAAATTATAGTCTTATGGCACTCATACAGATTGATAAAGGTATAGCAGAACAACCAGATATAGATGTTGCAGAAGCATTGCTTTTATATGATAAACATCAAGAGATTATTTTTGAATTAATGTTAAATAAAAATCATGATTATGGAGAGGCATGGCGTGAAATGCGTGTTAGTTCTCTTACGGATTTGATTTTACAAAAACTCTTGCGCGTTAAGCAAATAGAAGAAAATCAAGGAAAAACACTAGTGAGTGAAGGAATTGATGCTAACTATCATGATATGGTCAACTATGCTGTTTTCGCATTAATTCACCTGAACTCAGGAAAAAAATAATGATCCCATATATCACCAATAAGGTTGGATTTGTTTTACTAACACTTTTTGGTGTCGCGAGTTTGGTATTCTTTTTATTTACAGTATTGCCCGGCGATCCGGCCCAAATGATGTTGGATCAAAACGAAGACAGTGCGCAGCTTGAAGTAGTTAAAGCTAAGTTTGGTTTTAACCTACCACTTCATCAGCAATATTTTTATTACCTCAATGATTTATCACCTCTTTCCATTCATTCTATGAAGAGTAAAGACTTTGCCCATTATGATCCGGCTATTTATGGAGGATGGAAAGTATTTACAACAACAAATAAAGTTTGGGTTATTAAAGCGCCATATTTCAGAACTTCTTATCAGAAAAGGGGAAAACCAATTTCTGAGATTATTGCAGAAACCCTCCCAAATACTGCAGTGTTGGCCGTTTCCTCGATGTTTATTGCAATTGTTTTAGGTATATTCTTGGGTGTGGTAGCGACTCTTAACAAGGATCGGTGGTTGGATCGATTTTTACAGTTTTTTAGCACATTAGGAATGAGTGTTCCTTCTTTTTTTAGTGCCATTTTGTTCTCTTGGTTTTTCGGATATGTACTTAATCGTTACACAAACCTCAATATGACAGGTAGTTTGTATGAGCTTGATGATCTCGGGGAGTCTTATAATATTGTATGGAAAAACCTCATTTTACCATCCTTTGTCCTAGGAATTCGACCCTTGGCCGTAATTATTCAATTGATGCGAAGTAATTTATTGGATGTTCTGTCGCAGGATTATATAAGAACCGCATATTCTAAGGGACTTTCTAAGTATCAAGTTATTTTTAAACACGGCTTAAAAAATGCTTTAAACCCGGTAATCACTGCAATATCTGGATGGTTTGCCTCTCTTTTGGCGGGTGCCATTTTTGTAGAATATATTTTTGGATGGAAAGGACTAGGAAAAGAAATAGTAGAAGCACTGAACCAATTAGACATACCCGTCGTAATGGGAGCTGTTTTGGTCATTGCCTTTCTTTTTATTATTATTAATATTGTGGTCGATTTTATATACGCATATTTAGACCCACGAATAAAAACAACATAAACATGAGAGATCAAATAGTAGCTGGAAATTGGAAAATGAACAACGACCAGAATGAAACCCAAACTTTATTAAACGCATTAAAAAGTCACAGTAAGCCTAAAAATGTTCGCGTGATGGTAGCTCCTTCGTTCACACAACTTTCACAGAGTGTTAGTTTGTTGGGAGACGACGTGATCACTGTTGCTGCTCAGAACGTGAATGCTGCTGCTTCTGGAGCTTATACAGGGGAGGTTTCTGTGAGCATGCTAAAAGGAGTAGGGGTGGAAACTGTTATTTTAGGACATTCAGAACGACGCTCTCTATACCATGAAAACAATGCTTCGCTTGCTAATAAAGTAAACACCTCAATCGAATCCGGAATGGAAATTGTTTTCTGTTTTGGGGAGCAGCTAGAAGAACGAAAATCAAACCGACACTTTGATGTAGTAAAAGAACAGTTGTCCGAGGCCTTATTTAGTCTATCTGCCGCTTCATGGTCTCAAGTAGTTTTAGCTTATGAGCCAGTTTGGGCTATTGGAACTGGTGAAACTGCAAGTCCAGACCAAGCTCAAGAGATGCATGCTTTTATCAGAAACTTGATTCAAGAAAAATATACTGAGAATTTAGCTCAAGAAGTTGCCATTCTTTATGGAGGAAGTGTTAAGCCAGGTAATGCAAAAGAAATATTTTCGATGGAAGATGTAGACGGTGGTTTAATAGGAGGTGCTTCTTTAAATGCTGATGATTTCATGGCAATTGTCAATGCCTTCTAAATGCCACAAAATTATATAGAATATAAATTCACTGTTGTTCCCAAAGACCCGTGGGAAGAAATTCTATTTGCTGCCTTGCAGGAGCTTCCATTTGAGAGTTTTGAAAGTAATGAAAACTCCCTTATGGCTTATGTTCCAGAGGCATTGCATTACGATAATTTTTTAAAAACAATCTCTCTTTTTGAAAATACTGCGGTTTCAATTAGTTTTGAAAAGAAGACAATTGAACCCATTAATTGGAATGCTAAGTGGGAGTCGGAATTTCAGCCAATTGAAATCGGGGAGGACTGTGTAGTTAGGGCTGATTTTCACCCCGCTCAAGGGAAGCCTTATGAATTGATTATCAATCCTAAAATGAGCTTTGGAACGGGACATCATCAAACAACTCATATGATGTTAGAGTTTGCGTTAAAAGAAAATTTTAAGGAAAAAAGAGTTTTGGATATGGGGTGTGGCACGGGAGTTCTTGCTATCCTTGCTTCTATGAAAGGTGCTGTCTCTGTAGATGCAATTGATATAGACCCCTGGTGTATTGAAAACACAAATGAGAATGCTCAAAAAAACGATTGTTCTACAGTCAACTGTTTTCTAGGATCTTCTATAACTTTAAAAACGCCATCCTATGATTTGATTTTTGCCAACATCAATAGAAATATTTTATTAGAACAAATTACCTCATACAGTGAGGCATTGTATACGAGAGGAGTATTATTAATGTCCGGGTTTTACCAAGAGGATATAGTAAGCTTAATTGAATGTTGCAATACTAATGGACTGTCTTTAGTGGAAGAGAAACATCGAGATAATTGGAGGGCTTTGAAGTTTATAAAATGAGTGAAGCACAACCTTTTAATAAACCGGAGGAAGAAGTTGAGGTAAGCACTTTAACGGATCGTGAGCATGAGATCATTTTATATAATGATGATGTGAACACCTTTGAGCATGTTATTGAATGCTTGGTTGCTATTTGCGATCATAACGCTTTACAGGCTGAACAGTGTGCTTACCTGGTGCATTATTCAGGAAAATGTGCAGTAAAATCAGGATCTTTAGAAGACCTAGTTCCCAGATGTTCAGCGCTCTTAGAAGAGGGCCTTTCTGCAGAAGTGATTTAAAGCGTTTAACAGATTTTTTTCTTAACAATAAATCAGCGACATTTGAAAAAAAAAGTAACAATGAAAATAAGAAATTTAACCTTGATAATAATTATGATTTCAACACTCTCGGCAAGAAGCCAAAAAGAAGAAGGAGATACAACAATATACCAATTTAAGGTTCAAAGCCTTGATGGTGAGGAATTTGATTTTAGTACGCTAAAAGGAAAAAAAATAATGGTAGTCAATACTGCTTCAAAGTGTGGACTAACTCCTCAATACAAACAATTACAGGCGATTTATGAAAAATACAATGATAAGGATTTTGTGATTGTAGGTTTTCCTGCAAATAACTTTTTGTTCCAAGAGCCAGGAACTGACGAGGAAATTGCTGTTTTTTGTGAGCAAAATTATGGGGTATCCTTTCCTATGATGAGTAAGATTTCTGTCAAAGGGAAGAACATGCACCCTATTTATGAATTTTTAACAAAGAAGAGCAAAAATGGAGTTATTGATTCAAGTGTGTCATGGAACTTTCAGAAATATTTAATTAATCCCGATGGTCGTTTGGCTAAAGTGATTTCTCCTAGAACACTTCCAGATGATCAAAGTGTGATCTCTTGGCTTGAAGAATAGGATGAATTCCAAAACAGACTTTAGAACACTTTGTGTTCATGCGGGAGAATTAAAAGATACGCAGCACGGTGGTGCTATATCTCCGTTGTATGCATCAACTTCATATGCTTTTACGGAGGTGAAGGTCGGTCAATATCCTCGTTATTTTAATACGCCAAATCAGCGGGGACTTTCTGAGAAAATTGCTGCATTGGAAGGTGCTGAGGCTGGAATGATCTTTGGATCTGGCATGGCCGCAATCAGTACTGCTTTATTATCTCATCTCAAATCTGGAGATCATGTGGTTTTTCAAGATGATTTGTATGGAGGGACTAGAAATTTTATTAAACATGAATTTCCTAAGTACGGTATCGAATTTAGTTTTACCAAAGGTTTAAAGCCGAGTGATTTTGAGCACGAAATAAAAGAAAACACACAAGGTATTTATATTGAAACCCCTAGTAATCCAACACTAAAAATTATAGATTTAGAGGCGCTAGCTGCACTAGCTAAGAAAGCCGATCTTTGGACTATGATTGACAACACTTTTGCAAGTCCGGTGAATCAAAATCCAATTGCTTTAGGGATTGACATCGTTATACATAGTGCAACAAAATATTTAGGGGGTCACTCTGATATATGCGCAGGTGCAGTATTGGGAACAAAAGAATGTATTGAGCGTGTCTTTAGTTCTGCCAAAAACTTTGGGGGTAGCTTGAGCGATTATACGGTTTGGCTTTTAGAACGAAGTGTTAAAACACTTTTTATTCGTGTACAAGCTCAAAATGAGAATGCACAACAAATTGCTGAATTTTTAGATGCATCAGACTGGGTGGATCATGTTTTTTATCCGGGTTTAAAAACCCATCCTGATCATGCATTAGCCAAAGCACAAATGCACGGTTTTGGAGGGATGCTCTCATTTAATTTAGGCGCAGGTGTTGACAGTAAAAAATTCCTGTTGAGTTTGGAGCTTATAAAACCGACAATGAGTTTAGCGGGTGTTGAAAGCACAGCTTTAAGCCCTCATTTAACTTCACACTCTTTACTCACTGAAGATGAGCGATTAGCACAGGGGATTACACCACAAATGATTCGTTTTTCAACAGGCATTGAAGCGATCAATGATTTAAAATCAGACCTTCTGCAGGCCTACAAAAAAGCGATCAAATGAAACTAGATATGCTTGCTTTTGGGGCACATCCAGACGATGTAGAATTAGGTTGTGGAGGGACTATTGCACTATCGGTTTCTCAAGGGAAATCCGTAGGAATCATAGACCTTACTCAAGGTGAAATGGGAACACGAGGTAGCATTGAACTTCGAAGAGAGGAAGCCTCACAAGCAAAAGCTATTTTAAAAGTGAGTATAAGAGAAAATCTTGCTTTTCGCGATGGTTTTTTTATTAATGACGAGGTGCACCAACGTGCGGTAATTCAAAAAATACGGGCTTATAAACCCGAAGTGGTTATTTGTAATGCAATCCATGATCGACACATAGATCATGGCAAAGGTAACAGATTGGTCAACGATGCTTGTTTCTTGAGTGGGCTTACTAAAGTTAAAACTCAGAGTGAAACAGGTGAAAAACAAGATGCATGGCGACCCAAATTGGTATTGGAATATATCCAATGGAATGAAATTGAACCTAATATTATATTGGATATTTCAGGTTTTTTGGATACCAAACTGGAAGCTGTAAAGGCCTATTCTAGTCAATTTCACAATCCAAATACAACAGAAAAAGAGACTCCTATCAGTAGTCTTAATTTCATAGAAAGTGTTACCTATAGAGCTCATAATTTAGGGCGTCTCATTGGAACTCAAGCAGGGGAAGGCTTTACCTCAAGACAACCTCTTTCGGTAAATAATTTGAACAACCTAATACGATAATTCATGCGATCGGTCGGCTGGGGTATTTTAGGGTTGGGAAATATTGCCCATAAATTTGCTTCCGATTTACTTTTGGTCAATAATACCGAATTGGTAGCAGTTGCTTCATCTGATTTTAAAAGAGCTAAGGTCTTTTCTGAAAAATACGAATCCAAACGTTTTTATGACGGTTATTCTCAACTTCTTGAAGATGATGAAGTTGAAATCATTTATATTGCTTCCCTACACCCCCAGCATGCTAAATTGTCCATAGCAGCAATGGAAAAGGGGAAAGCTGTTTTATGTGAAAAACCTTTGGCAATGAATGAATATGAAGTAAAAAAAATGCTTACAGTAGCACATTCAAGGGAAGTGTTTTTAATGGAGGGATTGTGGACTCGATTTAACCCTTCTTTTGAGCAGGTACAAGATTGGATAAGTGATGACACGCTTGGTGCTGTTCGATACCTCAATGCTACGTTTAGTTTTAATGGTTTAGATCGTGGAGAAGACTCCCGTTTGTTCAATCCAGAAAAGGGTGGGGGAACCCTGTTGGATATTGGAATTTACCCTTTATTCTTGGCTTACCAGCTCCTAGGCATGCCCAAAGATATTAAAGCTACGGCTCATCTTACAACAGGTGGAGTAGATCAGCAGCTTGCGATTCTTTTAACGTATGAAAACGCGCATGCTATTTTGTATTCTAGCTTTACTCACAATGAAGATATGCGTGCTACTATCGCAGGTGAGAAGGGTGAAATATATATGGAAAGTCGCTGGCATGAAACCCCTAAAATTTCTTTAATTACCCCGGAGAATACGATTTCAAAATCCTTTGAATTTAATGGAAAAGGATACTCTTATGAAATTGAAGAAGCCAGTCAATGTATTAGAGAGGGTAAAAAAGAGTCGGCTAAGTGGTCTTTGAATAATAGTCTAGAATTGATGCAACTTATGGACTCTATCCGTGAGCTCTGCGGAATTCATTACCCTAGCGATAGGAATTAAAAAAAATAAATTTGCATCTCAAAATGGTGGTTGTAGCTCATTTGGTTAGAGCGCCTGATTTTGGTACAGGAGATCTTATCAGTTCGAGAGTCTTAAAAAACTCTTTTCCGTTTAATAGATTTACAAATATTTTTTCTTAACTCTTTATCCCTATAAGAATCTCTCTGAAAGCTATTTAAAAGCTAGATTTAAAATGGAAAGTTAAACTTTTTAACCCATTACTAACATCAATAAAGTAAATAGGCTGTTATTTTAATAAAATAGAATCAATTTTGGCGTTGTTTTTTATTTTTTAAAAACAGCTTTAGATTACGCCAAATACGTGCCAAAAAAATTAATTATATCTAATAAACACTGCTTTAAAAAAATACATAATCTTTGAAAAAATCCTTTATATTTGCGGCGTAATATACGGTGGTTGTAGCTCAGTTGGTTAGAGCGCCTGATTGTGGTTCAGGAGGTCGCCGGTTCGAACCCGGTCTTCCACCCTTATTAAATCAAAGGATTACAGAAATGTAATCCTTTTTTTATTGCAAGTAAAAAGACAGTGAATTCGCCAAAAACCGCAACCTTAAACTCTTAAATTTGACCCTCATCCCTAAAATTAAATTCACTTTTCTAAATAAGGTACCGTTCTTATAATGTTGTTTAACCTAAAAACAGGCATATCATCTTCACGTACTTCATTAGTAGCTTGTTTCATTCTTGTTATAGTATATTGTAAGGCTATTTGAAGCATCTTAATTCGCTGATTAAATCTACTCATTTACGTCTAAAGAAGCTATTAAATCGTCCATAAGTAGTTGTAGTTTATCTTTTACTTCTGATGTTATTTTGTTTGGACTTCCTTTTGGGTCCCCCCTCCTTTTTTTTATTTTATTTGGTGTGACCTAAAGGGTTCAATCCCTAGCGCTTTAGATATTTTAGTTTTAATCTGAAGTATATCCAGATTCTCCCTGGTCATTATCTTGAAAAATAGCTCTTAATATCTCCTTACTAGGTATAGAAATTACTGGCTTGAAATAAGCATTATAAAGCTCATAACCTAAAGGGTTATTGGCTAAAACACCTTCTGGAGTTCTTGCATTGTCATTCCATTCTGGAGATAGACTGCCACCTTCCCAAAATTCATTAAATCCCCACATTCCATAAGTCAATAAATATTGATATTCTTTAAGCATAACGGGCCATGCATCTTGGTTATTAATATTACCTCCATACCCCTCAATATCAAAAACACCATTGACGTAGGCTTCTTTCATTGCAAGAAAAACCTCTGTATTACTAATATCTTCTTCTTCAGCTTCTATATTCAGCGCTTCGGTAGAGCCTTGAACACCTCCTCTTACACCAAAACGATGAAGAGTGTGAAGTGTATGTTCGAGAATTTCATTGATGTCATCATCACCAGTACCCTGGCTGTCTATATTTTTATACCAGACCATATCATCTAATGCTAAAGCATCTTCAAAGGCTTCTATACCAGGATATGATTGATTCCGGTTATCATCTAAAAAATTCGGAGAATATTCATTTCCACCTCCTCTGGCAATTCTTTGACCCGCAGGGTATCCTTGATGCCAACCAATTTCACCTTTAAGAGTTTTAATCATATTTAGTTGAGAATTAGCATCAATATCTTCACCATCTTTATCTATAAGTAATTCAAATACCCTTGCAGTTTTATATATCCAAAAATCCGGCACAGCTAGCTGACCTCCAATGTCACCTGCAACAATCAGCTTAATTCCATTAACAACTAATTCTCTGTCATAAAAAACTATAGGATCTATAGACACTATTTCACCATTTGAATAATATCCACTTTCATTAGTTTGAATCAATTGAAAAATTGGTTCTATGCTTAGATTTGAATTAAGTGTAATCGTTAAAGTTTCATTTGTTGAATCAATCCCGTCCCATCCTATAAAAGCATATCCTTCATTTGCTGTTGCTGTTATGGTTACTTCTGCTCCTTCATCATAAGTTCCTCCTTCTGATGACACAGTACCCCCTTCAGTACTGGAAACAGAAAGGGTATATTCAACTGGGACCGGTTCAGGCTCAGGCTCAGGCTCAGTTTCAGGATCTGGTATTTGAACTACAGGTGTTGAAGTTGTATCTTCTACTTCTGTTGAACAACTGAAAGCTAATGCAACGATTAGAAGTGAAAAAAAAATTAAATGAATGGAAAGCTTTTTCATTTTAGTTGGCTTATGGTTAATAACACTCAAACATAAAACAAATCCTGAAAAATCACAAAATAGTCAACTTTAAATTTTATTTAGTCGAAAATTATTAATCTCCACCCCAACTATCTTGAAAAAATATTCCAACTCCAAGTTCGATCCATATATATAGTATGAAAAGGATTACTAATCCTATAATAAGATATTTTTTCACAATATTAGATTACATTATTAAATATGAAATAAATAAAAAAAAAGTAAATATTTCATTAATTGCTTTTTTAAACATTATTTGTTTATTTCTTATTCCGTTTACAATAAATTATAATGTATGGATTTATGACACTCTGTATTTATTTATACATGAAATAGAGCCCATGGCTTTTATTTAAGAATCCAGTTTAATGTTTAGCATTGTATTTGGGATATTAATTCATTACATAATTAGATTAAGACTAACTTTTCATTCCCCTCAATCTGATTTTCCTTTTAATCATTAAGTTAACAAAAGAAAATTGAATAAAAAACGAGCATTGATAGTAACTATATTTTATTCATTTTTAGGTTTCAAATAATAGAATTAGTTATCATAATTGATATTTTAAAATTCTAAAAGTGAATTAATGATTATTCAATTAACTAATGTTTTTTTGTAATTTTTGAAAAAATTAAACTCATGAAAAAACGATATACACTTTTACTCCTTTTAGTAGTTCATTCCCTTTCCGCTCAAGAAATAAATCCCAAATGGATGGAAGGTGTTGCACCCAGGAACATTGGACCCGGTGGAATGAGTGGAAGAGTCACCACGATAGATGTAGTCAATAGTGATAGTGATGTCATGTATGTTGGAACCGCTTCCGGCGGAGTTTGGAAGTCCACAAGCGGAGGAGTTACTTGGAATCCTATTTTTGATAATCAAGTTACAGCTTCTATAGGAGCAATAGCAATTCAACAATCCAACCCTGATGTATTATGGGTAGGTACAGGTGAAGGAAATCCTCGAAATAGTTTAAACGGTGGCTATGGAATATATAAATCCCTAGACGCTGGAAAAACATGGATAGCTATGGGTTTAGAAAAAACACGGAATATTCACCGTATAATCATTGACCCAACCAATTCTGAAGTGGTTTATGTTGCAGCAATTGGTTCTCCCTGGGGAGAACATCCAGAACGGGGAATCTTCAAAACAATAAATGGCGGTGTTACTTGGGAAAAAGTATTGTTTGCAAATCCAAAAACTGGTGCTGCAGATTTGGTCATGGATCCAAAAAACCCCAATAAATTAGTGGCTGCACTCTGGGAACATAAACGCGATCCTTGGTTTTTTAATTCAGGAGGAAAGGGGAGCGGTCTTTATGTCACCATTGATGGCGGAAAAAAATGGATTAAAAAAACATCGAAAGATGGTCTGCCAGAGGGAGAGTTAGGTCGTATAGGTATCGCTATTGCTCCAAACAAACCAAATGTAATTTATGCTTTAATCGAAGCTAAAAAGAATGCTTTGTATAAATCAACTGATGGCGGTGATCAATGGAAGAAGGTTAATGATAAATCCGATATAGGAAACCGCCCTTTTTATTACTCTGATATTTTTGTAGATCCTCAAAATGAAAACCGTGTTTACTCTGTTTTTACTTATGTAAATGTTTCAGAGGATGGCGGTAGAAATTTTAAAGAGTTAATGCCAGCTTATAATGCAAACAATGGAGTACATCCTGATCATCATGCTTGGTGGATTCATCCTCAAGATGGATCATTTATCATTGATGGAAATGACGGGGGATTAAATATCTCAAGAGACGCAGGTACATCTTGGCGTTTTGTGGGTAATATCCCTGTGGGTCAATTTTATCATGTAAATGTAGATAATGAATATCCATATAATGTATATGGAGGAATGCAGGATAATGGTTCATGGAGAGGCCCAGCTTATGTTTGGAAAGCGCAAGGAATCCGAAATTCATATTGGCAAGAGATCGCATTCGGTGATGGATTTGATGTTGTACCCGACCGAGATGATTCACGCTATGGATATGCGATGAGTCAACAAGGAAATGTTTCTCGTTATGACTGGCAAACGGGAAATAATTATGGAGTAAAACCAAATCACCCTGATCCAAATGTTTTTTTAAGATTCAACTGGAATGCAGCAATAGGACAAGACCCTTTTGATAATAGTACGGTGTACTTTGGAAGTCAATTTGTTCATAAAAGCACAGATAAAGGATTGACGTGGGAGGTGATTTCTCCCGATCTAACAACGAATGATCCCGAAAAGCAAAAGCAAAGTGAGAGTGGAGGAATTACTTTAGATGCTACTGGTGCAGAAAATCACTGTACATTATTGGTTATCGAGCCCTCTCCTTTGCAGAAAGACTTACTCTGGACGGGTTCTGATGACGGTAGAGTGCATATCACACAAGATGGAGGGAAAAGTTGGAAAGAATTAACTAAAAACTTAAAGCAATTACCAGAGGGCAGTTGGATAGCTCAAATAAAAGCTTCCAACAAACAAGCAGGAACAGCCTTTGTAGTTGCTAATGACTACAGACGCTTTAATTTTCAGCCCTATGTTTTTAAAACAACTAATTATGGTAAATCATGGGAGCGTATTGTTGATGAAAAAGACGTTTTTGGATACACACTAAGTATTGTAGAAGATTTAGAAACTGAAAATTTATTGTTCTTAGGTACGGACGACGGTCTTTATTACTCAATAAATGCAGGTGAAAGCTGGACTAAATTTGATGCTAAAGTTTTTCCAACCGTACCTACAAAAGATTTAGTGATTCACCCTAGAGAGCACGATTTAGTGATTGGAACTTTTGGAAGAGCAATATGGATATTGGATGATATTAGACCTTTTAGGGAACTTGCCAAAAATCCAGAAATCTCCAAGAAAAAACTTCATTTATTTAGCCCTCCAAAAGCATATTTGACAGAATACCAACAGCCCACAGGTTCTCGATTTGGTGCTGACGCTATTTACAACGCGGAGAATAAAAAATATGGAAGTATGCTAACTTATTTTTATAGAAAAGGGGAAGAGAAGTCTAAAGATTCTTTAACATTATCTATTTATGATGGTGAGCGCTTGATTAGAACTTTAAAACAAAAAGCACCTAAAGAGACAGGGTTTCACAGAACCTACTGGTCACTAAGTGAAAAAGGGGTGGAAAGACCAAGCCGAAATATCAGAAAGTCTAAAAGAGAACCTGGAGGTGTCACTGTAAAACCAGGTAATTACAGAATCGTTTTAGGAACAGCCTCGAACACCTCTGAGACAAGTCTTGAAGTATTAACAGATCCAAGACTGAATGTCTCGAAAAAAACTATAGAAGATCGGTATCGCTATTCAAAAGTAATAGAGGGTTATATGGGACAAACTACTCTTGCAGTAAATCAATTGAAGGCTAGCAAGGCAACTCTTGCCAGTTACAAGAAAAGAATCAATGCAAAAGATAAGGAATCGAATACATCCCTTATTGATAAAATTGATGAAGCATCAAAAGCGATTGATTCTATTTTAGATTCTTTTTTAGGAAAAGTCGATAAAAGACAAGGTATTGTAAGGAATCCTGAAAACAGTGTTGTTAAAAGAATTTATACCGCTTCAGGATACATTAGATCTAGACCTGATGGGATAACCGAAACAGAGAAAGCACTTATGCAACATGCTTTAAATGATTTAAAAATAGCATTGGAGCACACTAATTCTTTTTATGAAGAAAATTGGGATGAACTAAAAATGACAATTGAAGCAATTGAACTTTCAGAATTTAAAGAAATTAAACGTTTTCAAATAAAAAATTAATACCAAAATAGGTTGCTTTTTTTTCTGGAATTATTAATACATTAGTTTTTTTAACCATAAACCAATTTTAAAATGAAAAAACTAGTATTTACTTTATGCCTATTTGCGTCTTTTTTTATTAACGCACAAAAAAGTATAGGGGGTAAAATTTACGATAAACATCCTTCAATAGATGTTGTCGATGCATTTACAAAAGCATTTGTAGCTGGTGATGAAGCAACCATGCGTTCTTTAATTACTGAAGATTTTAGATGGTGGCAAATGAATGTGATGAGTCCAAAGCCTAACCCGATTGAAAATCTAATTGGACGTTCTAAATATCTTAGTGAAAACGTAATTAATTTTGATGTAAAAAATCGAGGTCAGGCCTATTCTGACGCAATTGAATTTAAAGGTATTGATAGAGTTGATGTTTACACGTATCAAATTCTTACGGGAGTGGATAAGCAATCTGGCTTTATCTTGAAAATTCCTAGAAACTCTATCTTTTCGTTGACCAAGGATGGAACTAAAATCAGAGGACTCAGTATTAGTGATAGTCAGCTTAAGTGGAATAAGGCCTATGATGCTTATACCACAAAGAAAAATGGTACCATATATATTGATCATCCATTTATTTCAAAAGCACGTCTTTTGTATGCACACATACTTACAGGTGATTTAGAAGCGATGCGTTCTTTATATGCAGATAACGCCTCTATTTCTGATCCTATGAATTCTGAGTTGGATAGTTCTTTTGGTCCTGATGAAGAAATTGAAAACTTAAAAGAGTTTTATAAACAATATGAGGTTATTGATGTTACCGAAAGAGGTTACCCTGATTTATTAGAATACGAAGGAACGGATACAAAAACAATCATCTCTTGGTGGGATTTGAATATTAAAAACAAGAAGTCTGGAAAAACCAAGAAACACTCAAATCACTCCCAAATTACGGTAAATAAAGAGGGTAAAATTATTAGAGAAGTGTATTACTATAATGCAGCAAACCTACCCAAATAATATAAAATTCATTCAAAAGCCTCCTTCGTTTTTTCTATGGAGGCTTTGGAATGAAATATCTTTACCAATTTTAAAATAAATATAACTAATGCGTTTTGGTATACTAAAATTAACACTATCGTTTCTTCTTTGTTTTATGATCAATCTATCTGCACAAACGAAAGAAGAATTAAAAACAGTAAAAAAGGTTTTGAAACAGGAGAAGAAGATGGAGAAAAGAAAAGCTCGGATAGAAAAAAAAATAGCTGAGCTTGAAAATCCTAATTGGTTAAAGTTTGATCTATTTGATCCCTCTAAAGGAATAATAGAATATGATCCCCGAAAAAAATATCGTTTGAGTGTTCTTGGAATGGTTTCGGTTCTTTGCTATTGGGTGCCAAAGGTAAAAAAGCTTCAAATTACCATTATTGATCCTTGTGATGAGGGAAACTTCCTCAATAATATATTATTGGTCATTCCTCCTGAAGACATCAATGCTATTCGTTCTTTTCGAGTTGAAGATTTAGAGACTAGATATGAACTTGCAGACACTGAATCAGGTTCTATAATACCCCCCATCCTACGTAATGAGCTTTCGTCATATATCACTCAAAATTGCGGTTTATTTTCAAATATTGAAATACCTCGCTAGTGCTCTTAAAAGATATTATTAATATATTTATAAATTAATAATCATAAATCAATTTAAAAATGAAAAAAATTAATTTTTTATTTGTAATCCTCTTTTGTGGGGTTTCTTTTGCACAAACTCTTGAATATACTGCTATTGAGTTGACTACAATGAATGGAGTTTCCTTTAATACAGTTTCAAATCTTGTTGATACGTATATGAAAGATGCTAAATTCAATGAAAATAGTGGCTATGTACTTCAACGTGTTTGGCAAGGGAGTGAAAGTAATATTAGACTTCTTTGGTATAGTCCATTAGGAATGAGTAATCGTTCTGATGGAGGAATGACCGCTGCAGAAAACACAGCTTTTTGGAGGTCAATGAATGACTATGCTGATGGTAATAGAGCTTATTCTGGCCGTGTTTTAAGTTGGAAGCAAGGAGCAGAAAACCAAAATAACATGCATAATTTTAGTGTAATTGTTTCTGACCCAGTGAATTTTAAAGCGGCTCATGATAAGATTGTAGCTAAGCTATCTAATTCAGCATTTAAAGATAGGACGATCGGTTTAGGAACTTATGATATTGGAAGACCAGATGGAGCAACCCATTGGGTTTCTTTATCAGGTACAAGTAATTCAGATATAATTTCTTTGTATGATATTCTTCAGAACAAGTATTCAAAGGAAATGTCAGAATTATTTAATACTAGAGGTGAGGTTATTGACGTAACAGATTTTAGAACTACAGATTTGAAACGATACTAATTTTATATTTAGTTTTCTAATTTACAAAAATCTCCTTTGGGAGATTTTTTTATTAATTCAAGAACTAAAATAATTTTAAAAAAAAATCCGTCAGGATAAATCTAGACGGAAATAACAAATTGGTTTATGGTTACTTGTTAAAAGCAATTAAAGATAGTAAAAAATATATATTAACTGTATTAATACATTGATATTTTATAAAAATAATATATAAACAAATGAATATGAGCCATTTAGTTTAATGACTTATTCAACCTTAAATAAAATTTCTGACACTTCTGATACTCTAAAATAACCTAGAGGATAATTTTCAGAGTTAGTAAGGTTTGTCATATTTCCATTCAAATTGGCGGGAGTTGTCTGGAAGGGTCCACCTTGCTGGGTGTTTTGGTTAATTAACAAGTTCCAGTAATTGAATGCTCTTCGTGAGAGACCATATTGTCTAAAACGAATAGAATCATTTTCTTCAAATTCACTACCAAATAGAATTCCATAATAAATATTACCATCGTTGAAATCATCACGATACACATTGTATTCGTTACCCTCTAAACGATCACTAGCGTATTCAAAATAGCTGTAGTTTTTTTCATTTGGGGGATCAAAAGAGAAGGCTTCAAACTGTAGACGATCTTCCCCAAAAAAATAGATAGGCGAACTGATTATACTATCTATAGAAGCAACAGCTATTAAGGATTCAGATCCTGAGTAGTTTTGTCCTTTATAGTTAATGTTTAAACTAAATTCTTCATTTATTTGGTATGGAATGGATTTATTTGGCAGATATTTTCCGCTAATTTCTTTTTCATAAAATGGATAGATTGTGCCGTATTTATCAGCTATATAAACTTCTGCTCCATTGGCAGGAATTTTTTCATCAGAAAAATAGGATGTAGTCAGGGATAATAATATCTCTTGTTCCGGCTGTTTTGTTTCTTTAATCCAATTTATTGAAGCTTCAATTACCAACTTTTGTGTTGCGTCATTTGTTTCCACATCAATAGGGTCTTCACATTGAATAATTAAAAAAAGGCCAATCAGAAAACAAACACTTCTTTTCATAAATCAAAATTTAAAATTATAAGTTACTGAAGGAATGATTCCAAAAATTGACAAGCGTATTGCTTCATTCAATCCTGTATCATTATTGTTTTGAAAGCGTATAGAGGCAGCATTTTGTCTGTTGTAAAGATTATATATTCCAAAGACCCATTGCCCGTTATAGGGTCTATTTTCTTTTTGAGGTGAGTACACTGCAGAAATATCAAAACGATGATAGGCTGGAAGTCTACTACTGTTTCTGGGCTCAAAATTAGGAATTGAGAATTCTGAAAATTGATATTGGGCACTTGGATAGGTGGTTGGCTGGCCTGTTTGGTAGATGAAATTTGCATTTAAATCCCACTTTTTATTTAAAGTATAGTTGGCTGTTAGTGAAATATCGTGTGTTTTATCATATGGCGTTACATACCAATTCCCATTATTTATTCCGGTCTCTTGAGCTGTTCTCCCCGGAGTTTTTTGTTCAGATCTTGAAAGTGTGTAGGCTAACCAACCTGTAAGTCTCCCTTCGTTTTTACGAAATAATACTTCAAGTCCTTTCGCTTTGGAAACACCACTAAGAAGTACTTGCTCAATTGCATTATTGGCGATGAGCTCAGCACCATCGATATAGTCCAAACGATTTTGAATTGATTTGTAAAAGCCTTCTACTTCCAGATTGTAACGATTGTTATTAAAGGTTTTGAATACCCCCAATGCAACTTGATCCAAAAGCTGAGGATCTATAAATTTTCCACTTGGTGCCCAAACGTCTATAGGAGTGGGGGAGTTGGTATTTGAAATTAGATGGAGATACTGTGCCATCCTATTGTAGCTTACTTTTATGGAGCGGTCTGCTGCTATTTGATAAGCCAATGCTAGCCTGGGCTCGAGATTATAAAAGGATTTGAGAATCTCTTTTCTTGAATAATTATCTGTAACTATAGGAATTGCGGCTTCGTATATTTTGAGTTCTTCATTAAATAAAAGAGGATTATCATTTGCATAGCTGTTGAGTTTTTGTCCCAACCTTAAAAAACTACTAAACCGAGTACCTACTTGAAGGTTTAACTTTTCATTTAATTGTAAACTTACACTACCATATAAAGAATTTTCAAATGCAAATTTGTCTGTAAGTTTGTTAGTTTGAATTCCAGACTCTTCCTTTGTGGGTCTGATGAGCCCGGGGTCAAACTTATAATAAATACTATTTAGACCATACTCAAGTTTAATCTTTTCATTTAGATAGTGCTTAAAATCATATTTGAGATTAAAATTTCTTATTCCTAAATTCCAATCGAAATCAGCTAGACCAAAATCCAGGGTATAGTCATAATTAGAATAAATTAATGACAAGTTTGAAAATAACTTATTAGAAAAAAGGTGATTCCATCTAAAGTTTGCAACAGAATTTCCAAAACCTACATTAAATAAATTAGAAATATCAAAAATATCTCTCCCAAAATATCCCGAGAGGTAAATGTTGTTGTTTTGGTTTAATTTGTAGCTCAGTTTTGTATTTAAATCATAAAAATAAGCCTTATTGTCCCCCACACTCTCTACTAGGGGTAAAAATAAATGTGCGTAACTGCTTCTACCTCCTATCAAAAAGGAACCTTTTTCTTTTTTAATGGGGCCTTCAAGTAATAATCTACTTGAAATTAATCCAATGCCGCCCTGTGCACTAAAATCATTGCTATTTCCATCTTTTTGATAGATGTTAAGAACAGAGGAAACACGACCTCCATAGTTTGAAGGAATTCCTCCTTTGTAAAGACGTATATCTTTAATTGCATCAGGATTAAAAACAGAAAAGAAGCCAAATAAATGAGAAGAATTAAAAATGATGGCTTCATCCAGAAGAATAAGATTTTGATCCGCAGCTCCACCACGAACATTAAAGCCTGAAGCTCCTTCTCCTGCACTGGTAACTCCAGGCAAAAGGGTGATAGATTTAATGATATCTACTTCACCAAGAGCAGCTGGAATATTTTTTATTGTTTGAATTGCCAAATTATTGACACTCATTTGGGGGCTTTTTAAATTTAATAATTCAATGTTTTCCTCAACAATGACTTCATCTAAAAGCTCAGCTTCAGGGGTGAGCTTGAAATTTTTAGAGAGGGTTTCTTTAAACTCAATTTGCTCATTTCGTGATTCATAACCTAAGTAACTAATCTTTAGTTCATAAGTTCCTTTGGGTACAGAGATGGAATAAAAGCCATATTCATTGGTTGTTGCTCCATATTGAATTTCTGGAAGAACAACATTGACACCAATTAAAGTTTCATTGCTTTCTTGATCAATAATGTAGCCACTAAGGGTAACCCTCTCTTGCCCGAAAACAAATAGATTTGTGTTTATAAGCAGTAGTAGTAATAAATAAATCGAATTTGAAATTTTCCCCCCCTCCATATTTATAAACGCCAAATTTACTTTAAGAATCTTAGATGAGGGCTTTAATCCCAAGGTAATTAATGAATAAAATAAATTATTTTTCACATTTTATTTATGGGCTTTGAAATAGACAAATAATGCATTACATTAGAAGTAAAATAATCATAAACCAGTTTTTAAAAACTTTTTTTGTAACAATTTTTCTTATTTAAATTAATATGATAAATATTGAAAATAATCGTTCCGGTTGTCCTGTTAGCACATCCCTAGAGATAATAGGTGATTCATGGACTTTACTAATTATTAGAGATTTGTTTCTTGAACGAAATACATTTAAGAATTTCATAAATTCTCCAGAAAAAATATCTTCTAATGTTTTAACTGACCGTTTAAAGAAGCTAATTAAAAATGATATTATCAGTTATTTTATAGATCCTCGGGACAAAAAAATAAAAAAGTATTATCTCACTGATGCTGGAATAGCTTTGTTTCCAATGATTTATAATTTATCCATGTGGAGTAAAATTCATTTAAAAATGAGGTTTAATGGGGTCGCAACGGAGTGGTATGAGGAAAATCAAAATAAAAATTCTGATGATGTAATAGCTGATTCCATAAATGGCTATAAATTATTTCGATCTGAGCTGTTAAGTCAAGCTCAAAACCATAAAATGGCTATTTAAGTATCAAATCAATTAGCTTGAAGAGAATCTAAATAGAATCGGTTCATATAATTACCACCCTTTATTACAGCTTTTATTGTACGTGTATTTTCGATTGATTCCAGTGGATTTTTATCGAGTAATATAAGATCGGCTTCATAGCCAGCTTTAATTCTTCCCAAGGTTTTCTCTAGACCAAAATATTTTGCAGGGTTTAGGGTTGCCGTTTTTAATGTTTCTAAATTTGAAAATCCTGAATTGTTAAGTTGAATAAGTTCTTCGTGCAGACTCAAGCCTGGAATGAGATATCCAATAGGTGTATCGGTACCAGCCATAAAGGGAATATTTTTCTTATGCATCTTGTTTACCATTTCACTAGACCATTGGGTGTATTTTAATATATCTTGGTCAATTTCTGTAGAGGTAGAGTTGATTTCTTTAAGCCATTTAGATCTGATACTATCTGGAATCATTGAAAAGTGAGACTGAAAGGTCTTTTCTTTATATTTTTTATTTGCGAAAGTTTGATATAATTCAAGGGTGGGTATCTGCCACGTATCATTTTCAGCTAGTACATTTAGCACTGCTTCTTGTTTTGATGCGTCAATAGTTGAAACTGCTTTTATCCTCTGACTCAGATGTAATGAACTACGGAGTTTTGAGCCACTTAAGTTGCCCTTATTTTCAAGTGCTAAAAGTCTATCAGACAAGTAAGAATCAAAATTCTCCGACATTGATAATTCTATATTTCTTAGATGTTCCATGCTGTTTAATCCAAGATTAGAAGCAGTTATTACATCCATACTCAGTGGAACATGACCGGTCAGCTTCAAGTTATTTTCTTTCGCCATTTTTGATAAAAGCTTAAATTGATTTGGACTAAGCATTTCATATGCTTTTAAAAAATCTACTTTTTTATCGATTAGCTCCTGAACCTGTATTTGTAAATCTGATAGTGTTATGTTTTGGATTGAAAGTAAAGGGTAAGATGAACTACTTCCATTATAAACATTGAATTTTCCGTCAATCAAGGGTCCAGCAATTTTTACTCTTGGCGAAGTTTTGGGGTTTTGAAGAGAGTGTTCTTTGAAGGGAAGAACAAAATCTATTGGACCTCCAGTATCCCTTACACTTGTCACTCCATGGGATAAAAATAAGTCATTCATTTTTTTGGCAAGCGAAGTTTCGAATGCATAATGGATATGTGCATCCCACAATCCTGGAATAAGATATTTATTTGTACCGTCATAAATTGTATTTTTAGGGGATAGCTTAACATTATCTGCCTTGAATAATTGATCGATTTTAGATTCTTTAATCACCACAGTCATGTTATTTTGGATTCCCTCCAAAGGATCTATAATATTTACATTTTCAATAACATAGGCGTTTTTAAAATGCAATTCATTATTTAGGCAGGATTGAAGTATGGCTATTGTAAAGAATAAAAAGGATAATAAAACAGTATTTTTCATTTATGAATGTTTAAAATGTCTTTGGGAAGATTGTTTAAAACTGATGTTTAGCTTTTATCTTAAAAAATTAAAAAGCGATGCCAAAACCAACATTTCCAAGAAGAATTCCATTACTGCCGATGCCAGGAAGTGCTGGAATTTCTTCAGTAAAACTTTCTGTGATACCATTAGATTGCGCAGTAAAATTTAATTCTTTCGGGATTTCTCCAACACCATAACCAAGTTCAAAAAGGAAATAGAATGTTCCAGGTGTTTTAATACCAACTTTAAAATTTGAGGTGTTTAATTTAAATGAAGTTGCCCCAGATCCCTGAAAAGACTGCTGAGTGTCATTGTCAGTATATAGTAAGTCGTTAAAAGTAAGTTCTGTTTCTAAAGAACCCCTTCCTACACTAATAAAAAAACCACTTCCTTTTTCACCGAAATAGTATTTTGCACCATACTCAAGGGCAGTTAAATTTGTTTCTATATTCTCAAAATCTAATGAAAAGGTGCTATAGTCAATATACGGGGCAATGTGATTGTTTAAAAAAGGGAGCACTACTTCTACTGACCCCCCAACGATTGAAGGAATACCAATTTTTGCACCTATAGCAAGGTGCTTTACCTTTATGGAATCCTCTTTTGCAATAGAATAGTCTGCTTCTTGCGCTAATAGAGAGCTTCCAAATATTAGAAAGATTATGATGCTATTTCTTTTAAAAATCCCCAATTTCAGTGAATTAATTTATTTTGATTCTATCGTTTCGGTTGGCTAGCTCCCAAGCTGTGTGAAAAATTAATTGACTTCTTTTGGCAAGCATTTCATAATTGATTTTATCTGGGGTGTCACCGGGCGCATGGTAATCCTCGTGTGTTCCGTTAAAGTAAAATATTACAGGGATATTTTTTTTAGCAAAATTGTAATGATCACTTCGGTAATAAAAACGGTTAGGATCTTTATCATCATTAAAAGTATAGTCTAGCTTTATTTGAGTGTATCTTTTATTTGTAGCTTCTGAGATATCATGCAATTCCTGGCTAATTTTATCAGCACCGATTAGGTAAATGTAGTTAGGGTCTTTGTCTTCTCTTTTGGGATCAAGTCTACCAATCATATCCACGTTTAGATTTACCATTGTATTTGCTAGAGGGTACAACGGATTATTGGCGTAATAAGCAGAGCCAAGCAGTCCTTTTTCTTCTCCAGTAACGTGCAGGAATAGAATGGATCTTTTGGGTCCCTGTCCTGCAGCTGCTGCTTCTTGAAAGGCTTCGGCAATTTCTAATAAAGAAACAGACCCAGAGCCGTCATCATCAGCCCCATTATGTATCATTCCGTTTTGTATCCCGACATGATCTAGGTGTGAAGAAATGACAATATACTCATCAGGAAATTCACTACCTTCAATGATAGCAGCTACATTTTCTGTTTTTACCATTTTACCTTTTATATTTAACTCCATTGGTTGAAAGTAGTCTTCTGTACCTTGTGCAGCATTAATTGCATGTGAACTGTAAAACTGTCGAATAAAGTCAACAGCTTTTTTTTGGCCTCGAGTTCCTGTTTCCCTGCCTTCAAAATAATCTGAGGCATATACATACAAAAGCTCTTTAAGTTCATTGGGTGTGATTGACTTTGCATATTCAGTGACGTTTTTTTCATTTTGACTGAATATAAAAAGTGGGGCTAATAAAAGAATGGATAAAGTAATTCTCATGTTTTTATAATTTGTTCAACAAGATATAAAATGTTCTTAATTTAATGCTTACCCGGAAATAGATTTATTGAGGGTGTCTAGAATTCCATCCCAAAGTAAAATCCTAAGCTCTAAAGCTTTCTTTGAATAGACAATAGCCTCTTCATATTTGTCAGGATCATTTCCACATAATTGAGTGACCATTTCTAGCGCCATCGGTCCATGTTCACCTGAATCTACTTCTATGTGTCTCTCAAAATAGTAGATTAAATCTGAAAGATCTGAACTTGTTGGAGTGTTGAGATTTTTTATAATCTCAATAAACATATCTGGAATTAAATCTTCTCTTCCAAAAGTAAAAACAGCCGCTATGACATGCGGTTTTTTTGTTTGAATTACTTCAAAAGTAAAATTGATAAAAGATGAAATCCATTTCTGCAATTTAGTATTTTCAATCGTTTCTTCAATTGAAATGCCTGAATTTAATTTATGTAACAAGGAATCAATTTTTTCTGTACTTGCGCCTAGAGAATGCATTGCTTCAATGTACATTTCATAATGACTCATCGCAACACCATTTCTATTAACATCAGATTCTTCTCCCCATACAATTTCATTAATTAGCCGGGCTGCTTTTGGATATCCTGCAGGTCGCCATGGGACTTTAGTACAGGTTAATTCATTTTGTAATTGCTTTAAAAGGGACATAAAATCCCAAACTGCAAAGACGTGTTGTTCCATAAAACAGCGAATGTCTTCAATGGAATCAATGGATTTGTAAACAGGGTGTGTTTGTAATTTCTTGCGAAGTGGTTTTAGTTCGCGCTCAATTCTTTCTATCATCATCAAAAATAGTATATTCGAATGCAAATATATTAAAACAGTAGTTTGACTTGAACACACTTCTTCTTTTTATTTTCACTTCACTTACCTTAACATTATTTCCCGGTCCAGACATACTATTTGTATTAAGCACAAGCCTACATAAAGGTTGGAAGAGTGGGGTTAAGTTAAGTTTGGGATTGACTTCAGGAATTTTAATTCATACTCTAGTAGTTGTTTTAGGTGTGGGGAGTCTATTAACAGTATATCCAGAAGTCATCCGTGTAATTGAGCTGTTGGGAGCTTTATATCTTATTTTTTTAGCTATACAATCATGGCGGATCAAGAATTCAGTGTCCCTGAAACCAAATAAAATGAGCCAAAATCTTTTTTTTACTGGATTCATAATGAATCTAAGTAATCCAAAAGTAAGCTTGTTTTTTCTTAGTTTTTTCCCTGGTTTTTTATTTCATGAAAGTTGGTCTTACACGATTCAGTTTCTGATTTTAGGGATGTTATTTTTTACTCAAGCGTTATTTGTTTTTGTGAGCTGTTCCATATTAGTGGATCGTTTTGGAAAAAAACTTAAGCTTTCAAAACAATTTTACTTGTGGGATAAAGTTCAAGCGGTAATTTTGTTTATTATTGCTATAATTTTAATTTATCCCTAAAAATTAATAATGCTCTCTCCCTCAATAAAATTGATTGAATGTCCACGAGATGCCATTCAAGGAATTTCAAATTTTATTTGTACAGAGGAAAAGGTTGAATATTATCAAAGTTTATTAAAGGTTGGATTCGACACCTTAGATTGTGGAAGCTTTGTGTCACCAAAGGTGATTCCTCAGATGGCAGATACATCAAAAGTAATTAGTGCCTTGGATTTGTCCAAAACAAAAACAAAACTTCTTACTATCATAGCAAATGAAAGAGGCGCATTAGAAGCAGTAAAACATGATAATATTTCTTATTTGGGATATCCTTTTTCGGTCTCTGAAAATTTTCAGATGCGAAATACCCGTAAGACAATCTCAGAGTCAATTCAATTATTAAAGCGTATTTGTGAAATTGCTAAGACGCATAATAAGCAGGTTGTAGTTTATCTTTCTATGGGGTTTGGAAATCCGTATGGAGACCCTTGGAGTACAGAAATTATAGAAAATTGGACAGAACAAATAATTGCTCTGGGCGTAAATATTATTTCCATTTCTGATACCGTAGGGACGGCACAATTGGATGCGATATCAAATCTTTATTCAACTCTTATTCCAAGATATCCCCATGTTGAGTTTGGAGCACATTTTCACACTAATCCAATCCTGTGGTATGAAAAGGTTAATGAAGCGTACTTGGCTGGATGTAAACGTTTTGATGGAACAATCAAAGGTTGGGGAGGATGTCCTATGGCACAGGATGCTCTCGTTGGAAATATGCCTATGGAAAAATTAATTTCATATTTTACATCTTATAAAATACTTCCCAAACAATTAGATGTTTTAGCTTTTGAAAGTGCCTATAACTTTTCTCATAGAATTTTTTTAGCGAATGAGTAGAAGACGTGTTAATAATAAAAACAGGTATATTGTACATTAAGGATTTATAATCCGTATATTTACATGCAATTAATTTAATATTAGTTGCTTATGACTTCCAATAAATTTATCGGTCAAGGGTTAACATACGATGATGTATTATTAGTTCCTGCGTATTCCGAGACTTTACCAAGAGAAGTTTCAATTAAATCAAGGTTTAGTAGAAACATTCCTTTAAATATTCCGATTATTTCAGCCGCAATGGATACTGTAACAGAAAGCAGTATGGCAATAGCGATGGCTCGTGAAGGTGGAATAGGTGTATTACACAAAAACATGACAATTGATGAGCAGGCGACTAAGGTTAGAGCGGTTAAGCGATCAGAATCGGGTATGATCATTGATCCAGTCACTTTACCAGTAACTGCAATCGTTGCTGATGCAAATATAAATATGCAACGATATAGAATTGGAGGTATCCCTATCGTTGATGATAACAATAAATTACTTGGAATTGTAACCAATCGAGATTTACGTTTTGAAAAAAATAGTAAGCGGTCTATAAAGGAGGTAATGACCTCAGACAATTTGATTACTGTAAAAGAAGGAACTTCTTTACAAGAAGCTGAACTCATTCTTGAAAAGCATAAAATTGAAAAGTTACCTGTTATTACAAGTGACAATACATTGGTAGGTTTAATAACCTTCAGAGATATAACAAAACATACAACAAAGCCGAATGCGAATAAAGACGAATTTGGGCGTTTACGTGTCGCCGCAGCTGTAGGAGTTACCTCAGATGTTTTGGATCGAGTAGAGGCTTTACACAAGGCCGGAGTTGACGCTATAGTTGTTGACACTGCTCATGGACACACCAAAGGAGTTGCTGAGGTGGTTAAAAAAGTTAAGGCTAAATTTCGGAATCTTGACGTCGTAGTTGGAAATATTGCTACGGGTGATGCTGCAAAATATCTAGCTAAAATTGGTGCAGACGCTGTTAAGGTTGGAATAGGACCAGGTTCTATATGCACTACTAGAGTTATTGCTGGTGTTGGTTATCCTCAGCTTTCTGCAATTATAGAAGTATCAAAAGCGCTAGAGGGAACAGATGTTCCAATTATCGCTGATGGAGGTATTCGGTATACTGGAGACATTCCAAAAGCTTTAGCTGCAGGTGCAGATTCAGTCATGTTGGGTTCCCTATTAGCAGGTACTAGAGAGTCACCGGGGGAAACGGTTATTTTTGAAGGTAGAAAATACAAAACATACCGAGGAATGGGTTCGGTAGAAGCGATGAAAATGGGTAGCAAAGATCGTTATTTTCAAGATGTTGAAGATGATTTAAAAAAATTAGTACCTGAAGGTATAGTTGGAAGAGTTCCTTATAAAGGTGATTTGGACGAAAGTATTCATCAGTTTATAGGTGGATTAAGAGCTGGAATGGGATATTGTGGTGCGAAAGATATAGAGACACTAAAGAAATCAGGACAATTTGTTACTATAACCTCAGCAGGGATGCGTGAAAGTCATCCCCATAATATAAGGGTAACTAAAGAGGCGCCAAATTATAGCCCTTAAGATGATACTATTTTGAAAGTTTTAATTTTACCGTTAGAATTTACACGAATGATATACATGTTTCCAGATTCTAGTGGGGATATTAATTTAAACTGAAAAAGATCCTGTGTTGATGTTTCAAAGATTTTGTTTCCAATTATAGAGTATATTTCAATTTGTCCAGGACCCTCAAATCCATTAAAATAAAGGTAGCCATCCCGGTGAAGGACAACATTTGGATCTTGAAAAACTACTTTAGTAATTAGGGGTGAAAGGTGTTCAAAAGTTGCGAAAGCAAAATTTGATGAGAATAAAATTAAAAAGATGAGTAATTTTTTAATCAATGCTTTTAAATTTATTGCAAATTACAACTTATAAACGGAGGAATAAAATTTTATCAACATTTTAAATAAATGATTAACAGACAATTACATAGTTTATTAAAAATAAAATCAAAATTTGTTGATAAAAATGCAATATTTTCAATTTTTAACGCTCCAATTCTTTCTCTTTTGATAAAGTCTTTTCTTTTAATTCTTTTTTTATTTAGTGTTTCATGCAATCAATTTAAAGTTAGTAAAGAAGAAGTTATAGCTAGAGTTGGTTCTGTGTATCTTTATAGGACTGATCTAGAGAAAGAACTTGATTTATTTATAAATAAAGATGATAGCATCTTAAATACAAGAAATTTCATTGATCAATGGGCTAGAAATCAAATTATTTTACAACAGGCCAAGATTAACTTAAATTTAGAGGAAATAGAAAGTTTGGACGCATTGATAGATCAATATAAAATTGATTTATACTCAAACACATACAAACAAACTGTTTTAAATAAATCTATTGATACCATTATTTCTGTGCAGGAGTTAGATTCTTTTTTAATTCAAAATCAATCCATATTTAAATTAAATTCTCCCTTGTATCAAGTTAGATATATTCAACTTCCGCATGATAATGTTGATGTAAATGAAATTAAAAGGAGCTTTCAAAGATTTAATACAGAAGATGTGTATTTTTTAGATTCCTTATCCTTTCAGTTTACGAATCATATTTTGGTAGACAGCGTATGGATTAATAAAAGTAATTTACTATCTGAAATATCTTTTTTAAATCAAGAAAATCTAAACAAGTATATAAAAAAATCACAATTCTTTGAAATTGAAGACTCATTGGGAGTATATTTGTTTTTTGTTAAAAATCACCTTATGAAGGGTGACATTCCACCCAACGAGGTTTTATCACCTACAATAAAAAATATAATACTGAATCAACGAAAGTTAAAATTCAATAAACAATTTGAAAAAGACATTTTACATGATGCAATTAAATCTAAGACTTATGAAATTTATTAGTTTTTTACTCGTATTTGGATCTTTTATAGCCTCTGTATCAGCACAAAACAATGCACTTTCAAATAGAATTAAAATTGATGGTGTTTCTGCCGTTGTTGGGGATTATGTAATCTTAGATTCTGATATTGACAAGACACTTATTGAAATGGAATCTCAAGGGATTTCTACAAAAGATATTTCACGCTGTCAATTATTGGGCAAGTTAATGGAAGACAAGCTTTATGCTCATCACGCCATTCAAGATAGTCTTGAAGTAAGTGTTGAGGAGATTTACAGCACTGTAGATCAGGTTATTGATAATTTCACAAGACAATTAGGGTCTATAGAGAAGGTGCTTGAGTTTTATAACAAAAAGGATGAATCAACTTTTAGACAGGAGATTTTTGAGATTAATAAGATCCAAAAATTATCTTCAATGATGCAAACTCAGATCATTGAAAATGTTGAAGTAACACCAGAGGAGGTTCGTGTCTTTTTTGAATCCATTCCAAAGAATGAGCTTCCTACTTTCGGTACTGAATTAGAGATTTCACAAATTGTAATTGAGCCTGAGGTTAGCGAAACTGAAAAAGAACGTATTATTAATCAGTTGAAAACATTTCGAGAAGATGTTCTTGAAAGGGGTTCAAGTTTTGCCTCAAAAGCTATTTTATATTCTCAGGATCCAGGATCACGCTCCACAGGTGGAAAATATACATTACATAGAAAACGTCCTCAAATGGTTAAAGAGTTTCGAGATGAGGCTTTTAGTCTTGAAGAAGGAGAAATATCCGAACCTTTTAAAACAGACTTTGGCTGGCATATTTTAATGGTTGATAAAATTCGCGGACAAGAGGTAGATGTGCGTCATATTCTCCTTACGCCTAAAATAGAGCCCAATCAGCTTCAGGTGGCAAAAGAGAAACTAGATTCTTTAAAAGTTAGAGTTCAAGCAGATGAAATTTCTTTTAAAGATGCTGCGCTTGAATTTTCAGATGAAAAAGAAACTAAATACAATGGTGGTGTTTTAATTAACCCTCAAACAGGTGACACTCGTTTTGAATTAACAAATTTAGATCCAGTATTGTATAGCCAGATTAGAAATTTAAAGGATGAGGCTATCTCATCTCCTATTATGGAAGAGGATCGTTCAGGTTTAAAAAAGTATAAAATCATCAAAGTGAGTAATCGTTTTGATGAACATACTGCAAACTATTCAATTGATTATGTTCGAATAAAAGCACTCGCTTTAAAAGAGAAACAGTTAAATACAATTAAGGATTGGATGGCCGAAAAAATAGAAGACACTTATATCAGCGTTAATAAGGACAGTAAAACCTGTGACTTCAACAATAATTGGTTGAAAATATAATTATTTAAAATATTTTACTGGAACCCATAGCATACCGAAACATTCTCCTTTTTCTTTATTGATGTTTTTGTGATGTATCTTGTGTGCACGCCGTAGACCTTTCGCGTACTTATTATCGATATTACGAAGTATTTTGAAGCGCTGATGTATAAATATGTCGTGAACAATAAAATAGGAGAGGCCATATAAAAATATACCAATAGCTATCGGTAAACCTGGCCAAAACCCAGCTTCTCCCCATAAAATCACAAACCCAGAACTCACTAAAGCATAAAAAATAAAAAATAAGTCATTGCGTTCAAACCAGGACTTGTGATCTTTTAAATGATGGTCTTTGTGAAGAGACCATAAAAAGCCATGCATAATGTATTTATGTGAAAACCAGGCCATAAACTCCATAAAGCAAAAAGTAACTATTAGAATTGTGATCCAAAGAAAAGTCATGAGGTGCGTTTATTTTAGAGTAAGTTTAATCGGTATTTTAAATAACTACGGGCAAGGACGCTTATTTTTTGATAATTAGGAACCCTAATTCTCGTTTTTTGGATGGACAGCGAAGGTGTTTTCTTTAATTTAGAAAGTAATTTTGTGTAATATTTATAAGCTGTATAAACACCAAATCGAGCCTCAGTTGGGAGCTTAAAAATTCCTTCCAGCGCTATATTAAAATCTGCTTCAATTTCTTGAATAATGAGTGACTTAGAGTGTTCGTCAAACTTTGTGAAATCAACGTTAGGGAAATAGGTGCGATCCAAACCTTGAAAATCTTCTTTTAAATCTCTTAAGAAATTTACTTTTTGAAAAGCAGAGCCTAGTGCCATTGCTGGAGTTTTAAGTTCTTCATAGGTTTTGTCATCTCCTTTCACAAAAACTTTAAGACACATTAAACCAACTACATCAGCTGATCCGTAGATGTATTCCTTATACTCCTCTTGAGTTTCGTATACTTGTTTTGATAAATCCAAACGCATACTTTTCATAAATGCATGGATAAGATCGTGGTCAATGTTAAAAAGGTTGACAGTATATTGAAATGAATTTAATATGGGATTTATACTTATTTTATCATTTAAGCTTTTGTATAAATCAATTTCAAAGTCATTTAGCAGTTTCTCCTTGTCATGTTTGTGGAAGGTGTCAACAATTTCATCTGCAAATCTTACAAAACCATATAGGTTGTAAATGTGATTACGTATGGATGAATCAAGCATTTTTGTTGCCATAGAAAATGAAGTGCTGTAGGCATTGGTAACCAGACGGCTACAATCTTGACTAACAGAATCAAATAAATTTTCCATAGAGTTCTATTCCTAAATTCCAATTATAGTATAAACCATAAAATTAGGAAAAAGTGAACTAAAACAGATGAATTTTAACTTAAAATGGTTTGAATAAAGTAATTTGACATAAAACTTTCAACAGATCGGTATAATTCGATTTTGTCAGGTAGATTATCTGTTTTAATTTCAAGCTGTTGAGGGCCAAAAATAATTAATTTAGAATCTGTTTTTGAGAGTAATTTTTCATGAAATTCATTTAAATAAGGCATAATTTCATCCTTATTTGGCTCAACTGTTAGATAAGTTACAAAATTAAAAGTGCTATTGTAAGTAAAAAGCGTCTCTAAACTTGAAGTTTGAATAGATTGCCCTAAAAAGATAGTGCGGTATCCATTGGAAAGAATTAGATAATTTAAATATAAAATACCAAGTTCATGAATTTCATTTTCCGGAAGGAACAAAGCAAATATGGGTTGATCGTCTTGAAACGTGTTGTTTCGCTGTAATAATTCAGTTTGAACGTGAATTTTTTGTTTCACTAAGTTGGTTATGAAATGTTCATGTGAAGGAGAAATAGCACCTGTTTGCCATAATATGCCTAACTCTTTCATTAGGGGCATAAAAATGTCCATAAAAACATATTCAAAGTTGTTATGGAGAAGTATTTCATCATAATTATTGTCAAATAGATCACAATCAAAATTAATCATTGCAAGTTTAAATGCATTAATTGATACTTGTTCTGAGTTTGACTTTAAAGCAATGTTTCGGACTAAGTCAGGAATTTCATCGGAACTTAAGCTCGCAATTTTGGAAATTTTAAATCCGTGATTGTACAAGAGTGTAACATTCAATAGTGTTTTAAGACTTTCGAGACTGTAACGTCTAATGTTAGTGTCTGTTCTCTCTGGTTCAAGAAGGTTATACCTTTTTTCCCATATACGAAGTGTATGGGCTTTAATCCCTGAGATATTCTCAAGATTTTTTATGCTGAAAGTGCTTTTTATCTTTTTCATCGTCTTTGCTACATTTAAAAGCTTAAACAAATATAACAAAAAAAACGATTTTATTTTAATGTGCGCACGAGAAGACTCGAACTTCCACGGGAATAATCCCACCAGCCCCTCAAGCTGGCGCGTCTACCAATTCCGCCACGTGCGCATAGAAAAGTGACTTGGCTGGGGCTCGAACCCAGGACCCTCTCCTTAAAAGGGAGATGCTCTACCAACTGAGCTACCGAATCTTTTGAGGGTGCAAATATAATATCAAATCTTAATTTATCCCCTTGATTTCATATAAATTTGTAGGAGTTTTAAAAACAATGAAAATAAATAAAATTATACTTCTTGGCTACATGGGTTGTGGGAAAAGCGCAGTGGGTTCTTTACTGAAGGAAAGACTGGGGTTCTCATATTGGGATTTGGATCATTTTATAGAGGAAAAATCGAAAATATCCATTCCGGAAATATTCAAAACAAAAGGAGAAATTCATTTTAGAAAAATGGAAAGAGATTATTTAGAAAAAGCTTTACTAGAGGATCCCTTAATTCTTTCTACAGGAGGAGGAACTCCTTGTTACTATGATACCATGTCATATTTAAATTCCCTTGAAGGCGTAAAAACTATATATCTAAAGACAAGTGTAAAAGAGCTTAGTAGACGTCTTTTTGAAGCGCAATCAAATCGTCCTTTATTAAGTCATTTAAAAACAATAGAAGCATTTCAAGAGTTTGTAGGCAAACATTTATTTGAAAGAAGTGTATTTTATAATGAAGCACATCTTTCAATTGTAACGGATAATAAATCAATTGTTGAAGTAGCAATTGAGATTCAAAAAAGTTTAGCTTAAATAAATTCCACTTTCTTCACCTTCTAAAACAACTTTCACATGGTCATTTAAAGAAGTGGATAAAGAAATCCCTTTAAAATCTGCTTTTATAGGGTATTTTTTATGATTACGATTTACCATTACTGCAGTATTTATTTGCTTGACGGGTATTTGAAGAAAATAACTTACTGCATAAATCAAGGTACTGCCTGTGTCTAGGACATCATCAATAATAACTATAGAATGGTCTTTAAAGTTTTCAATAGGGGATGAACTTTTTACGGTATCCCTTGGATTAGATTTATTCATTTCAAGGTTGACATGAATTAAACGCAAAGGACTAATTACTTTTAAAACATCTCCCAAAAGGAAAGCAAGTTGGGTACCCTCCTTACCAATTCCTGCAATTACCAAACTCGTTTGATCAACATTATTTTCATAAATCTGATAGGCAATTCGTTTGATGCTTGAACTGATGTCTGCAGCTGATTTTATTTTATTTCCCAACGTTTTCATACTTTATTTTGCTGTGAAGTTACAAATCTTCTTTTTCTTCTTCTGTTTCTCCTATTTCAAGTTCATCAAGATCACGGCGATCTTTTTTAGTAGGTCTTCCGGTTCCTTCTTCTCTACGAATGCTACCAGTTAGATTTTGAAGTTCTTGATTTTCAAATACTGAAGGGTCTGTTTTTTCAATTACGTAAAGCGCAACAAGCTTAGGACCCATTCTACTTTTTGGAATGTCAAGAACCTCAAAGGTTCTCCATAACTGATCTTTTCTTACTTCAATTTGATCATGTGGTAAAATTTCTCTAGAAGGTTTTACTTTTTGTCCATTTACTTTTACCTGTCCTTTTTTACAGATTGTACTAGCCAAATTCCTTGACTTAAAAAGACGGATACACCATAAATATTGATCAACACGCATATATAAAACTTCTTTATGAGATACAGCAAAAATAAAGTAAAATCGTATCTTGTACACGTTTTAAAAATAGTATTCTTGAAAAAAATTCTTACCAATACCGCCTTTTTGATCTTGTTGATTTTATCCTGTACAAATGAAGAGGAAGTTGAGCTCCCACGAGACGTAAGTGAGCAATCTATCGCTGATGATCAATTATTAGAGAATTTTCTGTCAACACATTATTACAATTATGAAGCTTTCGATAATTCCGACCGCTATCCAGAAATTATTTTTGATACCCTTAGTGGTGCAAATGCCTCTAAGACTCCTTTGATTTCTCAAGTTGAAAAAAAGATAATTCGTGTTAAGACTTCAGATGGTAGTTTTGTGAATCATAATTTATACTATTTGATTGCCAGAGAAGGAATAGGTAAAAGCCCTGCTTCGGTTGATTCAACTTTTCAATCTTATGAGGGATCACTCCTAAATGGAAATGTTTTTGATAGCAATCAAAATTCAATTTGGTTTGATTTAACTCAAGTAGTTAGAGGCTTTAGAGAAGGGATGCCCAATTTCAAAGCAGGTACTTATGATGTAAATGAGGATAATTCAATCACTTTCAAGGACTACGGACAGGGAGCTGTTTTTATGCCTTCTGGATTAGGTTATTTTAGTAGAGCTGCGGGGGCAATTCCTTCCTATTCCCCTTTGATTTTTAAGATCAATTTATACACAGTAAAACAAACGGATCATGATGGTGATGGTATCCCTTCATCAGAAGAATTTGACAATGATGGCGATGGTATCGCGGATGATACAGATGGTGACGGTACGCCAGATTATTTGGATAAAAGTTAATTCAAGTTATAAGCTAATCCTAGACTCCATTGATTAACTCTTGAGTCTACTTTTCCTGAAATTGGAACTCCCTTGTTTTCTAAAAGTAAAATCTCATTTGATTTAAGACCCCTGTCGTATCTTATCCCAATACTCAAGTCACCTAAGTGTAAACGTACCCCCATATGAATTCCAATAGAAGTGTTTGATTCTAATTTACTCAAACTAAAATTCTCAATTTTTGGCTGTGTATCATAACGTAAACTTGGACCAGCGAAAACACTTAAAAGAGGTAGTATTTCAAATCCTATAGATATGGGTGCTTCTAAACGGCTTTGAGAGAGAGTTAAGTTTTCAATATCAGTATTCAAGGATGAAAATTGAAGCTCAGGGCGAATGTAAATTATGGGTAAATCGATTTCTAAAAACCCACCAAAATAATAACCAGATAATTTTTCCTTTACATTTTCTACACTAGAAAAATCTGAAGTAGCACCTGTTATAGATCCGGAAGCATTTACAATTATACCTGCTTTTAATCCATATTCAACTTGTCCGTGGAGGAATGAGGTCATTAAAAAAAGAAAAACTATAATTTGATTTTTTAATGACATATTTAAATATTTATTTACGTTTTATTACTTGATGTACTTTTTGGATTATTGCACTTTTATCTAAGCCATATTTAGTCATCAACTGTGCTGGGGTGCCAGATTCACCAAAAGTATCTTGAGTAGCAACCATTTCCATTGGTGTCGGAAGTTTAAGTCCTAATAGACCTGAAATAGTTTCTCCTAATCCACCAAGGTAGTTATGTTCTTCAGCACTTACAAGACATCCTGTCTTTTTAACAGAATTTAAAATGATTTCTTCGTCCAAAGGCTTAATTGTATGGATATTAATTACTTCAGCACTTATTCCATTTGCTTCAAGTTCTTCTGCTGCTTGTAATGCTTCCCATACTAGATGCCCTGTAGCAACTATTGTAACATCGTTTCCTGGGTTCAATAAAATTCCTTTTCCAATTTCAAAGCCTAATTCTGGGGTTGTGAAGTTTGCGACCTTTGGTCGGCCAAAGCGCAAGTATACAGGCCCTTCAAAATCAGCAATTGCAAGAGTAGCTGCTTTGGTTTGATTGTAATCACATGTGTTAATAACAGTCATTCCAGGAAGCATTTTCATCATTCCAATATCTTCAAGGATTTGATGTGTTGCTCCATCTTCTCCTAGAGTTATTCCGGCATGAGAAGCACATATTTTCACATTCTTTCCAGAATAAGCGATGGATTGACGAATTTGATCATAAACTCTTCCTGTGGAAAAGTTGGCGAATGTACCTGTAAAAGGAATTTTACCACCAATGGTTAAGCCCGCTGCAATTCCCATCATATTTGCTTCAGCAATTCCAATTTGAAAAAAACGCTCTGGATTTTCATCAATAAAATCCTGCATTTTTAAAGAGCCAATCAAGTCGGCACATAAAGCGACTACATTGGGATTCGTTCTTCCTAATTCTGTTAGACCATCACCAAATCCTGACCGGGTATCGTTACTTCCTTGGTTTATATATTGTTTCATTTTATTTTATTTTTTAATAATCCCCAAGGGTTTCTATGTTTTGTGCTAATGCATTTTCTAACTGTTCATCATTTGGTGCTTTCCCATGCCATGCATGAGTATGCATCATAAAATCAACACCATTTCCCATTTCGGTTTCCATAAGAATAACAATGGGTTTTTGTCTACCTAACTTTGATTTAGCTGTTGCAAGAGTGGCTATGATTTTTTCAACATTATTTCCTTCTTTTAATGTCAAAACATCCCATCCAAAGGCTTTAAATTTTTCAGCAACATCCCCCATATGTAAAACATCATCGGTTGTTCCATCAATTTGTTTTCCGTTTAAATCAACTGTTGCTATAATATTATCTACACCCTTAGCTGCAGCATACATTAGCGCTTCCCAATTTTGTCCTTCCTGAAGTTCTCCATCTCCCATCAAAACAAAAACAGTTTTAGGATCATTATTTAATTTTTTTGATTGTGCGGCTCCAATTGCAACAGAAAGTCCCTGTCCAAGTGAACCTGAGGCTACTCTTATTCCAGGAAGCCCCTCATGTGTGGTAGGATGTCCCTGCAAACGTGAATCGATGAGTCGAAATGTATTTAGTTCTTCAACAGGGAAATAGCCTTTACGAGCAAGAACGCTGTAAAAAACGGGAGAAATGTGTCCGTTTGAAAGGAAAAATAAATCTTCATTTTCTCCATTCATATCAAAAGGAACTTTAATATCCATGGTGTTAAAAAATAGCGAAACAAAATACTCAACGCAACCTAAGGATCCTCCAGGATGACCTGAATTTACTTTGTGAACCATGCGGAGTATGTCTCGACGTACTTGGGTGCTTATATTTTCAAGAGCGCTAATGTCTGACATAATTAAATTTTCCGTCAAAAGTAACCCTTGTGCAGGCATTATCAAAAAAGGATTTGATAAACTTATAACAAAGCTGAAGGAAGTAATTAACAATGACTTTGCTTTACTATTTCTACTCTATAATACTATCTTTGCGATCAATGAAATTTACACTTTTAGCAAACGACCCGAGTACGGAAGCCCGTGCTGCAACACTTACCACTGATCATGGTACTATCGAGACCCCTATATTTATGCCAGTAGGAACTGCGGCTACAGTAAAAGGAGTTCATCAACGCGAACTTAAAAATGATATTAATCCAGATATTATTTTGGGCAACACGTATCATTTATATCTACGCCCTGGAACTAAAATTCTGGAACAAGCAGGTGGATTACATAATTTTATGGGTTGGCAAAGACCTATTTTAACGGACTCAGGAGGATATCAAGTATATTCTTTATCCGCCAATCGAAAAATCAAAGAAGAAGGTGTGAAATTTAAGTCTCACATTGACGGTTCCTATCATGTTTTTACTCCAGAACGTGCAATTGAAATTCAACGTTCCATTGGAGCAGACATCATTATGGCATTTGATGAATGTACTCCTTATCCCTGTGATTACCGTTATGCTAAAACATCTATGGAGCGAACACATCGTTGGTTAACACGTTGTATTGAATCACATCAATCGCTGCCGATGCAATATGATTTTCAGCAAACCTTATTTCCCATAGTTCAAGGGAGTACCTATAGTGATTTAAGAAAAATTTCTGCAGAATTCATTGCTAAACAAGATCTTCCTGGAAATGCTATTGGAGGACTTTCAGTTGGTGAACCAGCTGAGGAGATGTATGCAATGACAAGTGAAGTATGTTCGGTTTTGCCAAAAGACAAACCACGTTATCTCATGGGAGTTGGGACTCCTATAAACCTATTAGAGAATATAGCTTTGGGTGTTGATATGTTTGATTGTGTGTTACCTTCTCGTAATGCTAGAAACGGAATGTTGTTTACTGCCGATGGAACAATTAATATCAAAAATAAAAAATGGGAAAACGACTTTTCACCTATTGATTCCAAAGGCTATTGTTTTGCAGACTTAGATTATAGTAAAGCTTATTTGAGACACCTTTTCTCAGTAAACGAAATGCTTGGGAAACAAATTGCCACACTTCATAATTTGAGTTTTTATCTGTGGTTGGTTCGTGAGGCCAGAAAACATATCTTAGCAGGAACTTTTGGTACTTGGAAAACTAAAATGGTGCGTCAAATGGAACCTAGATTATAAGATGAAACTTATAGATTTATATATAATCAAACGCTATATAGGCACTTTTACAGTAATGATTTTACTGTTTATTCCAATTGGAATAATGGTTGATGTAGCAGAGAAAATTGATAAATTCAAAGAGAAGGAAGTTCCTTTTGGGGCTATAATTGATTACTACATCGACTTTACTTGGTATTTTGCTAATTTACTGTTTCCAATTTTTTTATTCTTATCTGTTATATGGTTTACCTCAAAATTGGCTAATAATACTGAAGTTATCGCCATCCTGAGTTCTGGAATTTCATTTTTTAGGTATTTAAGACCATTTTTATTGGCAGCAACTTTTATCGCTATTTTCGCGTTTTTTGCAGGAATGTTAATTGTACCAAAATCAAACTTAGGCTTTAATGATTTTAGGTATAAATACATTATTAAAAAGGAAGCCCGAAATACAACCAAAGTATTTCAACAAATCAACGAAAACGAATTCATCTATGTAAATAGTTATGATCCCATTCGAAAACGAGCAACTAATTTCACACTGGAACACTTTGAAGGGAATAAATTAAAGTTTAAAATTAAGTCAAATAGGATCAGATGGATAGAGGACGACAGTGTTTTTCGATTATCAAACTATTCTAAACGAACCTTTTTAGGTGATTCAGAGCATTTTGAAAGTATAGCGCGAAAGGATACTCTTTTTGACTTTGAAATTGAAGATTTAGCTCCTGTAAATTATATTGCCGAAACACTCACATTTTCAGAACTTAATCAATTTATTGAAGATGAAAAAGAACGTGGTTCCATGCTTACTAATAGTCATTTGTTAGTTCGTCACAAACGTTGGAGTATTCCAATTTCTGCATTTATACTAACAATAATAGCAGTTGCTGTTTCTTCCTTCAAAAGAAGAGGTGGGATGGGAGTTAATTTAGCCTTTGGAATTAGTTTAGGTTTTCTTTTCATCTTTTTTGATAAAATTTTTGGGGTTTTGGTAAGTAAATCAACATTTCCACCAGTAGTTGCTGCCTGGCTTCCTCTGGTTTTGTTTGGCATTTTAGCTTTCTTTTTATTACGCTATGCAAAACGATAGGTCTAGGAGTCTCATACTGTATCACTTTGTGGTGGTTATTTTTGGCTTTTCTTCGGTATTGGGCGCTTTAATTTCTTTAGATGCAATCCCGCTTGTTATTTACAGGATGGGTTTAGCAGCCCTGGGATTAGCCTTTTTTTTTGCAGTATACAAACCTAACTATTTCCATCTTTCAAGAGATATGTGGGGGAAAGTTGTCCTTGGGGGAATTATTATTGCAGTACATTGGGTGACTTTTTTTCATGCGATTAAGGTTGCCGGGGTATCGTTAACTCTTAGTATGATGGCAACAGGCGCTTTTATCACGGCCATGCTTGAACCACTTTTGACTCAGAGAAAAATTTTAATTTATGAAATTTTATTTGGGGGAATTACTGCTGTTGGTGTTGGGCTGATCTTTAATGCAGAATTTGAACAATTTTATGGTATTTTGGTGGCTTTACTTTCCGCCTTTCTCTCTGCACTTTTTACTATTTTAAATAATCAAATGGTCAAAAAAGCACTTCCTATTACACTCTCTTTTTATGAGCTTTTAGTGGGTACAGTAGTAGGTGTTTTTTATGTACTTATATTTGGTAACTATACTTGGAATAATTTCCAGTTTTCTGGATATGATTGGATTTGGATGTTGGCATTGGCTTGGATTTGTACTTCCTATGCGTTTAATATTTCTATTAAAGTAATGAAGCATTTATCTTCTTTTACAATCATGATGATCATAAATTTAGAACCTATTTATGGTATCCTACTATCACTTGCTATTTGGAATGAAAGAGAATATATGAGTCCGAGTTTTTATCTTGGTTTTTTTATTGTTTTGGGGAGTATTCTGATCAATGGAATTTATAAACACAAGAAAGAAGGTTTAAAAAAGCGAATCTAGTTCTAAAGAATTTTTACATTTGTCAAAGATAATTTTATATGGAATATTTAGAATTTGAATCACCAATAAAAGAATTACACGATCAACTTGATAAATGCAAATTGATTGGTTCCGAGAGTGATATTGATGTTACAGAAACCTGTAGTCAGATTGAGCTAAAACTCGAGAAAGCAAAAAAAGAAATTTACGGAAATCTTTCGGCATGGCAGCGGGTACAACTATCTCGTCATCCCTCTCGCCCTTTTACTTTAGATTATATAAAAGCCCTATGCGGAGACACCTTTTTAGAATTACACGGAGACAGGAATGTCATGGATGATAAAGCCATGATAGGTGGGTTAGGTAAAATTGATGATCAATCCTTTATGTTTATCGGAACACAAAAAGGTTATAACACTAAGACACGTCAATATAGAAATTTTGGAATGGCAAATCCTGAAGGCTATCGGAAGGCATTACGTCTAATGAAATCAGCAGATAAATTTGGCATTCCGATTGTAACTTTCGTTGATACTCCAGGAGCTTTCCCTGGATTAGAAGCAGAGGAACGCGGCCAAGGAGAGGCAATCGCTAGGAATATATTTGAAATGATGTCTATTTCGGTGCCTATTATTGTTGTTATTATTGGTGAAGGAGCCTCTGGAGGAGCCTTGGGAATAGGTGTAGGGGATAAAGTATTCATGCTTGAAAATACATGGTATTCTGTAATTTCTCCCGAATCTTGTTCCTCAATTTTATGGCGTAGTTGGGAGCATAAAGAGGAAGCCGCAGATGCGCTAAAGCTTACTTCTAAAGATATGCTTAAGAATAAGTTAATTGATAAGATTATCAAAGAACCTCTTGGTGGTGCTCATTTTGACCGTGAAGAAACTTTTAAAACGGTACGTAAAGAACTTCTTTCAACATTTAAAAAGCTTGAAAAGGAGACTCCTAAAGACCGAATTAAATCAAGAAGAGAAAAATTCCTTGCAATGGGAAATTTTAGTAGTTAAGTATTTTACTTATTAACATTTTTTTTTACTTATAAACACTCAATTCTTTAAAGATAGCTGACATTCTATTGTCTTTTTCTCAAAGCAATTTTAGAAAAGCATGTACATTAGTTGCATGGAAAAAAAGCAATCTCTGGAATATATTAAAACCCCAAATCCAGCAGTAATTAATTTACAACAAGGCAAAATTCCTCCGCAGGCACTAGAACTAGAAGAAGCAGTATTAGGAGCCATGTTAATTGATAAAAAAGGAGTCGATGAGGTTATAGATATACTTCAACCAGATGCTTTTTATAAGACATCACACCAGCTTATTTTTGAAGCGATCTACCAGCTTTTTCAAGACTCTCAACCCATAGATTTATTGACGGTTTCTTCAGAGCTTAGAAAAAAAGGTAAACTAGAAGCGGTAGGAGGTGAGTTTTATTTGGTACAACTTTCACAACGTGTTGCCTCCTCTGCCCATATTGAGTTTCATGCACGAATTATTTTACAAAAATTTATTCAACGTAGCTTGATTAGGATCTCAAACGAGATTATTGAAAGTGCCTATAAAGAATCAACCGATGTGTTTGATTTATTGGATGAAGCAGAATCTAAATTATACGATGTCACTCAGGGGAATATTAAAAAATCCTCAGAAACAGCTCAAAATCTAGTATTAGAAGCCAAAAAGAAAATTGAAGAAATCTCAAAACGGGATGGTCTCAGTGGAGTAAGTACAGGTTTTGAGAAATTGGATAAGTTGACCTCTGGATGGCAACCCAGTGACTTAATAATTATTGCTGCCCGTCCAGGTATGGGTAAAACAGCTTTGACTTTATCGATGGCAAGAAATATAGCAGTGGGCAAACAAATTCCAGTAGCTTTTTTCTCTTTAGAAATGTCATCTGTTCAATTAATAACTCGATTAATTTCATCAGAAACAGGACTTTCCTCCGAGAAATTAAGAACAGGTAAATTGGCAGACCATGAATGGCAGCAGTTAAATGTTAAAGTAACTGATCTTGAGAAAGCACCACTATTTATTGATGATACTCCTTCACTTTCCATTTTTGATTTAAGAGCAAAAGCCAGACGACTTTCTTCACAACATGGTATAAAATTAATTGTAGTTGATTACTTACAGTTAATGACTGCCGGAGCGAGTACAAAAACAGGAAATAGAGAACAAGAAATCTCAACCATTTCTAGAAACTTAAAAGCTCTCGCCAAAGAATTAAACATCCCTGTCATAGCACTCTCACAGCTATCGCGAGCAGTTGAAACGCGAGGTGGAACAAAACGACCTATGCTTTCTGACCTTAGAGAATCTGGTGCAATTGAACAAGATGCTGATATTGTTTCTTTTATTTACCGCCCAGAATATTATAATATTGACGAATGGGATGATGATGAAAGAACACCCTCGCAAGGACAGGCTGAATTTATTGTTGCCAAACATCGAAACGGTGGACTTGACAATATCCGTCTGAAGTTTGTAGGGCATCTTGGAAAATTCGAAGATTTAGATAGTTTTGATTCTCCTTTTGAATTCCAATCCAAGATGAATCCTAATGACAATGCCATAGACCCTTCGAGTCTCCCAAGTCCTGATGCTGCTTTTGGTGATTTTAATGATGTAGAGGATGATTCACCCTTTTAATATATCTACTAAAAGGTTAAAATTTTAAATACATCAATATATCTGTTTGTGGATCATCACCCAATTGAAATACATGATGATCAAAGGCAATAAGACCTTTTTTTTTGTAAAAGGCGAGTGCTTTATAGTTGTGTTCCCATACCCCTAGCCATAACTGATTACAGCCCTTTTTAATTCCGAGATTTATTGCTGTACTGAAAAGCTCACTACCAAAACCATTTCCTTGAAATTCTTTTTTTATATAAATGCGTTCAATTTCAAAGCCATTATTTTTTAATACATTTTCTGTTTGTGCGTTATTAAAATTCAATTTTAAATACCCGATAGTTTGATTTTGATTGTAAGCAAAATAAAAACTAGAATCTGGATTTAAAAGTTCTTCTTGGATATGATCAATATTCATAGTATTCTCAAAATACCACTGCATATTTTCTGGGGTATTTTGATCTTCAAAGGTTTCTTTAAAAGTAAGGATAGAAATATCTCGTAAGTCATGTAGTTGTGAGACATCAATTTTTTTTAAATGGATTTGCATTCTAAACGTCAATTCCATAGGAGTTTAATCCTGCGGCTAGTTGATCTGGATCTAAAAACTGTATTCCATTAATTCCTAACGCTTCAGCACCTCTAATATTCCTAAGATTATCATCAATAAATAAAGCCGTTTTTGGGTCAATATTGAAACGATCCAAAGTAGTTTGATAAATATCTGCAAAAGGTTTTCTAGTTTGCTCTGTTCCCGAAACGACTATCCCTTCAAACCAATGTAGAAAATCAAACTTTTTTAGAGCCACCGGGAAAGTCTCTGCACTCCAGTTGGTAAGCGCAACAACACGATAATTTGGATTATCAATAAGTTTTCTTAAAATAGTCACCGTACCTTGAATTGAATCACCTAACATTTCCTCCCATCTTCCATAATACATTCTAATAAAATCTTCTTGTTCCGGGAATAATTGAACTCGGTCCTCTGTAGCTTGAGCAAGTGGATACCCTGCATCTTGATTTTCATTCCAGTCCATGGTACAGATTTGATCAAAAAAGGAGTTCATTTTATTTCGATTTCCATCAAAAACATCTAGATAGACATATTCAGGATTCCAATCAATTAATACCCCTCCTAAATCAAATATTATTGTTTTAATAAGGTTTGTTGTTTTCATTCGTTTTCTTCTTTTTGTCCGACACTCATTAAGTACGCTTTTAAAAAGGGATCGATTTGCCCATTCATAACTGCATCTACATCAGTAACCTCATGTTGCGTTCTAACATCTTTCACTAATTTATAGGGATGCATTACGTAATTTCGAATTTGTGAGCCCCATTCAATTTTCTTTTTTGAAGCTTCTATCTCGTCCCTAGCAGAGAGTTTCTTTTGCAATTCAATTTCATACAACTGTGAGCGCAATAACTGCATGGCTTTGTTTTTATTTTCTAACTGAGAGCGCGTTTCGGAGTTTTCTATGATGATTCCTGTGGGATGGTGTCTCAGTCGAACAGCTGTCTCCACTTTATTTACATTTTGTCCTCCAGCACCACTTGCACGCATCGTCTCCCAAGTATAATCGGAAGGACTGATCACAATTTCGATACTGTCATCTACTAATGGATATACGTAAACTGAAGCAAAAGAGGTATGGCGTTTAGCATTGCTATCAAAGGGAGATATACGCACCAAACGATGGACTCCATTTTCACCTTTTAGCCAACCAAACGCAAAGTCACCCTCCAGCTCTAGCGTTACAGTTTTAATCCCTGCAACATCTCCTGCTTGGTGGTTGAGCTCTTTTATTTTATATCCTTGTTTTTCTCCCCACATAAGATACATTCGCATAAGCATTTCTGCCCAATCACAACTTTCTGTTCCCCCAGCTCCTGCAGTGATTTGTAAAACTGCACTCAAATCGTCTCCTTCATCAGAAAGCATGTTTCTGAATTCTAAGGCTTCTAAAAGTTCTAGGGATGATTCGTATTGTGAATTTACTTCAACGGCTTCTGCATCACCACTTTTCTCAAATTCCATTAAGACTTCAAGATCGTCAATTCCTTGCTTTATTATCTCATAATCAGAAACCCATTTTTTTAAGGTCCTTAATTGTTTCATATGAGCCTCAGCTGCCTTTGCTTCATTCCAGAAATCTGGAGCTAATGTCTTTTCCTCTTGGTTCTTAATTTCTACTTCCTTGGCATCAATGTCAAAGATAGCGCCTCAAGGCGCTGATGCGCTCCGTCAAGGACTTGAATTGTTCGTTAGAGATCATTTTTGGTGTTTCTACAAAAATAAGCGAATATGAATCTATTTCCCAATGATTGGATCATATATCACAAAACTTAGATAAATACCAATTGGAATACATAAATTCGAAAAAGCGTTTTTGATTGACTAAAATTTATTGGAGGAGGAAATTTAAATTAATGCAAGAATTTTGGATTTAATTTAAAAGGGAACTGATTAAAAGTTTGTTTTAAAACTATTAGTTTAAATTTACTCTTGAACCAAGCCTCAATTTAGTAGAAAATCATTTCTTTATCTAATTGATTTTCATTGCGCTATAATTTTCTATCATATTGTTGCTGATCTAGTTTCACATGTTATAATCTTTAGTCCCTATGAAAAAGACATTTATTTGTTGTAAGAATTGCGAAATGCAGTTTGAAAGTAGTTTTCAGTTTTGCCCATATTGTGGTCAAAAGTCAAACGATGAGCTTACCATTGGTTTGCTTTTTTATAATACTATTAGTAATTATTTCTCTTTTGACGCTCGTTTTTTCAAAAGCTTTTTTCCTTTGATTTTTAGACCTGGATATTTGGCAAATCGTTTTATAGCGGGAAAACGTCTTATGTATTTGCATCCCGCACAGCTGTATTTATTCATTTCGGTAGTATTTTTCTTTCTTCTATCATTTACAATAGTTAGAAAACAAGTTGAGGATTTTGATATAACATTAAAAAAGACATTTGATAAGCCCTTAATAATTGAGGGGAATCAAGTTGAAGTATCTCAAGTTTGGGATTCGATTCAGTATGAGCTAAACAGTGCCAATAATCAAGCAAAAGATTCTTTGTTAATTTCAGAACGTAACAACAGCAATATTTTTGATTTAAATAAAATTGATTCATTAATTTCCTTAAATAGTTCTGATGCTCATATAATCAAGGAAATGGGCGTAGATGATGACACAAACATGCTTACAATAAAGTTTTATACCCAATTACTAAAACTTTATAAAGAACGAAACGGAGGTCAGTTGTTGCAAGCGTTTTATGATACAATTCCGATTTCTTTATTTATATTATTACCAATTTTTGCTTTCATCTTAAAATTATTATTTTACAAAAGAGGACGATATGCCCATCATTTAGTATTTAGTTTCTATTTTTTTTCATTTTTATTTACCGTATTTAGTATCATTCTTCTGCTAAATGAGTTTATTGATATTCCTGATTGGTTGGATTTTTTAATTGCGATTTCAACATTTTTTTATCTTTTGGTAGCGATCAAACGATTTTATAAGCACGATTGGCTTTTAAGTTTATTTAAAACAGGGGTAACCACTGTATTTTACCTACTTTTTGTTATCCCTATAGCAATCGTTATTATGAGTGGAGTTAGTTTATTGTTTTATTGATTTTAATCCAGTTTTTTAAAGGATAGCCCAATAAAAATAATAGCAGAAAAGAGTGCACCTTTTGCTACTTTATGATTAAGAAGATTAGTGAGTTAATAAATCAGATTGCTTTTTTATTCCCGATTCTGAATCCGTACTTTTAGCAAAAATAAAGTCACCTATGAATCTACTATCTGTAGAAGGCGTTTCAAAATCTTATGGCGAACGCATAATCTTTGAGCCACTCTCCTTTGGAATTAGTATAGGTCAAAAAATCGCGTTAATTGCAAAAAACGGAAGTGGCAAAACCACTTTGTTGAAAATAATTGCTAAGCAAGACACCCCCGACACAGGAGAAGTGAATTACAGAAAAGGCACTCATATTTCTTATTTAGCACAAGAACCCTCTTTAAAACCTAACCTTACGGTTGAAGAGACTATTTTGAGTTCAGGTAACAAAACCCTTCAGGTAATTGAGCAATATGAAAAAGCATTACTTAAAACAGATGATGCAGATGCTTATCAAAAAGCATTTGAGGCCATGGATCAGCACGAAGCTTGGGATTTTGAAACCCAATACAAGCAAATGTTAAGCAAGCTTAAGTTGGGTGATTTAACAATGAAGGTATCAGCTCTTTCTGGTGGCCAAAAAAAGCGTTTAGCATTATGTACGGCGTTACTAGAAAAGCCAGACCTTTTGATTTTAGATGAGCCTACTAATCATCTGGATATGGAAATGATAGAATGGCTTGAGGCTTATTTTATTAAAGAAAAACTAACCTTACTCATGGTAACTCACGATCGATATTTTTTGGAACGTGTATGCAATGAGATTATCGAGTTGGATGAAGGGGATATTTTTACATATAAAGGAAGCTACTCCTATTATTTGGAAAAACGCGCCATCCGAATTGCCCATGAAGAAACAGTTGCGCACAAGACCAAGCGTCATTTTGTAAAAGAATTGGAGTGGATGCGACGTCAACCAAAAGCAAGAACTACAAAATCGAAATCGCGTATAGATGATTTTAAAATTATTAAGGAAAAAGCACAGCAACGTAGAAATGATCATGAGGTACAGCTAGAAATTAACATGGAGCGTCTAGGCTCTAAAATGATTGAAATGCATAAGGTTTCTAAAGCCTTTAAAGAAAACATTATTCTCGATCAATTTGATTATAATTTTCAAAGGAATGACCGAATAGGTATCATAGGAAAAAATGGAACAGGGAAATCAACATTGCTAAATTTATTGACGGATACTATTCAACCTGATTCTGGAAAAATTATTCGTGGAGAAACTCTAAAATTCGGGTATTATACGCAAGGTGGTATCAAGATTAAAAAAGGCCAAAAGGTAATTGAGGTTATTCAGGAATACGGAGAATTCATTCCCCTCAAAAAGGGCAAAAAAATATCTGCTCAGCAGTTGCTTGAGCGTTTTTTGTTTGACCGAAAAAAACAATTTGATTTTGTGGAAAAATTGAGTGGAGGGGAGCTAAAACGTTTATACCTATGTACTGTTTTAATTCAAAATCCGAATTTCCTTATTCTTGATGAGCCTACTAACGACCTGGACATTATTACACTCAATGTTTTAGAAAGTTTTTTATTAGATTTTCCAGGATGTTTGTTAGTGGTTTCTCACGATCGTTATTTTATGGATAAAATTGTAGATCATCTTTTTGTATTAAAAGGACAAGGTGAGATTGAAGATTTTCCTGGGAATTATTCTGATTACCGAGCTTATGAAGGAGAAAACCAATCCGATAGTGAAGTGATTGAGAAAAAAACTAAAAATGAATGGAAAAAAAGTGAGCGTTCTTCAAAAGGTCTTTCTTATCAGGATCAGCAAGCTTTTAAGAAGCTAGAGAAGGCGATTCAAAAACTAGAGATAGAAAAAGTGGTTCTTCAAAATCGTTTTGTAAATGAGACTTTAAATTCTAAGGAAATAAAAGATCTTTCTATTGCCTTAAAAGAAATAGAATCTGATTTGAATCAAAAATCAGATCAATGGCTTGAGTTTTCAATATTACTGGAAGAGTAGATATTGCTTTATTCATTAAACGGTTGAAAAAAAATCAGTGGCCTATAAATTCAATTCACTTGTTTTTAGTAGTTTTAAAATTCACTAAATAAAAAATAGCATGAACAAAATAACTTATTCCACGATTCTTTTATTATTAATTATTGGGGTTAATGCACAAAATAGAGTCAATAAAAATAAAGAAGAAGTTAAGGCCTCACTATTAGATAAGTCAGAAGCTTATTCAGGCTTTTTTGATTTCAATTACAGTCCGGAAAAAGACGCTATCTACATGACAGTAAAAAAATTAGATGAGCAATTTTTGTATGTAAATAGTTTAAGTCAAGGGATAGGAAGTAATGATATTGGTTTAGACCGGGGGCAATTAGGAAATGAACGTGTAGTATACTTTTCCAAAGCAGGGAATAAATTATTGTTGATTCAGCCCAATCTTCGCTACCGATCAACTTCAGACAACCCCTTAGAACAAAGATCCATTAAAGAAGCATTTGCGAAGTCTGTATTATTTGGTTTTCCTATCGAGGAAACTAAGGATGGGAAATACATTATCAATCTGACTCCTTTTTTATTACAGGATGCCCATGGGGTTTCAAAGCGTTTGAAGCGAAGCAAGCAGGGAAGTTTTAGTATAGACAAAAGCCGTTCTACAGTTTATTTGGCTCGTACAAAAGCTTTTCCTTTAAATGTGGAATTCGATATGTTATTAACCTTTACTGGAAATGCTGAAGGAGGTCTGCTACGATCAGTAACGCCCACTCCAGATGCAGTTACAGTTCATCAACATCATTCTTTTGTTGCCCTACCGGATGCTAAATATACACCTCGTGATTTTGACCCAAGATCAGGTGTTAATGCCTTACGGTTTTATGATTATTCAACACCTGTAAGTAGCGCTACAGAAAAAAAATATATTTACCGTCATCGATTGGAAAAGAAAGATCCATCTGCATCAGTTAGTGAGGCGGTTGAGCCCATTATTTATTATTTAGATAACGGTACGCCAGAGCCCGTTCGTTCTGCGCTTATGGAAGGGGGTAGCTGGTGGAATCAAGCCTTTGAAAGTATTGGTTATAAAGATGCTTTTCAGGTTAAAATCCTCCCTGATGATGCTGATCCTTTAGATGTTCGATACAACGTAATTCAATGGGTACATCGATCTACTCGAGGCTGGAGTTATGGCTCAAGTGTAGCAGATCCAAGAACGGGAGAAATTATTAAAGGACACGTGAGTTTAGGTAGCCTTAGAATTCGTCAAGACTTTATGATTGCTTTAGGTTTAACCGAGGCTCCTTTTGATCCCAATAATAATAAAGAACAAGCGGCACTTGAGATGGCCTTAGCTAGAATCAGACAATTATCAGCACATGAGATTGGACATACATTAGGTTTTGCACACAATTTTGCTGCAAGTGCAAAGTCACGCACTTCTGTAATGGATTATCCACATCCAAATCTTTCTTTGGAATCAGATGAAATAAAATTCGATAAAGCCTATGAAGTAGGTATTGGTTCATGGGATAAAGTAAGTGTGGGCTATGCGTACAGTGATTTTCCAGAAGGCACAGATGAAAAAGGTGCACTAAATTCAATTCTTGAGGAAAGTGTAAAAGAAGGCCATCGTTTTATCAGTGATAGTGATGCGCGCCCTATTGGTGGAGCACATCCTAAAGCACATCTTTGGGATAATGGAAGCCTTGCGACTACTGAATTAGCCAAATTAATGCAAATTCGAGCCAAAGCACTCGGTCATCTGGATTTAAATCATCTACGACCTGGAGAGCCATACAGTGCTTTAGAGGATCGTTTTGTACCCATGTATCTTTTACATCGCTATCAAGTTGAAGCTGTGGTAAAGTTAATAGGAGGGGTGGATTATGATTATGCTGTAAAAGGTCCCAAAACATATGCAACAACAACGCTTGATTCAACTACTCAACGAAATGCGCTTCTTGCTTTTCTGGGTGCCCTTAGCCCTGAAGCTTTGAAAATACCCGAACATCTTTATTCTTTATTGCATCCTCGTTCTTTTTCAAATCCACGTGGGCGTGAAAACTTTTTATCCCAAACAGGAGTAAGTTTTGATTATTTAGGAATTGCTAGTAGCTTGAGTGACGCATTAATTGGGATGTTATTGCATCCGGAGCGTGCCAATCGATTGGTTATGCAATCAGGATTTGATTCAAATCAACTGTCATTAAACGAGGCTATAAGTACCTTGATAAAAAATCATTTTAGAGTTTCTCCAAGAAATCCCCATGAGCGACAATTAAATGAAATTGTAAAAGCAAATATTTTAAATCATCTAATGGCTTTAGGTCAAAACAGTTTGTCTAGTACCATTACAAAAGCAGTTGTTTATGAGCAAATAGTTTCTTTAGATCGTTTGTTGGCTGGACAAAGTGAAGCTAACTATACGAATTATTATCGTGGAGAAATTCAAAAGTATTTTGATCATCCAAATGATTTCAGACCTTCCTCATCTGAACGATTACCTGATGGATCTCCTATAGGATCTTTTTCGTGTGATAACTAACGATAGCATAATATATGATTGTAAACCTAATAAGTGATACCGTAACAAAACCTTCTGACGGAATGTTAGAGGCAATGTTTGCTGCTCAAGTTGGTGATGATGTTTTTAAGGAAGATCTTTCTGTAAATACATTGGAGATTGAAGTGGCAGAACTTTTTGGAATGGAAGCGGCCTTATTCTTTCCCTCTGGGACAATGGCAAACCAAACAGCAATAAAATTGCATACACAACCTGGTGAACAATTGATTTGTGATCATTATGCCCATGTTTATAATTATGAAGGGGGAGGAGTAAGTTTCAATTCAGGTGTTTCTTGTCGTTTAATTGAAGGGGATAGAGGGAGGATTACAGCTACTCAAATTGCAGATTGTATTAATCCACCTGATTTTTATCACAGTCCAAAAACAAGTTTAGTCTGTTTGGAAAACACAACCAATAAAGGGGGGGGAGCAGTTTACGATTTTAATGAGATTATTACTATTCGTGAACTATGCAACAAACATGATTTAGCCCTTCATTTAGATGGAGCACGATTATGGAATGCCTTAGAGGTGACCAATGAAAAACCCAAAGCATACGGAAAAATATTTGACACCATTTCTTTGTGTTTAAGTAAAGGGTTGGGGTGTCCTGTAGGTTCTATTCTGCTAGGCTCAAAGAAGCATATTAATGAAGCGATTCGAATTCGTAAAATTTTTGGTGGAGGTATGCGACAAGCCGGATATCTCGCTGCTGCAGGCTCTTATGCGATAAAAAACCATAGAGTAGAATTAAACGAGGATCATCGTAAGGCTAAAGAGATTGAAGCCGTTTTATTGCGTTGTGATTATGTGGAAAAAGTAGAGCCAGTATCAACTAATATTGTTATTTTTTCCTTAATTTCGGGTAATTCCGAATTAAATTTTATTGATAATTTAAACCAAAAAGGAATACGTTTAATTGCCCTTGGGAAAGGGAAGCTCCGAATTGTAACCCACCGTGATTATACTCAAACACAGCATGATTATGTGTTAACAACTTTAACAAAAATGTATTGATATGCGTATCCCTATTTTAATTTCAAGTTTGATTTTTGTAATCCCGTTTACATCATGTAAAAACAAAATAAAAATGAATTTTGATACTACAACTCAAGCTCCTATTGCAGAGCCAATTCCATACCAACTTAAAGAACATAATGATATACGTGTGGACGATTATTATTGGTTAAAAGAAAGGGATAATCCTGAAGTTATTGATTATTTAGAACGTGAAAATGATTATTTCAAAAAAATGACCGATGATTCTGAGTCTTTTCGAGAAGATCTTTTTGAGGAGCTAAAAAGTAGAATAAAAGAAGATGATGAATCAGTACCTTATTTTTATAATGATTACTGGTATATCACTCGATTTGAAAAAGGACAACAGTATCCAATTTATATTAGAAAAAAAGATTCTTTAGACGCTGCTGAAGAGGTTTTGTTTGATTGTAATAAAATGGCCGAAGGGTTAGATTATTTTCGTTTAGTTGGAGTAAATGTTAGTCCCGACAATACCAAAGTCGTTTATGGAATTGATACAGAGTCAAGAAGAAAATATACACTTTGCGTTAAAGATCTTTTAACGAATGAAGTACAAAAGACTAAAATTGAAAATACAACAGGAAATGCTGCTTGGGCATTAGACAACCAGCATTTTTTCTATGTTTATAAAAACCCTGAGACCCTTCGTTCAGAAAGTATTTTTAGACATGACATTAAATCTCCAACAAGTGGTGATGCTTTAATCTTTAAGGAAGATGATGAAACTTTTTCGACTTATGTTAGGGAATCAAAATCACATGAATATATTTTTATTTCTTCCTTTAGTACACTCACTTCAGAACATCAGTTTGTAAAGGCTGACACTCCTCTCGAGAAGTTTGAAATAATTCAACCTAGACTTAGAGGATTGGAATACAGCGTGGAACAATTTGAGGATCATTTTTATATTTTAACCAATATAGACGATTCCAAAAACTTTAAGATTGTAAAAACTCCAATACTCAATTCATCAATTGAACATTGGGAAACAATATTAGATCATAGAGAGGATGTTTTGTTAGAAGATTTTGAAATTTTCAAAGAATATTGGGTAATTACAGAGCGTGAACAAGGACTCACAAAAATTCGTATTCAAAGATGGGATCAAACAGAGGATTATTTTTTACCGATAATAGGGGAGACCTATAGTCTTTATGCCGGTTTTAATCCTAGTTTTGAAACGACTAAACTTCGTTATGGATTTACGTCATTGACAACTCCTAGCAGTCTTTTTGAGTTTGATATGGCAGATAAATCCCAGACCTTATTAAAACAGCAAGAGATTGTGGATACTGATTTTGACTCTAAAAATTATATCGAAAAGCGTGTATGGGCTGAAGCAAGAGATGGAGTTCAAGTACCAATTTCTATTGTGCATCATAAAGACACTGAGTTAACTGAGGAAACTCCCTTTCTTTTATATGCATATGGATCGTATGGTTCAACCATAGACCCTCGATTTTCAAGTACTCGATTGAGTCTACTAAACAGAGGTTTTGTTTTTGGAATTGCTCATATCCGTGGGAGTGAATATTTAGGACGCCAATGGTACGAGGATGGTAAATTATTAAAAAAGAAAAATACTTTTAATGATTTTATAGATTGTTCTAAATACCTTATTGAAAATAATTACACTAGTGCTTCTCATCTTCATGCATTGGGAGGATCCGCTGGAGGCTTACTTATGGGAGTCATTGTAAATGATGCACCCAATTTGTATCGAAGTGTAACAGCTGCTGTTCCTTTTGTTGATGTTGTAACAACTATGTTGGATTCTAGCATTCCCTTGACGACTAGTGAATACGATGAATGGGGTAATCCAAACGATAAAGATTATTATGAGTACATGAAATCCTATTCTCCTTACGATAATGTTAAGGCTCAAGCATATCCTAATTTGCTAATAACCGCAGGGTATCATGATTCCCAAGTACAATACTGGGAACCAGCTAAATGGGCTGCAAAATTAAGAACCTTAAAAACGGATACTAACGTTTTATTTTTAAGCACGAATATGGAAGCTGGTCATAGCGGAGCATCAGGCCGATTTGATGCCCTAAAAGAAACTGCAAAAGAATTTGCTTTCATGTTGCAGTTAGAAGGTAAAGCAGAGTAATATATTTTGATTAAATTTGTATAAATTTTGTTTTTAAATACAAAGTATGATTGACCATGTGAATACCTATCAAAACATTCTAGAGCTGATAGGAAACACCCCTTTAATTAAACTAAATAACATAGTTAAGGAATACGATGGTGCATTTTATGCTAAGTTTGAAGCATTTAATCCGGGTCATTCAAACAAGGACAGAATTGCAATCCATATTATAGAATCAGCAGAGCGTAAAGGAATATTAAAACCTGGCGCAACAATCATTGAAACTACATCTGGAAACACAGGGTTTAGTTTAGCAATGGTTTCTATGATTAGAGGTTACAATTGTATTTTGGCTGTTAGCTCAAAGTCCTCAAAGGATAAAATAAATATGTTAAGTTCAATGGGAGCTCAAGTTCATGTATGTCCTGCAAATGTTGCTGCAGATGATCCAAGATCGTATTATCAAGTAGCTAAACGTTTGCACAGTGAGATAAAGGAGTCTGTTTACATAAACCAGTACTTTAATGAATTAAATGTTGAAGCACATTACAAATCTACTGGTCCAGAAATTTGGGAGCAAACCAAAGGAAAAATAACACATCTAGTTGCGAGTAGTGGAACTGGTGGTACAATTTCAGGTTGCGCAAAGTATTTAAAAGAAATGAATCCTGATATTACCATTATTGGAGTAGATGCTTATGGATCGGTGTTGAAAAAGTATCACGAAACCCAAGAGTTTGATACCAATGAAATTTATCCTTATCGAATTGAAGGTTTAGGTAAAAATTTAATACCTACAGCAACTCATTTTGATCTAATTGATTTTTTTGTCAAAGTGACTGATGAGGAGAGCGCACATACTGCAAGGAAAATAACTAAATCTGAAGGTATGTTTGTCGGTTATACTTCAGGGGCAGCAATGCAAGCCATTCATCAATTGGCTGAAGAGAAATATTTTGATAAAAACAGTAACGTAGTTGTTATTTTTCCAGATCATGGTTCACGCTACATGAGTAAGATATATAATGAAGAATGGATGGAAGAACAGGGATTTTTCGATGCTTCCAACGAATCACATCAAAACATACAATACATTAAAGATATTACATCCAAAAAATGAGAGATTTATTTGATAGAATACATTCCAATAAAGGACCACTTGGTAAATGGGCTTCACAAGCCGAAGGTTATTTCGTATTTCCTAAACTAGAGGGACCTATTTCCAATCGCATGAAGTTTAAGGGAAAAGAAGTAATTACTTGGAGTGTAAATGATTATCTAGGTTTAGCCAATCATCCTGAAGTACGCAAAATAGACGCTGAAGCTGCTGCCGAATTTGGTTCTGCTTATCCCATGGGGGCTAGAATGATGTCTGGTCACACTGAACTGCATGAAAAGTTGGAAAATGAACTAGCAGAATTTGTGGATAAAGAAGCTGCATATCTACTAAACTTTGGATATCAAGGAATTCTTTCCACAATCGATACTTTAGTAAGTAAGGATGATGTTATCGTTTATGATGTCGATGCTCACGCTTGTATTGTTGATGGTGTTCGTTTACATCTTGGAAAACGCTTTACTTATCAGCATAACAATGTTGAGAGTTTAGAAAAAAATTTACAACGTGCTACAAAAGTTGCTGAGCAAACCGGAGGAGGAATTTTAGTAATCTCTGAAGGGGTTTTTGGAATGCGTGGACAACAAGGTTGTTTGAAAGAAATAGTTGCTCTGAAAGAGAAATATAATTTTCGCTTTTTAGTTGATGATGCACATGGCTTTGGAACCCTAGGTGAAAATGGTAAAGGGGCTGGAAACGAACAAGGTATTCAAGACCAAATTGATGTTTACTTTGCCACATTTGCTAAATCAATGGCTTCTACTGGTGCTTTTGTTGCAGCAGATAAAGAAATTATTGATTATTTGAAATACAATATGCGTTCTCAGATGTTTGCAAAATCATTGCAGATGCAGCTGGTTAAAGGGGCTTTAAAACGTTTGGATATGTTAAGAACACGTCCTGAATTTAAAGTGAAGCTTTGGGAAAACGTAAATGCACTACAAGATGGATTGAAAGCTAGTGGTTTTGATATTGGAACGACACAGAGTTGCGTAACTCCTGTTTACCTTAAAGGAAGTATCCCAGAGGCTATGGCACTCGTAAAAGACTTACGAGAAAATTATGGTATCTTCTGTTCTATAGTTGTTTATCCTGTAATACCAAAAGGATTGATTTTACTGCGTCTTATACCAACAGCTACACACACACTTGAAGATGTTAGTGTTACTCTAAAAGCTTTTTCTGGTATTAGAGAGAAGTTAGAGAACGGAACCTACAAGCGTCTTTCAGAAGCTGTAATGGCTGCCGTAGGAGATCAATAAAGAAAACTCTTTAGCAATTATTCATTAAGCATTACCGGCATCACCAACATAGTGATATGTTCACCTTCCTCTGTGTTGTCTAATGGAGTTAGGATTCCAGCTCTATTAGGAAGCGACATGGAAAGTTTGATTTGATCACATTCCATGTTGTTAAGCATTTCAATTAAAAAACGTGAATTAAATCCAATTTGAATATCGTCTCCTTGATAATCACAATCAAGACGTTCTTCAGCGCTGTTGCTATAATCAAAGTCTTCAGCAGAAATCTGTAAAGCAGCACCCGCTATTTTTAATCGAATTTGATGTGTAGTTTTATTTGAAAAGATACTCACTCTACGAACAGAATTTAAAAAGCTAACACGACTCACCTGCATTTGATTTGGATTTTCTTTTGGAATTACCGCTTCATAATTTGGATATTTTCCATCAATCAATCTGCACGTCAATGCAGAGTCACCAAATCTAAATTGAGCGTTGGTGTCATTATATTCTATTGATATTTCCGATATACTTCCTTGTAATATTCCTTTCAATAACTGTAAAGGTTTTTTAGGCATGATAAATTCAGAAGTGTCAGTAGCGGTAACATCACTTCGTGTGTACTTTACTAGTTTATGAGCGTCTGTTGCTACAAACGTAAGAGATTCAGTTGAAAACTGAAAAAACACACCACTCATTACAGGGCGTAAGTCATCATTTCCACTTGCAAATAATGTGCTGTTTATGGCAGTATATAAAATATCACTCTGTATTAAAGTTGTTTTTGCATCGTTAACTTGTGCCGCTTTAGGGAATTCGTTTCCTTCGACATAAGCAACAGCATATTTACCGTTATTAGCACTAATTTCTACTGTATTTTTTTCAGTTTTAATAAAAGTTAAAGGTTGTTCTGGAAATGTCTTTAAAGTATCCAACAGTAATCTTGCTGGAAGCGCAACCATACTATTGCTCTCAGATTCAACAGCAATGCGAGTTGAAAAAGTAGTTTCTAAATCTGAGGCAGTAAGGGTTAGACTATTTCCATTGATTTCAAAAAGGAAGTTATCTAAAATTGGGAGTGTATTTGTGCTGTTAATTACCCCTCCTAGCATTTGGAGTTCCTTGAGTAGGGCGGCACTGGAAACAATAAATTTCATAAAAACTATTTTACCAAAGATATTTGAAATGCATCGAATCCTAAAAGAAACTTATCAACAGTTATACCCTTAACTGTTTACTTCTCATTACTTGATTTAATACTCCGATTCCAACTCCTAAAAGTAATGGTATTAATAACATGCATAATTTCCAAAAGAGCGCTTTTTGTATACTTTTTTCTTCATCTAAAAAGGCAACCTTCCAATTTTTCTTCCTTAGAGATAAACGATCTTCATTGCCAGTTAAAAAATGAATACAGTTCATGATAAGGTCTTTGTTAGAATAGAAATTATTTGTCCATTTATCATACCCTAAACTTAAAGGAAGGCCCTTGTCTGTTTGGTTTTCTGCTAAATTTCCATCCCCAAAAAGAATTAAATTAATGTTTCCTTCTTCTTTAGCGTCTTTTAAGTGTATGGGTTTAATTCGATTTGAAAATAAAGAATTGCTTTTTCCTTCTATGAGGATTCCCAAAATTTTTGAAGACTCATCATATTGTGAGGGTTGAATTTTTTGAGCTGCTTGTTCTAAATTTACAATAGCTGGAACAGGTAGTGTCCTAGTGAAATCTGAAGTTTTTAGTAGTATCTTTTTTTGAAGAGGGTTACTTAGTGTATCTAATGGACTGACAAATTGTGTTAAAACCGGACCGAGATTTTCACCAATTGAATTATCGTTCTCAGGCTTTGAAAGTGGGTAAAATGGCCAAGGGTAGGGTATGTATTGGCTTTTTTCTTCACTCCCACTAGCTAGAACAATTGGAGCACTATAAAGATCTTGAATTAGTTCTTTTCGCAAACGTACACCAAAATGAAAAAAGTAATCATCTAGATTTAATTCCCTGGGAAATCCATAGGCTTTTCCTTGGATGTTAAATAGGCTATCTCGATCAATACTTATGCCGTCTAAAAGCCAAAATTGTTTTCCTCCCGATAGTGCATGTTGGTCTAAAATGTATTTTTCTGTTTGTGAAAAGGCTTCTTTAGGGTTTGAAATAAATAAGGCATCAAATCGGTTTAGATTATCTAAACTTTGTTGCGGACTCAACTCTTCTTCCTTTAGATTAAATGATGCTAAATTATAATATGGACTTAAGTTTTGAAGAAGATCAGCTAATTTAATGTCTTCGGATGTATCATGAGAGGTGAGCACTGCAAGATTTTGTTTTACTTTTAACGTAATCTTGTGGATACCATCCATGATTTGGTATTCTAATTGCTCTAATGAACGAACTAATTTTTCATTTTCCGTATCTCCTAATTGCTTTTTCAGTAATGGAATACGTTCAGAGCGCTCCCCACTATTTATTATAATCCATGGAAAAATTAAAATTTCATTACGCATTCCATCTTTATTTTCTACAACTATTTCTGGCGTCATACCATAGCCTTGCATTTCCTTTATGACCTGATCTGTAGTCCCAATCTCAAAGGGATCATTATAGCTTATAATGAATTGATCTGAATGATTTTGAAGTTGATCTAAAAAAGTGCCTAGTTCATTTCTAAAACGGATGTAAGGTCCTGGCAATTCACCTGATAGAAATACATCCAGACGAATAGGCTCCTTAATTGATTCGAGTTTTGTTACAGTACTTTCAGAAAGACTATAACGATGGTCCTTAGTCAAATCTATTTGTACACCAAAGGAATTACTTAAATAAACCAATACTAAAGTGCTTACTATAATAATTAACGGTTTTGTAACGACCTTAAAATCTTTTGAGTTAGTAACAAATCGAACTCCCAGGAGTAGGAGTCCAATAAAAAAGCCTACAAAATAGATTAAAGTCTTTAAGCTTAAAACACCTCTACTGATATTCAAATAGTGTGATTGTATTCCTATCTCACTGATAAATTTATAAAGCTCATTGTTGCTTGAGTAATCAGCAAGAAACGACCAGAGATAAAATTGAGAAAAGCAGCCCAAAACAGCAACTAAAAACGAAGCGACTTGATTTTTGAAAAGGAGAGAACTTATTAGGCTAATCGAAATAAAGAGTAATCCAACGAACAGTAACCCTAAATAGGAACCCGAAAGACTTCCATAATCAATCGCCGAATTAGGTTCTAATAATGATTCAATGGCAAATAAATTAACAACTGTAGGAATCAACGCAATTCCAAAAATAATAAAGATTCCTAGAAACTTTCCACTATAGATTTCCAGTGAAGTTAATGGTTTAGTGATGATTAACTCGAATGTACCACTAGCATGCTCTTCAGAAAAGCTTCGCATGCTTAAGGTTGGGATGAGAATTAAAAAAAGTAATGGAGCTAATTCAAAGAAAAGGGAGAAGTCTCCAAAACCTGAATTTAGAATATTAAAAGGGTTATCAAAAAACCATAAGAATAGGGTATTGATAATTAAGTAACTACCAATCACTAAATAACCAATTGGACTACTGAAGAAAAAACGTAATTCTCTTTTAGCTATAGACCACATATTAATCGAATTTTATTGTTACGGGATCTCGGTAGTCTAATCCAAAAAGTGAGCTTGCACTTCCTACGGTAAGGGGGTTACTCTTATAAACTGCTAATTCTAAATGTCCAGCAGAATTGAATAATGCTAATTTTTTTCCATCTTCCTCACGCTTTTCTTTAGATAAATTAAAATCTATGGCATCGCTATAGCTTTCATGGATCTTTCGGAATTTAACAGTTCTCGCAAAAATGGTAAAGTTTCTTGTTTTTCCAATTTCTTTAAAAAGTTTTGCCGTAATGTTAGTTACTACATTTCCATAATTGTCAATATAAATTACACTGCCCAAAATTTGATTTTCCTCTTGATTAATCACAGGTTTTACATTTGTCAATTCCCTAATTTTACTGATAGGGGAACCAATAACTTCTAGGGTTCCCTTTCTTGCAATATGTGCTGCAACATGTATAAACACATCCAAAACAGGAAAGGAAGTCACTAGGGTATTATGAATGTTAATTGCAACTATTTTTTTAGCACTTAAGCCTTCCTTAATTAAAGAGAAAATTCCGTTATCGGCTCCAATAAAATAATGTCCCTCAAATTCCATAGCAAGATGAATATTTTCAGGGGTTAATTCTGACTCGACTCCAATAATGTGAATACTGCCCTCTGGAAAAGCGGCATAGGCGTTTTTTAGTATATAGGCTGTTTCCGAATGATTGTAAGGAGTTATTTGATGAGAAATATCAACGATAGTAGCCTCAGGAATAAGATTTATTAAAGCTGCTTTTATTACTGCAATTGAATAATCTTTATGGCCAAAATCTGTAGTTAACGTAATGATGGTCATAAACTAAAAAATCTATTATTAATTAAGTAAAATTATTCTATTTTTATAGGCGAGCTTATCCCTCAGTAACAAAAATAATTTATTTTAAACTACTAGCCTTTGAATGAAATAAAAATTGATTTAACTGAAATCGACACCCAAGCTTTTTTTGGGGAACAAAATGCGAATATAGCTAAACTTCGCACTTATTTTCCCAAGGTTAAGATTGTTGCAAGAGGAAGTTCTTTTAAAGCATACGGTGAAGAACCACAACTTGTTGAATTAGAAAAACGAATGGCAATGTTGATTTCTCATTTCGGGAAATTCAACATATTAAATGATGAAATTATTGATCGAATTGTTTTGGCAGGAAGTGAAGAAAATGTAGCGCTTAGTTCTGGAACAGAAATTCCAATCCTTCATGGAGTGGGAGGTAAGATTATTAAAGCTAAAACCTTTAATCAGAAACGTTTGGTAGAATCCATGCGTAAAAATGATATGGTTTTCGCTATTGGTCCTGCAGGAACAGGAAAAACCTATACGGGAGTTGCATTAGCAGTAAACGCCTTAAAAGAAAAACAGGTCAAGCGAATTGTGCTTACACGCCCTGCAGTTGAAGCTGGAGAGAATCTTGGATTTTTACCGGGAGACTTGAATGAGAAATTGGATCCCTACATGCAGCCTCTATATGATGCACTACGAGATATGATACCAAATGAGAAACTTAAAAGCCATATCGAAAAGGGTATTATTCAAATTGCACCCTTAGCTTTTATGCGAGGTAGAACACTAGACAATGCTTTTGTCATTTTAGATGAAGCACAAAATACTACCCATGCACAAATGAAGATGTTTTTGACCCGTATGGGAAAAAACGCAAAGTTTATGATTACCGGAGATCCAGGTCAGATAGATTTACCCAGACGCGTTATCTCTGGATTAAAAGAAGCTCTTTTAATTTTAAAAAACACTCCTGGAATAGGGATTATTTATTTAGACGATAAAGATGTCATTCGGCACCCCCTTGTAAAAAAAGTGATTGAAGCCTATAAAAATATTGAACACGATAATTAATTATGTCAAACGCATTAATGCACACTGACCTTCATCTTGAAGGATTGAAGTCTAAGTATACTGGAAAAGTTCGCGAAGTTTATCGATTAGAAAATGACACCTTAATAATGGTTGCAACCGATCGTCTTTCCGCTTTCGATGTTGTAATGCCAAAGGGGATTCCTTTTAAAGGACAAATTCTGAATCAAATAGCGAATAAAATGTTAGCGGCGACGGCAGATATCGTTCCTAATTGGCTTGTTGCAACTCCAGATCCAAATGTTTCTATTGGTGTAGCCTGTGAGCCCTTTAAGGTAGAAATGGTTATTCGAGGTTACTTATCAGGTCATGCTGCAAGAACCTATAAAAGTGGGGAGCGTTTATTGTGTGGAGTTTCCATGCCCGAGGGGCTGATTGAAAATGATCCCTTTCCAACTCCTATTATCACACCCGCAACAAAAGCAGAAGAAGGACATGATGAAGATATTTCACGAGAAGAAATAATTAAACAATCGATAGTTAGTGAATCAGATTATTTAAAATTGGAATCGTATACTCATAAACTATTTGCTAGAGGAACAGAAATAGCAAAAAAACAAGGACTTATTTTAGTAGACACAAAGTATGAATTTGGAAAAACCGCAACAGGTGAGATTTTATTGATTGATGAAATTCATACTCCAGATTCTTCACGTTATTTTTATGAGGAGGGGTATGCAGAACGTCAAGCTAAAGCATTACCTCAAAAACAACTCTCAAAAGAATTTGTTCGACAATGGCTCATATCCAATGGTTTTCAAGGTTTAGAGGGGCAAATTTTACCTGATATGGATTCAAGTTTGATAACGTCTATTTCTGATCGTTACATTGAGTTATATGAAAACATAACAGGTCTGCCTTTTGAAAAAGCCACCATTTCTAACATTCAAGAGCGAATTCAGAAAAATATTTCAAATTATTTGAAACAGGAATAGTCAGTGCTAGTAATGGAGCTCTTCAATGGCTTTTAAAATAAAAGGTAGAACTGGGTTCTCATAAAGACTTTCCTCATTTATTTTAAGTTTTATTGGGGTGTCAAATTCTTCAAATGATTTCTTAAAAGATTTCGCCTGGTTTAAAAAGTTGATCTGATTGTTTTTATTGTAAAATAAAGTGACAGAGGATTTAGTCTCCCATGAATCAATTTCATTAAATGCTAGGGCTTCAATAAAATCAACATCTTTTCCACTTAATACGCCATTTATGAAATCAATATTGAATACGGATTCAGAATTTATGCTTTTAAATTCAAGCGAATCAATCTGTATCCCACTATTCATGATATCTGAATAAACATCGGTTAAATAGTAATTCCATGAATTAGATAATTTGGGGTATATTAATTTATAGCTTTCTACTAATTTTAAAAAATATTTTAGATCTCCATGATCTTGATTGTTTAACAATAAATCTTTAACCCATATGTTTTTTAAAAACAAACCTTCTCCTGCAATACTCTTATTAATTAATATTTCTTCATTTTTCTCAATTAGTTGATGCATTGCTAAAGATGCTAGAGCCCCCTCTGAATATCCTACGAGACTGATTTTATTATCGGTTTTTATTTTTTTATGTTCAAATATTCTTTGGATGCTTTAATGAAATCTAAACCATTTTGTGCTAATGAAGCTTTGTGTTCAAACGAGTGGTTTTTATGTTTTGAATCTCCATATTCCAAGTAATCAGGAACTAAGACAATAAATCCTGTGCTTGCAATTATTGCTGCATGGGACAGTTCATTTGCCCCCATTTTAGATAATGAGGGAGCTGTTCTTTTCTTTATAAGATCTCCTTGATGCTGGTAGGAAACAACAATAGTGGTTCCTGTAGTTTTTGGAATTAAAATAATTCCAGAGGCAAAAATATCAACTTGATCAATGGTTTTAGTCTTATATATTATTTTTGTTGCTTCTACGTTGTGAAAGGTATAGTTTTGCATCCTTGATGATGAACCATTTGCAATTGCTCCTAAAATCCGTCCTGTAAATAGATAATGATGATAGCTATTGACTAGATGTTGGGCATCTGTTTTTTTATTAGCTCCTATTTCTTCGAGGGAACAGGATAGTATAATTAAAAAAAATATTAAAATAGGATAAGTGAAACGGATATTCATTTGGGGATGATTCATTGTAAATATATCTTGTTTAAAAGACATATTTTAAAACGAGTATCCTTAAATGGCTGAAGAATTAATAAGTGGATGTTTTAAATAAACAAGAAACCACTTTAATAGCGTGAGAGGAAAATCATGGTCTAAAAAATGATAGTGTGATTTAATGATAAAAACACTTTCTAAAATATTATTCCTCTAGTAAGCTGTAAATTTCCTCGGCAGGAGTATTGGCAGGAAAACATAATGCATTATCATATTTTTTAAACCAAGTAATCTGTCTTTTGGCATAGCGACGACTGTTCTTTTTTATTTCAGAGACAGCAGTTTCTAAATCAGATTTCTCTTCAAAATAGGGGAAGAGTTCTTTATAGCCAACTGTTTTAAGAGGGGAGAGTTCCTTGTAAGATAAAAGCTTGTGGGCTTCTTCTTCAAGTCCAGCGGCAATCATTTGATCCACGCGCAAATTAATTTTATCGTACAATATTTTTCTTGGACAATGTAAAATAAGCATTTTGGAAACAAAATTTCTTGGCGCTCGTGGCATGCCTAGGAATGATGAGAAAGGCTTGTCTGATGCAATGCAAACTTCAAGTGCTCTAATAAGTCTTACTGGATTATTTATATCCACACGGGTGTAATATTTTGGATCTTTTTCGAGTAATAATTCTTGAAGTCCTTTAAGACCGTGTGTTTTGTAAAATACGTTGATTTGATTTCTTGTTTCATCAGGGACTTCTGGAAATTTGTCCATTCCAAACATAACCGCATCTGCATACATTCCAGATCCACCTACCATGATTACAGTATCTTTCTTTTTAAATAGGAGATCTAATTTTTTTATTGCTTCCTTTTCAAAATCACCAACCGTATAAACTTCATGAATTGATTTATGCTGAATAAAGTGATGCTTAACCTCTTTTAATTCATCAGGTGCGGGAACTGCTGTTCCAATATTCATTTCTTTATAGAACTGTCTTGAATCACAGGAGATTATTTCCGTATCAAAGAGTTTGGCGATTTTCAAACTCAATTGTGTTTTCCCAACTCCAGTTGGTCCGGCGATATAGATTAAATTTTTAGTTGACATGATTTATTTTTTTTCCACATTGATGGCAATGAATTGCATTTTCTTTATGGTCAGTGGTTAAACAATGAGGACACTCCTGGGTATTTGTGTCTATTTTATTTGATTTAGTCATTTCTGCGGTAACAATTCCTGTAGGAACAGCAATAATACCATACCCCATAATCATTATAAATGAAGCTATAAGTTGTCCTAATGGTGTGATGGGAGCGATATCCCCATAGCCAACAGTTGTTAAAGTTACTATACACCAATAGATACTTCTTGGGATACTGGTGAATCCACTTTCGTTACTTTCAATTAAATACATAACGGTTCCAAAAATGATACACAATATCAAAACACTAAATACAAAAACAAGAATTTTAGTCCTACTTGACTTAAGTGCTTTGAGCAGCATGTTTGATTCCCCTATATAATGACTTAACTTCAAAATCCTAAAGACTCTAAGTAATCGTAAAGCTTTTAGGGCAACTAAACTATGAGTGCCTATGAAAATTAGTGAAATGTATTTAGGTATAGTGGATAGTAGATCAATGATTCCGTAAAAACTAAAGACATATTTTAACGGGTGAGTAACACTTAATATACGTGCAATGTATTCTAAGGTAAAAAGGACAGTAATGATCCATTCTGCTATATTGAGGTATTCATGGTACACTTGGTCTATAGAAGCGATACTTTCCAGAGAAACTAATAAAACACTAAAAAGAATGATAAATAAAAGTAGGATATCAAACAGTTTTCCCGCAAAGGTATCTGCCTCATATATAATTTCATGTAACTTATGCTGCCACTTTCTCATGATATGTTTACTGCAGATATGGGGTTCATTGTAAATTTTAGTTTGTAGTAATGAATGACAAAGGTATTAACTTATTGTATTTTTTTCGCCTTAAAAAGCTACGAATTAATTTTTGTGCATCTGGATTGTTTTCCATAGGGATTAAACGTGCTTCTATTTGGTTTTGACTTTTGATTTGGTGATTCAATTCATGGTATCCATATCCTCTAAAAATAGAATTTTCAATGTATACAAAAGAAGATTCACCTTCTTTTTTCCCTCTTTCAATAATTAAAAAATGCTCATGTGGATAGGATAAATCTTCCAATAGCAATTGAATTTTCTCTTGGTATGATTCAGGAGTCTCAGCTCCTATACAGGCGCCGTCGCATTTTTGTATACCATGATTAAAACAAGCGGTGTCAGATTTTGATAAGCTTGTTTTATGTGTGCATATTCCAAAATCATCTGCCCAACGGAAAAGTACTGTTTTTGCTGCCTTTTGATTTTTAAAAACACTAATGTATTGTTCTTCTAGTTTTACCTGTTCTAGAATTAATTTAGGATAGGTTTCAGTGTTATCAATCCGAATGCCCATTGGAAATATTCTAAATCGCATTGCACGATTGAATTTAGGCGCAATATTTTTAATTTCATTTTGCTCTTTTAAAAGCGTTACTAATTCTCCACCTGTTAGTGAAAAGGTAATGTGCGAAAGTTCTGCTTGAATTGCAATTGATTTACGTTGTGTTCCCGTAAGATGACTTAAAACCCGTTTTTTTATATTATTACTTTTTCCAATATAGATGATTTCATTTTCAGAATTATGTAGATAGTAGACTCCCATTTCTGAGGGAAGCTTGTCTATAAGATTCAAATATTTTGAAGGAACTTTATTTGGATTTTTAGTATTTATATGCTCTTTCAAGATTGTCTTTTGTACATCTTTTTCTAATAGTAATTCAAATAATTTTAAAGTTACTTTCGCATCTCCATGAGCTCTATGTTGATCGGAAAAGGGAATGCCCAGACTGCGAACTAACTTTCCAAGGCTATAGGCGGGTTCGTCAGGGAGTAGTTTTTGAGATAATTCTACTGTACAGATTGATTTTCTCTCAAAAGGAAACCCTAGCCTACGAAATTCTGTTTGTAAAATGCGATAGTCAAAGGATGCATTATGAGCGACTAAGATGCAGTCTTCGGTAAGTTCTACAATACGTTTTGCAACCTCGTAAAACTTTGGAGCGCTCCGCAACATTTTTGAATTAATTCCGGTTAGTTTTTCAACAAAAGGCTGTATTTCTTTTTGGGGGTTAATAAGACTGCTAAATTGATCTACTACTTTTTGTCCATTGTATTTATAGATGGCAATTTCTGTAATTCCTTCTTCATCGTATTTTCCACCGGTAGTCTCAATGTCAAGTATGGCGTACATGTTCAATAATTGCGTTCTCCAAATATTTTACTTCCCACACGAATCATCGTTGCACCCTCTTCAATAGCAATTTCATAATCTCCACTCATACCCATAGAAAGAATTGTGTTTTTAGGATACACTTTGATAGTTTCTTTATAAAGAGAAGCTAAGTGCTTGAATTCTTTCCGAACTTGATTTAGATTCGCTGTGAAACTAGCCATTCCCATCAGGCCTCTAATAGTAACATTGGGAAGGTCTTCTGCTGCAAGTAGAAGAAGGGGGAGTTCTTCGGGAGGAAGCCCGAACTTGGTTTCTTCTTCAGCAATACGGATTTGAATTAAACATCCAATAGTACGGTTATTTTTAAGCGCTTGTTTTTGGATTTCCTTTAGTAATTTAAGACTGTCAACAGCATGGATAAGGTGAACAAAAGGAGCCATGTATTTAACTTTATTGGTTTGTACATGACCTATCATGTGCCAATCAATGTCTTTGGGGAGCTTCTCCCATTTTTCAGCCATTTCTTTAATTTTATTTTCGCCAAAGGCACGTTGACCTGCTTGATACGCCTCTAATAAATCAGATTGAGGTTTTGTTTTAGAAACCGCAATTAAGCTGACCGACTCAGAGAGTGTACTTTTAAATTCAATTATATTTTCTGAAATGCTCATAAAAATAGCAAATATACGCTTTCAATACCATTCAAAAGAAGGTTTATTTAAATATCAAATACAGAAGAAATTAGTAAACCTGTAAGCATTTTAGGAAGAATAAAGGTAGACTTTGCTGGTAGTGTTTTCTGTTTTTTCGCAAAATCGAATAAATATGATTTTGATAGCGGCTTCATGTGAAAAACAAGTTGATTGTTACTTTGTGATTCCAATGAAGACTCATTTAAATCTGGGGCATAATTAAGCTTTGGGAGGGGAGTAGGTAAGGGGTCAAGCAATTTGCTAATGATGAAGTTTGGGATGTTTTCTGAATTTATTGTTTCTTTTGAAAATCCAAACCATTGCTGTTTAACCTGAATAAGTAAAGGATAATTACTTTTTAAATTTTCATTATTTTTCAAAGTACCCCCCCCTCTTTTAACAATCATTTGCTCTAAAGCTAGATAAAATCTCTGGCTTAGTACTTCATTCGTGAACCAGACAAATGAATTTAATTTTATTTGACTTTCGTGAACTAGAAAACTAAAAACAGAAAGTGGTTTTCCCACTACTTTAGATAAATCCACCATACATTGAATACGATGATGCCCATCTGCCAAGTGAAAATGTGTCTGTGAATTTGCCCAATTCTCTAAAATGGTACTTTGATTCGAGTCTAAGGGCCAGAGTTGATGGCGGGTTCCGTCAAAATCAAAATCCAAAACGCAGTCATTCTTTTCTAAAATGTAAGGTTTTAATTCATTAGGAGTAGGTAATTCATGTATCATCATAACAGGCTCTGCTTGTATCTGCACTGCTTTGACATAGGTAGCCATATGATCTACTCTATTTTTAAATGTTTTTTCATGTTTAGTGATCTTGTTGGATTCTATATCAGAGGTATCAGCACCCCCTAAAAAACCTACGGTTTGGAAATTTGAGTTGCTAATTTTGTAATAAAAGAAGGAAGGTTTTTTTGTTTCAGTATACTTCCTTTCTTTTAAAAAATTCAACCACATTTCCCGAACCTGATTTACATCTCGCGGTTTTTTTTTCTGTGGATGAATAACATTAATGAAATTATCTTCTGTTTTTTTTAATTCAAGAACTTCTTTAAAACTGTACTTGTCTAAAGAGTGAATTACTTGTCTACTTGGCGCTTTGGGTAAAGAAAAGCTGAGGGGAGTGAATTTGGGCATTAAAAAATTTGTTTAACCAATACATGCTATAATTTGATGGGCAACTGCTAATGCTTTTGCACCATCTTTCAGAGACACTAGTGGTGTAATATTATTATGGATACAATCTGCAAAGTGTTCTAATTCTTCCTGAATAGCATTGGAATCGTGTATTTCAGGGTTTTCAAAATATATTTGTTTTTTTTCACCTTCTGCATTCGTTAATAATAACGCTAAGTCATCGGTAATTTCAGGAGCGTCTTTTATTTTAACCACCTCCACTTTTTTTGTTAGAAAATCGACTGCGATATAGGCATTCTTCTGAAAAAAGCGAGTTTTACGCATTTTCTTTAGCGATATTCGACTGGCTGTTAAATTTGCTACACAGCCATTTTCAAACTCAATTCGAGCATTACTAATATCAGGTGTTTCGCTAATTACAGCTACTCCAGAGGCATCTATTTTTTTTATAGGTGAGTTTACAACACTTAGAATAATATCAATATCATGAATCATTAAATCCAAAACAACGGATACGTCCGTGCCCCTTGGGTTGAATTCTGCTAAACGATGCGCCTCTATAAATAATGGGGCTGTGATAGAATTTATAATCGACTGAAATGCAGGATTGAAACGTTCTACGTGTCCCACTTGTCCGATAACACCTTTGGATTCTGCCAAAGCTACAAGGGCAGTAGCTTCAGCATCTGTTTTGGCTAAAGGCTTTTCTATAAAAATATGCTTTTTTGCATTTATAGCCAATGAAGCCATTTCAAAATGAGAAAGGGTAGGAGTTACAATATCAACAACATCACAAGCTTCAATTAGAGCTTCTGGACTTTCAAAAGGATGATAACCATAACTTGAATTTATTGAGGCGACGGTTTTTGGATCTGGATCATAAAAACCAACCAAATCATAGCGTGTAGATGCTGCAGCAATATGCAAGTGAATTTTTCCTAAATGTCCAGCTCCGAGGACTCCTATTTTTAGCATTTTTTTTGATTGAATGGAACCAAAAATACAATCTAATTGTGAAATTTTAAGAAAACAGCGTTATTTTTGTTTCCAATGAAAGAATCAACGAAGCATCAAGGATTACGAAGGCATCTAATTGAAACACTGAAGGCAAAAGGTATACAGTCAGAGGCGGTTCTGAGTGTCATGTTAGATGTTCCAAGGCATTTTTTTATGGACCCGAGTTTGGTGGGTTACGCTTATGAGGACAATGCATACCCTATTTCAGCTGATCAAACAATTTCTCAGCCTTATACAGTTGCTTTTCAATCGGAGTTATTAGACGTTTCAAGTGCAAATAAAGTGTTGGAGATAGGAACAGGCTCTGGATATCAGACTGCTGTTTTATTAGGGCTTTCACCACAAGTATATACGATTGAGCGACAGCAAGTACTATTCAAGCAAACCCAACGTCTTTTTCTTCAATTGGGATACCGTCCCAAAAAACATATTTTTGGGGATGGTTACAAAGGACTACCTGATGCAGCACCATTTGATCGGATTATTGTTACAGCAGGTGCACCAGAAGTCCCAAAACCATTACTTAATCAACTCGCTATTGGAGGGAAGTTAGTCATACCAATAGGTGAAAAAGAACAAATCATGACTCGCTTTATTCGCACTTCCAAGAGTTCCTTTGACAAAGAAGAATTTGGTCTTTTTCGATTTGTACCCTTACTAGAAAATAAAAATTAATTTCTTATTTTTTTTTGATTAAGCTATTAAGAAAAAATATAATTTCGCTTAAAATTCAGGTAATGTTATTTGATAATACCCAAAGAGCGTATCATTTAAAAACAGATAGGGAGCTATATAAAGCCTACTATTTATTTCGTCTTATTTCCAACTCTACCCTTGTCACAGTGGGTAGCTGGTTTGCGCAACTTTCTTTAAAGTTAAGACTGCCCGTAGCACCTCTTTTTAAAGCAACTGTTTTTTCTCAATTTTGCGCCGGTCTTAATAAAGAAGAATCCTTGGAATTAGTTAATAAACTAGAGTCTTATAAAATTAATTCCTATTTGCATTTTGCTGCTGAAGAATCGAAAACTGAGGAAGGGATGGATATAAGTTTAGCGAACACCCTGGAAACTCTCTCATTTTCAAAAGAGTCAAGTTCTCTACCATTTACCGTTTTTAAAGCCACTGCTCTGGGTCCCATGTCACTTTTTAAAAAAAAAGGTGATAAAATAGATTTTACAAATTCGGAAGAAGAAACCTGGAAGCGGGTGTTGAATAGAATTGATACCTGCTGTGAGAATGCAAAAAAAATGGGAGTTAATTTGCTTATTGATGCAGAAGAATCGTGGTTTCAAGATGCAATAGATGAAATTGCAGAATCCTTAATGGAAAAGTACAATAAGGAAACCCCTTTTGTTTATACAACCCTTCAGATGTATCGTAAAGATCGTTTGGAGTATCTGAAAAATTTACATGAAAATGCAACAAAAAAAGGGTTTAAAATAGGGGTTAAATTGGTAAGAGGAGCTTACATTGAAAAAGAAAACTCCAGAGCATTACAGTTGGGTATTAGCTCACCCATCTGCGAATCAAAGCTAATGACAGATTTAAACTTTAATGCTGGACTAGACTTTATTCTTAAAAATCTTGAGGATTGTAGCTTGTTTTTAGGTTCTCACAACGAACAAAGTGTAAAGCGTGTAATTGACTGGATGGTGGAGAATAAAATTGAAAAAGACCACCCTCATGTTTGGTTTTCACAACTATTAGGGATGGCAGATCATATTTCTTTTAATCTTGCGTCAGAAGGATATAGTGTAGTTAAATATCTTCCCTATGGTCCCGTAAGCGAAGTGATTCCATATTTGATTAGAAGAGCCGAAGAAAACACCTCTGTAAGTGGTCAAACCCCCCGAGAGTTAAGCTTGATTGAGAAAGAATTGAAACGAAGAAAAGCTACGGTTTCAAGTAGCTAATAACAGTAAGCGTTTTATCACAATTAGTAACTTCAAATGCTCCATTTGATTTGGGCCCAACGGCTATATAATACATACGGCAAGAATCTCTTTTAGTATCACTTTTAGAAAAATTAATATCTCCACGATCTATATATAATCGAACCAAACTGTCTGTTAACTGAGGGAATTTTTTTTGGAGTTCTAATGGAAATTTAATTTCTTTTTGTAGAATATTATCTTTCACTCGAGCAGAGGGGGAGTAATTACAACTTGTTTTTTTACCATTAAAAATAAAGGCTAAAAAAATTAACCCTACAGAGAAGCCTCCTAGATAATAGCCGAAGCGGTATAATATCTTCATTTAATTACTTGTTTTAATTTCCGTGTTGAAGCATTTATCATCTCCAGTTGATAGTGATCATAGGATAATGGAAGGTGTTCTGAAATTATTTCAGCCCACTCAAGTAAGCATATATTCCCCGATTCAAAATATTCTTCTACACCAAAATCAATAGCTTCATTTGAGTTCTCTAAACGGTAAAAATCAAAATGATAAATAGCTCCTTGTGGACTTTTATAGGTATTGACTAAGGAAAAGGTTGGACTACTTGTCGTTTCTGTAACCCCCATCCTTTTACAAAGAGCTGAAATTAAGGTTGTTTTTCCTGCTCCCATTGTTCCGTCAATACGAATAACATCATGGTTTTTATGATCAAGGATTGCATCTACTGCATTATTAATAGCTTCTTTGTCAAAGATTATTTCCATGAAGTCAAAGGTAATGCTAACGAGGACTTAAAACAACAAAAGGAATAATCATTTCTTCCATAGAAACACCTCCGTGTTGAAAAGTGTTTTTGAAGAAATTAACAAAATGGTTGTAGTTATTTTTGTAAACAAAATAATAATCTTCTTCAGCAAAAATGTAAGGACTGTTGATTGATACGGCAGGCAAATGGAAATCCTTAGGGTCTTTGCATTCCAAAACATCTTTTGGATCATAAGTTAGACTTTTTCCTGTTTTGTATCGAAGGTTTAAACTCGTCTCACGATCTCCCATTACTGCAGAGGGGTGTCCAACATTTATAGTGCCATGGTCAGTAGTTAAAAGCACTTTGAATCCTAAAGAAGCAGCTTTTTTAAGCAATTCTTTCAATGGACTATTTCGATACCAGCTGAGGGTTATAGAACGATACGCTTTGTTGTCTGGAGCCAATTCTTTGATAACTTCCATTTCAGTTTTTGCATGTGAAATCATGTCTACAAAGTTGTAGACTACCGCAGTTAATCCCTCATGGGTATGGTTTTGTAAATTTTTAATAAGTTGCTGACTATGTTGTAATTGTGTGATTTTATGATAACTGATAGGGCGTTTAAAGTTCAAACGTTCACACTGTGCTTCCAATAATTCTTTCTCATATAAATTTTTTCCACCTTCCTCTGTGTCATTCTTCCACCATTTTGGGAATTTCTTTTGAATTTCTAAGGGTGTAAGACCTGAAAAAAAAGCATTTCTAGCGTATTGCGTTGCGGTAGGTAAAATACTGAAACAGGTGTGTTCCTGTTCGATAGTATAGTTGTTTCTGATCTCTGGTTCTATTGTTTTCCATTGATCAAAGCGCAAATTGTCAATTAGTATGAGCAAGGTGGGTTTGTTTTCTCTTAACTCAGGGACAACATGTTTTTGGAATACTTTATGGGATAAAGTTGGACCTGCATTATCTTGTATCCACCTGGTGTAGTTTGAAGAAATGAATTTAGCAAATTGGGAATTTGCTTCTTTCATTTGAGTTTCAAAAATTTCAAAAAGACTTTTGTCTTCAAGTGTTTCAAGCTCTAGTTCCCAATACATTAACTTTTTGAAGTACTCAATCCAGTCGTCATATGAATCTAAATCCATTAATGACTGTGAAATTTTCCTGAATTCCTGCTGGTAACTTTGAGTTGTTTTTTCTGCAACTAGATTTTTTTGATTTAAAATTTTCTTAAGTGATAATAATATTTGATGTGGATTAACAGGTTTTATGAGGTAATCTGATATCTTAGAACCAATGGCATCTTCCATGATTTGTTCTTCCTCGTTTTTAGTAATCATAACTACAGGAAGGTTAGGTTTTCTGTTTTTGATTTCTGCTAAAGTTTCCAAACCATTTAGTCCTGGCATGTTTTCGTCTAATAAAATCACATCAAAACGATTTGCTTTAATCAAGTCAAGGGCATCTTGGCCATTGGTACATGGCGTGGTAGTATATCCGCGATCTTCAAGAAAGAGAAAATGAGGTTTGAGCATCTCTATCTCATCATCAACCCATAAAATTTTTATACTTTCCATTTGTTATCTTTGTTAAAAATTTGATTGAAGCGTGCGAAGCAAGAACCCTTTATTTAACGACCCAATTTATGGATTTATTGCCATTCAATCGGATTTGATTTTACAACTTATCAATCATCCTTATTTTCAAAGACTTAGACGGATTTCTCAGATGGGTTTATCCAGCTTAGTTTATCCTGGTGCACACCATACGCGTTTTGAACACGCAATAGGGGCAATGCATATCATGCAGAATGCAATCTCGGTACTTACAGGTAAAGGGATTGAAATCAATAAAGAGGAGGGTGAAGCAATGCAGATTGCAATTTTACTTCATGACATAGGGCATGGCCCTTTTTCACATGCAACAGAAAAAGCACTATTGCCAGGAGTGCATCATGAGGAAGTTTCCCTCATAATCATTAAAATGTTTAATAAAGAATTTGATGGTGCTCTAGATTTAGCTATACAAATTTTTACCAATACGTATTCTAGAAAATTTATGCATCAATTGGTTTCTGGTCAAGTGGATGTCGATCGTCTTGATTACCTCAAGCGAGACAGCTTTTATACAGGTGTGACAGAAGGGAATATCAATACCGATAGAATTGTTGCGATGATGAACGTTGACCAAGAACAATTGGTTTTTGAAAGTAAAGGAGTTCATTCCCTTGAAAAATTTTTATTGGCTAGGCGTTTGATGTATTGGCAAGTATACCTCCATAAAACGAGTCTTGCAGCTGAATTAATTCTTGTAAAAATTCTTTACCGTTTCAGAATCTTGACTGAAAGTGGCAAGGAAAGTTTAACAGACTCTCATGTTCTTTTCCCTTTTTTTAATTTGAATAAAGCATCTATACTTGAAGAAAGTGCGTTGGAAACGTATCTCACCCTTGACGATTCGGATATTTTAGCCCTTTTGAAAAGGTGGATGAAGCATGAAGATATTGTTTTAAGTAGGTTATCTAAACAGTTAATAAACAGAGATTTACCTAAGGTAAAGCTGCAATCTACCCCTATTTCTGAAGAAGCTATCAATAAGAAAAAGGATCGTTTAATTCATCTCAATGTTTCGGACAGTATTTCAGATAATTTCGTGTTTTCAGGCAGCGTTTCAAACCAAACCTTTACATCAGATCAAGCACAAATTTTGTTACAAGAAAAATCAGGTAAGATTAACTCGATTGCAAAGTCAATCAACTATTTAGATTTCGAACAGTTTTCAAAGCCAATTCATAAATATTATTTGTGTTACCCCAAGGCAAATAGTTCCCTTTAAATCCTTATTTTTGCCTCATGAATTTATCCCTTAATGAGATAGCTTTAAGATTCAAAGGCTCAATTGAAGGTAAGATTGACTCTAAAGTCAATCAGCTTTCTAAGATTGAAACAGCTCAAATAGGTTCATTGAGTTTTTTGGCTCATAAAAAATATACCCCTTATTTATACAAAACAAAAGCTTCTGCAGTATTAATTCAAAAGGATTTTGTATTAGAATCTCCAGTAAATACTACGCTTATTAGAGTAGATGATCCGTATAGTGCTTTCACTTCATTATTGGTGGAGGAGGCTAAAGAAAAACAAAAGCCATTGCATGGGATTCATGAAAAAGCTGTGATAAATCCTTCTGCAAAATTAGGCAAGGATGTTTATGTTGGGCCTAATGCAACTATAGGAGAATGTGTCATAGAATCTGGCGTTCAGATCCATTCTAATTGTGTAATTGGTGCGGGTGTTATCATAGGAAAAAACACAATCTTAATGCCTAATGTCATTATTTTGGATGAATGTGTTGTTGGGGCTAATTGTATAATTCATAGTGGTGTAGTTATCGGCTCTGATGGCTTTGGATTTGCCCCACAAGAGTCTGACGCATATGTTAAAATTCCTCAGTTAGGAAGGGTTGTTGTTAAGGATGATGTGGAAATTGGCGCAAATTCTACGATAGATCGTGCAACTTTAGGAGATACACTTATTGAAAAAGGTGTCAAACTAGACAATATGATTCAAATTGCTCATAATGTTGAAATTGGCGCCCATACGGTAATTGCAGCACAAACTGGTATCGCGGGTTCCACAAAAATTGGTTCCCACTGCGTTATTGGAGGGCAAGTTGGATTTGCTGGGCATCTAACAATAGGTGATGGTGTTCAACTACAAGGTCAAACAGGAGTAACCAAAAGTATTCCTTCTGCAGGTGCCTTCCAGGGAACCCCAGCGATGGATTACAAAGCGTATTACAAATCTTATGCTTTGTTTAAGCAATTTCCCAAAATAGAAGCTCGTTTAAGAAAATTAGAACAATTATTAAAACCATGATAAAACAAACTACACCACAAAAGACGCTGTCTAAAGATGTTCGTTTAGATGGAATCGGCTTACATTCAGGTGAAGAAATTCAATTAAACCTAAAACCTGCTCCAGTTAATACAGGTTTTGTATTTCGAAGAATTGATTTAGATCCTGTAGTAGAAATCCCTGCGTTATCCAATTTTGTTAGTAAAACGGATAGAAGTACCACATTGGCAAAAGGAGATGTTGAAATTCAAACTACGGAACATTTACTTGCTGCTCTTGTGGGATGCTCAGTAAACAATTGTTATATCGATATTAATGGTGCTGAACTTCCCATTATGGACGGCTCTTCCAAATTATTCGTTGAAGGAATACAAAAAGCCGGGACTACAGAGCAAGATGAACTACAAGAAGTTTTTGTGGTTCAAGACATTATTCACCATACAGATGAAGAATCTGGCAGTGAAATTATGCTTCTTCCTGCAGAAGATTCATCTTACACTGTAATGATCGATTTTGAAACTAAAGTTTTAGGGACTCAAAATGCTACGCTAAATAAGATGGAAGACTTTGCAAGTGAAATTGCTTCCTCAAGGACTTTTAGCTTTTTACATGAATTAGAAATGCTTTTGGACAATGGTTTAATCAAAGGAGGCGACCTCAATAATGCTATTGTTTATGTCGACAAGCCTCTTGCCGAAAGTAATATGGAGCAACTAAAAGTTGCTTTTGGAAAGGAAAATATTTCTGTAAAGCCCAATGGTATTTTAGATAATTTAACACTTCATCATCCTAATGAAGCAGCACGGCATAAGCTTTTGGATGTAATTGGAGACTTAAGTTTGATAGGGATGCCTGTTCAAGGTAGGATGATTGCTACTAAACCAGGACACAAGATAAACACAGATTTTTCAAAACATGTAGCTGCGTTAATTAGAAACAATAGAAAATCAAATGCCCCTCTCGTAGATTTGAATAAGCCGCCAGCAATGGATATTAATCAGATCATGAATATGCTTCCACACAGGCCTCCTTTTCTCCTGGTTGATAAAATTCTTGAATTATCAGAATGTCATGTTGTAGCATTGAAGAATGTTACCATGAATGAATCTTTTTTTCAAGGTCATTTTCCTGGCGCTCCTGTTATGCCTGGTGTACTTCAGGTTGAGGCAATGGCTCAAGCCGGAGGTGTATTGGTTTTAAATACAGTGCCTGATCCAGAAAATTATTTGACATTCTTCATGAAAATTGATAATGTTAAATTCAAGCGTCCCGTGTATCCAGGAGATACATTGGTGTTTAAACTAGAATTAATTACTCCAATTAGACGTGGAATTTGTAATATGCGAGCTCACGCTTTTGTTAATAACCAATTGGTAAGTGAAGGTGAAATGATGGCTCAAATATCAAGACGAGAATCTTAATTTAAATTAACATGATACAACCTCTTTCTTATATCCACTCAGACGCAAAAGTTGCTGACAATGTCATCGTTGAGCCCTTTACTACCATTCATAAAAACGTTGAGATTGGTCAGGGAACTTGGTTAGGGTCCAATGTTACTATCATGTCAGGTGCAAGAATAGGAAAGAATTGTAAAATATTTCCAGGGTCTGTCATTAGTGGTGTACCCCAAGATTTAAAATTTGATGGAGAAGATTCTTTAGCTGTTATAGGTGACAATACCACTATACGTGAATGTGTTACGATCAATAGAGGAACAGCAAATAAAGGCATTACTAAAATTGGAAAAAACTGTCTTATAATGGCCTATTCTCATATTGCCCATGATTGTAGCGTCGGTGATTTTTGTGTTTTTTCAAATAACAGTACTTTGGCAGGCCATATTGAAGTTGGAGATCATGTGATTTTGGCTGGGCTTGCAGCTATTCATCAGTTTTGCACTATTGGAGATTTCGCCTTTATTTCGGGAGGATCGTTAGTGCGAAAGGACGTGCCTCCTTTTGTCAAAGCTGCACGTGAACCCCTGTCATACATGGGTGTAAATTCTATTGGGTTAAGGCGAAAAGGTTTTGAGTCTGAAAAAATTCAAGAAATTCAAACTATTTACCGAATACTATTTCAGCAAAAAAATAACATATCACAAGCCGTTCGTATTATTGAGGCGGAAATAAATGCAACACCAGAGCGGGATAAAATATTACAGTTTGTGAACAACTCCAAGCGAGGATTAATGAAAGGCTATTTATAAAAAAAAATAAGATTATGGCATCTACATCAGATATAAGAAAGGGTTTATGTATAAAATACAATAATGACATTTATAAGGTTATTGAGTTCTTGCATGTTAAGCCGGGAAAAGGACCTGCGTTTGTCCGTACTAAATTAAAAAGTGTTACTTCAGGCAAAGTATTGGATAACACCTTTTCGGCTGGTCATAAAATTGAAGACATTCGTGTTGAAACTCATAAATATCAATTTTTATACAGTGAGGGCGAACAGTATAACTTCATGAATACCGATGATTACAATCAAATCACGGTGGAGAAATCTGTTTTAGATGCGCCTGAGTTAATGAAAGAGGGTGAAATGGTTTCCATTTCAATCAATACAGAAGATGGTATGCCTTTGTCGGCAGATATGCCTGCAAGTGTTGTCTTAGAAGTGACACATACAGAGCCCGGGGTGAAAGGAAATACTGCTACAAATGCAACCAAGCCTGCTACCGTTGAAACTGGAGCTTCTATAAATGTTCCTCTTTTCATTAATGAAGGTGATAAAATTAAGGTAGATACAGAGAAAGGTAACTATATAGAAAGAGTAAAAGAATAACATAAATAAGACTAATTGAATTAATTAAAAATAAAACATGAGTGTACTTGTTAATAAAAATTCTAAAATAATCGTACAAGGTTTTACGGGTAGTGAAGGAACCTTTCATGCTACCCAGATGATTGAGTACGGAACTAATATTGTAGGGGGTGTTACTCCTGGTAAAGGGGGGCAGACCCATTTGGATAAGCCTGTTTTTAACAGTGTCGCTGAGGCTGTAAAAACAGCGGGTGCAGATACTACTATCATATTTGTACCGCCTGCTTTTGCTGCTGATGCAATCATGGAAGCTGCAGAGGCTGGAATCAAAGTAATTATAACTATTACGGAAGGTATTCCCGTTAATGACATGACCAAAGCATACGCATACGTGAAAAGTCAAGGGGCAACACTAATCGGCCCAAACTGTCCTGGAGTGATTACTCCTGAGGAAGCAAAAGTGGGTATTATGCCTGGTTTTGTGTTTAAAAAAGGGAGAGTAGGAATTGTTTCAAAATCTGGAACATTGACGTATGAAGCTTCAGATCAAGTAGTTGCCCAGGGGTTGGGTATTTCAACTGCTATAGGAATTGGAGGTGACCCTATTATTGGAACAACTACCAAAGATGCTGTTGAGCTTTTTATGAATGATTCTGAAACAGATTGTATCGTAATGATAGGCGAAATTGGAGGTCAGTTAGAGGCTGATGCAGCGCAATGGATAAAAGCCAATGGAAATATGAAACCAGTGATTGGATTTATAGCCGGAGAAACAGCACCCAAAGGAAGAACAATGGGACACGCTGGGGCTATAGTGGGAGGTAGTGAAGATACTGCCGAAGCAAAAAAACGAATTATGAGAGAATGTGGAATCCATGTAGTGGATTCTCCTGCTCAAATAGGGGCTAAAGTAGCTGAAGTATTAGGATAATATTATGAATTTACTCACAGGAAAAACAGCAATTATTACCGGAGCCAGTCGTGGTATTGGTAGGGGAATAGCCAAAACCTTTGTAGACCATGGCTGTAATGTTGCTTTCACGTACAGCAGTAATAAAGCAGCAGCAGATAGCCTAACGGAAGAGCTCAGTGGTTCAGGCGTTCAAGTAAAAGGGTATCAAAGCAATGCGGCAAACTTCGCCCAAGCACACCAGTTGGTAGAAGATGTGCTTTCAGACTTTGGTAGCTTAGATGTTTTAGTCAATAATGCAGGGATTACAAAAGACAACCTCTTGATGCGAATGAGTGAAGATGACTTTGACCAAGTTATTGAAGTTAATTTAAAGTCAATTTTTAACATGACTAAAGCAGTTCAGCGTACTTTTTTAAAACAACGCCATGGTGCACTCATTCACATGAGTTCGGTGGTGGGAGTAAAAGGAAACGCCGGTCAAGCTAATTATGCAGCTTCTAAAGCAGGAATTATAGGTTTTTCTAAATCAGTTGCATTAGAGTTAGGGTCTAGAAATATTCGATCCAATGTAATCGCTCCTGGTTTTATAGAAACAGAAATGACAGCCAAGCTCTCTGAGGAAGTAGTCCAAGGATGGAGAGAAGGAATCCCTTTGAAAAGGGGAGGACAAGCTGAAGATGTAGCCAACGCCTGTGTGTTTTTGGCTTCTGAATTATCCAGTTACATAACTGGACAAGTGCTTCATGTAGATGGAGGAATGTTAACTTAAAAAAAACGAATCATGCAAAAATTACCCAAAATTGGATTACCTATCATTTTATTGGTAGTCGTATTACTTATTTTTATTTCTAAATCTTCCATAAACATTGGATATGGAGAAGCAGGAGTATTGTTTAAAACCTTTGGCGGCGGTGTCGTAATTGATGAGCCACCATTAGGGGAAGGATTTCATATTATTGCTCCTTGGAACAAGGTGTATATTTATAATGTGAAACAACAGGAGGTGTTTGAAAGCAAAATGCAGGTACTTTCTTCAAATGGATTAGAAATCAGTTTAGACATCTCTGTTTTGTACCAACCTACAATTCAAGATTTAGGAAAGTTACACAAGACTAAGGGAGAAAATTATTTAAATATTATCATTATTCCTCAGATTCGAGCTGTTGCTAGAAGTGTAGTGGGACGTTACACGCCAGAACAATTATATTCTACAAAGCGTGATGCTATTCAAAATGAAATCTTTGAAGAAACACGTAAAGTAGTTGAAGGTCAATTTGTTCAACTGAATGCCGTATTAGTTAGAGATGTTACACTTCCTATCGCAATTCGTGAAGCAATTGAGCGTAAGTTGAATCAAGAGCAGGAAGCTTTAGAGTATGAATTTAGAATTGAAAAAGCAACACAAGAAGCAGAGCGTCAGCGAATTGATGCAGAAGGGAAAGCAACAGCTAACCGTATCCTGAGTGCTTCTTTAACAGATAAAATCCTTCAGGAAAAAGGAATTGAAGCAACGATTAAGTTGTCTGAATCTCCTAATTCTAAGGTAATTGTAATTGGTAGTGGTAAAAATGGACTTCCTATTATTTTGGGAAATCAATAATTTATTAGATGATTTTTTTTAAAAATAAAATTAATATATTTGCACCCATGCAATTAAAAAAATTAAATCATCATCATATAATAGACTCAAGCGAGTGCTAATGATGTTATCTATACATTTATTAAAACCCGTTTGATTTCAAGCGGGTTTTTTTATTTATACCTATGCGAAAATCAAACATAAAAACAAAAAAATGATTCGAATAGCGATTCAAAAATCAGGAAGACTCAATGAGGATTCACTTCGTTTATTAAAAGATTGTGGAATTTTTATTGATAATGGAAAGGATCAGCTCAAAGCTTCAGCACGAAACTTTCCAATGGAGGTGTTTTTTCTTCGCAATGGAGACATCCCGCAATACATGAGAGATGGAGTGGTGGATATTGCCATTTTAGGGGAAAACTTACTTATTGAAAAAGGTAATGATCTCGAGGTTGTTGAGAAACTTGGTTTTTCAAAATGCCGCGTTTCAATTGCTGTACCAAAAGGGATTAAGTTTTCAGGAATCAATGATTTGGAAGGAAAGCAAATTGCAACTTCATATCCAAACACTGTAAAGTCCTTTTTGAAAAAAAATCAAATAAATGCCAATATTCACATCATTAATGGCTCTGTTGAGATTGCACCTAACATAGGATTAGCTGATGCAATTTGTGATATTGTTTCAAGTGGGAGCACATTATTTAAGAACAACTTAAAGGAGGTAGTTGAAATAAATACATCAGAGGCTGTTTTGGTTCAAGCCCCTAGTTTAAATCTCGAAAAACAAGCGTTGATTGAAAAGCTGAAATTCAGGATTCAAGCAGTACTTAGAGCAAAAAAATCCAAATATATTTTAATGAATCTGCCCAATGATAAAATTGATGCCATAAGTTCTATTTTACCTGTATTAAAAAGTCCAACAGTTCTCCCTCTTGCAAAATCAGGATGGAGTTCTCTACATTCTGTAATTAATGCTGGAGATTTTTGGGAAGTCATTGATGCTCTAAAAGCTAATGGTGCAGAAGATATATTAGTGTGTCCTATTGAAAAAATGGTCTTATAATGAAGCAAATTATTAATCCACCCCCTTCTAAATGGGAATCCCTTTTAGCACGTCCATCGGCTTCTTATGATGCATTGGAACCCATTGTGGCAAAGGTTTTTACTGCTATTGAAAGTAGAGGTGACACAGCTATTCGTGAGTTTACCGAGGAATTTGACAAAGTTAAACTCACAGATTTTAAAGTTTCTGCCGAATCACTTGCCGCTGCAGAAGATGAGGTTTCGGCAGCATTGAAAGGAGCAATTCAGCAGGCCAAAAACAATATATCGTGTTTTCACACTGCTCAAAAAACGGATAGAGTTTTTGTTGAAACAATGAAAGGAGTTGCTTGTTGGCAAGAAAAAAGACCCATTGAAAAAGTAGGCTTGTATATTCCAGGAGGTTCAGCCCCTTTGTTTTCGACGCTTCTAATGCTGGCTGTTCCAGCTAAAATTGCAGGGTGTAGCGAAATAGTGTTGTGCACGCCCCCCGATCAAAAGGGAGAGATTCCCGCAGTAATTCGTTATACCGCATCACTTTGTGGGATTTCACAATTATATGCTGTTGGTGGGATACAAGCCATTGCTGCAATGACTTTGGGGACTGAATCCATCCCTCAGGTATATAAAATATTTGGCCCTGGAAATCAATATGTAACCGTAGCAAAGCAATGGGCAACACGATTTAATGTAAGTATTGATATGCCAGCAGGCCCCAGTGAGTTACTTGTTGTTGCGGATGATTCAGCAGATCCAGATTTTATAGCGTCAGATTTACTTTCTCAAGCAGAACACGGCCCCGATAGTCAGGTTATTTTTGTAACAACAGTAATTGAAATGCTTGATAAAGTAGCTTCAGCGGTGAAAGCACAATTAGAAGTTTTGCCACGAAAAGCTATTGCTGAAAAAGCTTTAGCAAATTCAAAAATGATTTACTTTTCAGAAGAAGAGCATGCAATTCGTTATATAAACGCTTATGGCCCAGAGCACTATATTGTTTGTGTGAAGAATGAAGATCGCTATGTGTCAGGGATTCAGAATGCGGGTTCTGTATTTATAGGTAATTATACTCCTGAAAGTGCAGGAGATTATGCGTCAGGAACCAACCATACTCTTCCTACAAATGGTTATTCAAAACAATATAGTGGGGTGAATCTCGACAGTTTTTTAAAGGCAATTACATTTCAGAAAATTTCGAAAGAAGGGATTCAGACGCTGGGAAAAACAATTGAACTAATGGCGGCTGCAGAGGGCTTGGAAGCACATAAAAATGCTGTACGAATACGGTTAAATAAAATAGCTGATGAAAATTGATGTAAACAAATATCTGAGAAAATCTTTGTTAGCAGTTGCACCCTACCAATCGGCGAGAGAGGAATATGTCAATGATGGACGTAAAATGATTTTATTGGATGCCAATGAAAATCCATTTGCTACAGCTATTAATCGCTATCCAGATCCAATGCAATTGGAACTTAAAACTCAAATAGCTGCTTGGAAGAAAGTTCCAATAAATCAAATTTACCTAAGTAACGGGAGTGATGAGTTTATTTCTCAAATCATTATGGGATGTTGCGAGCCAGGGGTGGATCATATTGTACTTGTTCCCCCTACTTTTGGAATGTACAAAGTCGCAGCAACTTTAAACGGAGTTGGGGTTGTGGAAGTTCCCCTTACTGAAGATTTTCAATTAGATGTTTCGGCCATTCTAGAAACTTCAAATGAGCAATCAAAGCTGCTATTTATACCAAATCCGAACAATCCTACTGGAAATAGTTTTAATAGAAAGGACATTAAAACACTAGTTGAGAATTTCAATGGCCTAGTGGTTTTAGATGAGGCATATGTAGAGTTTGCCGAAGCTAAATCGATTCTTCCCGAATTAGCAAAACATCCAAACTTGATGGTTTGTCAAACTTTATCTAAGGCACAAGGAATGGCTGGAGTTCGATTGGGTATGGCATTTGCTCATGCAGAGTTGATTCTTTTCTTGAATAAGATAAAAGCACCTTACAATATCAATTCATTAACCCTGAAAGCAGTATTGCAAAAACTTAAAGAGCAGGAACTTGTAAAAGAACAAGTGGTTTATTTGCTTAAAGAACGCAAACGCCTTGAGGCTTCGTTTAAAGAATTGGATTGGATAATAACGTGTTTTCCTTCGGATGCTAATTTTATACTAATACGAGTAGATGATAGCGCTCTCCGCTATGCTCAGCTTATTGAGGCTGGGATAGTTGTTAGAAATTCATCAAACAGTTTGGGATGTGAAAATACCCTTAGAATCTCTGTGGGGACTCAAGAAGAAAACAATATTTTAATAAATGTTTTACAGACACTAGAGGCTTAAATATGAAGAAAGTTTTATTTATAGATCGGGACGGAACACTCGCCTTAGAACCAGACGATTATCAGTTGGATGCTTTTGATAAACTGATGTTTTATCCACAGGTATTTACTTATTTAGGTAAAATAGCTAAAGAATTAGACTATACACTAGTGATGGTTACCAATCAAGATGGTTTGGGAACAGATAGTTTTCCTGAGGAAACCTTTTGGCCAGTACATACGTTACTTTTAAAAACGTTTGAACAAGAAGGAATTATTTTTGAAGAAGTATTGATCGATAGAAGCTTTCCCAAAGATAATGCGCCCACGCGGAAACCCAGAACGGGAATGCTCACGAAATATTTAAATCCTAGGGAGTATGATTTAGCCAATTCATATGTAATAGGCGACCGTTTAACGGACATGGAGTTAGCCAAGAACCTAAAAACTAAGGGTATTTTTATCGCAAATGATGAGGTTTTGGGCATGGAGGAGGTTTCGGGTGATTTGAATGGGTTTGTTTCCTTAAAAACGGTCTCTTGGGAAGCGATCTACCATTTTTTAAAATTAGAACAACGCATTACCATCCAAAAAAGAACCACCAATGAGACTGATATTCAACTAAGTTTAAACCTTGACGGATCCGGTAAAAGTGAAATTTCAACTGGAATTGAGTTTTTTGATCATATGTTAGATCAGTTGGCGCGTCACGGAGGTATGGATATTTCACTTCAAGTAAAAGGTGATTTAGAGGTGGATGAGCACCATACAATAGAGGACACTGCTATAGTCCTGGGTGAAGCCTTTTCTATGGCCTTAGGAAACAAACTTGGGATAGAGCGTTATGGCTTTTGTTTGCCCATGGATGATTGTTTGGCACAGGTCGCAATTGATTTTGGTGGACGTAACTGGTTGGTGTGGGATGCAGAATTTAAGCGTGAGATGATTGGAAAAATGCCCACGGAAATGTTTTTACATTTTTTTAAATCATTTTCAGATGGAGCAAAGGCAAATTTGAATATCAAAGCGAGCGGAACAAATGAACATCACAAAATAGAAGCTATTTTTAAATCGTTTGCTAAAGCGATAAAAGTAGCTGTCAAACGTGATCCAGATAAAATGATCCTCCCATCAACCAAGGGAAGCCTGTAGCATGAAAATAGCAATTATTGATTATGGAGCTGGTAATATCAGAAGTTTGCAATTTGCACTTGAACGCTTGGGTGTGGTTGGTGAATTGACTTCAGATCCAGAGCTGATTACAAAAGCGGATAAAGTTATTTTTCCGGGTCAAGGGGCTGCTAAAAGTGCAATGTTAAAGTTAAAAGCCCACGGTCTTGATCTTTTAATCCCCCAATTAAAGCAACCTGTATTGGGGATCTGTTTGGGGATGCAATTGTTATGTGATTATTCAGAAGAAGGGGGTGTTAAGGGATTAGGAATTATTGAAGGTAAGGTGCGTCGGTTTTCAGATAGAGTAAAAGTTCCACAAATGGGTTGGAATAAAATTTCAAAAACTCAAACGGCTCTCTTTCAGAGTATTAACGAGGATGAGTTCATGTATTTAGTTCACTCATATTTTGTTCCTATTTTGCCGGAAACTATTGCAATCAGTACTTATGACACACCCTATAGTGTGGCGCTAAATAAAGATAATTTTTATGGTGTACAATTTCACCCAGAGAAGAGCAGTAAGCCAGGACAAAAATTGCTTCAAAACTTTTTAAATCTTACTGTATGAGAATAATTCCAGCAATTGATCTTATTGAGGGTAAATGTGTTCGCCTTTCCAAAGGAGATTACAGTACCCAAAAAATATATAACGAAAGCCCATTAGAGGTGGCCAAAGCTTTTGAGGCTCATGGAATTGACCATCTACATTTAGTAGACCTTGATGGCGCTAAATCAAAACACATAGTCAATCACAAAGTACTGGAGACTATCGCTTCTAAAACGTCTCTTAAAATTGATTTTGGAGGGGGTCTTAAGACAAATGAAGATCTAAAAATTGCATTTGAATGTGGTGCCCAACAAATTACAGGAGGAAGTATTGCTGTTAAAGCGCCTGCTCTTTTTGAAGAATGGATCCGCATTTACGGGAGCGAAAGAATTATTTTAGGTGCAGACTTTCAGGATGATTTCATTGCAACCGATGGATGGTTAGAGACTTCCAGCCATCACTTGATCGATTTTGTAGCGGCCTATCAGAACAAAGGAATTCAATATGTAATTTGCACAGACATTAGCAAAGATGGGATGTTGCAAGGGCCTTCTTTCAAGGTTTATAAGGATTTATTGAAAAAACAACCGAACATAAAATTAATTGCTTCTGGCGGTATTTCAACCTTTGAGGAACTTCCTAAACTAGCAGCAATGGGTTGTGAGGGAACTATCATTGGAAAAGCGATTTACGAGAATAAAATCAGTATGAAAGAATTAGAAGATTATATCATTAACTCAAACTAATATGCTAACTAAACGTATCATTCCTTGTTTAGACATTAAAGACGGTAGAACTGTCAAGGGGATTAATTTTGTTAATCTTCGAGATGCTGGTGATCCGGTGGAGCTAGCGCGTCAATATGCCGATCAAAACGCTGATGAATTGGTTTTTTTGGATATTTCAGCAACGGAACAGAAGCGGAAAACTTTAGCCGATTTAGTTTTAAAAGTAGCCGCAGCAATTGATATTCCCTTTACGGTGGGAGGAGGTATTTCTTCTGTAGATGATGTTGCAATCCTCTTACAAAATGGAGCAGATAAGGTTTCAATCAACTCGGCGGCAGTAAAAAACCCAGAATTAATCAATGAATGTGCAGCGCAATTTGGGAGTCAATGTATTGTGATTGCCATTGATGCAAAGAAAATAAACAACCAATGGAAGGTACATTTAGTAGGGGGTAAAGTGCCTACTGAACTGGACTTGTTTGATTGGGCAAAAGAAGTTGCTCAACGTGGTGCGGGAGAGATTCTGTTTACCTCTATGGACCATGACGGAACTAAAGGGGGATTTGCCAATGCTGCATTAGCCCGATTATCTGATGAAGTGAATATCCCCATCATTGCCTCAGGAGGTGCGGGTGATATCAATCATTTTGTTGATACCTTTACCCTTGGAAAAGCAGATGCTGCTTTGGCAGCAAGTATTTTTCATTTTGGTGAGATCTTAATCCCCGAACTCAAACAAAAGCTTAAACAACAAGATATAGCGATACGAATTTAATATGACGACACTTAATTTTTCAAAATCAACCGACGGTTTACTTCCCGCAATTATTCAGGATGTTAACACAAAAAATGTTTTGATGTTGGGGTACATGAACCAAGAAGCCTTGACTAAAACGCAAGAAACAGGAAAAGTAACTTTCTTTAGTAGAAGTAAAAACCGCCTTTGGACAAAAGGGGAGGAGAGTGGTAATTTCCTTCATTTTGTGAGTCTTAAAGAAGATTGCGACCAAGACACCCTCCTGATTCAAGTAAAGCCACATGGGCCCACATGTCACAAAGGAACGGATACGTGCTGGAATACTACTAACGACGTTAGTTTTGGATTTTTAAGTCAATTGGAGACAACCATAAAATCACGTAGAGAAGAGGATAGTGATACGAGTTATGTTGCTTCATTGTTTAGAAAAGGAATCAATAAAATTGCTCAAAAAGTAGGAGAGGAAGCTGTAGAGACTGTTATTGAGGCTAAAGATGATAGCGAAGAATTGTTTCTCGATGAAAGTGCCGATTTATTGTTTCACTATTTGATTTTACTTCAAGCAAAAGGGTATTCCTTGAAAGACATTTCTCGAGTATTAGAATTGAGGAGTAACTAATCTTTGTTGCGCCCTTAAAAAAAAATGTATTTTTGTTTGGCTTACAAATCTCAAAATCAAATTTTTCAATGAAAAAAACAGTAATAGCACTTGCTTTCTTGGTTCTTTCTTGTAACAGCCAAGATCCAAAAAACAGTTCCACCACTTTTGATGAAACATTAGAAGCATACTATCAAGAGAACTTATCACTATACAGGCTAAAAGGAACTTTCCAGGGAGATACCCGATATAATGATACGCTACCAAACTACCTTTCTGATGCGTTTCAAAAGAAAGAAAAGGCGTTTTACACTTCTTTTTTAAACCAAATGAAGGCGTTTGACGACACTTCACTTTCTGAGGATGCGCTCTTAAATAAAAACATATTGATTTGGGAGTGTGAGATGAGCTTGAAAGGCATGGAGTTTCCAAAAGACCGAATGCCCATAGATCAAATGTGGGGCTTTCAACTTACAGTTGGACAATTGGCCAGTGGGGAAGGTGCACAACCTTTTAAAAGTGTAAAGGATTATGACAATTGGCTTGTTCGAATTCTAGGCTATCTAGAATGGCTACAGAGCGCTCAGGATAAAATGAAAGAGGGAATGGAAATAGGTTGGGTTTTACCTCAATCTCTTATCAAAAAGGTTTTACCCCAATTAGAAGGTATGACCACTCAAGATTTGAATACCCATCTTTTTTATAGCCCTGTGCGAAATTTTCCAACGTCCTTTCCTGAGGAAGAAAAGCAACGACTCACTTCTGCATACAAAAGCATGGTGTTGGATCAAATTGTTCCAGCCTATCAAAAACTACATGATTTTATGGCAACTGAATATTTTGAAGCAGCCCGAACTACGAGTGGATTTAATTCATTAGAAGGGGGTGATGCATATTATGCTCACGCTATAAGACAATATACAACCACCACGCTTAGTGCCGAAGAAATTCATCAATTAGGGTTAAGTGAAGTGACCCGAATTGGTCAAGAAATGGAAAAAGTGAAAAGCCAAGTTGGGTATGAAGGAGATTTAAAATCCTTTTTTGACCATGTTCGAAACAAAAAAGAGTTAATGCCCTTTTCAGATCCACAAGAAGTGATTAATAACTTTTATGCGATTCAAGAAAAGATGTTGCCGCAAGTCAACAAGCTTTTTGACCTGCAGCCAAAAACAGCTTTTGAAGTTCGTCGTACCGAAGCATTTAGAGAAGCTTCAGCAAGTGCTGAATACAATCCGGGTTCTTTGGACGGTACTCGTCCAGGGATTTTTTATGTTCCCATTCCGGATGTAAACAAATACAATCTGTTTTCAGATGAGGATTTGTTCTTACACGAAGCCATTCCAGGACATCATTTTCAAATTTCTTTACAGCAAGAAAATACAGCACTTCCGTCTTTCAGAAAAGATCTATGGTATAGTGCCTATGGAGAAGGTTGGGCATTATATACAGAGTCTTTGGGAGAGGAGTTGGGATTGTATCAGGATCCCTATCAATATTTTGGGATGTTGGGAGCAGAAATGCATCGTGCCATTCGTTTGGTTGTAGACACAGGCCTTCATGCTAAAGGGTGGACACGTGAGCAGGCCATTCAATATTCTTTGGATAATGAAGCTGAATCTGAAGCTAGTATCACTTCAGAAATCGAACGTTACATGGCCAATCCGGGACAGGCACTATCCTACAAGATCGGACAACTTAAAATACGTGAGTTACGTAAAAAAGCTGAAACAGAATTGGGAGTTGCTTTTGATATTAAAGTTTTTCATAGAAAAGTACTTGAGTCAGGATGTGTACCACTTCACTTTTTAGAAGCCAAAATAAACCGATGGATTCAAGCTACTAAAAATTAAATTATATTTATGCATACGATTAATCCAGAGGTACTTCTCTTTTTTAAAGCCTTAGCAGAAAACAATTCTCGTGAGTGGTTTGAGCCTCAAAAGCCTCGTTTTAAAAAACTAGAGTCTGAGTTTAAAATCTTGGGTGAGGAAATTAAAGCCAGCATGAACGAGACAGATGAGATCGAAAGAGCCAAGCTTTTTCGTATTTATCGGGATGTGCGGTTTTCAAAAAACAAAACTCCTTTCAAAACCCATTTTGGAATGAGTTTTAATCGTAAAAAACCTCGTTTGAGAGGAGGCTACTACATTCACATTGCTCCCGGAGATTCTTTCCTGGCTGCGGGATTTTGGAACCCAAACAAAGAAGATTTATTTCGTATTCGTAAAGAAATGGAGATGGATGCTGAAGAATTTCGAACCCTCTTACAAGACCCCGTTTTTACAAAAGCATGGGGAGGACTTGAAGGAGAGGAAGTAAAAACCGCTCCCAAAGGTTTTTCTAAAGAACATCCCAATATTGACTTAATCAAAAAAAAACAATATTTATTTATAAAAAAACTGGATGATAAAGCTATTTTAGCGGACAATTTTCAAACAGAAGTGATTCAACATTTTAACGCCATCCGGCCAATTTTCAATTATTTTTCAAGTGTTCTAACCACCGACTTAAACGGTGTTTCTATTCTTTAATATTCTTATTTATGAAAACCTATCTATCTAAATTTACTTTAAGCGTAAGCCTCGTAGTTCTGTTAACTGGCTGTGCAGCTTTAAAAACCAACAATTCTTCAAGCCCTATCCTTATAGAAGCTTCCATAGATCTGGAGAATGTAGTGGATGATAAAGTGAAAATTACAATTTCACCTTCCGCATTAGCAAGTGATGAAATTATTTTTTATATCCCTCAGATTGTGCCTGGAACCTATGAATATTCAAATTTTGGTCGTTTTGCAGAAGATCTTAAAGCCTTTGACAGCAAAGGAAATTCTCTAACGGTAACCGCTATTGATCAAAATAGTTGGAAAATAGAAGGTGCAAAAAAGCTACAAAGAATAACGTATTGGGTCAATGACACCTTTGACGGGCCTGATGGCAGCGAAATCTATCCTATGGGTGGAACTAGTTTTGATACTGACAAAACCCACTTGCTCAATTTACATAGTATGATTGGCTATTTTGAAAACTTAAAGGAAAGCCCTTACAAACTGTCCGTGCGATCTCCAAAAAATCTTCAAGCGTTTACTTCATTACCTTCTATTTCAATCTCTGATTCGTTAGACATTTTTAAAGCGGATCGTTATTTTCATATCATAGACAATCCGATTATGTATAGCGAACCCAATGCGGTTTCATTTGATTTAGATGATATAAAGGTTGGATTAGCGATTTATTCTCCTTCCGGAACGCACAAAGCTACTGCTTATCAACCTGCGATTCAAGAAATGATGCTTGCCCAGAAGAAGTTTTTAGGCGAGTCTAACAATACACCTAGTTATGATATTTTATTGTATTTAATGGGAATGGATGACTTACAGTATTTTGGAGGTATGATGGGGGCTTTAGAACACCATACTTCAACGACCGTAGTTTTTGTTGATCAAATGCAGCCTGCAGAATTAACTCAAAACCTTATAGATGTAGTTTCACATGAGTTTTTTCATACGTTAACCCCGTTGAATGTTCATTCTGAAGAGATTCATAATTTCGAATACAATACTCCACTTATGTCTAAGCACTTGTGGATGTATGAAGGAACTACAGAATATTTTGCCAATTTATTTCAAATTAATCAAGGGTTAATTGACGCGCCTGATTTTTATGGCCGTTTGTTCGAAAAAGTGAATTATGGAAAACGCTATGACGATACGATGTCCTTTACCGAAATGAGTGCTGGTATTGTGGATGAACCCTATGCTGCAAACTATGGAAATGTATACCAGAAAGGTGCATTGATAAACATGTGTTTGGATATTATAATACGCGAAAAGAGTGGGGGTGAAAAAGGAATTCTTTGGGTGATGAAAAATTTAGCACAACGCTATGGAAATAAAAAACCCTTTCAAGATGCAGATTTAATTGATGAGATCGTGGCGATGACGTATCCAGAGGTAGGGTCTTTCTTTACGGAGCATATTGTAGGGACCACTCCCATCAATTATAATGATTATTTTTCTAAGGTAGGATTGGTTGAAGGGGAAACAGAAGCCGCTCTTCCTGCAGTAATTTTTAAAGATGCCCAAAATCCTGTTTTCACTCCTCAAGATTTTGAAGACAAGGGTCGTTTTTTAGTTATTACAGGCTTGAACTCTTCCCTGGAGTCCATGGGCTTAAAGCTAGGGGATGTGTTTTTAGGTTTGGATGGAAAAATGCTCCCTGAAATAAATCAGGAGAATGGTGCTGCCATCAATGGAGTGCTTACACAAAGTTTTATGTGGGATGCCGAAAAAGAGTTTACCATAACCGTAGAGCGTAATAGCGAAACCCTTACTCTTTCAGGAAAAGTAGGTACTCCAAGTGCTTTGATGTCCGGAATAGTGGAAGATCCAAATGCTACAGATACAGCTCTTTCTTTGCGCAAAGCATGGATGTTTAACTAACAATTACCCCCTTTAAAACAACGGATAGCGCATGAAATGTGCTGCTATGTATTCAATCTACAACTGAACTTCAAAGAGCTGCACTTGATCTTTGAGGCGCTCAATGATCATTTGTGTCATACGCTTGTTTAGTGCTGAGGAATTGAGGGTGTATTGATTGTATTCTTTCACTGTGAAAAGACCAATGACCATGCCTTCCATAGAGTTGCGAAATTTCTGATCTTTAGTCAAACTATCCTCAATATATGCCAAGCGTTTTTCTAAATTTAAGCTGTAAAAAACACCCTTGCGCTTTTTAATATAAGTGCCAAAAACCAATAGGAGTAGGGAGTTTTGAAGTTTTAAAATAGGGCGTAGGGTCTCATTCTGAAAACGCTCCTCCATACTCATGTTAGCAAACACCACCGTTTTCTTAATCTCTGGCCGAATGCGCAGAAAATCATTGGGTCGATCGTTCATGGTTTCTTTTTTGCTAAAAATAAACTCTTTTGTAATGGTATAAAGGGGTATTGGATAGGTATTGTTCACAAGATTGTGAACATCAATTCTGTTTTTCTATATTTATATATATAAATTTATGTAGCCCCAATCGATTTACTTAAACCGATGTAATAGTACTTTTTTACAATATATTTCCAGTTTAAGTTCCTATTAAATAACTTGTGATTACTCAGATAAAAACAGCCCAGTTTTTTAACTGGGCCGATTGAAATTAGAAAAGACTATTGTTTTTTCTTAGCAAACGCATTGATAAGGAATAAGATAACAACAGCACCAATGGCACCAGTTAGAATGGCGCCAATCCATCCTGTTCCTAGGCTAATGCCTAAGATGTTGAAAATCCAATTTCCTGCAAAACTACCGACAACACCAACAATGATATTGCCTAAAATGCCAAGATTTGTGCCTTTGTAGACTAAACTTCCGAGCCATCCAGCGATAGCTCCAATAATAATTGTTGCAATAATTCCCATGTTTAAAACTTTAGATTGGTTAATAATAAGTATTCGGGTAACAAACCTTTTCTCTGTTAGCTGTGAAAGGTTTTAAATTCTACAAATCGAATAAAAGATTTAAAACGATACAAGCAGGTTAATAGTATTTGGGTTTATTAGATAGACTAATTTAAGAAAATTAAATTATTCAATAGAGCGATTTCGTGTTTTTTTACTGTTATTGTTTACAGTTATCGGTTCATTAGAGATTCTTATATGTTTGTAGCGTTCTTTTTTACAGTGGCTTACGGTCCTCACTATTTGATGTTTTCGTGCCTATATTTAATAAATAAGTTTTAACGATAATTTATATTATGTAAAATAGAATATTTTGTACTGCGTTTTATATTGTATATTTACAGTCTAATTAAACTCATCTTATTATGAAAACCTTAAAACGTATAATAATACTCCTTCTTCTACTTGCAGGAATCGTTGGACTGTATTTGGTTTACAGTCTGTACATAAATCCGAAAAGTCCTTTGGGGCATGCAGAATATAAAAATGGAGATACTGAAATTAATATTCGCTATTACAGACCCTTTAAAAACGATCGTCTAATTTTTGGTGCTAAGGCAGATGATGCACTTGTTCCTTATGGAGAATACTGGCGTTTGGGTGCTAACTTGACAACTAAGATGGAAATAAATAAAAGGATAAGTATTGGTGGACGCTCTTTGGAGGCCGGTACATACGGTTTGTATGCCTATCCTCAAAAAGAAAATTGGGTGTTGGTCGTCAATACAAAAACAGGTGGAATTAGTTTCTCCGAACCCAATCCAGAGGGTGTACTAATGAAAATCAATGCAGCCACCCAATCTTTAGAGGAGCCGTTGGAACAATTTACCATAGATTTTGTGGATAATTTCCTAAGAATGCGATGGGATACTACTCAAGTAACCCTACCTATTGATTAATGCGTAAATTTTTCAAATCACTTTATCGCCTTTTCAAAGCGGTTGGCGTAATTCTTTTTTTAGGAGGAATCATCTACTACTGCATTGATAAAATTCAGGAAAAGAACAATTTGATGGACATTGAGGAATACAGCCCTAAGTCAACTTTGGTAGTCCCTCAGAACCTGGTTAAAAGAGCCAAATATCCTTTTATAGATGTTCATAACCATCAATTTGATATGCCTATTAAAGATCTTTCCAAATTAGTCATAGAAATGGACAGTCTCAATATGGCATTTATGATCAACTTGAGTGGTTTTAGAGGACTTTACCTTCGTAAATCCCTTGAAAACATAAGAGAGAACGCTCCTACTCGCTTTGGTTTGTTCCTCAATGTCGATTTTGAAACCATTGACGACACTGATTTTGCTGAAAAGCAAGTTGCACTTATTGATTCTGCTGTTGCAGCCGGGGTGATGGGACTAAAAGTATATAAATCTTTAGGATTGACAGATAGAGATATTAACGGTAATCGTATTGCAGTGGACGATCCTCGTTTGGCACCGATTTGGGATGCCTGTGGCGCAAATAATATTCCTGTACTCATTCATACAGGCGAACCTGCTTCTTTTTGGAATCCAAAGGACAAGTACAATGAGCGCTGGCTTGAATTAAGACAAAAACCTAGTCGCTATCGGGATCCTGCTTCTAATCCTTCTTTTGAAGAAGTTATGGCTGAACAACATGCCATTTTTAAAAACCATCCTAACACGACTTTCATAAACGCACATTTAGGATGGATGGGGAATGACCTAGATAAATTAGGAAGACATTTGGACCAATATCCGAATGTAATGACCGAAATAGGCGCCGTACTAGCCGAGTTAGGACGTCAGCCAAAACGTACCCATCAATTTTTTGTGGACTATCAAGATCGAATTTTGTTTGGTAAGGATAGTTATAAGGTGAGTGAATATTACACCTATTTTAGGGTTTTAGAAACAGAGGATGAATATTTTGAATATTACAGAAAGCGTCATGCTCATTGGAAAATGTATGGTCTTGGTCTCCCTGATTCTATCCTACAAAAACTGTATTATAAAAATGCACTTCGCCTTTTTCCTACTATTGATTCAACTCTTTTTAAAAATTAGATTATGCTATTAGTAAACACACCTACTTTTCCAAATAAAACGATTACGGAAACCTTTGGAATTGCTCGTGGAAGTAGAGTTCGTGCTCGAAATGTAGGTCAGGATATTTTTGCAGGCCTTAAAAATATTATTGGTGGAGAAATTAGTGAATACACTAAGCTTCAAGCACAGTCGCGTGAGCAGGCACTCCAGCGGATGATAGAAGATGCTGAAAAAATGGGTGCTAATGCTATTGTGAATGTTCGTTTGACTACCTCCATGGTCATGCAGGGATGTTCTGAAATTTTGGCCTATGGTACTGCCGTTACAGTTGAATAGATGGAAGGACCCTTTTTTTTATTAGCTGCAATACTCCTTGTTTATTTGATATTTAAACGTATTGAGGACAAGAAAAAAGAAAATTTTGAGGATCGTGAAAATTAATTTTTAACGCCTAAAAAGACATTCACTCCTTTGGGAATTGGATTTCCTGCCGTTCTTCGGAAACTTACTATTTGCCCCGTATGATAGATTGCATCTTCAAGGGGGCCATTCATTAGATTCCATATGGGAAAGTTAGAGATTTTCCCTTTTCGATCAAAAATAATACTCATATGAGACACCTGCTCTTCTGTGGCTTCAATCAATTTTTCTGACGCTTCACTAAGGGTTGTTAGGGTGGCCTTTCGCAATTCTTCATATCCATCAGGAATACCTGTTAAGGGTCTTGTATTGGGTGAATTTTCGGTTGTATTTTTTATAACCAACGCCAACCCATAGATGTGTTGTAAGGTTTCCAAAGTAGACTGTGCCTCTTCTGTTGGACGGTAGTTTAAATCTTTCAATGTGAGTCCTTCTGTTGCCCAGTAATAGCGAAAACCTAATCCTTGAACCATTCTAGCCAAGGTGTAGGCTGCAGTGACTTCATCTGGTGCTGGAGGTATGATTGAGAAAGGAAGTGATTCTTGTGCCATAACTTGGATTGAAGTGAGTACTATTAAAATGAAGTTTCTCATAGTATGATTTAAAATCCTAAATTAAGTATTTTTGGGTTGTAAAACACCCATTATGGACAAGAAACTCAACAGTCTTGATGCTCTAGCAGGTATCAAATTTGATAACCTAGCCCCTGATCCTGATCCCCTTCCGGATCTCCCCGACGAATTTATCAAACAAAATTTAGAAGCTCATTTTAGCAATAAAGGGCGTGCGGGGAAAACGGTTACATTAATCAAAGGTTTTGATGGGGATATTCAAGATTTAAAGGCTTTAGCAAAGAAATTGAAAAATGCTGTGGGAGTTGGCGGAACCGTCAAGGACGGTGAAATTATCATACAAGGAAACTATAGAGATGCATTAATCACTCTTTTAACTGAGATGGGACACAATGTAAAGCGTGTAGGCGGATGAGCTTACCAGTCAATAGTAGTTTCTCCCCTACCCTTTAGATAAGCATTCGATTTACTGAAGTGTTTATTTCCAAACCAAAACCCTCGATTTGCGCTTAATGGTGATGGATGCCCTGAGGTTAAAATCAAATGTTTTTGGGCATTAATATATTTTGCTTTCTGTTTAGCAAATCCTCCCCAAAGTAGGAAAATTAACCCCTCTTTTTCTTCTGACAACTTTTTGATTATTGCGTTTGTGAACGTCTCCCACCCTTTTTTTTGGTGACTCCCTGCCTCCCCTTCCCTTACAGTTAAGGTTGCATTTAGCAACAAGATCCCTTGTTTGGCCCATCGCTCTAGATTTCCGCTTTTAGGATATGGGTTCCCCAGATCATTTTCTATTTCCTTAAAAATATTGATCAAAGAGGGAGGATGTTTAATGTTCTTTGGAACAGAAAACGAAAGTCCCTGGGCTTGACCCATTCCATGATATGGATCTTGACCTAATAAAATAACTTTTACTCGGTCAAAGGGGCAATATTCAAAAGCATTGAAAATTTGATTTTTGGGAGGGTAACAGCGGTGAGTTGAATACTCTGTTTTAAGAAATGCAATCAATTGTTTAAAAGCAAGACTTTCAAATTCTGTCTGCAGGGGTTTTTCCCAGCTTGAATGTATCTGCAACGTCATGAATTTATTACTTTTGCAGGGCTAAGTTAAGAAAATCAAATGGCAAAAATTCCAAAAAAAACATTAGAGGACCTGGAGTATTTTGAAGTACTCCGTCAGTGTTCGGGCTTTGCCATTACACCTCTTGGAAAAGAAGCTTGCCTGGCCATTCTCCCGGTCATAGATGAAAATCAATTAGTGGATGCGTTGAATGCAGTTTCTGAATTTAAGTCTTCTTTTGAGAATGAAAACCGTATTCCAAACCATGGTTTTGAACCTTTAATTTCCGTTTTTTCTCTTTTAAGTATTGAAAATAGTGTGTTGGATATTTCTGTTTTTCGAGTAATAGCAGCAAACACCGACACGACCAATGTGCTGCTTCAGTTTTTAGAAAAATTCAGAACCTACTACCCTACTCTTTATGGGTATACAGACGGTTTGTATGTTGATAAAGAAATTAAAAAGACGATTGATGGAGTGATTGATCGTTTTGGTGAAGTGCGTGATGATGCCTCTGATTCCCTTTATCTCATTCGAAAGCAAATTCAACAACTACGCTCTAAGATTAGTAGTAGCTTTAATAAATCTTTGAGCCAGTACCAAGCAGCCGATTATTTAGATGACATTCGTGAATCGGTTATTGATAATCGCCGTGTGTTGGCAGTCAAAGCAATGCATAGGCGTAAAGTAAAGGGAGCTATTATGGGCAGTTCTAAAACGGGTAGTATTGTTTTTATTGAACCCGAAACTACCAATGCTCAGAACCGGGAATTACAAAACCTTTTGTTTGAAGAAGGCGAAGAAATAAAAAAAATATTAAGTCAGCTAACGGATTATTTTCGTCCTCACTTACCCTATTTAAAAGCACAACATGAGTTTTTATTGCTTCTGGATGTTGTTTATGCCAAAGCACGCTATGCCCAAGAAATTGATGCTATCCTTCCAGAGATTGATAAAAAGAAACGAAGTATAGAATACAAGAAGGCATACCACCCCTTACTTTTACAATCCCATCGCATTGAAGACAAAGTGACCTATCCACAAGACGTCTATTTGCATCCGGAAAAGCGAATTGTTGTGATTTCAGGACCAAACGCTGGAGGAAAAAGCATCACCCTAAAAACCGTTGGCTTGCTTCAGTTAATGTTGCAAAGTGGGATGTTGATTCCCGTTCATGAGTCAAGCAAAGCATGTCTTTTTGAGCAAATATTAACGGATATTGGAGACAATCAATCAATTGAAAATCATTTAAGCACCTACTCTTACCGCTTGAAAAACATGAAGTATTTCTTACGCAAGTGTAATGTCAATACCTTGTTTTTAATTGATGAGTTTGGTACAGGTTCAGATCCTGAGTTAGGAGGTGCTCTAGCAGAAGTGATTTTAGAGGATTTTTATGGGCGTGAGGCTTTTGGAATTATCACCACACATTATTCCAATTTAAAAGCGTTGGCCAATGAGCTTCCTTTTATGGTTAATGCAAACATGCAATTTGATAATAAAACCCTTGAACCTGTTTATAATTTGATGATGGGTGAAGCAGGAAGCTCCTTCACTTTTGAAGTAGCACAAAAAAATGGACTTCCTTATAGTCTTATCAATCGTGCCAAGAAGAAAATAGAAAGAGGGAAAGTGCGTTTTGATGCCACAATAGCAAAACTTCAGAAAGAACGTTCACAGATGATGAAAACAGGTGAGTCTCTCAAAGAAAAAGAAACTAAAGCTGCTGTGGAGAGTGAGCGTATGGAAAAAATGAATGTTAAGCTTAAGGCTAAATTAGTGAGCTATCAAGAGTTGTTTGATCATAACCAGCGTATGATCGTTTTGGGGAATAAGATCAATGATATTGCGGAGCGTTTTTTTGAAAACAATAAGAAACGTCCTTTGATCGCTGAATTATTACGTGCCATAGAAACTGAAAATGCAAAACGTAAACGTAAAACGGCTTCGGTAGTAAAAAAAGAACGCGAAATAAAAAAGCAACTTAACGAGGAAGTAAAAAAAGAATTGGTTGTTGTTCGCAAAGAAAAGAAGAAACAAAAACAAACTCCAGCACCTAGCAAACCTAAGACAGTTTTAAGAATAGGAGATAGAGTACGTATGTTTGACGGCCGTTCTGTGGGAAGCATTGATGCGATTGAAAAGAAGAAAGCAATTGTTAATTATGGGATGTTTACTACCCAGGTTAATTTGGATTTACTAGAATTGGTTGAAGCTGCAAAAGGTAAAAAGTAATTTTACTTCTTTTATTAATTGAATTTTATACTGAGCAATTATTTTACATTAGAACTAATTGTTTAATTTAGATTCATTATTAACCTCAAATTTTACCTAAATAAAAGAATTCAAGAAATTTATTACGCGTGGGAACGTCATTGATATGGCTGTTGGACTTATTATTGCAACTTATTTTGGTGCCATCATCAAGTCTTTAGTAAATGACATTATTATGCCTCCTGTTGGAGTTTTACTTGGTGGAAATGATTTTTCGTCATTGAAATTTATCATTCAAGAAGCCGAAGGAGATATTTCAGAAGTCGCCATACAATATGGCACTTTTGTTAATACAATTATCACTTTTTTAATTGTTGCTTTTGCTATTTTTATGGTAGTTAAAGGGTATAACAAATACAAAGAAAGAGTGGTAAAGAAAGAAGCAGAAGCGCCTGCTGTACCAGCTGTTCCCTCTAAGGAAGAGTTATTATTGTCTGAAATAAGAGATTTATTAAAGACAAATTCATAATGTATTTTATTCTTAACGAAAACAGTGAAAATTATGTCTGAAATAAGCACTCCATCATGGTTTAAAACAATTGTTTTATTAGCCATTTTATGGAATTTGGCTGGGATTTTTAATTTTTATTTGGGAGTTTCTATTACCCCAGAACAGATTAATGAATTAACTGAATCTGAAAGAAATAGATTAAATGGATCACCTCTATGGACCACTATAGCTTTTGCTATAGGGGTTTTTGGAGGATTGATAGGTTCTGTTGGTTTGTTTCTAAAGAAAGCTTGGGCAATGTTTCCTCTATTGATTTCTTTAATTGCTGTTTTTTCACAGATGAGCTACGGTTTGTTCTTTACCTCTGCAGTTGAATCAAATGAATTGAGTAAATACCTATTGCCAATATTAACAATTTTAGTAGCCTATCTACTACTCAGATTGTGTAATAATGGAATTAAAAAAGGCTATATCGTTTAGTCTTTAAGCTTTCCGATTGATTTACCTACAATCATTGAGACTGCAGCGTCACCAGTTACGTTAACAATGGTACGACACATGTCTAAAGGTCTGTCTATTGCAAAAATTAACGCTAATCCCGCCTCAGGAATTCCAGCTTGTGCCAAAACGATTACCAACATTACAATTCCTGCACTAGGCACTGCTGCAGTTCCTATAGAGGCTAATGTGGCTGTAAAAACAATCCCTAGTTGAGCACTCAAGCTTAAGTCAAGTCCAAACGCTTGTGCTATAAATACAGCGGCTACTCCTTGATAAACAGAAGTCCCGTCCATGTTTATGGTGGCTCCAATTGGTAGCACAAAACTAGCAACTTCTTTGTCCACGCCAAGATTTTCTTCTACGCATTCCATCGTAACAGGTAAAGTAGCGGCACTTGAACTCGTTGAAAAGGCTAACAATTGTGCGGGTGCTATCCCTTTCATGAAGAAGGAAATTTTCTTTTTTGTAAAAACACGAACAATAATCATGTAGACAACAATCATTATTGCTAAACCCAATAATAAAGTAAAGGCGTAAAGTGCTAATGCTTGAAAAAGCTCAAAACTTGGTGCCTCAACGACCAAAGCTGCCAAAAGAGCGAATACACCGTAGGGCGCTGCAAGCATGATAAGATCAATGAGTTTGAGGATAATATCGTTGAAAGAGTCAAAGAATTTTTTTACTGGTTTTACCTTTTTTTCAGCTAAGAGTATCATTCCAATACCAAAGAATAAAGCAAAAAAGATAACCTGCAGCATGTTTCTATTGTTTGAAGCTGCAAGAAAAATATTTGAAGGTACCACATCTACCAGTGCTTGAAGAGGTCCTGCTTCTTGTTGTTTTGCAGCGGCTTCTTGCTTGGCTTTGGTGTCACTAGAATAAGCCTCTACCAGCTCCTGGCGTGTTTCGACACTTATCGATTTTCCGGGCTGAATAATATTGACTAAAATCAATCCTATAGAAACGGCAGTAAGGGTTGTGATCAAGTAGGTGATGATCGTCCTTCCTCCCATCTGTGAAAGTTTTGAAATGTCTTTTAAGTCAGAAACCCCTTTGATTAAGGATGCAAGTATCAGTGGAACAGCTATTAATTTTAGTAAGTTTATGAAAATTGTACCAAAAGGCTTGATGTAATTTCCAATAAAGGTATCACCTCCATCAATAAAGGAGAGAGCAACTCCAAAGAGAACTCCCAAGGCCATTCCTATTAATATTTTCCAGTGTAGAGCAAGTTTTTTCATGAGGCAATTTATTTATTTGTTCTTTTTAATAGGCTAAAGTCGGCTAAAACAAGTGCTGCCATAGCTTCTACTATGGGTACCGCTCTAGGAACCACACAAGGATCATGTCTTCCTTTGCCTTGCATTTCGACTTTTTCACCCTTTGAATTGATGGTTTCTTGATTTTGCATAATGGTCGCTACAGGCTTAAAGGCAACATTGAAATAGATATCCATACCATTTGAAATCCCTCCTTGAATCCCTCCGGAACGGTTTGTTTGAGTAGTAGCATCGGTATTGAAAAGGTCATTGTGTTCACTCCCCTTCATTTGGGTTCCAGCAAATCCACTACCGTATTCAAAACCCTTAACAGCATTAATGGAAAGCATTGCTTTTCCAAGTTCAGCATGCAGTTTGTCAAATGCAGGCTCCCCTAACCCAACGGGAACATTTTTGATAACACAGGTTATGATTCCACCTACGGTATCTCCTTCTTTTCGAATTTGTTTTATATAATTTTCCATGGCTACTGCCATTTTAGGTTCTGGACAGCGAACAGGATTGTCTTCTATAGTACTAAAATCAACATCGGAAGGATGTGTGTTCATTGCTAAAGTTCCTACTCCAGAGACATAAGCCTGAATACTCATAGGAGATAAAAACTGTTTGGCAATTGCTCCGGCTACAACTCTACTTGCCGTTTCACGGGCTGAACTTCTTCCGCCACCACGATAATCTCTTATGCCATACTTCTCGTCGTAAACATAGTCAGCGTGTGATGGGCGATAACTGTCTTTAATATGAGAATAGTCTTTGGATTTTTGATTGGTATTGTGTATCGCAAATCCAATGGGTGTACCTGTTGTTTTTCCTTCAAAAATACCAGAATAGAAACGAACTTCATCGGGTTCTTTACGTTGCGTTACAATCGCTGATTGCCCGGGTTTTCTTCGATCTAAATCGTTCTGAATGGCTTCGAGATCCAATTTAATCCCAGCGGGACAACCGTCAATTACACCTCCAATAGCAGGTCCATGAGATTCTCCATAAGTAGCTAGTCTGAAAAGGGTACCATAAATATTGCCTGACATAGATTTCTTTTAAAACGACAAAGATAAAGGTAAAGTTTTGGATTGCCTTTTAGCGAGTGGTTTTTTTAATGAGAGCTGCGTTTAAAATGGAAATTGGATGATGACTTTCACGTTGTGTTCCATCTTTTATTTGATGCCTACAACTTGTTCCATTAGCAGCTATAATGACGTCTTGTGGAGTGTTTCGTATGGATGGAAACAAACGTTCCTCCCCTACCTTCATGCTAATCTCATAATGCTCTTTCTCATACCCAAAAGAACCTGCCATTCCACAGCAACCGGTATTTAAAAGTCTGACGGTATAGTTTTTCGGAAGATTCAACACATTGAAGGTGTCTGATGGTTGTCCTAGGGCCTTTTGGTAGCAATGTGTATGAATTTTAATTTCTTTTGTTTCAGTATGAAATTGATCCTCTTTAAGAATTCCTTTTTTCAATTCTTTTGCTAAAAATGTTTCGATCGGATAGCAAAATTGGGCAAGTTCCTTAGCCTTCTCTGGAGAAGAACACAACTTGGGATATTCATCTGTAAAAGTGTAAATCGCTGAAGGTTCAATTCCCAATAAAGGAATATTTTCTGAGATGATATCAGAATACAATTCCACATTTCGATCTGCACATGCCTTAGCTTGGTCTAAAAACCCTTTTGAAATATAGGTCCTTCCGCTTTCTGTTGGCCTCAGGAATTTTACGTTATAACCTAGTCCTTCCAGTAGAGAAACGGCGTCTTTTCCTATTTGGGTTTCATTGTAATTACTAAACTCGTCAAGATATAAATAAACACTTTTACCGTATTGTGTTAAGACATTGTTTTTCAATGTCTTATAAAGTGATTTTTCAAGTTTAGGTAGAGCTCTTTTTTTAGCGATTCCCAAGCTTTTATTCAAGATTGAGCGTGTCAATACAGTTTCAAAAAAGAGATTTTGAAGGCCACGAATAGGCTGGGCTAACTGATTAATTTTGCCCACATAGGCAAAAAGGGTGCTTCGAATGGAACTTCCATGTGTCTTTTGGTATTGGTATGAAAATTCTGCTTTGTAGGTAGCAATGTCTACACTACTTGGACATTCTGTTGCACAGGCTTTACAGCTTAAACACAAGTCAAAGACTTCTTTGAGGACCTCACTGTCAAATGCATTGGGCTTTTTGTTTTCCATCAGTACTTCTCGAAGCACATTTGCCCTTCCACGGGTATTGTGTTTTTCATCTCGTGTGGCTCGAAAGCTAGGACACATCGTTCCCGAAAGTGCAACAGACCTACATTTTCCAGCACCATTACATTTTTCAGCGGCACGAAGTAAGCCTTGATCAGCAGAAAAATCAAATTGTGTTTTATGGATAGGAGTTTCGCTATTATAGGTTCTGAGGTTTTGATCCATAGCAAAGGAGTCTACTATTTTTCCTGGATTAAATATTGAATTAGGATCAAAAACTTTTTTAATTCGTTTGAATAAGGCATAATTTTCTTGACCTACTACAATAGGAATAAACTCAGAACGCACAATACCATCACCGTGTTCACCACTTAGCGAACCTTTGTATTTTTTAACTAAATGCGCTACAGCCATTGTAATTGCTTTAAAATCACCAACTCCATCTTTGTTTTTAAGATTCAAAATTGGCCGAAGGTGTAGCTCCCCTGCACCTGCATGCGCATAATAGACCACTTCCTGATTGAATTTCTTCATAAGTTCCTGAAATTCATCGATGTAAAAGGGTAATTTTTTTAAAGGTACAGCAGTATCTTCAATACAAGCTACTGCCTTCGAGTCTCCCACAATATTCCCTAGCAAGCCAAGTCCAGCATGCCTTAATTCATTGGCTAGATCAATCTCTCCTCCCCATAAGGGGACAGCAGCATAGCTTAAGTTTGCTTCTGATACAGTTTTTTCAAGTGCATTGAGATCTTTTTTTAGTGAATTTAAATCTTGATTTCGTAATTCTAAAAGCAATATAGCTTTGGGATCGTTTTTGAGAAAGAAACGATTTTTCTGATATCCACTGTGATTTTTTGTGCAATCTAAAATGGTTTTGTCGATTAGCTCACAAGTGTAAAGTGGATGTTCCATTACTGGATTTACGGCTAGCATAGCTTCTTGAATGCTATTAAAATGAAGCGCCAACATAACCGAATGCTTTGGAGGTATGGGAACTACAGAAAAAGTGATTGAAGTGGTAAATGCCAAGGTTCCTTCGCTTCCTGCTAATAATTTGGCAATATTAAACTCTTCACCCTCGGGATTGAAGGGTTTTTGATTTAGCATTACATCGACAGCATAACCTGTGTTTCTTCGATGAACACTGGCATCAGGGAAGTCCTTCAAAATTGATTTTTGTACGCTACTAATGCTTAGTTCATCTAGTATCGATTTATAAATTTTACCTTCTTGCGTTTTGCGCTTTGATTTATCTTCTACTTCTTGCTTAGAACATTTTGCAAATGTGGCTTCGGTCCCATCACTCAGTACTGTATCCACAGAAATCACAACATCTCTAGTCACCCCATAGCGTATAGAGGTTGTTCCGGAAGAGTTATTTCCTAGCATCCCACCCATCATACAGTATTGAGAGGTGGATGTGTTAGGACCAAAGAATAATCCTTTTTTAGCCAAGAATACATTTAAATCATCTCGATTTACTCCTGGCTGAACGGTTACTGTTCTATTAAGTTCATCAAAGCTTAAAATTTCTGTAAAATGTTTTGAAACATCTACAATAATTCCAGGACCTACACATTGGCCAGCCAAGGATGTGCCTGCAGTTCTTGGTACAAGACTCGTTTTGTTTTCAAGCGAAAAAGCAATGAGCTCTTGTAGGTCTTTCATGTTTTTAGGAAAGGCAACTGCCAAAGGAGTCATTTTGTAAACAGAAGCATCGGTTGCATATAACTTCTTGTGTAAATCATCCCATTCAATGGAGCCTTCAAGGTTTTTCTTTAATCTCAATAATGCTTCTTCCACGTACAAATTAGGTTTTGACTTTCATTTTAATAATCCTAAAGCTAAAGTAAGGATTAGTTCTTCAATTCCCATCAATTATGTAATTTAGCAAAAAACAGAAATAAATCATGTTGCATAAAATCATAAGCTCTTTTGTCCTTATTCTTTTGCTGACTTCGTGTCAAGGACCATCAAACGCACTTCGCTTAAAAGGAACCGTTGACTTAAGCGATGGAAATGCGATCCTACACATTATATCAGATTTAAACAATCAGCCAAAAGTTATCGATACCCTTCCTGTTCGATCAGGTAGTTTTGATTTAGAGGTCGAAATTATTGAACCTGGTGTTCATTTTCTTCAAATTCAAGGTGACCAAGCAAGTTTTCCTTTTATAGCTGAGCCAGGTACCGTTAATGTTGAGATTTATAAAGATAGTTTAGGCGTTTCCAAGGCTACAGGCACAACTTCCAATGATGACTTTATGCGTTATAAATTAGAAACACGTGTTTATATAGCCTCATTAAATGGTATTGGAAATGACTTGCAACAGGCCATGATACTAAAAGATTCGCTACTAGCTCAAGATTTACAAGAGCAATATCAAGATGTAAGGGATCAAATTAAAAGCTACGAGTTAAGCTTTATCAAGGAGGCTTCCGATTCTTTTATTTCAATTCTAATCTTAGAACGTTTTGTATCAAACAAAGCCATATCAATTTCTGAAGCTAGAGAGATTTTTGAAGGTTTTTCGGATCGTATTAAAATGAGTGCTTCAGGAAAGGGAGTTGAAAAACAGTTGATCCCGTCAGAGAAGCCTGAGGTTGGAGAATTTGCCCCTTTATTTAATGGTCCTAACCCCGATGGTATTGCATTATCATTAAAAGATCGTTTGGGAAAAGTAACGATACTTGACTTTTGGGCCAGCTGGTGTAGACCTTGTCGTGTTGAAAACCCAAGTCTAGTTCGCCTTTACCAAAAACATCAAGATAGTGGATTACGCATTGTTAGTGTTTCCCTAGACAAAGCAAAGCCTCAATGGGTTCAGGCTATTGCAGATGATGGATTAATTTGGGACCATATTTCTAATTTAAAGTTTTGGAACGACCCTATTGCAAAATTATACCATGTTAGTGCGATTCCAGCTACCTTTATTTTAGATGAAAAAGGGGTTATTGTAGCCCAAGATTTACGGGGAATACAACTTGAGCGTAAGGTTGAGGAGCTTTTACGGTCTTTATAATCCTTTTTGTTTGTTTCGATAGATCAATAGTCCAGCGATAAGGGTTGTGACACTCAGGATTCCTAGCATAAGTTGTGAGCTGTATATTACTTCCGGAACAAACACCATAGTAATGAGAATACCCCCAATAGCTCCACCAAAATGAGCTGTGTGCCCTATTTGATCTTTTTGAGTTTTCATTCCGTATAAAGTGTAAATCATATATCCGATTCCAAATAAGTATCCTGGAATAGGAATTGGAATAAAAAACAACATCAATTCAATGCTAGGGTACAATAGTAGAGCGCTAAACAAAACACCTGTTACCGCACCACTCGCTCCAACTGCGCTGTAGTATGGATCGTTGTAGTGAAATACATAAGCAAAAACATTTCCTCCCAATAGACTTCCAAAGTAGAGCGCTAAAAAGGCGAAATCTCCTAATCCACCCACAACAATATTGACAAAAAAATAAAAAGTGAACATATTAAATAAAATATGAGTCGTCGAAACATGAAGAAAACCAGATGTGAGGAATCGATAATACTCCCCTTCTTTAATTTTTGAAATTAGGAAATGGTGTTTTAAAAAAAAGCGATCGTTTTTAAAGCCATAGATTGTAACTAAAATGGTAGCACCAATTAGAAGTAATGCAACAAAAGGAATGTTTTGAATCATATAGCAACAAAACTACGCTAAAAACAATAATGTTTACAGGTCGAAAACGATTCCTTGTGCTAAAGGTAACTCTTTAGAAAAATTCAAGGTGTTTGTTTGTCTTCTCATATAAGCTTTCCAAGCATCAGAACCACTTTCACGACCTCCACCTGTTTCTTTTTCACCTCCAAAAGCACCACCTATTTCTGCTCCTGATGTTCCAATGTTGACATTGGCAATCCCACAGTCACTTCCCCAATGCGACAAGAACGTTTCTGTTTCTTGCATGTTTAAGGACATGATAGAAGAAGAAAGCCCTTGTTTGACTTCGTTTTGTATTGCGATAGCCTCCTCTAAAGATTCTTCATATTTCATGATATACAAAATTGGAGCAAAGGTTTCTTTATGAACAATAGGTGCATCATGATCAATGATGGCAACAGCTGGTTTGACATAGCAAGCGCTTCCGTATTCCTTCTCTGAAAGGACGCCTCCTTCTACAAGCCAGGTAGCGCCTTGAGAATTTGCTTCAGCAATAGCTTCTTGATACATGCTAACCGCGTCCTTATCAATTAGGGGGCCAACATGATTGTTTTCATCTAATGGATCACCAATACGAAGTTGACCATATGCCTTTTGCAGAACCGTTGTAAAAGATTCAAAGATGTCTTTGTGAACAATCAATCTACGTGTGGAAGTGCATCGCTGACCGCAAGTACCTACTGCACCAAAAACGGCTGCTCGCATTGCGGTGTCTAAATCAGCACTTGGAGTTATAATTATTGCATTATTTCCGCCTAATTCTAAAAGTGATTTTCCGAGACGTGCTCCAACCCGTTGGGCTACATCTTTCCCCATTCGGGTGGAACCTGTTGCAGAAACTAAAGCAATACGCTGATCTTCCGCCATCCACTTTCCTACCTCAGCTCCTCCGTTAACAACACATGAGATACCTTCTGGCATTTCATTTTCCTTTAATACTTCACTTATAATTTGCTGACAAGCAATACTACACAAAGGTGTTTTTTCGCTTGGTTTCCAAATACATACATTACCACATACCCATGCTAAGGCAACATTCCAACTCCATACAGCAACAGGAAAATTGAAGGCAGAGATCACTCCAACTACACCAAGGGGATGGTATTGTTCATAAAGTCTATGTGAAGGTCTCTCAGAGGTCATAGTAACTCCATGTAACTGTCTTGAAAGTCCTACTGCAAAATCACAGATATCAATCATTTCCTGGACTTCACCCAGTCCTTCTTGTAATGATTTGCCCATTTCCCATGACACTAATTGCCCTAAGTAGGATTTTTTTTTACGCAATTTATTCCCTAATTGACGAACCAACTCACCTCTTTTAGGCGCTGGAATAGTTCTAAACGTTAAATAAGCATCTTCAGCTTTATCCATAATTCGTTCATAATCCTCAACGCTGGCTCCTTGAACCGTTCCTAGTAGTGAACCATCTACGGGACTGAATGATGGGATTGATGCTCCATCTGCATGCCAAATACCTCCAGCATTGCAGCCTTCATGATTGCTGTTTATACTTAACTTTTCTAATAATTTTTTGATCTCCATAGGGATGATTTAATTTTTCTTTAATTGTGTGGTAAATGTACTCTCAAAAATTCGATCCGCATTTCCGGTTTCAAAACCTTCTCTACGTTGTTCTCTTTTTAATTCAGTTTTAGGGAGATGTGCAAATTGAGGCAATGCTCCTCGTTCAGCAAACTCAACGTAACTGCCTGCAATCTCTTTAGTTTTATCATCTGAAAAATAAGCTTTTACTTTATTAGCAACAGAACTGGATTGACGAAGAAGCTTGTCCTCACTCGTTTTAATTTCACCCCCTGAAGTGTTCAGCTGGATTCCAATAGACTTTAAAAAGTCATTAAACGGTTCCAGTTTTGCATAAGCGTCGGGAAGATCATGGACACTGATGGTGTAATGGTTTAGATAATATCGATTGTAAATAACCCATGCAGCATACTCACTCTCAGTCAGTAAGGCTTCGTAATCTTCAATGTTAGGTAATGGCCAAAGAGGGGTTTGAAAGAATTTTGAAACTACTTCTACATCATTTAAATTTAGTTGATCAACAGGGTCAGAACTTACGGTGTCGGTATATTTTCTGATAATTTCCTGAGTCTTATTTGAGAGTAAACTAACGTTAAGTTCACTTATAAAAATCCTAGGTAAATCAGGTGTAGGCGGTGCATACCAGTGCGCATCAAGTTTTTTAACCTCAAAATGAAAGTAATCCTTCTTTTCGTAACCATGGGCTAAAAATATTTTTTCAAAAGAAGCAATACCTAAATTTTTAACCCCCATAGTCCTAAAAGCAATGTGGTCATTGATGATCTCACTTTGATCCTTAACCATACCTTTATTAACCATCTCAGAAGTGATTTTTTTTACATCTGGCACACGCTCTGAATAAACAGTGAAGAGCGCGTCCAAAATTTTCGTCATTGTTGTTGAGGTATTAAATTTCATTGTAAATTATTTGTCATAAAAATAAGCTTCCTGTTTGAGTTTTTAAGAATTTATCAAATGGAATTTCCTCTTGTTTCAAAAAACCTTTTTGTAATAGCGTCCCTGCGGCAACCATTTCAACAACTGCAACCAGAGATGCTGCCGTAGTCCAGGATATTGCTCTCCATTGTTTACCTTCAATTTCAATAGGGTAAAAAGCTTTGTAATATTCCTTACGTGACAGAGTTTTGTTTTGCCAGCCCTCTACAACAGCATATACATATACCACGTCTTCTTCTACAGGCGGTTTGGCATTACTCAATATTTGTTCTAATTGTTCTTTGTCATCTTTTAAAATAAGCTCGTACATCAAAAACTTCATTAATTTTCCATGACCAGGATAGCGAATGGTTTTATAGTTTAAGGTATCTACTTTTCCATCAAAAGTTTCACAAAGAGTTCCAAGTCCTCCAGAGGTTGTAAAAGCTTCAAATTCTTGTCCTTCAATATTGATGTATTCAAACCCTTCTAATGAAGGAACGTTTTTTCTTTGTCCATTATGAATTGCTTCTGCGTCATTCAAATATTCATTAATAACACCATGGGGAGACCATGTGAATGAATAAGCTAACTGTCCATTAGGATAGCGGGGTAACGCACCCACTCGTAATTCTATATCCCGTAACGTGTCAAAATTTGACGTTAAATCTTTACCTACAATACCAATCAGTCCCGGAGCTAATCCACATTGAGGAGCCATTACTTTTTTTGAAGTTTCACTGAGGGCTTGAATAAAATGAGTGGTAGGAACATCTTCCGTTAAATCAAAATAATGTAATTCTAATTCATGTGCTAAAATGGCTATTTCTTTATTTAAAAAGTAAGGTAAAGCGGAAACTACGGCATCGTAATCTTTCATTAGATTTTTCATGAATCCTATATCGGTTACATCGCCTTCGATACATTCAAAAGGCAAGTTGTAATCATAATGTGGTTTTTTTTGATCTAATGCTGTAACTTCAAAATTCCTGCTTAGTAAAACGCCTACCAGGCTTCCCACCTTCCCCATTCCGAGGACTAAAATATTTTTCATTAAATTAAAGTTTAAGATTATTATGTTACATATATAACAAAAGTATTCAATTTTGTTATATATATAAATGAAATGAATTTCTTTTTAAAGGTATTTATCAACAGATTTAAATAGAAAAAAGTAATTTTGATCAATAATTAAATAATACTGTGAATGCATTAATATATTATTTAGCCTACCCTATTCTTTTCTTGATTTCAAGATTGCCATTTCCTCTATTTTATAAGTTGTCTGATTTGGTTTGTTTTATTTTGTACCGTGTTTTTGGGTACAGAAAATCAGTAGTTCGTTCAAATATAAAACGAGCTTTTCCTTCTTATACTGACTCTGAATTGATGTTTATTGAACGTAAGTTTTATTCCCATTTATGTGATTTGTTTTTAGAAATCATAAAATCAATGGGAATGTCTAAAGATGAAATGATAAAACGCTTTCATGTAAAAAACATAGAAGTGCTAACGCAATTTGAAAGCCAAAATCGTTCCGTATTTCTAATGTGCGGTCATTACGCAAGTTGGGAATGGATGATGTCTTTAGGATATCATATGAAGCATAAGGGTTATGGAATTTATACTCCTATTAGTAATCCATATTTTGATGATTTAATCCGAAAAATAAGAAGCAGACACGATGCTTTTATGATCTCACAAAGAACTGCTTCGAAAAAGATAAAACAGATGGAGGATAATAATGAGCGTGGTGTATTTGGTTTTGCCAGTGATCAATCCCCACGCCCAAAACCCCTAGCCTATTGGCGTTCTTTCATGGGGGTTCATGTCCCTGTTTATACTGGTGCAGAACGGATGGCAAGAGAGTTTGATATTCCTGTTGTTTTTGGAAAAATGAATAGAATTAAACGAGGATACTATGAAGTGGAATTTAAATTATTGACAGATACTCCCAACCAATTGCCACCTAACGCCATAACTGATACTTATACAGAGTGGTTAGAATCTCAAATAAAAGAAGATCCCTCTCAATATTTTTGGACTCATAAAAGGTTTAAGCACGCAAAAAATTCTTAAAGCAAACTGTTAATTTCTTTTACAAATCGATTTGCTAATTCAACAGCTTTCAGTTCGGATTTAGCCTCTGTGTATATTCGAATAATCGGCTCTGTATTTGATTTTCGTAGATGTACCCAGGCTGCATCAAAATCAATTTTTACTCCATCAATTGTTGATATACGTTCTTTTGCATAACGCTCTCTTATTTGATCTAACAGGAGGTCTACATCCATGCCCTCTTTCAGTTTAATTTTATTTTTACTCATAAAATAACTTGGGTAGGCAGCTCGAAGTTTAGAAACGGTTACTTTTCTTTCTACTAAAAGAGATAGAAACAAAACAACCCCCACCAAAGCATCCCTTCCATAATGCAGAGGAGGATAAATAATACCACCATTTCCTTCTCCTCCAATAACGGCTTGAACCGCTTTCATTTCAGTGACAACATTTACTTCCCCTACAGCACTGGCAGTATAGCTACATCCATGTTTTTGCGTTATATCGGCTAAAGCGCGTGTCGAAGATAGATTTGAGACGGTAGCTCCAGGGGTTTTACTTAAAATATAATCGGCACAAGCCACAAGGGTATATTCTTCTCCAAACAACTCCCCTTTCTCATCAACAAACACCAAACGATCTACATCAGGATCTACTGCAATTCCAAAATTTGACTTGTGCTCAATAACAGCATTGCATAAGTCAGTTAAGTTTTCTTTTAAGGGTTCCGGGTTGTGTTGGAAATGTCCGTTGGGTTCGCAATGTATCTTAACTACTTCAATGTTAAGCGCATTTAACAGCTCTGGAATGGCAATACCTCCAGAGGAATTAACACCATCAACTACTACTTTAAATTTCTGCTTTCTTATTCCCTCAAGATTTACATGATCTATTGCCAACGTAGCCTCAATATGTTTTTCAATATAATCTGAGCGTTCTTTGAGTGTGCCCAAATGATCCACTTCAGCATAATTGAAAGCTTCTTTTTCTGCGTATTCTAGAACTTTAGCTCCTGCAGTCGCATTAATAAATTCACCATCAGCGTTCAAGAGTTTTAACGCGTTCCATTCTTTTGGATTGTGACTTGCAGTTAGTATAATGCCACCATTAGCTTTTTCCCAAGGAACAGCAACAGCAACGGTTGGTGTGGTAGAAAGACCCAAATCAATCACATTTATTCCCATCCCTAGTAGAGTTTGATTGACCAAGGAATGTACCATAGGTCCAGAAATGCGGGCATCACGACCAGTGACGACAGTTAAGGGCCCTTTGTTGTTTTCAGATAGCCATTGCCCATAAGCAGTGGTAAAACGCACCACGTCTAAAGGGGTTAAATTTTTAGAAGGACTCCCTCCTATAGTTCCTCGAATTCCAGAAATGGATTTGATTAATGTCATTTTTATTTAGTAAGGTTTACAATGGTCTAAAATTAAAGAATAAAACTACCAACTATAACTCATTCTCACAAGAGCCATAAGTGCATTCGGAATATTTACATCACTTCCTGGATTTATAACGTACTGAATATTTGGTTTTAGAGTTAGTGGATTTGAAAATACAAATTCATATGAAAGTTCTAAAGTAGTTTCGCTGTTAAGTGTATTGGAATTAAATAGGGATTGATAGTAGGGTGAGAATCGATTATGTGCTATAGCAATTCCTCCAGTATCCTCTTTTCGATTACCAAAAAAACCCTTAAAAACAAAACCACTCCCCCAGTATGATTTCACAGGGTTATATTCATTTAGGGAATAACCAATTTGAGTAAAAAAACGTAATCCTTTTTCTTCCAAATTAAGGTGAGTTAGTTGTCTATCAAAAATAAAATAAATTCCTTGTGAATTGTTTTTGACGACTCCGCTATATGATTGATTTTGTGTGTGATTCCAGAAACCTACTTTATAGCTAGCTTGAGAAATGCTATCTTTTGTTTTTTCGTAACTAAATTCATGAATGCTTAAGGCTCCGTCTGTTTTATTTAATGACCATTTTAAGGAATTTGGATTGCTTAATTCAGTTCCTGGGTCACCGTCATATATAGCATTAGTAAAATAAAGGTTAGGCGAAATATTCAAAGATAGAACAGCTCCTAAACCTGCAAGAGGAAAAATAGAAGTGGGTACATTTGCTGAAATATCAGGTTGTATTCCAAAGGAACTATTAATGAAAAAACCTGCGCTATTTGAAATGGCAAAAACAGAATTCAAATCATGTTGACCAAGTATGATTGTTGCATTCTTAAAATGATGTTTGTACCAAAATTCATACAACCGTGAATTGGATTCTGCTTCGATATTATTTGCAATCTGAAAGTCCCCCATTAATGCTGAGAGTGAATTCCCATGATTATTTAAAAGGTATACATAGAATTGGCCACCCTCCCAGAGGCCTAGTTTTTCCGTATTGAACGTTACGTTTAAATCAATATTTCCTAGATAAGCAAAGCCTTGATCAATACCCCCATTTATATTTGAAGCCAAATCTAAGGTGTAAGCGCCTTCAAAAATAAAACCATCCCTTGAGTCCTGAGCCATCACATATGAACAAGAAGACCAAAGAAATAAGACTTTGAAAGTTAAAATGACAAACCGTAAGCGGATTTTATTTTTATAAAAAAAGGGAAGGCTTGTGGACAAATCTTTTTGATAAATTGAAGAACAAAAGTAAACTATTTTAAAAACAATATTATTTGCTCATTTCTTTAGTTTGAATAAAGTAATTTCGAAACATGAATTTTTTGGCTCATGTATATTTATCCGGAAATAACGCTCCTCTTGCTGTGGGTAACCTAATAGCAGACAGAGTCAAAGGAAATGATTATAATGATTTTTCACCAATGATTCAAAAAGGTATTTTTTTACATCGTAAAATTGATTATTTCACAGACCATCATTCTGATTTCAAAGCATGTGTTACGCTTTTGTTTCCAATCTATCGTCATTATAGTAGGGTAATTGTAGATATGTATTTTGATCATTTTTTAGCAGCAAATTGGAATCGTTATCATCCCCAATCACTATCCGAATTCTCATCTCAATTTTACATCAAATTGAAAGAGTATTCTCAGGAACTTCCTGAAAATATTCAGAAATTTACAGCAGCTTTAGTTCGGTATAATTGGTTTGAAGCCTATGCTTCAATCACAGATTTACAACTAATTTTATTGCAGATGGAAAAGAGAACAAAATTTCCCTCTTATTTGGGTGCATCAACGGATCAATTAAAGGAAAATTATACTTATTTTCATTGTCATTTTACCAGCTTTATGGAAGAAGTGATTTTGTATTCTAAAACTGAAATTCAAACATTATGAAACATTTTATTTTGAAAGAACTAAAGATTCACGCCTTACTTTTTGTTTTGTTTATCTCCGCTTGTTCTTCGCCAAAACATATAAAAGGTGCTGTTGTAAGTGCTCGTGAAGAGGCTTCTGCAATTGGTGTTGCTGTAATGGCAAAAGGAGGAAATGCTTTTGATGCAATGATAGCTTCAGATTTAGCATTAACTGTTTGTTATCCTAACGCTGGAAATATTGCTGGAGGTGGCTTTCTTGTTTATAGAACTGCAGCTGGTGAAAAAGGTAGTTTGGATTTTCGTGAAAAAGCACCTCTGGCTGCCTATGCGGATATGTACCTCGATCAGGAGGGTAATGTAATTCCAGATAAGAGTTTGGTCGGTGGGTTGGCTATAGGGGTTCCTGGAACTGTTGCGGGCCTTTATGAAATTCATAAAAAATTTGGAACTATTCCTTGGAATGAATTAGTTCAGCCAGCAATTAAATTAGCACGAGAGGGTTACTTGGTAACAGAAAAACAACAGAAAAGTTTAGATGGTAAAAAAGAAGACTTTATCGCAATAAACGGTAAGGAAACATTCTATGCCCAAGGTTTTAAAGAAGGGGATTGGGTAAAAAACGAGGCTTTAGCTCTCACTCTTGAATTTATTGCTAAAAACGGAAAAAGCGGCTTTTATAGTGGTCCAGTTGCTGATGCCCTTGTAGAGCGAGTTCAAGCCACCGGTGGAATTATTACGCACGAAGATTTGTTGAGTTATGCCCCAGTGTGGCGCGAACCCGTACATTTTAAATATAAAGACTTGAGTATTTATACCATGGCACCTCCATCTAGTGGTGGAATTTGTTTGGGTCAAATAATGAAAATGATAGAGCCTTATGATGTTGGACAATACAAACATAATTCGATGGAAGCAATACAAGTAATTGTAGAGGCAGAAAGACGTTCTTATGCCGATAGAAGTTTGTATTTAGGAGACCCTGATTTTGTAAACATTCCACAAGATAGCCTTTTAGATATGGATTATTTAAATCAAAGAATGGATTCTTTCAGCTTTGAAAAAGCAACTAAATCAACGGATATTTCACCAGGAACCATTGTTTGGGATGAGAGTGAAGAGACAACTCACTATTCTATTGTTGACCCCATGGGAAATGCTGTGGCTGTTACAACTACGTTAAATGGTAGTTATGGTTCTAAGGTTTTTGTTGAACAGGGAGGTTATTTTTTAAATAATGAAATGGATGATTTTAGCAGCAAACCTGGAGTTCCAAATATGTTTGGCTTGATTGGAGGAAAAGCCAATGCAATTGCACCGCAAAAGCGAATGCTTAGCGCTATGACTCCAACTATTGTAGAACGTGATGGTAAGCTTTCTATGGTGCTAGGAACGCCAGGTGGCTCAACGATTATCACTTCTGTTATGCAAACCCTTTTAAATGTATTTGAATTTGACATGGACATACAGACAGCTGTAAGCACTCCTCGTTTTCACCATCAGTGGTTGCCTGATATTGTCGTCTTTGAGCCTGCCTTATTTAGTCAAACTTTGATTGATTCATTAAAAAACAAGGGGTATGATGTTAAAGAGCAGTATTCAAGAATTATTGGGCGTGTAGATGCAATCTCGATTTCAGAAAACAATACAATAACAACGGGAGCAGATCCCAGAGGTGATGATGCTGCGATTCACCTTTATAAATAAAATAATTCAAGTGCCAAGAGTTCTATATTAATGTTATTTTTGTGCGCTATACTAATGAAGAAGAAAGATAATAATATTCACATCGAAGGTGCTAGGGTTCACAATTTAAAGAATCTAAACGTGTCTATTCCAAGGGATGAATTGGTTGTTATAACAGGACTCTCGGGAAGTGGTAAATCTTCTCTTGCCTTTGACACGATCTATGCAGAGGGTCAAAGACGTTATATGGAGACCTTTTCTGCCTATGTAAGACAGTTTTTGGGTAGTATGGAACGACCAGATGTAGATAAAATAGATGGGCTCTCCCCTGTCATTGCTATTGAACAGAAAACGACTTCTAAAAGTCCACGTTCTACCGTTGGAACAATTACAGAGCTCTATGATTATATACGTCTCTTGTATGCAAGGATAGGTACAGCCTACAGTTATGTTTCTCAAGAGAAAATGGTCAGCTATACCGATGAACAAATTCAAAACTTGATTGTCGAGGACTATTTAGATAAAAAAATCATCCTACTCGCTCCTATTGTAAAATCAAGAAAGGGACATTATAGAGAGTTGTTTGATTCACTTTCTCGACAAGGGTTTTCAAGAGTTTGTGTTGATGGTATTATAAAGGATTTGAAGCCTGGAATGAAAGTTGATCGCTATAAAACACATGACATTGAGTTGGTTATTGATCGTTTTACGGTTAAGAAAGATGAAGACTTTATAAAACGTTTTAACGAATCCCTAGTTACTGCAATGCATTATGGAAATGATGTATTGATGACGATGGATATGGAGACGAATTTAACACGCTATTTTAGTCGAAATTTAATGTGCCCCACCTCTGGGATTTCTTATCCTAAGCCTGAACCCAATTCCTTTTCTTTTAACTCCCCAAAGGGTATGTGTCCAGAATGTAAAGGTCTGGGAGTACAACATAAAGTGAATCATAAAAAAATCATACCAGATGATAATTTGTCGATTTTACAGGGCGGGATAAGTCCTCTAGGAACGAAGAAAAACAATTGGACCTATCGTCAGATTGAAACCATTGCTAAATGTTATGATTTTTCGCTAACAGACCCTATTTCAAAAATCCCTGCCAGGGCAATGGATATTATTTTGAAGGGAAGTCAGGAGAAATTTGACATTCCCTCTACTACGCTAGGTATTACACGTACGTACAAGATAGATTTTGAAGGATTAGAAAACTATATAGAATCTTCATATGAAGAGGCTGCTACGGCTAGTATTAAGCGGTGGGCCGCTAGTTTCATGGACAGCTACAATTGTGTCAGCTGTGAAGGATCGAGACTTAAAAAAGAAGCCCTCCATTTTAAATTAGCAAATCACACCATTTCAGATGTCGTGAATATGGATTTAAAAGATTTACATCATTGGATGCAAAGTCTTTCTAAAAGTCTCTCTGAAAACGAAAACAAAATTGCTTCTGAGATTATTAAAGAAATCCTTTCTCGTTTGCAATTTCTATTAAACGTTGGGTTGGAGTATTTACAATTAAATCGTTCTTCCAAGTCCCTTTCCGGAGGTGAAGCACAACGAATTAGACTTGCAACCCAAATCGGCTCTCAGCTGGTAGGGGTTTTGTATATCCTTGATGAACCTAGTATTGGCTTGCATCAAAGAGACAATGATCGGCTGATTAATTCCTTAACTGCATTAAGGGATTTAGGAAATTCAATCATCGTAGTTGAACATGATAAAGACATGATGCTTCGTGCAGACTATTTAATTGATATGGGGCCGTTTGCAGGGAAAAATGGAGGGGAAATTATTTCTCAAGGGACTCCAAAAGCCATTTTAGCAGAAAATACACTTACTTCTAAATATTTAAGTGGGGCAATGGAAATTGAGATTCCTTCCACAAGAAGAAAAGGAAAAGGAACAAGCCTGACCCTCTCTGGATGTACAGGAAATAATTTAAAAAATATAACTGTTGATTTCCCCTTAGGTGTTATGATTGGTGTAACTGGAGTTTCGGGGAGTGGCAAATCTACTTTGGTAAATGAGACCCTCTACCCTATTTTAAATGCACATATTTTTAATGGCGTTAAAGTGCCTTTAGCCTATAAAAGTATTTCTGGTCTGGAATACATTGATAAAGTGGTGGATATAAATCAAAGTCCAATAGGAAGGACCCCTCGAAGTAATCCGGCTACCTATTGTGGTGTTTTTAGTGAAATAAGAACGTTATTTACTTTGACTCCAGAAGCACAAATAAGAGGATATAAACCAGGTAGGTTTAGCTTTAATGTTGTGGGAGGCCGATGTGAAACCTGTCAAGGTGGAGGAATGAAGGTTATAGAAATGAATTTTCTCCCCGATGTTTATGTTGAGTGTGAAACCTGTCAAGGGAAACGTTTTAATCGGGAGACACTTGAGATTCGTTTTAAAGGAAAGTCAATTTCTGATGTACTGAACATGTCTATAAATGAAGCGTGTGTATTTTTCGAAGCTATTCCCAAAATCTATAGAAAGCTTAAAATGATTCAAGATGTTGGTTTGGGATACATTACGCTTGGGCAATCTTCAACAACACTCTCGGGAGGGGAAGCACAACGTATTAAATTGGCAAGTGAATTATCTAAAAAAGATACAGGTAATACATTCTATATTTTAGATGAACCTACAACGGGACTTCATTTTGAAGATATAAGAGTTCTCCTTGAAGTACTGACGATTTTGGTAAACAAAGGAAATACCGTATTAATCATAGAACACAACCTCGATGTTATCAAACAAGTGGATCATATTATTGATATAGGCCCTGAAGGAGGTCGCTATGGTGGAGAATTGATCTGTCAAGGGACCCCGGAAGAGATTATCAACAACAAAGTGAGTCATACGGCTCTGTTTTTAAAAAAAGAATTTAAAAAGAACTTAACCCCAACCTTAGCATGACAACAAATCAAAATAAAAATTGGAATGAAATAAAAACAAATGATTCATGGGCTTTATTCAAAATCATGAGTGAATTTGTGGAGGGCTATGAAAAAATGAGTGCTATTGGGCCTTGTATTTCTGTTTTTGGTTCTGCCAGAACCCCTGAAGACCACCCTACCTATAAGCTTACAGTTAAAATTGCTGAAGCCATAGCGCGTTCTGGATATGGAATTATTAGTGGCGGAGGTCCAGGCATTATGGAAGCTGCAAATCGTGGGGCTCAAAATGTAGGAGGAACTTCTGTGGGCTTAAATATTAATCTTCCATTTGAACAAAAAAGCAACCCTTACATAGATCAAGATAAACTCATCGATTTTCAATATTTTTTTGTACGAAAGGTAATGTTTGTTAAATACGCACAAGGCTTTGTGGTAATGCCTGGAGGTGTGGGCACCCTCGATGAACTATTTGAAGCTTTCACTCTTTTACAGACCTCTAAAGTGGCTAAATTTCCTATAATTCTGGTTGGTAGTTCTTATTGGAATGGCTTGGTGGATTGGATTAAAAATACCCTGCTTGAAGAAAAAAATATTAGCCCAGCGGATTTGGATTTTTTTGTTGTTGTAGATACAGTTGACGAAGTTATGGACAATCTGAATCAGTTCTACAGTAAAGATAATTTTAAACCCAATTTTTGATGCAAAACCCTTTTGTTTTTTTTGTTAAAAGCTTTGTTTGTGTTGCCTTATTGCTATTCACATCAAATTTAATAGCACAAAAAACAAAATATAAAATTGACGCTACCTTAGACTCTGAAGAGCGATTAATTTTTGTTAAACAAAAAATTATATTCACTAATCCTGATACAGAAAAATTAAATGTACTTTTCCTTCAAGATTGGATAAATGCATATAAAAACACACAAACTCCACTAGCAAAAAGATTTGCTGAAGACTTTAGTAGAAGCTTTTATTCCTCTGCAAAAAGTAAATTAGGGTTTACTGTTCTTGACACAGTGCATAGCCCCTCCAACCCTCTCGTTTGGAAAAGACTCGAAGATCAGCCAGATATTATTAAAATCACACTGCCTGAATATCTTGCTCCAGGAGCAACTACAACACTAACACTAAACTATACGATTAAGATACCAGACAGTAAATTTACCAGAATGGGAATCAATGATTCTGGAAAAGTATATCTAAACCATTGGAACATCGTTGTTGCTCCTTTTAGAAAAGGAAAGTGGCAACTTCAGAGTAATTTAAATCTTGAGGATTATAGTGGTCCAGCGTCAGACTATGAGTTAAGTTGGCATTATCCCAATAAATACCACCTAACAAGTAATTTAATTGAAACGAAAAACAATGAGGTAGACAGCCTGAAGCACACTCATTTTAGTGATGTTGATAGAATTCAAGCTGACTTTGTTTTTGACACTTCAAATCGTTTCCTCACGATTCCGCTTGATAATGGAAAGGTAGTGGTAACAGACTTACTTCCCCCTAGCTCTGGAAGTGTAGACTTAAAAGCGACTATCGAACGGGTAGTTAAATATGCAGACACTCTTTTTACTCCTTTTCCAAACCAGAAAATTTTAATTTTAAAATCAAGCTATGACAAAAATCCATTTTATGGATTGAGTCAATTGCAAACTGAAGTTAGAATATCAAAGAATAAAACATTAAACTTAAAGTTCTTTTCAGACACCTTTTTTTACGAAATAAAATTACTAAAAGCCTATTTCGGAAGGTATATCAATCAAACTTTAGCTATTGATAAAAGAGAGGAACATTGGGTTATAGGTGGATTACACACCTACGCAATGATAAAGTATATAGAAACCTTTTATCCAGATCAAAAATTTTTAGGAAAACTCGCCGAATTTAAAATCCTAAATTTAACGCTACTAAAAAAATATAGTGTTGCTAAACTAGGATTCAATGATGCGTATGAATTTATCTATGAATTTGTTGAGAATTCAAATATCCACCAAGCAGACAAACAATCAAAAGACAAGCTATCTAAATTCAATGAAAAGATTGCGGGACCTAATCATGTAGGAGTTGGACTTCGCTATATAGAGGCATATCAGAATAATGATTGGTTACCTTCCAAGCTCAAAGAGTATCTAAATTTTAAAGGCAAATTAGATTTTGAGACCCTTTTAAGAACTGAGGATGAAGATTTAGATTGGTTTTTTGATTTGTATCTTAAAGAACGAAAATCATTTGATTTAAAAATTAAAGAGTTTCAAAAAACTACAGATTCGATTCGTTTTAAGGTAGTTAGTAGAGATCAACGATCGTTACCTGTGTTAGTGGGATTGGTAAAAGATGATGAGGTAATTAAGCAAGAATGGCTTAAGCTAAATAAAAATGATACTGTCATCACCTGGAATCGTGCAGAAGCAGATTATGTGGCGATAAATCCGAAAATTAATTTTCCTGAAGCAAATAAAGGGAATAATTGGAAATCTATCCGAAATCCTTTAGGCATGAAGCCACTCAAATTTACTTTAGTTAAAGATGCTGAAGACCTTCAGCGGGAACAGATATTTTTTCACCCTGTGTTTGATTTTAATGCTTATGATGGCATAACTTCAGGTGTTCGCTTTTATAACAGTCGGATAAAAAACAGGCCTTTTGAATTTGATTTTCATCCGCAATATTCATTTGTTGAAAAAAGTATCGTTGGCTTTTTTAAAGCAGATTATAAATTATTTAAAGCAAACAGCAGGAATTACCTAACCCGCTTTAGAGTTTCTGGGAGTAGTTTTCATTATGATTCAAATTATCGATACACGGTCTTAATTCCATCAATAGGATGGTCTTTTAGGCCAGAAAATATTCGGGATAACAAAAGACAAATTCTTCAATTAGCATGGTATAATGTGTTTCGCGATAAATCTCCTAATGTAATAACGAACCCTGATTATAGCATATTGAATTTACGCCATGTTTTTGTGAGAAACAATACGATTGACTATTTAAGTGCGAGAAGTAATATTGAATTTTCTGAGCCCTTTGGTAAAATTCAATTTAGTGGGCAAGCGCGAAAGCTCTTCCCTAGAGGAAGGCAATTAAGCGCTAGGATTTTTCTTGGGAAATTTCTTTGGCACAACACTTTGGATACACAGTTTTTTGATTTTAACTTAAATAGACCGTCTGATTATCTTTTTCAATATGGTTATTTGGGTAGGTCAGAGACAAGTGGTATTTACAGTCAACAGTTTATCCCTTCTGAAGGTGGTTTTAAATCAAAGTTTGAGCAATCTACAGCAAATGATTATATGTTTTCTTTAAATGCTTCAATGGGAATTTGGAAGTGGCTTGAAGTGTATGGAGATGTAGGGGTATTGAAAAACATAAACAGAGACGCTAAATCTTATTTTGATTCAGGATTGAAATTAAATTTAAGCCCTGATTATTTAGAGATATATCTCCCTATATTTTCTTCCAATGGGTTTGAATTGACACAGCCTAGGTTTGCCACTAAGATCCGCTTTATTTTAGATCCTGGATTCAATACTCTTACGAGCTTATTTACCCGTAAGTGGTTTTAAATTAACGACTTATAAAAGTTCTTAAAATCGCTTTAATCCCCTTGTTTAAAGACCGCATTATTTTTTGTATTTTTGCAACTCACAATGAATATTCAGAATCAAGAAAACGACCTTAAAATTACCTTTGAGGCCTTTAAAAATCAAGTTTTAGAGGATTACAAACTTGCCGTCTTAAGTAGAGAGTGTAGTTATATGGGAAGACGCGAAGTTTTCTCTGGTAAAGGTAAATTTGGAATATTTGGTGACGGGAAAGAATTACCACAACTTGCACTCAACCATTTCTTTAAAAATGGAGACTTTAGATCTGGTTATTACAGAGATCAAACTCTTTTATTTGCTCAAGGATTACTGACGGTAGAGAATGTTTTTGCAGCACTTTATGCAGATCTTGATATTGAACGCGAACCGATGTCAGGAGGGCGCCAAATGGGGGGTCACTTTGTCACTTCTAGTAGAGATTCTGAGGGCAATTGGAAAAATCTTTTAGATCAAAAAAATCATAGTGGAGATATATCTCCCACAGGCTCACAAATGCCTCGCCTTTTAGGATTGGCTCAAGCTTCAAAAGTATATCGAACCCACAAAACAAATAATGTTCAGCTTTTTTCAGATAATGGTAATGAAATCGCCTGGGGTACAATAGGTAACGCTTCTACCAGTGAAGGGATGTTTTTTGAAACCCTTAATGCTGCAGGTGTAATGCAAGTTCCAATGGTAATAAGCGTTTGGGATGATGAATATGGAATTTCAGTATCAAATAAAGACCAAACAGTCAAAGAAAGTATCTCAGAAGCCTTAAAAGGATTTCAAAGAACAGAGGATGCTCCTGGTTTTGAAATCATTCAAGTAAAAGGATGGGATTACCTTGCTTTAATTGAGGCTTATTCATTCGCTGCAAAAATTGCAAGAACGGAGCATGTACCTGTTTTAGTTCATGTTATTGAACTAACCCAGCCGCTTGGGCACTCTTCCTCAGGCTCTCATGAGCGCTACAAGTCTAAAGAACGGCTTGCATGGGAAAAGAAATATGATTGTAATGACAAGATGCGTTCATGGATTATCAAAGAGGGATTTGCAACAGAAGAATTTTTAGTTCAAATCGAGGAGGACGCCAAGAAAAAAGTACGCATAGCAAGAAAATCAGCTTGGGAGAGTTATATAACTCCAATCTTAAAGGAAAAAGAAAATCTTTTAAGCTATTTAGAGGTTTTAAGAAAAGTAACGCATAATGATGCTCAATTACAAGTCATATTTTCAGAATTAGAGAATGCATTAGACTTAGGGTATAAAGATATTATTTCTGCAGGACGCCAGATAAAACAAGTGTTGTCTAATTATTCAAACTCTGATACAAGCAAATTTAATGAGTGGCTGAATCAACTGACTGTATATGTGAGTCAAAAAATATCATCTCACCTATACACTGTTTCTAAGGCGGATCTTATCGCTTTTAAGGCCACACCCCCTATTTATAACGAAGAGTCCAGATCAGTAGATGGTCGAATGATCATAAGAGATAATTTTGAAGCACTACTTAAAAAGTACGATACCCTTTTGATGTTTGGAGAGGATGTTGGTAAAATTGGTGATGTAAATCAAGGTCTAGAAGGATTGCAAGCTAAGTTTGGAGCACTTCGAATAGCAGATACTGGAATTCGAGAAGCGTCTATTGTAGGACAAGGGATTGGAATGGCACTTAGGGGATTACGACCCATTGCTGAAATCCAATACTTAGACTACATTCTTTATTGCATTCAAATATTAAGTGATGATTTATCAAGTATGAATTATCGTACTGTAGGTCAGCAAATTGCGCCTTTGATTATTCGAACACGAGGACACCGTTTGGAAGGGATATGGCATTCAGGATCTCCCATGGGAGGAATGATTCATTTACTTAGAGGAATGCATATTCTTGTGCCCAGAAATATGGTTCAAGCCGCTGGTTTTTATAATACATTAATGATTATCGAACAACCTGCTATTGTTGTTGAATCACTAAATGGCTATCGTTTGAAAGAAAAATGCCCTTCAAATTTGGGAGAATTTACCTTAGAATTAGGTAAAATCGAAATCCTAATGCAAGGAACTGATATAACAGTAGTTTCCTATGGATCTACATTGAGAATTGTACAAGAGGCGTCAAAGCGGTTACAACAAGCAGGAATTTCAATTGAAGTAATTGATATTCAGTGCTTGATACCCTTTGACTTAAAAGAAGAAATTCGTAAGAGTGTTGCTAAGACAAACCGACTTTTAATTGTAGATGAAGATGTACCTGGTGGAGCTTCTTCCTACATTCTGCAACAACTAATTGAAAAACAAAACGTTTTTCCTTTGTTAGATAGCGCACCAAAATTAGTTTCAGCAAAAGCGCATAGGCCTGCTTATGGTGGGGATGGTGATTACTTTTCAAAACCTTCCGCAGACGATATATTTGAAGCTGCTTATGCCATTATGCATGAGGCAAACCCATCAGCGTTTCCAACCTATTAAAGTGTAAATAATTTCAGCAGCAATTCTTCCATGATTTGCTGTGGACTACTGCTTTTACCAATAATTCCTTTGCTTTTAAGATCGGCATCAAGAACATATCGCATTGCTTGTGTAATTTGTTTCATCGAAAAACGAGCTGCTGCAGTTTGATAGTCTCTGATAAAATAGGGATTGATACCTAAAGCCCGAGGTAGATTAGCTGAATTACTCAAGCCTTTTAACAATAAGAGCTTTTGGAAATAATTGTGTAATGTTGATAAAGTCAACACCATTGGATGACTTTTTAGATTTCTATTTAGGTGTTGAACAATTTGAAATGCCTTTGATAATTGTCCAAGGCCAATGGCTTTTTGCAACTCAAAACTGTTGAATTCTTTACTTATTCCCACATAGTATTCAATGTGATCTGGAGTAATGGTGTCACCATTTTTCACAACCAGTTTAAGCTTAAGGAGTTGATTGTGTAATGCACTAAGATTAGACCCAATATATTCTGACAGAAGCATCGCTGCATCAGGTGAAATCGTAATATTCAACTTTTTAGCCTCATCTGAAATCCATTTTGATAATTGATTCTCAAAGAGTGGCTTTACTGTCAATACTTCTCCAACCCTAGCAGCTACATTATAAAGTTTTTTACTTTTAAATTCCTTGTTTTTGAAGCAAAAAACAACAATGGTTTGGGGAGTTGGATTTTCGAGATATAAAATGAAATCATTCCAGCATGAATGGTGCATGGCTTGAGCTTCTTTTATAATCACAAGATTATAGGACGCAACCATTGGATAACGTTTTGCTGTTTCAATTATTTCTGATGTGACAGCATCTTTACCATAAAAAACAGTAAAATCAAAATCACGCGATTGCTCAGTAACTAATTGGTCTACAAGCGCATCAGTTATAGCATCAATATAATAAGACTCAGTTCCCGACAATAAATAAAATGGCGAAAACTGCTCTTGTTTAATTTTGGAAAGTAGCGCATTGAACGCTTGCATCTTAAAAAATTATTGCATTTTTACAACATGGAAAAACTTAATTTTCCCAACTGTAAAGTGTTAATCAAAAATAAGGAAAATAAACCCTATATCTTTGATCGAATACGCAAAAAATGGCTTTACTGTACTCCAGAAGAATGGGTGCGGGTTCATTGTGTAGATTTTCTGATTGATACAAAAGGGTATCCTGCCTCTTGGATTCTCATAGAAAAAGAGATTAAAGTGTTTGAAACACGAAAACGTATTGATGTCGTAGTGGTTGATCCAAAAGGAGGAAATCAACTTTTGATTGAATGTAAGGCTCCTTCCGTTAGTATTACCCAAACGACATTTGATCAAATTGCACGTTATAACCTGAACATTCAAAGTAATTACCTTATGGTGTCAAATGGCTTAGATCATTATTTTTGTCAGATGGATTATAAACAAAAACGGTATACTTTTATTAAAGAATTACCTAATTACCCACACAAATGAAATCGTTGGCTGTCGTTTTATTGAATTATAACGGTATTGAATTACTTAAAAAGTTCCTTCCCAAAGTATTGAAATACAGTCTCGAGGCCGAAGTAGTTGTTATTGATAATAACTCAACCGATAAATCAGTGGCTTGGCTAAAACAAAATCACCCGACTATTAAATGTATTGAATTAGAAAACAATTTGGGTTATGCAGGATGATATAATGAAGGCTTAAAACAAGTTGAAGCAGAGGTATATTGTCTTTTAAATACAGACGTATTGGTAACCCCAAATTGGTTGCCTCCTTTGATTGAACATTTTGATACCCATCCGGACACTGCTATTTTGCAACCGCATATCCTGGATTACAAAAAACCAACTCATTTTGAGTATGCAGGCGCAGCTGGTGGCTATCTTGATGCAAATGGAGTTCCCTTTTGTAGAGGACGCCTCTTCACAAGCTTAGAAGAAGATCAGGGGCAGTATGACCTTCCAACTGAAATATTCTGGGCGAGTGGAGCATGTTTCTTTATTCGAAGCAAACAGTTTTGGGAATTAAAAGGTTTTGATGCTGATTTTTTTGCACATCAAGAAGAAATAGATTTATGCTGGAGAATGCATAATTATGGCTTTAAAACAATGTCAATTGGAAGTTCTAAAGTGAAGCATATCGGTGGTGCCACACTCGCGCCATCACCCCAAAAAGTTTTCCTAAACCATCGAAATTCACTGTGTATGCTTACCAAAAACTTACCAAGAAAAGTTTTGTATAGACGTCTTTTTGTTCGTTTGTGTTGGGATGGCTTCGCAGGGGTTTATTACTTTTTAAGATTTAATTTCTTGTCTACTTGGGCAATAATTAGAGCACATGTTTCGTTTTATAAACGTTTTAAATCCATGATGGCAAAGCGTACCAATAAAATTCAGAGCGCTCATTATTATCATACCAATAATATTATATTAACGTATTTTTTGCATAAAAAATTAAATTTCAGGGATTTGAACGAAGAATAAAATAAATTCTGTTAATTTGTAAAACTAAAATTTAAAAAAAACTCACACTATGAAAAAAGCAATAGCTTTAGTGATCTCTGGAGTACTTTTATCCTCTTGTGTATCACAAAAAAAATTCACTGAATTAGAAGAATTACAACAAAACACTAAAAACCTTTTAGATTCAGCTACTGTAAAGTTAAATTCATGTAATGAAGATAAAGAAGCTGCTTTAGCATCTTTGGCTACGCTAACGGAACAGAATCAGTTTTTAAAAGCAAACAATCAAGATTTAATTAACAATATCGGAAACCTTACTACGCTTTCTCAAAAAGGAGCAGAAAACCTTGAAATGTCTTTAGAGAGCATGAAAGAAAAAGATATCCGTATACAGCGTATGCAAGATGCTGTTACCAAGAAAGATTCTGTAACACTAGCTTTAGTTACCAGCTTGAAAGGAGTTTTGGGTAACATGAGTGATGATGATATTGAAATTAATGTTGAAAAAGGTGTTGTTTACGTTTCGATTTCTGATAAACTTTTATTCCGTAGTGGTAGTTACACTGTAACTTCACGCGCCAAGGAAGTTTTAGGAAAAGTTGCAACTGTAGTAAACAACAAACCTGAATTAGAATTTATGGTAGAAGGTCACACAGACAATGTGCCAATTAAGTCTGATGGAATTGTAGACAACTGGGATCTTTCTGTAAAGAGAGCTACTGCTGTTGTTCGTATTCTTGAAAAAGATTTTGGTGTGGCACCTGCTCGTATGACTGCTGCTGGTAGAAGTTTTTATATTCCTGTAGCTGATAACGATACTGCTGCAAATCGTGCTAAAAATAGAAGAACACGTATCGTAGTACTTCCTAAATTGAATCAGTTTTATGATTTGATCGAGCAAGGAATGAAAGATGCTAAATAGTTCTTTTAACTAAATGAATTATCAAAAGGCTGCCGTTTAGGCGGCCTTTTTTTATTTAATGAAACTAGGATTATTTATTATAGTAAAACCTCTCCCAAGCCCTCTCTAATGATTTGAAACGGCTCTTCCGTTAAGTCGAGAACCGTTGAAGGAATATTTTGTCCATATCCATCAGAAAGCATTAAATCAATTTTAGATTCCCATTGTTGGAACAATACTTCTGGGTCGGTAGTGTAATCCAGTATTTCATCAGGATCATGTAGGGAAGAAGTTATTAATGGAGCATCCAACAAGGGAAGTAATTGCTGTAAAACAACATGACTTGAAATGCGTACTCCAATTGTTTTGCGCTTATGAAAAGGCTTTGGTAATTTAGGTGCAGCATTCATAATCAAGGCATAGGGCCCGGGCAATAGCTTTTTTACCAATTTAAATGTGGTTGAATTCATGTGTTGAACATAGTTCGTTAACTCCCGAATATCCTGAAATAAAAAACTTAAGGGTGCCAGTTCAATTTTAACGTCCCTAATTTTAGCAAAGCGAGATAAGCCTTTTTTATTGTTACTCAAACAGCCTAGACCATAAACGGTATCTGTTGGAAAAATTATTAATCCTCCTTGGTTGAGAATTCTTGCAGCTTCCTCTATATGTTTAGGGTTCGGGTTATTAGAATAAAGCGTCCTTAACTCAGCCATTTACTTGACTTTGAGTTTGGCAAAACGAAGCAGTAGATTTTTCACCCCAAATCCTTTAAAAGCAATAGCAGCTTTCTTGTCTGCTCCCTTTCCCTCTATTGTTTGAACAACTCCTTTTCCAAAACGTGCATGCTCAACCTCCATGCCCTCCGCCAGTACAATTACATCTTCTGATTTTATAGTTGCAGTAGGTTCAATTTTACGTAATTTTTTTAATTGAGAAGAGGTAGGCGTTGTAATTAGTTTCTCTTTAGGAGTTTTTTTAATATTATTTGACCACTGCCTTTGTGGTGTAGGTTCATCAAAAATGGATGTATTTAAAAGGGGTTTGAAAGAATAATCATTTTTAGGCACCACTTTGTTTAAGTATTGAGGATCAATTTCCTCAATAAAGCGACTAGGTTCCGCATCAATTAATTTACCCCAACGATATCGCGAAAGGGTGTAAGAGAGGAAGGCACGTTCTTCAGCACGTGTTAGTGCAACGTAAAATAAACGGCGCTCTTCTTCTAATTCGGTACGGGTATTTAAACTCATCGCAGAGGGAAATAAATCCTCTTCCAGGCCTACAATAAATACATAAGGAAATTCTAATCCCTTCGCTAAGTGAATGGTCATCAATGCAACTCGATCACTATTAGGGTCATCATCTTTATCTAGATCAGTCGCCAAGGCTACGTCTTCTAGAAATTCAGACAAACTTCCATTGGCATCAGCTAATTCTTCTTGGCCCTCAGTAAAGTCTCTAATACCATTCAAAAGCTCTTCAATGTTTTCAATTCGGGCAATACCTTCTGGAGTGGCATCTTTTTTCAACTCTTGAACGAGCCCAATTTTTTTAGTAACTAAATCAGTGACTTCAAAAGCATTCAAGGTTTCATTTTCAATTTGAAAACGTTGAATTAATGTTGAAAACTCACTGAGTTTTAGGAGTGTGCCTGCGTTTAGAGGAAGTTGTAATTCTTTGGCTTTAACAATAGTTTCAAAAAAGGGTAGATCGTGATGTTTTGAAGCTACTACAAGCTTATCTACTGTAGTTTGACCAATACCCCGAGGTGGGTAATTTATGATTCGTTTTAAACTTTCTTCGTCCTTAGGGTTAACAAGTATCCTTAAATAAGCAAGAATATCTTTAATCTCTTTTCGCTGATAAAAAGATAAACCGCCATAGATTCTATAGGGGATGTCTCTTTTCCTCAAGGCATCTTCCATCGCCCTTGATTGTGCATTCGTTCTATATAAAATTGCAAAATCGGCATTCTTTCGTTGTTCTTGCATTTTAAAATCAAAAATTGAAGAGGCAATATGACGACCTTCTTCTGCATCCGTAGCCAGTCGATTTACTTGTATCGATTCCCCTTCAGTATTGGAAGTCCAAACTACTTTATCAATTTTGGTTTTATTATGACTAATGATCGAGTTAGCTGCATTAACAATTGTTTTGGTGGAGCGGTAATTTTGCTCTAAACGATAAAGTGCTACCCCATCATAATCTTTTTGAAAGTTTAGAATGTTGTTAATATTAGCTCCTCGAAATGCATAAATACTTTGTGCATCATCTCCCACAACACAAATGTTTTGATATCGATCAGATAAAGCTCTTACAATTAGATATTGTGAATGGTTGGTATCTTGGTACTCATCTACCAAAATATACCTAAAACGGTCTTGATATTTTGCTAATACCTCTGGGTAGCGATTTAATAATTCATTGGTTCGAAGTAATAAATCATCAAAATCCATAGCGCCTGCTTTAAAACATCGAGCGACATATTCTTTGTAGATTTCGCCCATCTGAGGTCTTTTAGACATGGTGTCGGACTCTTGTAGGTCCAAATCATTAAAATACGCCTTAACGGTTATGAGACTGTTCTTAAAAGCTGAAATACGACTTCTAACCTGTTTGTACTTATAGATATCTTTATCTAGCCCCATTTCTTTAATAATAGAAGATATCAGACGATCAGAATCTTGGGTATCATAGATGGTGAAATTAGAGGGAAAACCAAGCTTGTCTGCTTCTTGTCTCAGGATTCTAGCAAAAACAGAGTGAAAGGTTCCCATCCATAAGTTTTTAGCTTCCCCCTCCCCTACAAGGGCTCCAATCCTCGCTTTCATTTCACGAGCGGCTTTATTGGTAAAAGTTAAGGCTAGAATGGAAAATGAATCAACCCCCGAGGCCATCAAATGAGCAATGCGGTAAGTCAAAACACGCGTCTTTCCAGAGCCTGCCCCTGCTATAACAATTAGCGGTCCTTCTTTATGAAGAACAGGTCCTCTCTGTGCTTCGTTTAGTGAATCTATATACCCTCCTTGTTGCTTTTCCATAGTGACTTTAAAAGTAGGGATTTCCTTATTTTTATATTCTTTTCATGGAATTAATTATAAACATCTATATTTAAAAAAAAATAAATATTTTGAAACCATACTTAAAAAATTTAACAGTTGCTATAGCACTTGTAGCCAGTACAGGCTTTTCACAGATTAAAGATTTGGATTTTAATGCAGTTGAATCTAAAGTTATTGAATGGAGACATCACATTCATCAAAATCCGGAACTTTCTAATCGAGAGTTTAAAACAGCCGAATACGTTGCAGCCCATTTAAAAAGCCTTGGAATAGAAGCTCAGACAGGAGTTGCACACACAGGAGTAGTGGGAATTTTAAAAGGAAAGCGAAAAGGTAAAGTTGTTGCACTTCGCGCTGACATGGATGCTCTCCCTGTAACTGAGCGAAACGATTTACCTTACAAGTCAGAGGTGGTTTCTAAATTTAATGGTCAAGAAACTGGGGTTATGCATGCATGTGGTCACGATACCCACGTTGCAATTTTGATGGGAGTGGCTGAAATTTTATCTCAAAATAAAGATTTTGCAGGAACGGTAAAATTCATCTTTCAGCCTGCTGAAGAGGGATCCCCTCCAGGAGAAGAAGGTGGTGCAAAACTGATGGTAAAGGAAGGTGTTCTAGAAAACCCAAAAGTAGATGCCATTTTTGGTTTGCATATAAATTCTGGAACTCATGTTGGGAAAATTACATATAAACCCGGTGGGATGATGGCTGCTTCTCAGCGCTTTGTAATAAACATCAAGGGAAAGCAAGCTCATGGATCAACTCCTTGGCAAAGTGTTGACCCGATTGTAGCTAGTGCCCAAATTATTAATGGATTACAAACGCTCATAAGTCGTGAATCACAGCTCACAAAAGAAGGGGCAGTGATTTCTGTGGGCTCTATTCATTCTGGAATACGTTTTAACATCATTCCTGAAAGTCTTGAGATGATAGGAACAATTCGCACTCTGGATAAGGACATGAAGGAGTTAATTCGTTCAAGAATGCTTGAAATGGTTCCAACTATTGCAAAAGCATATAGAGCGGAAGCTACAGTTGAGATTCAAGATGGTGCCGACATTACTTTTAATAACCTAGCGCTAACAAAACAGATGGTTCCCTCTTTGCAAAAAGTTGCAGGAATGGATAAAGTGATTGAAATTGATGCGATTACTGGAGCTGAAGATTTTTCTTATTTTCAAAATGAAGTGCCCGGATTCTTTTTCTTTTTGGGCGGTACTCCACTGAATAGGAGCGAAAAAGATGCTCCTTCCCATCACACTCCTTCCTTTATTGTAGATGATGCAGGAATGAAATTAGGTGTTAAAGCCCTAACTCAATTAACCCTTGACTATCTTAAGAAGTAGTTGAGAGTTTTTGGGCATGCTCCCATCCCATTTCCCACCAATTTTCCATTTTAATTTTATTGAAAATTAACGAGTTGGTGGTTAGTATTTTTGGGGTGTAATAAATGCGAAGAGTTGCATTGTAATCCTCGGCTACAAGCTTTCCGATATGCATATTTTGCATTTCTATACGATCAGAAATAAAGCTAAAGATACTCCCCAAAGCATCAAATACATTTTTAGCATGTAATCGGTTGGTTTGCTGAAATTCAGTATCTAATAAAATGGCATCTACATGAGTCGCCCCTCTTCGAATTGCTTCCTCAATAGGAATAATACAGCCGAGTCCCCCATCTGCATATTCACAGCCATTTTTTTTAACTAAACTCATAAAAGGTACATAATTGCATGAAATCCAAATCCAATCTAAAAAATCTTCATAAGAACAGTCTTTCAACCGTTTATATTCAACCGAGTTTGCGGTCAAATTTGAAACACAAACAACAACTTCATTGTCTGTTTCTTTTAATGAAATAAAATTTGATAGAGGAAACTCTTTTGAAAGCAATTTTCGAAGATTATTACTCTCACCAAAAGTCTTTTTCCCTCTAATAAAGTTTTTTAGAACATTGAGGTGATTGATTCTTATCCGCTCCTCTCCTTCTTTTCTAACAATAAGATAAGGACAGTTATCAAAAATACTTTTTTGATTCACATTAGTGAAGGCGCTCTTTATCTCACTTATTTTATTGAGTGCTAAATGCGAAACCAATAGGCTGCCAGTAGATGTGCCAAGAAAAAAATTATATTTCTGCTTCTCTTCTTCGATTAAATACTGAGCTACACCGCCCGCAAAAGCTCCTTTACTTCCACCTCCAGAAATTACTAATGCACGCATTTGATTTATATTTGGGATTACTATTTAAATTTACAACCTTTCTGGTTCAAAATTAATTGTTTTTAGAGATAAATGGATCCAATGCAAACTGAAATAACATATTTAAAAGGTGTAGGCCCTGAACGTGCCCGTTTGCTGAAGGAAGAACTCAATATTAAAACATTTCAAGACTTACTCCATTTCTTTCCGAATCGTTATATTGATCGAAGTCGATTTCATCCTATCAAGGAACTCCCCACTACGAATGCCGAAGTGCAAATTAAAGGTATAATTACATCCATTGATTACATTCAGCAAAAAAGAGGGAAACGAATGGTGGCAAATTTCCAGGATGAAACTGGGAGCATGCAATTGGTTTGGTTTCGTGGGTATCAATGGCTCAGGGAAAGCATACGCATAAATCAGCAATATGTTATTTTTGGACGAATTAATTGGTTTAAAGGCCAGGCCAGTATGCCACACCCAGAGCTTGAGTTGGAAAGTGTTTTTCAGCAGGGTGTAAAAGCTGCTTTTTATCCCATCTATCCCTCTTCAGAAAAGTTAATTAATAAAGGTGTTTCTCAACGGGTAATACAAAAGCTTGTCGCCACACTCTTACAACTTAAAGAAGCCGAATTTTCTGAAACACTACCTCAATACCTATTGAATCACTTTAAGTTCATTTCTAAAAAAGAAGCACTGCATCAGGTGCATTACCCATCCACTCAAAATCTTTTGTCAAGAGCACAGATGCGCTTAAAATTCGAAGAGTTTTTTTATATGCAGTTGCAATTGATTTTGAAGAACCGACAACGAAAGCAAAAAATCAAAGGGTATGTATTTCCTGAAGTAGGTTCTGTTTTTAAGGATTTTTTTGATAATCACCTTCCATTTACGCTTACTGAAGCTCAAAAACGAGTGGTTAAAGAAATCCGAAATGATTTGGGCACTGGAAGGCAAATGAATCGATTACTACAAGGAGATGTGGGCTCTGGAAAAACAATCGTTGCATTGCTTGCAATGTTAATCGCAATTGATAATGGCTTCCAATCAACCTTGGTCGCTCCAACAGAAATACTAGCACAACAACACTATCAGTCTTTGGATGCACTTTTAGAAGGAACAGGTGTTCAATGTGCTTTGCTTACCGGAAGTAGTACAAAAAAAGAACGTGTTGTTTTACACGAAGCTTTAGAATCTGGTGAACTCTCTATTTTGGTAGGAACTCATGCCGTTTTTGAAGAAAAAGTACAGTTTCAAAATTTGGGGATAGCAATAATTGATGAACAACATCGATTTGGTGTTGCACAGCGGGCTAAGTTGTGGCAAAAAAACGACATTCCACCTCATGTGTTGGTGATGACTGCTACTCCAATTCCAAGAACGCTAGCAATGAGTATTTATGGCGATTTGGATATCTCCATAATAGATACCCTTCCCCCAGGAAGAAAACCAATAAAAACACTTCATAGATTTGATAATAATCGTCTTGCCGTTTTTGCCTTTGTAAAAGAACAAATTAATTTAGGTCGCCAAATATATATTGTATATCCGTTAATCCAAGAATCTGAATCATTAGATTACAAAGATTTAATGGATGGCTATGAGAGCATATCGAGAAGCTTTCCACCTCCAAAAAACCAGATAAGTATTGTTCATGGGAAAATGAAACCTGAAGACAAGGCATATGAAATGGAGCGCTTTGTCAGGGGAAAAACTCAAATCATGGTGGCAACAACAGTTATAGAAGTAGGTGTAAATGTTCCGAACGCATCCGTCATGATTATTGAAAGCGCAGAGCGTTTTGGCTTATCTCAACTGCATCAGCTAAGAGGTCGTGTGGGACGAGGCTCAGAACAAAGCTATTGTGTCTTAATGAGTGGTTCCAAACTATCAGAGGAAGGAAAAACACGCCTGCAAACAATGGTCAAGAGCAATGATGGCTTTGAAATTGCAGAAGTAGATCTACGTCTGCGTGGCCCCGGAAACCTTATGGGAACACAGCAAAGTGGAGTATTGCAACTAAAGATTGCTGATGTAATCAAAGACACAGAATTATTAAAAGCCGCTAGGGATACTGCGCAGCAAATAATTAAAAAAGATGCCGCATTTGATAATAGGGAACATCAAGTGATCAAGAGAACACTTTCAGCCTTAAAACATGATTCTAATATTTGGAATTTCATAAGTTAAAATGGCCAAAGAGATTCTTATATTTGCATTTTATAAATTGAAAAGACACATTCATTGAAAATATCCTATAACTGGTTACAGCAATTCTTGACTACAGAGCTTCCAATTGAAGAAATTTCAGTTCTCTTAACTGATTTAGGTCTTGAAGTAGAGGGCACGCATCATTTTGAAAGTATTAAAGGTGGGCTAAAAGGTGTTTTAGTTGGAGAGGTTCTCTCTTGTGAACAACATCCAAATGCAGATCGACTAAAAAAAACAGAAGTTAATTTAGGGAATGACGAAATCGTTCCTATTGTTTGTGGTGCACCCAATGTTGCCAAAGGGCAAAAAGTGCTGGTAGCGACTGTAGGGACTACCCTTTCCATGAGCGATGGCACTTCCCTGAAAATAAATAAAAGTAAGATTCGAGGAGAAGTTAGTATGGGGATGATCTGTGCTGAAGATGAATTGGGTCTTGGTGAAAGTCATGACGGTATCATGGTTTTAGACGAAACTCTTGAGCCAGGAACAGAGGCCGCAAGTTTATTTGAAGTAGAAGAAGATTATGTTTTTGAAATTGGCTTAACTCCCAATAGAGCAGATGCGATGAGCCATATGGGTGTGGCAAGAGATTTAAAGGCCATCTGCATGTTAAAAAACATTCCTTTTGAATGGACTTTACCCGAAACTACCTCTTTTAATATTGACAACAATCAAAGTACAATTAATGTTGATGTAAAAAATGGTGACAAATGTAGTCAGTATTATGGACTTACAATTTCAGGAATTACGGTAGCACCCTCACCTACATGGTTGCAAAATCGTTTGAAAGCAATTGGGATTGGGCCAAAAAACAATGTAGTAGATGTTACAAATTACGTTTTACATGAACTAGGTCAACCACTACATGCTTTTGATGCACAAAAAATAGATGGCGATATTTTAGTTAAAACATGTTCTGATAAAACGTCTTTTACAACTCTAGATGGTAATAAAAGAGAATTACATCATGAAGATTTAATGATTTGCGATTCCCAAAAACCCCTTTGCATTGCGGGTATTTTTGGAGGACTTGATTCTGGTGTAACAGAACAAACTACATCCCTCTTTTTGGAAAGTGCGTATTTTGATCCTGTGAGCATCAGGAAGACTGCAAAACGTCACGGGCTGAATACGGATGCTTCTTTTCGTTTTGAACGAGGAATAGATCCTGAAATTGGAATTACTGCGCTAAAGCGTGCGGCCATTCTTATTAAAAAAATCGCAGGAGGTGAAATCACAAGTGAAATTCAAGATTTTTCCAAACCTTTGGAGGAGCCAAGTCAAATCTTCTTGGGCCTTGATGTTTTAGAACAAACTATTGGACAGACAATCCAGCAAAAAGATTTAAATACCATTTTAAATGCTTTAGAAATTAACATTAATAACGTTTCAGAGACAGGAATTGGAATGACCATTCCTAGGTATCGCGTAGATGTAAATCGTCCTGCCGATGTAATTGAAGAAATATTAAGAGTTTATGGTTATAACAACTTAGAAGATAAACCACTAAAGTATGAGGCAAACCCACCCTACAGTTGGAAAGATCCACATAAACTAGAGGCGACAGTTGCTCAAAAATTAATAGGGCACGGCTATATAGAAACAATCAACAACTCCTTAACATCACCGGAATTTAGTGCTGATTTTCACGCCCCTATTACGTTACTAAATCCCTTGGGAAAAGAATTATCTTTAATGCGTCAATCACTTGTATTCAATGCGCTAGAAGTTGTTTCTTTTAATCTAAACAGACAAAACAAGAATTTAAAGATTTTTGAATTTGGAGCTATTTACGGTAAAAAGAACGACACATTTGTTGAAGCAAAACGCCTAAGCATAACATTGGTTGGAAATGTGTTTGAATCTCACTGGGATATGGCTAAAGCTCCTAACAAATTTTTCTATGGAAAAGGGGTTATTCAAGATATTTTAGAAAGTATTGGATTGTTAGATTTGGAATGGCAAGCATTGCCACATCCACATTTTGATGAAGCTTTTGAAATTTCTTATCGTAAAAAACACCTTGGGGTCTTTGGTTTAATTTCCAAAAAATTAATTGACTCTTTTGGTATTGATCAAGAGGTTTACATGGCTGACTTGAATTGGGGAGACCTTATCGAGTTGTCCTACTCTGAACCTTTGAAGTATAATGAAGTATCCAAATTTCCTCTTGTTAGAAGAGATTTTGCACTTTTGATAGATGACAATGTACATTTCGAAGTTTTAAAAGAAACGGCACTAAAAACAGATCGTAAAATTCTTAAAGAGGTTCGTTTATTTGATGTCTATCAAGGTAAAAATTTAGAAAAAGGGAAAAAATCTTATGGGCTAAGTTTTACTTTTCAAGACAATGCTAAGACATTGACAGATAAACAGGTGGATAAAGTGATGGATAAATTGAAACAAAATTTCGAAAAAGAATTTGGCGCACAATTACGCTAACAACTTATTTTATTCATAACTTTAAAAAACTACATATTATTTATATTTTTGTATTAAATGAGAAGGATTTATGAAGTTGAATGCACTACCAAGAACAAACGTTAAAGTTGCTTTAGACAAAATTAGAGCATATGAGCTCACTGCAAATGAGCAGGAGACTGCACTTAAGACTCTTTATGATTCTTTTGAAATTAGAACTACAAATGCTTTTAATTTTGATTTGTTAGATCGAAACAAAATCTATCATTTGGAACAGATCAAAAAGGTGAGTATAAACTACCGTCTTAGGTTTTTAGATTTGAAGTATTTTAAAAATAAACTCCCTGAATCTGCACATCAAGACATACAACAGTTAGAGACTCTCCATGAAACCCATTTAAGTGGATTTAAAATTATGGCTCCCTCTGCTCTTTTTCGTTTAGAAAAAGCAGATGACCCTTTGCTTTTTGCTCCCTTAGGGAATGATTTTTATTATTTAGTTCATAAATGGGGGAATGATCTTCATCCACTGCGAAGACTAATGATGTTGCCTTTTAAAAACATATGGAATTTACTGGGTTTGGTATTAGCCATTAGTTTTGTTGTAACTGAGATTATGCCAAAAAATTTATTTACAAAATCCCCCGACGCATCGACCTATTGGATGTTATTATTCTTTAACTTTAAGGCTATTGCTTCAGTTGTTTTGTTTTATGGTTTTGCTTTAGGTAAAAACTTTAATCCAGCAATTTGGAATAATAAATATAATAAAGCTTAAACATGTTTTTATGTCCCCAAAATATATACGCCTTTACTTAGGCCCAGTAGTTCAAGTTATAAATATATGTGACGCGCTTGAACAAGCGTCAATTGTACCAGTTATAAAGGATCGTGCAGAATCTGCAAGGCTAGCTGGCTTTGGTTCCTTTTCAACTGACCAAGAGGTTTGGATTCACCCTGATGAAGAAAAACAAGCCAAGGAAATTTTAGAAAGTCTCTCCCTTTAGAATAAGTTTTCTTATTTTTAGGTCGAAACAAACGAATTAAAACTTCATATGCAATTTATTATATTCATAGCATTTACCCTGCTCGTAGGTGTAGTTGCTTACCTCGCTACGCGAAAGACAAATGAAAACACACAAGACGGTTATTTTCTTGGTGGACGTAGCCTGACTGCCCCCGTAATCGCAAGTTCATTATTATTAACAAATCTTTCTACTGAACAGCTTGTAGGTTTAAACGGTTCAGCATTTAATGAAGGTGTTGTAGTTATGGCATGGGAGACCCTTGCAGCTATAGCCATGGTAATAACAGCAGTGGTGTTACTTCCTCGCTATTTAAAAGGAGGGTTAACTACCATTCCGCAGTTTTTGGAGCGACGCTACGATACAGCAACAAAATCCATTACTTCAGGTTTGTTTCTATCGGGTTATGTGGTGGTTTTACTTCCCATTGTTTTGTATTCTGGAGCAATTGCACTTATAGGAATGTTTGATCTAACAGCGCTATTTGATTTGAGCGACACCAACACACTAATCTTAACAGTCTGGTCCATAGGTATAATCGGATCTATTTACGCCATTTTTGGCGGTCTAAAGGCAGTTGCCGTTTCAGATACCGTAAATGCTATCGGTTTACTTATCGGGGGAATTATGATTCCTGTTTTTGGGTTAATGTATATTGGTGATGGAAGCGTTATGAATGGTATTGAAGCACTATATGCACATGAGCCCGCTAAGTTTAATGCAATAGGAGATTCGAAATCTGCTATTCCTTTTAGCACTTTATTTACAGGGATGGTTTTGGTGCAACTCTTTTATTGGGGTACCAATCAGGCTATTATTCAAAGAGCTTTAGCTGCAAAAAATTTAATTGAAGGGCAAAAAGGCCTTATTTTAGCTGCTTTTGTTAAGATTTTAGGTCCACTAATCGTTGTTCTCCCTGGTATTATTGCCTATTATATTTTCGGAGGAACACTAGATTCAAGTCAAGCAGATCTTTCTTATGGTTTATTGGTAAATAAAGTTTTACCACCCGTTTTACTGGGCTTCTTTGCTGCAGTTCTCTTTGGAGCTATTTTGAGTTCCTTCAACTCTGCATTAAATAGTTCAGTTACTCTTTTTGGTCTGGATATTTACAAACAGTATATCAAGAAAGATGCAAATGAACAGGAAGTTGTTCGTGCAGGAAAAACCTTTGGAATTGGACTTGCGCTACTCTCTATGATTATTGCTCCTAGTATTGCAAATGCACCAGATGGTCTTTTTGGTTATCTTCAAGAGATTAATGGATGCTATACCATTCCAATTTTAACTATTATCCTTGTTGGTTATTTAACCCAATATGTTCCTGCCTCAGCGGCTAAAATAGCAATGGTTATTGGCGTAGTTATGTACTCAATTAGCCAGTTTGTTCTCAAGGGTTATGTCATCTCAAATGGTGGGGAATATCCGCATTACCTCCATATCATGGCGATCATATTCTTGTTCAACATAGGTGTCATGTTACTGATCGGTAAGTTGAGACCCCGTGAAATTGCGTATGTTCAAAACTATACAGAACAAGTTGATATAACGCCTTGGAAGCCAGTAAAAACCTATGGTATAGTAATCGTAATTATTGTAATTAGTACTTACTTTATTTTTACTTAAAAAAAGCTATACTGCACCCCCAACAATAGCATCTACTATTCTAGCGGCTAACCTTGCCGTGCAATGGTCTCTATCGTAAGTGGGGTTTAACTCCGCGATATCTACAGCAATTACTTTTTGACTTTTCATCAAGTATGCTAATGCCTTAAGAAAAAAATGTGGTGAAAACCCTAAGGGCGATGGGGCACTAACACCAGGGGCATATGCTGAAGAAAAACCATCTAAATCAATCGTAAGGTACACTATATCATTTTGATTTATGAACGTATCTAACTCCGCTTTAATCAACTCAAAGTTTGACAGCTCACAGGCTTCGCTAAGGAGGTAATGAACCTTTTTCTCTTGTGCAATTTTAAAAAGTTCTTTTGTATTAGAAGCTTGCTGGATTCCAATAGCCAGATAGGATGTCGTCTCTCCATATTCTGTAAGAATTTGATTGAAAGGTGTTCCAGAATTCGGCTTACTGTCTACTGGCCGTAAATCAAAATGAGCATCAAAGTTTATAATCCCTATTTTATTACTTTTCTTAAAAACTAACGCCTTGTGAATTCCCACAAAATGACCATAAGCAACATCATGACCTCCTCCAAGGATTATGGGAAATCCGCCTAAACGGATTGTTTGAGCAACAAATTCAGAAAGTGCTTCTTGACAAGTGTTTAAATCTCCTGCAGTACAAGTCAAGTTGCCATAATCAATAATCCGCTTTGAATGGTGATGATATGATAATGGTGCTAAATATGCTCGAATAGCATCAGGACCTTGGATTGCTCCAATTCTTCCCTTATTTCTTTTGACACCTTCTTCGCATGAATAACCTAAAAGCACGATATCATTTTTCTTATGATTCTTATTTTTAATATTTAAATCATAAAGTTCAACTTGCTGATACCAATATTGAACCCCTAGTTGTGATGGAGACTCCCTACCCGTCCACAAAGATTTTTTTGGTGCTGAATAAATATCTAGATGCGGACTGATGTTAATGGATTCCATTATATTTAGTTACTAATTGATTTTCCATTTAAAAATACCTGCTCAATAAAATTAGATCCAAATGCGTAAGGCAATTCAACATAGGAAGAAATAGGTTTAGTTAAAATAAGGTTTGCTTTTTTTCCTTTTGTTATTGAACCAACTTCATCTTGAATATCCATTGCATAAGCCCCGTTAATGGTTGCAGCATTAATTGCTTCTTCAGGGGTCATTTTCATTTTAATACATGCCGCAGATACAATGAAATTCATATTTCCTGAAGGAGCTGATCCTGGATTGTAATCGGATGCCAAAGCCAAAGGCAAACCAGCATTTATAATTTTTCGTGCTGGAGTAAATGGTATTCCTAAAAAATAAGAACACCCAGGCAAAGCCACAGGTATTGTTTTGCTGTTTTTAAGTGCCTCTATATCGTCTTCGGTTATATGTTCTAAATGATCAACAGAACGAGCGTTATATTTTACTGCAAGACTAACACCTCCAATTGCATTGAATTGATTTACATGGAGCTTTGGGATTAAGCCATAATCTTTTGCTTCTTTTAACACTTGTTTTGTATCGGCTATTGAAAAGTATCCTTTTTCACAAAACACATCAATTGCTGTTGCTAAATTCTCTTTTTTGATTACAGGCAAAACTTTAGTTAACATATCATTTAAAAAAGCGGTAGTATCCCCAGCAAAATTCTTTGGAAGTGCATGAGCGGCTAAAAACGTCGCCTTAATAGGTATAGGATATTCTTTTTTAAAACGTTTAATTACTCGTAACATTTTCAATTCAGACTCCGGAGAGAGACCATACCCTGATTTAATTTCAATTGCCCCTGTACCTAGGGCCATTACTTCTTCCAAGCGTACTTTACTTTGTTCATATAAATCATTTTCAGAAGTAGTCTGAAGCGTTTTAGCAGAATTTAAAATCCCTCCTCCATTAGCAGCGATTTCTTCATAACTAAGTCCATTGATTCTATCTTTAAATTCTTCTTCTCGACTCCCTGCATATACTATATGGGTGTGAGAGTCACACCAAGCAGGTAAAATCATTTTACCTTTTGCATCTATCACCTCAAGCATCGATTCCTTTGGACATTCATGCATCGGACCGAAAGCAAAAATCCTATCCGCATCAATTAATAAATACGCATTCTTTATCGTAGGCAATAATTTCATTGCCTTCCCAGCAACATAGGAAACAGAAGCTTCGCGAATTTGCACTAATTCTTTAATGTTTATAAAAAGTGTTTTCATCTAAAACAAATTTTTTAAAAGCGAATCATCTACTAGGTTAGGTAAAGTTACCTTTAAATTTGGCGTTCGATCCATTTCGCGCTTAATTGCAAACAGAGCTTCTTTATTTCGAGCCCAACTTCGACGTGCTACTCCATTATTTACATCGAAAAACAACATGCTTTTTAATTGCTCCTCTGCTACAGGACTTCCGTCCAAAAGCATTCCAAAACCTCCGTTTATAACTTCGCCCCAGCCTACTCCTCCTCCATTGTGAATAGAAACCCAGGTAGCTCCTCTAAAACTATCCCCGATAACATTATGGATCGACATATCGGCAGTGAATTTACTTCCATCATAAATATTTGAGGTTTCTCGATATGGAGAATCTGTTCCGCTTACATCATGGTGATCGCGCCCTAAAACAACAGCTCCTATTTCACTGTTAGCAATAGCTTTGTTAAAAGCTTGCGCAATTTTAATGCGCCCTTCAGCATCGGCATATAAAATTCTTGCTTGTGATCCCACAACCATTTTATTTTTGTTAGCTTCCTCAATCCACTTTATGTTGTCATTGAGTTGCAATTTGATTTCTGGAGGTGCAGATAGGCTAATTTCTTTTAATACGTTAAGGGCTATAGTATCTGTCTTCTCTAGATCTGATGGATTGCCTGATGTACAAACCCACCTGAACGGACCAAAACCAAGATCAAAACACATTGGACCCAATATGTCTTGAACATAGGAGGGGTATTTAAAATCAATCTTATTTTCTTTCATTACCGTCGCCCCTGCTCGAGAAGATTCCAATAAAAAAGCATTCCCATAATCAAAAAAATAAGTTCCTTTATCAGTATGTTTTTGAATGATTGCAACATGACGCCGCAACGATTCTTGAACCTTCACTTTAAAGGCTTCAGGCTCTTCTTTTAACAGAGTATTTGATTCTTCAAGGGTAAGACCAACAGGATAATATCCACCGGTCCATGGTATGTGTAAGGACGTTTGATCCGATCCGATATGAACGTAAATTCCTTCAGTATAAAATTGCTCCCAAACGTCAACCACATTACCTATGTATGCAATTGATAGGACTTCATGAGTTTCAATTGCTTTTTTAACTCGTTGTATCAGAAAATCCATATCCTGAGTCAATTCATCAACCCATCCTTGTCGATGCCTTTTTTTGGCTGCCTTTGAATTGACTTCTGCGCAAACGGTAATACACCCACAGATATTTCCAGCTTTTGGTTGAGCGCCACTCATTCCTCCCAAACCTGACGTCAAAAACACCTTTCCTTTAATTTGTTCTGTTTCGTTTAAAATTTTACGAAAAGCATTTAAAATAGTTATTGTCGTTCCATGTACAATTCCTTGTGGTCCTATGTACATAAACGATCCTGCCGTCATTTGCCCGTACTGCGTTACTCCAAGGGCATTAAACTTTTCCCAATGATCTGGCTTTGAGTAGTTGGGAATCATCATACCGTTGGTAGCCACCACGCGAGGAGCCTTTTGTGAAGATGGAAAAAGACCCATAGGATGACCTGAATAAAGGTGCAAGGTTTGTTCCTCTGTCATTTGCGCTAAGTAAGAAAGAGTAAGTAAGTATTGTGCCCAATTTTGAAATACCGCTCCGTTTCCTCCGTAGGTGATTAGTTCTTCCGGATGTTGAGCTATAGCAGGATCTAAATTGTTTTGGATCATAAGCATTATTGCTGCTGCTTGTTTTGATTTTGCTGGATACTCTGATAGCGGTCTAGCATAAAGATCATATTTAGGTTTGAAACGATACATATAGATCCTTCCATAATCTTGTAATTCTTTTGCAAATTCTATAGCCAATTCAGGATGCCATGCTTTTGGGAAATATCGTAGTGCGTTACGTACAGCTAATATTTTTTCTTCCTCAGACAAAATATCTTTTCGCTTTGGAGCACGATTAACTTCCTCATAAAATCCATGTTTCGGAGGCAATTTGTTTGGGATTCCCCGGAGGATTGCAGTTTGAAAAGCGGTAAGTGATTTTTCCATTAGCGAACAATAAAGGTTTGATTTTGAATCATCTTAATTAGAGTTTGAATGTCCTCTTTGAGCAGACGATCCTCTTCAAGTTTAAGTACCTGATTCCGGAGGAGTTGGTAGTTTTCTTGAATCAAAGCACTACACTTAATGCCACCCCGAAATTCTAGTGCTTGGGCAGCATACATCAATTCTATAGCGAGAATTTTTTCAAGATTCCCTAAAATTTGATTGAATTTACGTCCTGAAATACTTCCCATAGACACATGATCTTCTTGTCCTAACGAGGTTGGTATACTGTCAGCACTCGCAGGAAAACATAGGGATTTGTTTTCAGTCACTAAAGCTGCAGTGGTATATTGAGGAATCATAAAGCCAGAGTTTAATCCACCTTTTTCTGTCAATAAGCGAGGCAATCCGTATTTCCCCTCAAGCATTAAATAACATCGGCGATCAGAAACATTACCTAACTCTGAAGCGGCAATAGAACAATAATCAAGTGCCATTGCTAGGGGCTGACCATGAAAATTACCCCCAGAAATTATTTCTTCTTCATTCAGAAGAATAGGATTATCGGTAACTGCATTTAATTCAATTGTTGCAAGTTTTTTAAGGTGTTTGAATGCATTGCGTGAAGCGCCATGAACTTGGGGAATACACCGAATTGAATAGGGATCCTGAACCCGTGAACAATTTTTGTGTGCATCAAGATTATCTGAGCCTTCTAACAGTAAGCGCATACGTTTTGCAACTTTAAGTGAACCTTTAAAGGGTCTTATTTCATGTAGGGCTGATTTAAAAGGGGCTGCACTCCCCTGAAGTCCCTCCAGGCTCATGGCGCCAGCTACATCCGCAAGATCAGCCAGATAGTTTATTTTCTGTAAACCAAATAATGCATGGGCTAATATAAATTGAGTTCCGTTTATTAAGGCTAGCCCTTCTTTTGCTTCTAAAACAATGGGGGCTAAACCATAATTGTTTAAAACTTTTTTAGCGGAAACAATGTGTTTTCCTTCCCAAAACTCTCCTTCACCTATGAGTGGTAAAAATAAATGTGCCAAAGGTGCTAAATCACCTGAAGCTCCAACAGAACCTTGCTCAGGAACGACAGGAAGCAGGTCGTTTTCAATAAAAAAAAGGATGCGTTCAATTACAGTGAGTCGGATTCCAGAATACCCTTGACAAAGTGCATGTACTTTACATATCATCATTATTTTGGACAACAAGGGTAGAATAGGATCTCCTACCCCTACTGCGTGTGAGATTAATAAATTTCGCTGTAATTTTTTAGTTTCATTTTCAGAAATCAAAGTGTCACATAGAGGGCCAAACCCTGTATTGATTCCATATACAGTCCTTCCAAAATGAACTACTTTGTGAACAATAGCATTGCTTTTTTCTACTTTTGATTTGATTTCAGGAATCAATACTCCTTTGGTCTTTCCCTGTGCAAGCGCAAATGTTTTTTTTAAGGTGAGTTTTTCCTTGCCGTAATTAAAGGTCATATTAAAAAGATTGAGTTTTTTAAAAATACCACTATATTTAATACCCAATAAGACCAATATTTATAATAATCAATAGCTATGAGTTATCAATTGGAATACAGGCATCTTCGATATTTTTTAGCTGTAGCAGAAGATCTTCACTTTAGAAAAGCTTCGGAAAGACTTTTTATTTCCCAACCTGGGTTGAGTAAACAGATCAAAGAGTTGGAAGATCACCTAGGGGTTCAACTTTTAGAAAGACACAGCAGGAAAGTTTCATTAACTCCCTCGGGAAGCTACCTTAAGGAGGAGCTAAAACGTTCTTTCCAGAAGCTGGATTACATACTAGAACACAGCAAACTATTGGATCGTGGCATGGTAGGGAATTTAAAATTAGGCTATGTAGGTTCTGCCATGCAGCATATTATACCAAATTTATTACTGAAATTTAAAAAGCAACATCCCAAAATCTTATTCAATTTAAAAGAAATGGACAACCAGGCACAGGTTGAAGGTTTGCTGTCAAATGAAATTGATCTTGCATTTGTACGGCTGGAAAATTTTCCTAGAGGACTAAAAGCAAATATTGTATTGCGGGAACCTTTCTGTTTAGTGTTGCCTGAAAACCATCCTATAGGCACTCATAATTTTAAAAGTTTAGCTCAGTTTAAAAACGAATCGTTCATATTATTTGATCAAAGATACAGCCCTTCCTATTTTTATAAAGTAATGCAACTATTTGATGATAGTGGGTTTCAGCCCAAAATATCACATAACACGATTCACTCCAACACCATTTATAAGTTAGTAGAAAATTACTTTGGAATTTCCATCATTCCCAATTCCTTAAAGACAGACATCAATCAAAAAGTGAAGTTTATTGACCTGAATTATCTTCCGCATCGAACCAAACTTTCAGTCGTTTGGAATCAAAACAATAGAAACCCTGCACTTCAAAATATACTGGAACTTATAACAACTTCAAGTGTCATCAAAAACGTTTTATCTTAATCTAACATATTTTTATTAAGTTTATAGTACTATTTATTGAAACTGTGCAGACGTATCCTATCCAAAAGATAAAAGAAAACGCTCTTAAATTATTAAAAGGAGTCTCTCCTATTTATACCTACCACTCAATAGATCATACCCTTTATGTATTAGAAGTATCCCTCAAGATTGGAAAGTATTATAAGCTTTCCATACTGGAACTAGAATTGATACAGATTGCAGCGTTATTTCATGATATAGGATATTTAGATGGTCCACAAGATCATGAGCAGAAAAGCTGCAGTTATGTTGAGAAAGAAATGGAAAAGTATAAGATCAAAAAAGAACACCTTACACTCATCCAGCAAATGATCATGTCAACTAAAATCCCTCAGCAACCTAAATCCCTTCTTGATCGCATTATTGCGGATGCTGATTTAGAATATATTGGCACAAATAGTTTTTGGGAAACTGGCGAAAAGTTATTCCAAGAAATTAAGTTTTCAAATCCAACCTTTACAACCGAGGAATGGAATAGAATTCAGTTTAAGTTTTTAAGTGACCACATTTTTCATACCTCTTACTGTAAAAGGTATAAGCAGAAACGTAAGGAAAAGTACATCAACGAATTGAAAACGATGATTTTGTGAAGTAATTAAAAGTAAACCCTATTCTACCGGTTTTATCCTAACATTTTTTCGCGTAACTCTTTAATTTTTGGATCGGTCATATACTCATCAAATGTTGTGTGTCGGTCAATGATTCCATTGTGAGTCAATTCAACAATACGGGTGCCTAGAGTTTGAGCAAAGGCATGGTCGCTAGTACTACAAAGAAGGGTTCCTTTAAAATTATTTAGCGAATTATTAAAAGCCGTAATGGATTCCAAATCCAAATGATTGGTAGGCTCTTCTAGCAAGAGCACGTTTGCCCGCTCCATCATCATCTTGGAGAGCATACAACGTACTTTTTCACCTCCAGAAAGCACATTAGACATCTTTAAGGCTTCTTCCCCACTAAAGAGCATTTTACCTAAAAAGCCACGGATAAAAACTTCTTCACGCTCTTCTTCTGTTTTTGCATATTGACGGAGCCAATCGACCAAACTCATTGGTTTTTCAAAAAAATGATCATGGTCTACGGGGAGGTATGCCTGTGAGGTCGTTATTCCCCAATCAAAGCTACCCGTGTCGGCTTTACGTTCTCCCATTAAGATTTCATATAAGGCAGAAAGTGCTCGAGTATCTTTTGCATAAACAACAACTTTGTCCCCTTTTGCAAGATTTAAATGAAGATTTTTAAAAAGGATCGTTCCATCTGTTGAAGAAGATAGGTTTTCAATATTTAATATTTGATCTCCAGCTTCTCGCTCTTGATCAAAAATAATCGCAGGATAACGTCGGCTAGAAGGCTTAATTTCTTCTATGTCTAATTTATCAATCATTTTTTTTCGTGAGGTTGCCTGTTTTGATTTGGCAACATTAGCAGAAAAACGAGCGATAAATTCTTGTAGTTCTTTTTTCTTTTCCTCAGACTTTTTATTCTGCTGCACTCGTTGGCGTGCTGCAAGCTGAGAAGACTCATACCAGAAGGTGTAATTTCCAGAAAAGTGATTTATTTTACCGTAGTCAATATCGGAAATATGAGTACATACTGCATCTAAAAAATGACGGTCGTGAGAGACGACTATAACTGTATTATCATAATTCGCTAAAAAATTCTCCAACCACATGATTGTGTCATAGTCCAAGTCATTTGTAGGCTCATCCATGATCAGTACATCAGGATTACCAAACAAGGCTTGTGCAAGTAAAACCCGAACTTTTTGCTTTCCATCCAAATCACTCATCAATGAATAATGTAAGTCCTCTGGAATTTCTAAATTAGAAAGTAAGGCGGCAGCTTCACTATCTGCATTCCAGCCGTTCATTTCTTCAAATTGTATTTGTAATTCTCCCACACGATCTCCATCTGCGTCAGAAAAGTCTTCTTTTGCATAAAGAGCATCCATTTCAGCTTTAACCTTAAAAAGAGATGTATTGCCTCGTAAAACAGTTTCTAAAACAGGACTTTCGTCGTAGGCGTTGTGATTTTGTTCCAACACAGAAAGACGTTTCCCCGTTTCTAGATGAACACTTCCTGAATTTGCATCTTGCTTTCCTGAAATAATTTTTAAAAAGGTAGACTTCCCCGCTCCATTGGCACCAATGATTCCATAGCAATTTCCAGAGGTAAAGCTTGTATTTACTTCATCAAATAAAATCCGTTTTCCAAATTGAACTGAAAGGTTTGAAACCGACAACATAGTGATTAATTTTTGAAATGCAAACTTACACAAATCCTTGGCAGGGTCATCAAATTTTTAACTTCAAGCTAAGATTTTTTAATCGTTTAAAATGTTATTTTTGATTTGTGATTCGAAAAATATTATTTAGTGTTCTTATTTTAGTTCTTTGTATTGCTTGCCATTCCAAACAATACGAACGAACGGGAATATTCTTTGGTGGACAGATCATCAATCCTTCGTCACGTTCAGTGGCCTTTTATCAAGGAAACAAAGTGGTAGATCTACTGGATCTTGATAAAAATTTGCGCTTTCAAAAAAAGTTTGATTCCATAGGAAGTGGAATCTATAAGTTAGAGCACCTCCCAGAGTATCAAACCGTATTACTTGAAGAGAAAGACAGCCTGTGGGTAAGAATAAACGCTGCTGCTTTTGATGAGTCGATTGTTTTTTCTGGGGTTGGTGCCTCCAAAAATAACTTTTTAATGGAGTTGATTTTAAAGCAAAAGTCGGAATCCGATTACCTCTCTACTAAATATGCTAATAGTAGTTTGACTTTTAACTCCATTTTGGACTCCTTACTTTTTGAAAAAAAAGAGTTGTGGATACAGATGGATTCGGTTAATACCCTCTCTCCTATTGCCCAAAAAGTTACACAAGCCGCCTATGTCTATCATTATGCAAACATCCGAGAGCGTTATGCCTTGCTGCGTGGAGCTCAGCGGTCTGTTGAAGAAGATAGTCTCTTTTTTGGTTTCAGAAAGTTTTTGAATTATGGGGATAATGATTTAGCTTTTTTTGACCCCTACGTCAATTACATTTTAAATTTTATTAGTCAAAAAGCCATAGATCCTAGCAAGCCTTATTTTAAACAAAAACAAACCACAGAATTTAACATCCAAAGACTAAAGGTTTTAGATCAAGGGATTAAAGGAACACTGTTGCGGAATAATCTGGCACGTGCCATTGCTTTTGAGGAAATACTAACCTTTGAGAATCACGGACAACACGAACGTTTTCTACAGTATTATGCAACGATAAACAATTCACCCATTTACCTTGCCGAAATACTCGCCCTTCACAATAAGATCAGCAGCATGGAACCAAACAATCCCTTGCCAAAGATCGCCCTTCAAAATGTATCTCGTAAAACCGTTAGTAGCGCAAGCATTTTGAATAATAAAACTACCGTACTCTATTTCTGGTCTCAAACTCAAATGAATCATTATAAAAATACTCTTGAACGATCCAAGCTCCTCCAAGAACGATACCCCAACATTCGTTTTGTTGGAATCTGTATACAACCCTTTAATAGCATGGTAGATCAAGTACAGAAAATGATGGAAATCAATCCTGAAGATCAGTTTTCTCTGGTTGATTTTGAAAAAGCAAGTGAGGCCTGGGTGCTAACCTTACTAAACAAAGCAATTATCTTAGATGCTAAAGGTAAAATCATTGAAGGTTTTGGGAATTTCTCTGATGCAACTTTTGAAAAATCCCTAGAAGACCTTTAGTCTTCAGTATTTACTTATTCCCTTTTTGATAATCCTCAAGGAACTTAGCCAATCCAATATCCGTCAACGGATGGCTTAAAAGACCTTTGATTGATGATAGTGGTCCTGTCATTACATCAGCTCCAATTTTAGCACATTCAATCACGTGCATGGTATGGCGAACAGAAGCCGCAAGGATTTGAGTCTCAAAGCCATAATTATCATAAATCTCACGAATCTCTTGAATAAGATTTAGACCATCGGTAGAGATGTCATCCAAGCGACCAATAAACGGAGACATATAAGTAGCTCCGGCTTTAGCAGCCAATAATGCTTGACCGGCAGAAAAAATAAGAGTACAATTAGTCTTTATCCCTTCATCAGAAAAATACTTTAATGCCTTTACGCCATCTTCTATCATTGGAATTTTGACAACAATCTGTGGATGTAAAGCAGCAAGAGCTTTCCCTTCTCTTAGCATACCCTCAAAATCTACTGATATCACTTCTGCAGATACATCGCCATCCACTATATCACAAATATCTACATAATGTTGGATGATGTTTTTTTCGCCTGTAATACCCTCTTTAGCCATTAGGGAAGGATTTGTAGTTACACCATCTAAAACTCCAAGGGCTTGAGCTTCTCTGATTTGATCTAAATTGGCAGTGTCAATAAAAAATTTCATAAGGAGGGATTAAAGTTTATAATGATTCATGATTAGTTTTTCAAATATACGACTGGGAAGTATGTTTTTTAAGGTTTTGGATAATTTTTGCACAAACGGTCCAACCTGATAATGTACTTTCGAGTTTCCTTTTTCAATAATATCTGCAATGGCGACCGCAATTTCTTGTGGAGGATTTCCTCCATCCACATGGGCATCCATTGTGTCTAAATTTTCCTGATATATTTTTTGATAAGGTGAGTTGCTTACAACGGGGGCATGGTAGCGACGTAAAGCAATGTCTGTTGCATAGTCTCCAGGAGCTAGCGTACAAACGTCAATACCAAAAGATTTAACTTCCATTCGAAGGCTTTCCGTCATTATAGACAAAGCGCTTTTTGAAGCGGAATACACCCCCCTAAAAGGCAATCCCATTACTCCTGCAATAGAAGTAACATTGATGATTAGTCCTGCATTTTGAAGACGCATTTGCGGTAGAACAGCCTGTGCCATTTGAAGGGGCCCAAAACAGTTAGTAGCAAAGTTTGCTACCACTGCCTCCGCTTGAATTTCTTCCATAGGACCTGTGATACCTACGCCTGCATTATTAATTAAAACATCAAGCCGGTTGGTTTTTTTTAAAATTTCAACGACACAATTTGTGATAGCATTAGAATCTGTAATTTCCAAAGGTAACATGGTAAACGGAACCCTATCGGTGTACTTCTCTGGGTTCCTACTGGTTCCAAAAACATGATGTCCTTTAACATGAAGGTGTAAGGCAGTAGCAAGGCCTAAACCTGATGAAGCACCAGTGATCAATACTACTTTTTTCATGTGTTTTATTCGTTGATTTTTGTAAGCTCATGAAGAAGCTAAAAAAATAAAAAAGGGCAAGCGACCCACATCACACCGCTACGACCACCTACCCTTGCTGCGTTCCCGCCCTGGGGGATTCAACAGGAGCTGGTTGTGTAGGACTTGCCCAGCGCAAATATAAGCCGTTCATCTGATTTCAACAATCATTTTAATTGCTTAATTTCGTGTTTATTGATCTTAAATATAATTCAATCATCCAATCCCATGAAAATCTTTTTATCTATTCTTACCGCACTAATTTTAATGAAATGTGGTGGCCCAGCTGTGCCTAATTATAAAATCAGTACCGGCATCAAAGGGGATAAAGCAAAATGGGGCGACACCCTTCAGCTTAAAATTAAAAATAATTCACCAGAGAAGGTTGCGTACTTTTTAAATAACACCCCTATTTCTCCAAATCATATCCTCACAAATGAGCCGCTAGGAACGCAGGTTGTAAAAGCTGTAATTACTAATGGAGAAAATACTAAAGAAACAGAAACGACTTTAACCCTTTTGGCTGATGCTCCTCCACAACTATACACCTACGAGATAGTAAACATCTTTCCGCATGATCAAACCGCCTACACACAAGGCTTGGAATTTGACGGCGAATTACTATATGAGAGTACCGGTTTGAATGGGAAGTCCAGCCTACGCACTGTAAATTACAAAACAGGAGAAATCATCGAAAACAAACCTTTAGATAACGCTTATTTTGGAGAAGGACTAACTCTTCTAAATGATCAAATTATCCAGCTTACCTGGAGAGCGCAAAAGGGATTTGTGTATGACAAAGCAACCCTTACGATGCAAAAATCCTTTCCTTTTCAAGAAAGTAAAGAAGGTTGGGGCTTGTGTAATGATGGCCAATACCTTTACAAATCTGATGGTAGTAACCGGATTTGGATCCTTGACCCCATCACTTATAAAGAGCTCAAAAGTATTCAGGTGATGACGCATAAGTCGCCTCTAAAAAACATCAACGAGTTGGAATGGGTCAATGGAAAGATCTATGCCAATACCTATCAGTTCAATAAAGAAGCAAGTGTTATCATTGATCCTTTAAGTGGTGCTGTAGAGGGGGTGATTGATTTTTCAGGGCTTAAAGAAAAAGTGACACAACACCCACAACTCAACGTATTAAATGGAATTGCGTTTCACAAAGCTCGAAACACCTTTTTTGTGACTGGGAAAAACTGGAGTTCCATTTTTGAGGTAAACCTCTTGCCGAAAGAATGAGTAAGTCCTATCAATACGATCTTCAAGTAAAAAAGGAACATTTAGATGCTTTAGATCATGTAAATAACGTACAATATCTTCAGTGGGTACAAGAAATTGCTGGGGCACATTGGGAATCGCTCATTAAAGATAAAGAGTCGGATTATGGTATTTGGGTAGTTCGAAGTCATACCATTAATTACAAACGCTCTGCAAAACAGAACGATTGGCTAACCCTAAAAACCCACGTTGCCCTCACGGAGGGATATCTCTCTCAGCGTATTGTTGAAATATATTTTAAAGACACCACAATTCTTGTTGCGCAGTGTACCACACAGTGGTGTTATCTGGATCCAAAGACGCAAAAAATTCTCCGAATTCCTCAGGAAATCCAAGCCCTTTTTTCCTAAAACATTTTTAATTTTAGTTGAAAGCTTAGCGGTAACAACAAATTATTTTGATTTTATAGTATATTTATAGTCTCTATCCCTAAATCTGAAAAACCCCAATGAAAATCCACGTCATTTATTCTAAACATAAAAAAAAATACGTTTTTAAAGCATCTCAGCTTCTAACTTTGATTTTATAGTCCTTCTAAAAGCGCTAATTTATTTATAAAGACCCCAAACACGACTCAAAAAACAATGGAAATTACAAACAAGACCTTAAATATTTCAAAAGAACGCAACATCGTACGTTTAAAAAAAAGAGACATGCTTCAGCGAGAAGGAGAAATTACTACTAAAGCTTTCTATGTTAAAAAAGGATTATTAAGAAGCTATACCATTGACGATAATGGAAAAGAACACATTTTTATGTTTGCACCCAGGGAGTGGGTAATAGCCGATCTTGAGTCGCAAGAATTCAATCGCCCGACCAAACTTTTTATTGATTGTATTGAAGATTCAGAAGTCATTATTTTGGATCGCAACACAGGAATAAAAACAGAACTTAATGTTGACAACCTTAAAATAAGAATCAACCTATTGTCCAGACGGATTGCTGTCTTACAACGTAGAGTACTCCTGCTTATGAGTTCCAATGCCAGAGAACGTTACGAGTTGTTTTTAGAAACCTACCCTAATATGGTCAAAAGAGTTCCACAACGCATGATTGCCTCCTATCTAGGAGTTACTCCGCAAGCATTAAGTAGTATACGTGGGAAAATAAAAAAAATGCCTAAAAATTAATGATTTGTTAAGCTATGTGATTGCATAACGATATAATGGTGATGACATTTGTATGAATCAAAATTTATCACCTATGAATAAAGCACAATTAATTATCAGAATTCTATTTGGATTAATATTAGTCATCTTTGGCTCAAACAAATTCTTACATTTTATGCCAATGCCACCAATGCCTGAAGCTGCAGGTGCTTTTATGGGGGCACTTGTCGATAGTGGCTACCTCATGACACTTGTTGCTCTAGTTGAAATAGTTGCTGGAGTTTCTATTTTAATCAATAAATACAAAACACTCGCTTTAGTGATTTTACTTCCTGTAATACTAAATGCGTTTTTGTTTCATCTCTTCTTGAATCTTTCCGGAATTGCTGGATCTGCAGTTGCACTAATGATGAACCTGTTTTTAATGTATGCAAATAAAGAATCCTACCGATCATTGCTAAAATCTTAATAGAAACAAATACATAAGAAGCAAAATGAATGCGTGAAAAACGGCTTGAAAATTTTCTAAAGCCGTTTTTTTTTTAAACTTCCTTCTAAATAAACCAGTACCCTAATCTACCCTACTTAATGAAAAACCAACGAATTATCCCTTACGTTCACTCCTACCTCATACTCCTCAATGTATTTTTTGCCTACAACAAAGAATTGTTTGCACTTCGAAGAACACAAAAGAGGAAGTCTTGAATACTTTAGATTATTTGTTATTGTAATGTAAGTGCTTTATTATAATGTAATAAAGAGTACTATGCTATTAAATTAAATCAACTTTCAAATTGAATTTTATATAAGTACTATACCATTGCCTAGTAATAAAACAACTCACGTCCAGTCATTAGAGCGTGAACCTTTGCCCCTACTGCTTCTAATACCACAGTACTTTCATGGTTTTGAATCACTTCATCAATCAAGTCTACTATTCCACTCATATCGTCTTCTTTAAGACCACGAGTTGTTATGGCTGCGGTGCCCACACGAATCCCAGAGGTCATAAAGGGAGACTTATCATCAAACGGCACCATATTTTTATTGGCAGTAATTTCTGCTTTTACTAGGGCGTGTTCAGCAGCTTTTCCACTAATATTTTTATTGCGTAAATCGATCAACATCATGTGGTTGTCTGTACCACCAGAGATTAAGTGGTAGCCTTTAGCAACAAAAGCAGCGGCCATCGCTTGGGCATTTTTCTGCACTTGTTTCATATAGACTTTAAAGGACGGCTGAAGTGCTTCTTGAAACGCAATTGCTTTTGCAGCAATAACATGTTCTAAAGGACCTCCTTGGTTTCCTGGGAAAACAGCCATATTCAATAAATGTGACATTTTTTGTGGTGTCCCATTTTTTAAAGTCATTCCAAAGGGATTGTCAAAATCTTGCCCCATCAAGATGAGTCCACCTCTAGGGCCTCTAAGAGTTTTGTGGGTTGTTGTTGTTACCACATGGCAGTGTGGCATTGGGTCGCTTAGCAAACCTGTTGCAATCATTCCCGAAGGATGTGAGATATCGGCCAATAAAAAGGCCCCCACAGCATCGGCAATTTCACGGAACTTAGCAAAATCAATATCACGAGAATAGGCAGAAGCACCAGCAATAATTATCCTTGGCTGTACTTCTTTTGCAATTGCCATAATATTATCATAATTCAACAGTCCTGTAGACTCCTCTACGCCATAAAAATGAGCTTTATACAAGCGTCCAGAGAAATTGACGGGAGATCCGTGTGTCAAATGTCCTCCGTGGGAAAGATCAAATCCTAAGATCTTATCCCCTGGCTTAATGAACGCATGAAAAACAGCAGTGTTTGCTTGAGATCCGGAATGGGGTTGCACGTTAGCATAAGCAGCTCCAAATAATTCTTTTGCACGGTCAATGGCAAGTTGCTCAATTTGATCAACCACTTCACACCCACCATAGTAGCGCTTTCCAGGATAACCCTCGGCGTATTTGTTTGTCAAAACAGATCCTGTAGCCTCCATAACAGAAGGACTGGTGAAGTTTTCTGAAGCAATTAATTCAATACCATTCAGTTGACGTTGTTCTTCTTGCTTGATTAAATCGAATATAGCTGTGTCTCTGTGCATAATAAAATTTTAAAGCACAAAAATAGTCAAATCCCCCTGATTAAAAGCAGATAAAAAGACCGATAAAATGATTTTATTAAAAGGAAATCAACAACACCCACTTGCTGGGGCACATGAGTTTTTTTCCTTCGTTGTAGTTACTGTCTTGGGATTACTTTCTGGGATGCCACAATTGTCTTTGGCCAGACAGTATGTTTCTTTGTTGATCAACTGAAAATTAGTTCCGTCAAAACCCAAACCATATTTTCCGATGGTTTCTCCTTGGTATTCAATCTCAATTTGCTCATCGGAAAGGCTAATTCGCTGTTGAGATAAGTGAATAATCTGAAGAACTTTTTGCGGATTCAAGCGATGCTGTATATCATCTGAGCTCCAGAGTTGAAAATTGACAACACTTTCTTTACGTTCTTTCCCTCCACAATCGATAAAATGCTTGTGTACCATACCCACTTCGGTAATATGGAAATGAGGGGGGACAAAGTCGTTATTGGGTTGTTGAAAACGAAATTCAGAAACTTGATTTAATGCAAATAAAAATTCGGAGAGTAGCATAATTATATATTGAGTAAAGATACTACACCTGTGAATTAAACCCCTTATAAATTTGAGTTAAAATGTCATTGACACACCTCCTTTACAGACATAATGACATTAAAACTAAATTTAAAACGACATATAGTCACTTGATAGTCAGTGGAATAGCTTTTGATAACATAAAGATAAAAATTGCTATGAATCTGAATAATCTTACCTTAAAATCACAAGAGGTTGTGCAAGCTGCTCAACAACTTGCCTTTGAACGAGGCCATCAAGAAATAGAAAACGAACATCTCTTTCAGGGACTTATTGAAGTGGACGACAATGTACTCCCCTATTTATTTAAAAAACTCCAACTAAACCTTACTCTAGTTAAACAACTAAATGAGAGTATTTTAAAAAGCTTTTCTAAAGTTGAGGGTGGGCAACAACAGTTTTCCCCAAAGGCCTCACAAACACTTTTGAGCGCGATAAATAATGCGAAACAACAAAAAGATGAGTACGTAGCTACGGAGCATCTTTTTATGGCTGTTTTTGAATCAAATAGTAAAGTTGGAAAAATGCTCAAAGATCAAGGGGTCACCAAAAAAGACCTTGAGGCCGCAATTAAAGAGTTACGGAAAGGAGAAAAAGTCACTTCTGCTTCTGCCGAGGGAAACTTTAATTCTTTAGAAAAATATGCTAAAAATTTAAACAAATTAGCCGAAGAAGGTAAGCTTGACCCCGTTATTGGAAGAGATGAGGAGATCAGGAGGTTGTTGCAAATTCTTACTCGTAGAACTAAAAACAACCCTATTTTAGTGGGGGAACCCGGGACTGGGAAAACGGCAATTGCGGAAGGACTGGCCCATCGTATTATTGATGGTGATGTTCCAGAAAACCTTAAGGACAAGCAAATCTTTGCGCTTGACATGGGGGCATTGATTGCAGGTGCAAAATACAAAGGAGAATTTGAAGAACGTTTAAAAAGCGTCATTAAAGAAGTTACCCAAAGCGATGGCGATTTAGTGCTTTTTATTGATGAAATTCACACCCTAGTGGGCGCTGGAGGTGGCGAGGGAGCAATGGATGCTGCCAACATATTAAAGCCTGCATTGGCTCGTGGAGAACTTCGTGCAATAGGTGCCACTACCCTGGACGAATATCAAAAATATTTTGAAAAAGACAAAGCTCTGGAGCGACGTTTCCAGAAGGTTATGGTAGATGAGCCTGATATCGAGAGTGCCATTTCGATTTTAAGAGGCATTAAAGATAAATACGAATCCCACCATAAAGTACGCATTAAAGATGAAGCAATCATAGGGGCTGTAACCCTTTCCAACCGTTATATAACCAATCGATTTCTGCCAGATAAGGCAATTGATTTAATGGACGAAGCTGCCTCTAAACTACGCATGGAAATTAATTCTAAACCAGAAGAACTAGATACCCTAGATCGTAAAATTCGTCAAATTGAAATTGAACTGGTCGCGATACGAAGAGAAAAAGAGGAAGATAAAATCAAAAGCCTTAGTAAAGAGTTGGGGGAGCTTAAAGAAAAACGAAATGCCCTATTTGCTCAATGGAGTCAGGAAAAAGAAAAGATCGATGCTGTTCAGCAAACGAAACTAGAAATAGAAACCCTCAAGTCTCAAGCCGATCGTGCAGAGCGAGACGGAGACTATGGAGTGGTGGCAGAAATTCGTTATGGTAAGCTTCAAGAAGCCGAAGCAAGAATAGAAAAATTACAGAAAGAGGTGTCTGTCGCTCAGACAGGTGAAATACTCATAAAAGAGGAAGTTACCTATGATGATATTGCAGAAGTAGTCGCTAAATGGACCGGTATACCGGTGAGCAAGATGTTGCAAACCGATAAAGAAAAGCTCCTTCGGCTAGAGGATCAACTGCACCAACGATTGGTTGGTCAAGAAAAAGCAGTGGAAGCAGTAAGTGATGCCGTTCGTCGTTCTCGTGCGGGTCTACAGGACCAAAACCGTCCTATTGGAAGTTTTCTTTTCTTGGGAACAACCGGTGTGGGAAAAACAGAATTGGCTAAAGCATTGGCGGATGTTCTCTTTGACGATGAAAACAATATCACTCGAATAGACATGAGTGAATATCAAGAGCGACATGCCGTAAGTCGATTGGTGGGAGCTCCTCCAGGGTATGTTGGTTATGAAGAAGGTGGTCAGTTGACGGAAGCAGTTCGACGAAAACCTTACTCGGTGATACTGTTGGATGAGATTGAAAAAGCACATCCCGATACATTTAATGTGTTGTTACAGGTTTTGGATGAGGGAAGGCTTACCGATAATAAAGGGCGTTTAGCAGACTTTAAAAACAGCATTATCATCATGACGAGTAATATGGGAAGTCATGAAATCCAGACCGCCTTTGAAGAAAATCCTAAATTCGAAATAGCAGAAGCTATTGCGAAAGAAAAAGCAATGATTCTTTTGAAAAAACAAGTACGCCCAGAATTTTTAAATCGGATTGATGACATCGTGATGTTTTCTCCGCTTACACAAAAAGAAATTCAGAAAATCGTAGGGCTTCAATTGGCATTAATTGCAAAGCGTCTCAAGAAACAAGAAATTATTCTAAACAGTACTGAAGAAGCAATTGAGCAGTTGGCCGTACTCGGTTTTGATCCACAATATGGAGGACGTCCAGTGAAACGCACCTTACAGCAACAAGTGCTAAACCCCTTAAGTAAAGCCCTTTTAGAAGGATCGGTTTCAAAAGACAAAGCCATCACCTTGGATTATTTTGAGTCTCAATTTATTTTCAGAAACAGCAGGGATGCTTCAAACTAGATATGTAGTACCTTTGTATTGTGCAAAACAACATCAACATAAAGAACAAACGGGCACGGTTTGAATTTGAACTCATCGAAGAGTACACCGCAGGGATTGTGCTTACAGGAACAGAGATCAAATCCATCCGCAACAGCAAAGCTTCCATTACGGAAAGTTTCTGCGAATTCAATGAGCGCGGTGAATTGTTTACCGTAAACATGCACATTGAAGAATATGCTTTTGGGACACGTTTTAATCACCGACCCAAAGCCCAACGAAAGTTACTACTCAATAAGAAAGAGCTAAAGAAACTTTACAAAGAAGTAAAAAACAGCGGACTCACAATTGTACCCCTACGCTTATTTATCAATGATGATGGATTTGCTAAGCTTCGAATTGCCCTGGCTAAAGGTAAAAAGTTCTATGATAAAAGAGAAACGATCAAAGACCGTGACAATAAAGTACAGCTCGACCGAGTAAAGAAGAACTTCAAACGCCAGTAAATTATACTGTTTATTAAAAATAATATTTTAAAATCTTTCCTATGAAAAAAATCCTCCTTTTAAGTGTTCTAATTAGTTTTTTTGGATGGAGTCAAACGCCCTTAGAGCGTCTTGAGAATTCTCCTAGACATCACGAATGGATTTCAGTACCTACTGAAAAACAAGAAGTAAAGAGCTTTTTAGTATATCCTGAAGTTTCTGAAAAAGCAGCTGTAGTAATCGTTATTCATGAAAATCGTGGATTAAATGATTGGGCACGTGCCATGTCAGATCAAATTGCTGAAATGGGGTACATTGCTTTAGCTCCCGATTTTCTTTCTGGTACCGCTCCCAATGGTGGTGGTACTGCAGACTATGAAAATGCGGATTTGGCAAGAACGGGTATCTATGCATTAGATTCCAATCAAATTAAAGCCACTTTGGAGGCGAGTGTTTCCTATGCAAAATCAATTCCTGCTGCCAACGGAAAAGTAGTGGTCATTGGCTTTTGTTGGGGAGGAAGTCAGTCGTTCCAGTTTGCTACTCAATCCAATGAGATTGAAACCGCCATCGTATGTTACGGAACCGGACCAAAAGATGCAGCAGCCTATCAAAATATTCAGGTGCCTGTATATGGTTTTTATGGCGGAAATGACAATCGTGTGAATGCTACTATTGCTTCAAGTCAAGCGGCAATGAACACGGAATCTCAAGTTTTTGAACCCATCATCTACGAAGGTGCAGGACATGGTTTTTTTCGGGCTGGAGAAGAAGAAAATGCATCTGAAGCAAATAAAAAGGCTAGAAACGAAGGCTTAGCACGTCTAAAGAAAATCCTTTCTTCCTTATAAATTCCACTGTAAACGCACTTTCTATTAAATCCTTATTTTTGCCTTTTTAAAACAACATGCAAAATCAAGTTAACATCTCATACGGTCCGGAAGGTTTAGCCGCTCTTGTGCAACAATTAGAGAAAAATGAATATACGAGTTTGTATGTTTTGGTTGATACGAATACAGAAACGCATTGTTTGGCTCAGTTCTTAGAGCAAACAAAACTAACACCCACTTCTATCTTGACGATGAAGGCTGGGGAAGAAAACAAACACTTACACACCTGTGAATACCTTTGGAATGAATTATCCTCGCGTGGCGCAGACAGAAATAGTGCCTTAATTAATCTTGGAGGTGGTGTGGTGACGGATTTAGGTGGATTTGTTGCTTGTACCTTTAAGCGTGGAATTGACTTTTACAACATCCCCACCACTCTACTTGCTATGGTAGATGCCTCTGTAGGTGGAAAAACAGGAATAGACTTAGGTCCTTTAAAAAATCAAATTGGAATTATCCAAGAGCCACAACAAGTAGTAATCGATAGCACTTGGCTTGTTTCACTTCCTAAAGAAGAACTGAGAAGTGGTTTTGCAGAAATGCTCAAGCATGGGCTCATAGCTGACCCAAATTATTGGGGCGAATTAAGAGCATTAGAAAACATCTCTCCTGATGTTCTAAAAAACTATATAAAACCCTCAGTAGCCCTTAAAAGTAGGGTTGTTTTAGAGGATCCTCGAGAAAAAGGATTGCGTAAAATTTTAAACTTTGGTCACACCTTAGGGCATGCAATAGAGTCGTATTTTTTAGTGGAAAAGGATAAAAAGAGACTTCTTCATGGTGAGGCTATCGCCATTGGAATGGTTTTAGAAGCGTTTCTGTCCATTGAATGCAGTGGTCTAAAACTGAATACTGCTGAAGAGATAAAGAGAACTTTCAGGAGGTTCTATCCTAAAGTAGAGATCACAAACAGTGATATTGAATCAATATTAGCTCTTTTACGCCATGACAAAAAGAACAAAGCGGGTAAGGTTAATTTCGTGTTGTTAAAAGCAATAGGGGTCCCAGATATCGATATTGAAGTCCCACAAGAGCTATTTCTGAAAGCATTTGAATTTTACGCTAGTGCTTAAGCAGAATTTCTACTAGCATTAATATTTCCAAAGAGCGAACGGGTAACCATGGCTTCTAAATCTTCAATTTGTTTTGGATCAGTATCTTTTGATTGACGTAGTTTTTGCAATTCCATTAATGCAAACTGCTGAATCGTTAACAAAGGCTGAACAATTTCCTCTCGTGCTCGAATGGATTCTCTTCCTGCAGGCTCATTTTCCATAAGGGACTCAAATCCACTAACCTCTAACAAAAGTGATTTTGTTAGTTTATACTCTTCAAAGATCAATTCCCAAAAGGAACCAAACTCCTTGTCGTCCTTCATATAGGCAGTTAACTGGAAAAAGGATTTCGTCAAGCTCATCATGCTATTGAAGAGCAGGGTTCTGAAAAAACGAGAATTCTTATACAGTTGTTTAACGGCGTCTATATTCCCTTCTTTTACAAAATGATTTATTGATGACCCTACCCCATAAAAGCCAGGCACATTTTGCTTCAACTGACTCCAGCTCCCCACAAATGGTATTGCTCTCAAGTCTTCAAACTGCAACCCTTTTGACTTTCCTCGTTTGGAAGGCCTACTTCCAATATTTGTTTTGGCATAATAAGGCAGGGTAGACATACGCTCCAAATAAGGAATAAACATAGGGTGTGCCTTAAAATCTTGATACGACTGGTAACTGTAATCCGCAATACTTTCCATAGTTTGACGGTCTGCATCAGACAGGTTATTTTTGCCTGGATTTAAAATTTGACTGGCGATGCCAGAACTCAGAAGTTGCTCAAGATTAAACTGTGAGGAATCTAAGGTTCCGAAATTCGAACTAATTGTTTGCCCTTGAATGGTAAGTTGTATGTCATCACTTTGAATGGTGTCGCCCATTGAGGCATAAAACTCATGCGTGTTTCCTCCTCCTCTTGCAGGGGGTCCTCCTCTACCGTCAAAAAACGCCATGGTGATCCCGTATTTGGAAGCCAGTCCACTCAATGCCTCTTTTGCTTTATAAATACTCCAGTTTGCCATAAAATAGCCTCCATCTTTTGTTCCATCAGAAAAACCAAGCATCACAGTTTGCTTATTTTTTCGCTTTTGTAAATGGGTTTTGTATACAGGATTATTAAATAAACCTTCCATTACAGCTTCAGCGGATTCAAGATCTGGAATTGTTTCGAATAAGGGAATGAAGTCAACTGTAGGGTTTTCCCAGTTACTTAGACGACACATCGCAAAAAGCTCTAAAATATTTTCTAACGTTTGGCAATTACTGATGATGTATCGGTTTGAGCCGCGTTCTCCATTTGTCTTTTGAATGCTTTGCATGGCCCGAATACTCTCCAGTGTTTGGTGTGTAATCTCATCGTTATAAATAGTTGGAGACACATCTCCTTGCATTAACGAGAGGGCTTCACATCGCTTTTCTGATGTCAATTCAAGATAATTTTTAGGCACTCCTGTGGTGTGCGACTGAATGTCTGGATGTGAGACTATTTCCGTAAAAACACTGTGGTGAACCCTAGAGTCTTGACGGATATCCAAACTGGCAAAATGTAATCCAAATAATTTTATCTTATGAATCATATTTTTCACTTCTTCTTGATACAAACCGCTATGATCAAGAATAACGCTTTCTAAGACCGCATCCATTTCAGAGGTTAAAATAGCAATTGAAAAATCTGTGTTCCGTTCAGGATAAAACAATTCGTTAAATACCAGTTCTTCAAGATTGGCAACCCTTTGCTCTACTCCTGGAAAAGTAATCTTTCGTTTCAGTTTCCGTAGGTCTCTATAGTAGTTTCTGAGAATTGAAAATTGCAAGCGTTTCGCTGTCTTGATTGTTATATCAGCAGTTACAAAAGGATTTCCATCCCGATCTCCTCCTGGCCAGAACCCAAAATCAAAGATTGGATTTTCAAATTGTTTAGAATCAATAATGTGTTCTGTTATATAATCATAGATCGTACTAGCAGAATGATAAAACACATTTTCAAGAAACCAAATGAGGCTAACAGCTTCATTAAAAGGAGTTGGCTTTTCCTTATTATAAAAAGGAGTTTTTCCCAATTGAACCAAAAGCTTTTTGATGTTGTCCAAGTCATCTTTTGCAATGGCATTAGAAAGTTCATTTATAATAACAAGTACATTGTCAGGATAAAACTGCGTTGGGTGCGCGGTCAGAACAATGCGAACGTTAAAACGCTTTATATACTCAGACAAAACTTCTGACAATTGTTTATTGTTTGCCTCTTCCTTGATGTTTCGTAATGTCCCCCTCCCGTGCATGTTGTTTACATAAGAAAACCCAGCGTCTTCTATAGCGTCAAAGAGAACCACTTGACGCTCAATGTACTGAATGAAGTTAAACAGTAAGTCTTTTTGTTTGTTTGCTTCGAAATCAGGTACATAACGATTAAAAAATGATTTTACAATATCGTTTGGCTTTTGCCCTTTTTCATAACCAACTTTGCAGGCATCTGCAAAAAGAGGGAGAAACAATGATGTTTCTTTGATGTTTTTAAAAGGTAGGGTAAGGAAGAGACTGTTGTAAATTTGGAATCTAGAAAGTATTTTTTCGTTAAATCGTTCGATTTTAGGTTTTCGGGCCATTAAAGTTTGTGTTTTATAGTTCGGTAAAAATATGGTGCATCAATCGTTTTTTGTCGTTTATACTCTCTTCCATTGAGATCATCGTCTCCGTTCTAGAGACTCCAGGGACATCGTCAATACTAAAAATAATATCCTTTGCATGGTGCGTATCTCGCGCCCTAACCTTACAGAAAACATTGAATTTCCCCGTGGTAATATGCGCAACTGTGATAAAAGGAATATCATTTAGTGCACTTAGAACTTCATTGATGGTATTTGTTTTTTCAAGAAAAACACCTACATAGGCAATAAAAGAATACCCTAGTTTGACATAGTCAAGATTTAAGGAAGATCCTTTAATGATCCCTGATTCTTCCATCTTTCTAACCCGAACATGAACGGTTCCTGCAGAGATTAATAAACGTTTTGAAATGTCTGTGAATGGAATTCTTGTATTATCAATTAAAATATCTAGGATTTGATGGTCAATTTCATCTAAAGCTACTTTGCTCATGGCTAATATATTTTTGCAAATTTAACTAAATTTTACTGATAAATCATCAATGAATTCGCTTGATTTTGAAGAAAAACGCACTGAAATGAATTAAATCTATGCTTTAATTGAACATAATGAGACAAAATCCAAATTTTCAAGAAGATTATCTTTTTTAAACTGTAGTGAAATGTTTTTTAGTTCTTCAGGGAGGATTATTTTTTTATGGGCCTTCAAAGGGAGTTTAACACCAAAAAATTTCATTTCAGGGAGGAAAACAATCGCGTCATCCCTAAGTTCTTCCTTATAGTGAATTGCCAATTCCTGCTCAGCATAGCTATTTCCATCCTCTGTTACAGTGACGCCGGTAATGATTAGGTCAACAAAGTCTTTAACGTTCTCTGGGATTGCGTAATAGGCTTCTGTAGGGTGGTCAAAATTATCTTCCAAAAGTGTTTCTAGAAGCAGTCCAAAGCTTTTAAACAAGTGCCTTCGTGTGGTTTCTCTTTGGTAATCATTCGGGACGTGTCCCGCTTCAAAAAGGACGGTGGGTGTTCCGAGTTGAGTGAATTTATCTCCCACACAATTTGGGTTAAACGCATCATCATAACGTCCAATTTGATTTGGGAGGGCATCCTGAAGCCCGTTTTTTAATTCAACAATGAGTTGCATCGCTTTCTTTCTTGGAGCAGTTACAGTGCGCGCTTCGTCTGCGGAAGGAGCTAAAAAAGAAATGCTTGCCGTTTCCCCCATTTTACCTGCAGCAAACAAAGTGCGTTGGCCATGTAGATTTAAGCAATAGTCGGGTTTTTCTAACGTATATAAATCATGTAATACCTTACTTTCTGGTTGTGTAAGATCCACTGCATCACGATTTAGGTCTATTCCATTTGCATTTAAACGTGTATAGGCTTGAGCTCCGTCTGGGTTAAGCTGTAGTATAACACACAGTGTGAAGGCTTCCTGAAGGTGTTTTTGAGGCGTATCAACAAACCAGGGAATAAAGTCTAGCAGTGCTCGGGTGGTCGTACTCTCGTTTCCATGCATCTGTGACCACATTAGGATCTTTACCTTTCCTTTTCCAAGTGTTAAAAGAGATATGGGTAAATCATTTACAGAACGACCGATAACTTTTCTAGAAACAGTTTCCGGTAAGCCTTCGAAAAATGAATATAAAGCACTTGGCGGTAAATATCGCTTGGTAGTCATATAGATTATAAAACACAAATGTAAACATCTGTTTGTTTACATTTGTAACGAAATAGTATTTCATATCAAACCACTGAACCCGCATTATTGTATTTGTTTTGATACAAATGTAACACATCAATAAATGAATGAATAAAAACACTTTAAATCAAGTACTTACGTTTTAAAATTAAAGCAATACATTCATTTTTAAAGGGCTTGTTTTATTCAGTTTACAATTGTATATTTGTAATAGAACCAATAATAGTTTACAATGTTAAACATTGACCACTTCCTAAAGCGACTTGAATCATTAATGGAAAATAACCATCTAAATGCAACTGCCTTTGCCGAAAAAATCGATGTTCAACGTTCTTCCGTTTCTCATATTTTATCGAAACGAAATAAACCGAGTTTGGAATTTATATTGAAAATCAATGAACATTTTGAGGAAGCTGATTTAGAATGGTTACTATTGGGTGAAAAACAAGATCAAGAAAAACACCCTACCCTACTAAAGGAGAAAGTAGAAGTTTCAGAAATCGATGCAATCGAACACAAAACAAAATATGAAATCACACAAGGGATGCCCCAAAAGAATGAAAATTCAAACACGGACGAAATATCTCAAATAATTCAATTATATAAGGACGGTAGTTTTCGCACTTATTTTCCCAAATCTTAGTATTTTTGCTCTTGATGAAGCATTATCTAAAATTACTACTGCCTTTACTGTTTATTTCCTGCTATTCTGTCGAACGAAATTGTGAGGATTTTCATGAAGGTACCTTTGAATTTTCTCAAATCATTAATGGTGAGATGACCCGTTCCCATTTTGAACGTGACGCAAACTTTGAAATAGAATTCTTTGAGGGCGTCACAGACACCGCCAGTATCCGATGGGTAAATGATTGCGAATGTATTTTAACCAAGCTCAATCCTACTTCAAATCAGGACAAACGTCCTATTCAAATCAAAATCTTAAGTACCACCAACAATTCATACACCTTTGAATACTCCCTAGTAGGAGATAGTGGAAACACCCAGCGAGGAACGATTCAGAAAATAAAATAACGCATGATCACCCCAGATATAGTAGTCGCTTTTATAACCCTTACCTTTTTGGAGATTGTTTTAGGAATAGATAACATTATTTTCATTTCAATTTTATCAGATCGATTTCCCATAGAGAAACGTAAGAAATTAATGCAGTTGGGGCTTTTCTTGGCAATGATCATGCGGATTCTATTACTGATGGGAGTGAATTGGCTGACTAGGATGCAAACCACATTAATACAGTTTGACACAAAATACTTCTCCTCTAACATATCCATTCAAGCTTTGATTCTATTAGCAGGAGGATTATTTTTAATTTATAAGAGTACTCGTGAAATTTTTGATAAGGTGGAGTATGATTTAGATGAGAAAAAAGCAGAAAAAAACTTTTCATTCTCTTTTTCTAAAGCTTTGGTCCAAATCATTTTAATCGATATTGTTTTTTCTTTTGACTCGATCCTTACAGCTATTGGAATGACAAGTGGAATTCCGTATGCCTTGTGGATCATGATCACTGCAGTTGTGATCGCTTTGACTATCATGATTGGATTTGCTTCCCCTGTAAGTAAATTTGTAAATGCCCATCCGTCCATACAGATATTGGGCTTGTCTTTTTTATTGCTTATTGGTTTTATGTTAATTACAGAAGCAGCAAGCCATTCTCAAACTGTAATTTTCGGATCCTCAATCACAACAGTACCTAAGGGGTATCTATATTTTGCTATTGCTTTTTCGTTAGGAGTAGAAATGCTTAATATGAGAATTAGAAAAACGAGATCAAATTAGAAGTCTAAGGTTATTTGAGGGTCGTCGCCTTTTTTTGATTCTGAAATAACTTCTTCATCAACATCCACATCAATATCATTAATATCTTCCTCTGGAGGCATTTCATATGGCAACGCTTCCTTGAGCTCAACAGACTTAATTTTCTTTTGTGTGAGTTGATTTCCTAGGGCTTTAAAACCCTTGACTGAGATGAATTCATCCGCATTAATCTCTAAGCTATCAGGTTGTTCTTTTCCTCTTGGCTTTTCAAAATGGACTTCAAGAATTGGGAGCCAATCAAATCCAACATATAGAAGGGTACCGTCGTCTTTAATATAGCTATCCTCCCGATCAACACTTTCAATTAAAAAACGCTTTATGAAATAACGCTCTTTCTCTGCATCAAAATAAACGGCAGTGATTGGTTTTTCAGGGATCCATTTTTCTAAATGAATTACCGTTTCATCAAAATGAAGGCTTAATTCTGGCGATACTGCTCGTAATGTACCTTGTTGAGTAGCTATCAAAAGCTTATCATCTCCCTTAAAAGCACCCAAAAGCTCCCCCCGACCCTCAAGATTCAACCTTCGGATAGTATCGTCAAACCATATCTTACGTGGTTTAAGCGTGGAAACGCCCTTCTCTTTGAGTTCTACTTTTCGTATGGGATACTTTGTAACTGTATTTCCTCGGGATGCACGTCCTTTAATTTGAAGGTCAGCAAAATCCAGATCCCATTTTAATTTTTTAATACTTCCCGTATTTCGTAATAAAATGGAAATTATCTCTGCCTCTCCATTCGAGTTGGCAGAAAAATAAAGGAGCTCTGAGTGGGCTTTCCCCTGGGTCAAATCATATTCCTTATCGCGAGTAATTCCTGTAACTGCGAAACGCTTTATGAATGTCGTTCCTCCTTTTCCATCTTGATACACCATATTGTAGATGGTTCGGGTGTCTTTCTTTTTAAACACGGCAGCATGGATAATGTTTTTACCTACAAAGACCTTACTATCAACTTTTACAACTTGCATCTTCCCTTCTTGTGTAAAGACAATTATATCGTCAATATCCGAGCAGTCACAAACAAATTCATCTTTACGGAGTGAGGTTCCTATAAAACCTTCCTCCCTGTTCATGTAGAGCCTTTGATTTCGAACTACTACTTTTTTTGCATCCACATCATCAAAAATTCTTATTTCTGATTTTCGCTCTTTGTCGGTGCCGTATGTTTTTCTTAAATGTTTAAAATATCGAATTGCATAGTCAATTAGATGTGCAAGGTTATTCTTGACTTCTGCGATATCTCCTTCCAGAGCTTCGATTTTCTGCTGCGCCTTATCCAAGTCAAATTTTGAAATACGCTTAATCCGTATTTCGGTAAGGCGAACAATATCTTCCTCAACAACGGCACGTTTCAAATGCTCGATATGAGGCTTTAATCCTTTGTCAATAAAAGCAATAACCTCTTCCCATGTAGAGGCTTCTTCAATGTCTCGATAAATTTTATTTTCAATAAAAATACGCTCAAGAGAAGCGTAATGCCATTGATTTTCGAGTTCTAGCAACTGAACGTCCAACTCAAGCTTCAGCAATTGAACTGTATGGTCTGTTGATATTTTCAACATCTCATTGACCCCCATAAAATGGGGTTTATTATCAATAATCAAACACCCAAGAGGGGAAATTGAAGTTTCACATGCTGTAAAAGCATAAAGTGCATCAATCGTTTTATCCGGTGAGATGTCGTTTGGCAAATGCACTAATATTTCTACTTCAGAAGCGGTATTGTCTTCAATTTTCTTGATTTTTATCTTTCCCTTTTCATTCGCTTTTAAAATACTGTCTATTAAGCTAGAGGTGTTTGTGCTAAACGGGATTTCATTTATCACTAAAGTATTCTTGTCCTGTTGGGTAATTTTGGCACGTACGCGAACCTTACCTCCGCGTAGCCCTTCATTATAATTTTGAACATCAATCACTCCTCCTGTTTGAAAATCAGGATACACATCAATTTTTTTACCCTTCAAATGCTGAATACTAGCCTGTAACAACTCGTTGAAATTGTGGGGAAGTATTTTAGTTGAGAGTCCTACGGCTATTCCCTCTGCTCCTTGCGCTAACAACAACGGGAACTTTACAGGGAGATGAATAGGTTCTTTTTTTCGCCCGTCATAGGAAAGCTGCCAATCTGTGACCTTTGGACTAAAGACAACTTCAAGAGCAAATTTGGATAACCTAGCCTCAATATAACGAGAGGCTGCAGCACTATCACCGGTGAGAATATTCCCCCAGTTTCCCTGCATGTCAATGAGCAATTCTTTTTGCCCTACTTGAACCATGGCATCCGCTATACTGGCATCCCCGTGGGGGTGGTATTGCATGGTATGCCCTACGATATTGGCTACTTTATTGTACCGCCCATCATCTAAATCCTTCATGGAATGAAGAATTCTTCTTTGAACCGGCTTCAGGCCATCTTCTATTGCGGGGACAGCACGCTCAAGAATCACATAAGAGGCGTAATCCAGAAACCAATCTTTATACATGCCCGTCACCTTCACCAACGAATCGTTGGAGGCGTCTTCAGGAAAAGTTTGGTCTGTGATTTCGTCCATAGAAATGCTAAATTACTATATCAACACAAGAATTAGAACTAAATATTCTTGAAGAAATTAACAAATTACCGTTGAGAAGTAATTTTTATATACATTTAGGCACCTCAAAAGCTTACAACATGATCTGGGTTCAACTCTCCAAGGCTGAAGGCCTTTTAAAAAATGGCACTTACACAAATAAATTCATTCTTAGCTATGTGCTTTTCATTTCTATTTTTCAATCTTTTGCAATAAATTTAGGCACAAAGACAGTAGATGAATCAAAATGGCTTGCCGTTCTCTTTATTTTCTCTGAAATCTTGATCAATATTCTTGGAATCTACCACCTATTCAAAATCAACCAGGAAGGGGACAAAAAGGATTTCTTGAATCGCTATGTTGTTTTGGGATTTGTGGTTGGGGTAAGGTTATTTTTAATTTCCATTCCTTTGATCCTTTTGTCTTTACTTCTGCTTCATTCAATTACAAAAATTGATTTTGATACCGATAATTTTTGGTTTTTATACTGCCTGATGACCACTCTTTTAATTATTTATTACGCTTTTCTTGGAAAATCATTCAAACGGGTAACCCTTTAGAAGCATAAAAAAACCTCATATTAACATATAATACAAGGTTTTTTTAGCAGAAATTTATACTGTTACTTTTTTACAGCAAACGTTATTTTCACGTTCAGTCTATATTCATCCACTCTACCGTCTTTTACGGTTAAGCTTTGATTGTTGATATTTACAGATGTTATGTGTTTTATTGTTTTACTTGCTTCTATTACAGCATTTTGGGCTGCATCTTCCCAGCTGGTGCTGGAGTTTGATAATACTTCAATTACTTTTAAAATTGCCATGTTTATTTATTTTAAATTATTTAAAAAATTTATTTAACAGCCCTTTAATTGGGCTTGCTTTTCCTGAACTGCCTCCTAGAAGACCGCCAAGAATATTCTCTTTACCTCCAACCTTTGAAGAAATAAGATCCACCACAAAAGGAACCGCGATTCCTGAAATAGCTTTTGCTTTAGAAGCGTCAAATCCTTTGGTCAACAAACTGTCGATTACTTTTTTTGTAAGGGTAGAGACTAAGGAATTTGAGGAAGCCGAATTTTTACTTCCTGAAAATAAATTCAACAGTGTTCCTAATCCATTTTTGGATGTTTCTTCGGTTAAAGAACTACCTATTCCTTCTTGAACGCCTTCAAGTGATTTTTCAACTTCAGAAGGGTTTAGGTTTAATTTATCTTTGAAAAGTGAAAGAAGGTCTCCTTCATTTCCTTTTAATATTGAGCTAATGTCCATGAGTTGATTATGAGTTGTAAACGGATTGTTTTTTAAACTTAAGAACCAATAGATAGTAAACCATCACTCTATACTTGTTTCGGTTTGACGAACCCATCTGATCCATCACTTCGGTTATTGCTTCATCTAGTTTATCACTAGCAGAAAGGCCTAGTTTTTTAATTAAAAAATTGTTTTTAACTGTTTCTAGTTCTTTGGCATCTGACCCCGATACTTTACTGGCATCAGCATTGTAGATTGAGGGTCCGAGACCCTTCGTTACCTTTGTCAATAGATCTTCATCAACCTTTATCTTTAGGGTGTTTTTAAACTCATTTAAATAAAGGGTTATTTTTTTTTCTTGTTTACTCATAATTTGGGGGGTTTTTGATTAAAATTAATACAAACTACATGCGTTATTCTTTTGTAGCGTTTCTTTCACAACGATCACAGAGATCGGTAATATTTTTTAATGCTCTAGATTGCACGACCGTACCTTCAAATATTTCATGGGTACGATCTGTATTGATATAGGAACAATCTGAAAACAAGTGGTAACTTTTTCCTGATTTCGTCCAAAAAACATGGTTTTCACCACCATTTAATGACTTTACCAGCTCTGTTTGTTCGGTATATTGCTCTATGGATGGAGGGTTGAAATCGGCGCCAGAAACGCCAGCAATAATCAATGCCAGTGTTGCGATACCACCAAAAATTCCTTTTTGTTTTTTGTCCATGTCTTTATTCATAAAAATCAAAACAATCAAGGGGGCAAAAGCAAAAATGCTCATGATGACTCCTAGTTGATTCTGAACAAAGAATTTGACTTTGTTTTTTACCGATGCTGGATCCAATCGATTTGCCTTTTTCCATAAGTACGACCCAAGGACGGCAAACAGTAATATACAAACTATTAAAATAGTAAGGAGCGTAAAGTTTATGGGGGTATCCTGTAAAACGAAATAGGCTACTACTTCAAGGCCAATGGCCACAAACCAAGATAAAAAAGGAAAAATCCGTAGTTTTTTGGCTTTCGGTTTATCTAGCGTATGAAGCGCAGAAGTTTTTTTTCCGGCGGAACCGGACTCAGGGGTACTGTTGTAAACAGGGGTGATTTTTTTTTGGGACGACATGGGGGGTAATTTTAATAATAGTAAATCTAAGTTTATTTTTTTAAATAAAAAAATTAGCCTTAAACGGATTGCTCTTCAACAAAATCTAATTCAACTTTAAGATTTTCGATAATGAATTTTTGACGGTCGGGGGTGTTTTTCCCCATATAAAACTCCAACAACTGCTCGGTAGTGATCGTTTTATCCATCATGACGGGATCTAGGCGAATGTCCTCCCCGATAAAGAATTTAAATTCATCTGGAGAAATCTCTCCTAATCCCTTAAAACGTGTGATTTCAGGCTTTCCACTCAATTTGGTGATTGCCTCCCTTCGCTCCTGCTCGCTGTAGCAATAAAAAGTTTGCTTTTTATCACGAACTCTAAAAAGGGGTGTTTGTAAAATATAGAGGTGCCCTTCCTTGATCAGCTCCGGAAAGAACTGAAGGAAAAAAGTAATTAACAACAGCCGAATGTGCATTCCATCAACATCGGCATCAGTTGCAATCACAATATTGTTATACCGAAGATCCTCAAGACTATCCTCTATATTCAGGGCTGCTTGCAAGAGGTTAAACTCCTCGTTTTCATAAACAATTTTTTTCGACATACCATAACTATTCAAGGGTTTCCCTCTCAAGCTAAATACGGCTTGCGTATTCACATCACGAGATTTTGTGATGGAACCACTTGCAGAATCTCCTTCCGTAATGAACAAGGTAGAATCCAAACGGCGGTCTTTTTTAAGATCGGGTAAGTGCACGCGGCAGTCTCTTAGTTTTTTGTTGTGTAAACTTGCTTTTTTTGCACGCTCTCGTGCCAGCTTACGAATACCAGAGAGGTCTTTTCGCTCCCGTTCTGCCTGGATAATCTTACGTTGTATTGCTTCTGCCACATCCGTATTTTTATGCAGAAAATTATCCAATTGTGTGCTCAGAAAATCCACAATATAACTCCGGACAGAAGGCATACCCTCCCCCATTTCTGTAGAGCCTAATTTTGTTTTGGTTTGTGATTCAAAAACAGGCTCCATCACCTTGATGCTAACGGCAGAAATTATTGACTTTCTGATGTCGGAGGCTTCGTAGTTTTTTCCAAAATAATCCCGCACTGTTTTTACTAAGCCCTCGCGAAAGGCAGCTTGGTGCGTTCCTCCCTGTGTGGTGTGCTGCCCATTGACAAAGGAATGATACTCCTCGCTGTATTGCGTTTTACTGTGGGTTAGTGCCACTTCAATATCATTTCCTCTTAAGTGAATAATGGGATATGAAAGATCGTTTTCATTGGTCTGGTCGGTGAGTAAATCCAGCAATCCATTTTCTGAAATGAACTTTTCTCCATTCAGTTCAATGGTTAAGCCTGGGTTGAGATACACATAATATTTAATCATGCGCTCTACATATTCCAAGCGATACTTATAGTTTTTAAAAATCCCTACATCGGGCGTGAAAACAACTTTCGTTCCGCGCCTTCTTGAACTTTCTTCAGCGGGAGGGTCTAGGTTTAAATTTCCAAACTCAAAGGAAGCAGTTTTAGACTGCTTATCACGGTTGGACTGGACTACAAATGAAGAAGAAAGTGCATTTACGGCTTTGGTTCCTACCCCGTTGAGACCTACTGATTTCTTAAACGCCCTTGAGTCGTATTTCCCTCCTGTATTCATTTTTGAGACTACATCCACTACTTTTCCTAACGGTATACCTCTCCCAAAATCCCGAACTGTAACTTGACTTTCTTTAATGGTTATTTCAATGGTTTTCCCGGCACCCATCACAAACTCATCGATGCAATTGTCCAAAACCTCTTTTAGCAGAATGTAGATACCATCGTCTGGTGAGGAGCCGTCTCCAAGCTTTCCGATATACATTCCGGGACGCATACGGATGTGCTCTTTCCAGTCTAGGGAACGTATATTGTCTTCGGTATATGCAGTTTGATTTTCCATTGAATAGAAGGCTAATATAGTTATTGATAAATGAAATGAAAACCCTTTGGTGACTAAGAAATCAACAATTCTAGATTTTTTTTTGTTAAAAAGTTATTGCTTTGCTTTATCCTGTAAACCCACTTCACGGCGTGTTATTTATACTTATATTTAGCCTTATAAACAAATGATAGCATACGTATAAAATGACAAACAATTCAATCGAAAACACAACAGGCCCCTTTGTTCATAGCGTTTATTTTTGGTTAAAAAATCCTACCAAGGAGGAGGATAGAGTCCAATTTGAAACTGCAATACGAAAGATGATACACACCAACCCTCAGGCTACCTCCAATCATTTGGGTTGCCCTGCCGCCTCAGAAGAACGGGAAGTGGTTGACAATTCATTCACTTACTTTTACCTGATGCTTTTTCCAGATTTGGAGGCACAGAATGCCTATCAAACCGACCCAACCCACCTTCTTTTTATAGAGGAGGCGTCCCATTTATGGGATCGTGTGCTTGTTTATGATTCTGTTTCAAAAAGGGACTAGCAGTTTATTTTTCAGCTAAGGCATTTTGTGCTTGCCTGAAATTATCAATCGCCACAAAATAATCTGGGTCTTCAAGAACGTTGACTTCGTATATTTTTTCTGCCCGTTTTATCAATTTGACACAATCTGAAGAGAGGTGTCTTAAGTGAATATTTTTTCCGTTTTTGTGATAGCGTTCAGTCAATTTATTGACACATTCAATGGCCGATTGGTCCACAATACGGGATTCTTTAAAGTCAATAACAACCTCATCTGGATCGTTTTTCACATCAAACTTACTGTTAAACAATTCGATACACCCAAAAAATAAGGGACCATAGATTTCATAGTGCTTTACTCCGTGTTCATCCACATGTTTCCTTGCTCGAATACGTTTGGCGTTTTCCCATGCAAAAACCAAGGAAGAAACGATCACACCTGCCAAAACAGCAATGGCCAAATCAAAAAGCACAGTGATAACGGTCACTAAAATAATAACAATCATATCGGCATTGGGGACTTTATTCCACACCTTGAAAGTGCTCCAGGCGAATGTACCCAGCACCACCATAAACATAACCCCTACAAGTGCTGCAATAGGCACTTGCTCTATATAGCTGGACCCAAACAAGATAAAGAACAACAAGGCCAAGGCGGCTGTAATCCCGGATAGACGCCCACGTCCACCCGACTTAATATTGATAATGCTCTGCCCAATCATCGCACAGCCTCCCATACCACCAAAAAAACCATTGAGGATGTTTCCTGCGCCTTGGGCCACACATTCCCTGTTGCCACTGCCGTGGGTCTCTGTAAGTTCATCTATGAGGTTGAGTGTCATCAGCGACTCAATCAATCCAATAGCGGCAAGAATAAACGCATACGGAGCGATAAAAAATAAGGTTTCCAACGAAAAGGAAATCAATGGGACTTGAAAACGAGGCAAGCCTGCTTTTATCCCTTCTCCTCCATTGGCTACAATAAAAGACTTTACGGTTTCTGTTTCGAGACCTCCAAAAATAACAACCAGCGAAACCACAACAATTGCGGTTAGGGCGGCAGGAACTTTTTTGGTCACCAAAGGTAAAAGCGCCATGATAAGCATGGTGGTAGCCACCAAGCCCAGCATAATCCAAAGGGAACTCCCTACTAGCCACTGCCCATTGCTCTTAAACATCCCCAATTGTGAAAGGAAGATGACAATGGCCAAGCCATTGACAAACCCCATCATCACCGAATGTGGTATCATTCGTACAAATTTTCCTAGGCGCAACATACCAGCAGAAACCTGAATGAGTCCTGCCAGTAGTAGGGTAGCAAATAGATGCTGTAGACCAGCGCTCTCGGTACCCCCCAACTCATTGCCTTGACTCACAAGACTTACCATAACCACTGCCATGGCACCCGTAGCTCCTGAAATCATCCCAGGACGACCCCCAAAAATAGCCGTAACCAATCCCATCATAAATGCCCCGTAAAGTCCTACAATGGGTGATATTCCTGCAACAAAAGCAAAGGCAACTGCCTCCGGCACTAGAGCCAGTGCTACCGTAATTCCAGATAAAAGATCGTTTTTGATACTGCCGCCATTGGTGCGGTCTATAAGTTGAAAAGGTTTCAAGAATGTTGTTTTTTTATATAAGGGGCAAAAATAAACTTATTCTAGTCAATAGCCCGTTTTGAAAGAGGTGAATTTAATCCAAACCACAGGTAACAGGGCCACC